>JAFVWN010000067.1 GCA_017501645.1 Clostridia bacterium | reverse complement strand
CCTGTAAAAGAGTATAAAAAAGATCCTTCAAAATATGTTATGGCGCCTGCAAATGCAATTAGACGTCATCCTGTTGTGGAACAAAGATTAAAAGATATTGAAGCTTGGTCTGAAACAAGTGGAATTAACCGTGTGGAAATGGGAGGAACTGAAATTGGTATTATTACAAGTTCAACTTGTTATCAATATGCAAAAGAAGTTTTTGGCGATTCTGTTTCTATTTTAAAACTTGGTATGGTTAATCCTTTGCCAAAAAATATGATTTTGGACTTTGCTTCTAAAGTAAAAGAACTTTATGTAATTGAAGAACTTGATCCAATTATTGAAAATTATTGTAAATCTCTTGGGTTAAATGTTCACGGAAAAGACATTCTTCCAATTTGTGGTGAATTTAGTCAAAACTTAATTGCTAAAGCTTTTGGAAAAGATGTGCCTGAATCTAAAAAAATTGATGATGTAATTCCTGTTCGTCCTCCTGTAATGTGTGCTGGATGTCCTCATCGTGGATTGTTCTATGCACTTTCTAAACAAAAAATTACTGTAATTGGTGATATTGGTTGTTATACTCTTGGTTCGGCTAGTCCATTGAATGCAATTGATGTTGTTTTGTGTATGGGTGCTTCTGTTTCTGGAATTCACGGATACAACAAAGCGTTGGGAAAAGATGCAGAAACTAAGGCTGTTGCTGTAATTGGTGATTCAACTTTTATGCATTCTGGTATGACTGGTCTTGCTACAATTGCTTATAATCAATCTAATTCAACTGTAATTATTGTAGATAACTCAATTACTGGTATGACTGGACATCAGCAAAATCCTACTACAGGTAAAAATCTTTATGGTGAACCTGCTGGACGAGTGAATCTTGAAGCTTTGGTAAAAGCAATGGGAATTAATAGAGTTGTTGTTGTGGATCCTTACAATATTGCTGAATGTGAAAAAGTTATTAAAGAAGAATTGGCTGCTGAAGAACCAAGTGTAATTATTAGCCGCCGCCCATGTGCATTGTTAAAAGAAGTAAAACCTTTGCCAGCATTAAAAGTTAATGCAGATAAATGTAAATCTTGTAAAATGTGTATGAAAATCGGATGTCCTGCAATCAGTATGAAAAATAACAAAGCGGTTATTGATGGAACTTTGTGTGTTGGTTGTGGTGTTTGTACTCAAATGTGTAAATTTGGGGCTTTGGAGGATTAGAAAATGGTAAAAAATATAATGATTGTTGGTGTTGGCGGACAAGGTGCTTTGCTTGCTTCTAAAACTTTGGGGCAAGTTTTGCTTGATGCTGGTTATGATGTAAAAGTTAGTGAAGTTCATGGGATGAGCCAACGTGGTGGTTCTGTTGTAACTTATGTTCGTTATGGCGAAAAAGTTTATTCTCCAATTGTAGATAAAGGCGAAGCTGATTTTATTGTTAGTTTTGAAATGCTTGAAGCGGCTCGTTATACAGAATATCTTAAAAAAGATGGTCGCATTGTTGTAAACACTCAAAATATTGATCCAATGCCAGTTATTACTGGTGCTGCTGAATATCCTGCAGATTTGGAAAACAAAATGAAAAATGCAGGTTTTGCTGTGGATGCAGTTGATTGTTTGTCTCTTGCAGAACAGGCTGGAACTGCAAAAGCGGTAAACATTGTTTTGATGGG
>JAFVWN010000066.1 GCA_017501645.1 Clostridia bacterium | reverse complement strand
TGTCTGTCTGTCTGTTAAAATTATCCCAAACATTCTTTTCCCCTGTCAACTATTTTTTATCAAAATCTCAATCTTTTGACTCTCTCATTATATATTATTTTTTTTATTTCTCCAAACGATTTTTACAACTTTTTTCATTTTTTTTATTAGTTTCTGCAAAAACTTAAAATTTTATACAAAACCCAACATAAAAAATAGGTACTTCCAATAGTTACGATTTTTCTCATAAGACGGCTCATTTCTTATAACAGATAAAATATCAAGCACACTAAAATACCAGTTGCTCTTATCGTCATTCCAAACAGCTCTTACTGGGACATTATTAAAAAATCTTATAGAAATTTTAGACATTTAGCGTACTCCTTACTTTGATTATACCACACTTAACTCAAAAAGTATACTCTATTAAATTACATTTTTGATTTATTTCATAAAAAAACCACCACTAAAAAGTGATGGTATAATTTTAACCAAATACAGAATTAAGTACTGGTGAAATTGAGAAGAAGCCAACCACTATCATTCCAATCACGGTAAGGATTGAAAACGCCAAACAAAGCCAACCAAACCAGTCTTTTCTTATTGATAATTGAGAAGCTGTCAATTTAAATTGAAGAATTAAAACATAAAGTAGCAAGCCTGGGAAACCAAGACCAATAGCAATCACAACAACATTACCAATAACAAGAAGAAAATGAGTGAAACCATAGATAATAATTTGTGCACCAAGCCACATCATTGGATAAACAAGAGCTAAGATAATAAGAGAAAGTACAATTGACCAAACACCCATTTTAACAGACTTTTTTCTTTTCTCTTCGTTATTCATAATAAGTTGTTTGTTCTTATTGATAAGTCCCCTAGCCTTCTTTTTAATAACAATTTTTTTAGTTCCTGCAACTATCGGTTTTGCTTGCTCAGGCTCTTGTGCTGGTTCTTGTGCTGGCTTATCTACCACATCTTCCACCTTAATTTCAGCTTCTTGAACTTGAGTTTCTTGAATCTTTTTTTCTTCTACTTGAATTTCATTATTATTTTCCATAAACAAACTCCAAATATTTACTATAGTTAGTATAGCATTATATTTTCAAAAAGTGAAACGATTTTAGCATAAAATAAAAAAATTTCTACTCTGCCTATCAACATTAAGCACAACCCCTATCGCACTCATAAACACCACAAGGGATGTCGAACCTGCTGAAACAAACGGAAGTGGAGGTCCTATAGGATGCACAAGTCCTCTTAACATCAGTTATTGTATTATAAAAAAGAGTGGATATAATTTCCACTCTTTTAGTTAAATAGTTGTGTGTTTAATTAGATTTTACTTGTATTCTTGCAATTAACTTATCTCTCCAGCCATTGTTGGCAAAAGCATCTGATTTTTCAGCAGTAGGAGAATCGCCTTCTAAAATAGGATTTTCATTATCATATTTTAATATGTTAATTAACATTGTTTTATCTTCTTCTGAATTAACATAAATAACACCTTCTGTTCCATCTTTTAATAATAAATAATTATTATTAGTCCAGCTATTAGCAAATACTGCCCTTGGGAATTTAGCTTTTGAAATTGTAAAGTCTAAATGAAGAGTAGTTAAATTATACATTCCTTCTATTCCCATATTACTGTAAGCAGAAGAGTTGCTACCCAATGTTAAAGATGTGATTTTCTTATTTCCATACAAGAAAGCAGCATCATATGAAGTAAAAATTGAAGCGTCAAAAGTTGTTGCACTACTAGCATAATTATATCTAATTAATTTTGCTTTTGATTTATCTGTTAACATACCATTATGAGACGCAAAAGCAGTATTCTCTTCTGATACTATATACTCTGCAACATTTACATTTAAGAATGTCGTTGAAAGTGTTTGCATTGTGCTTGGAATTTTTACAGTAAATGCAGAATCGCTTGAAGAATCATACTCTGCTTTATTTGAGAAAGAATAACTCTTAATAGTTGTATATCCTTCAGGGATAATCAATTCTTTAAGACTTGTAAAACTAGGTGTAAATGTCATGAAGAATGGGTTATTACCCAAACTGCCTGTACCAAATGTTGTAATAGTTTCACCTGTCGCACTTGTTCTTGGTAAAATTAATTTTTCAACTTTTGATTCATCATAATCAACTGTTGATGTATCAAATCCTGTTATAACACCATCAACAACTGTAAACCATCTTGCATCGGTTTCCCAATAAATATAAACTGTTGTATGGTCAGTAATGGTGGTTGCATTTAGGTCAAATTTTTGAGTGCAATTTATATCTGTATAATATGATGGAACTAGACCTTCGCTGTTTGTTGCTGTAAATGTAGGACAAGCTTCTAATAATGTTTGGTTTTCAGCCAATTTAATATTATTTTCGTTCACTGTTCCACCAGCTAAATCTACAAAAGTAACAACTGGCTCAGTTGACAAAATAAACAATGCATTTAATTGTTTATTTTTATCCATAGTAATACTTGAACCTGCTTGATATACATCTCCAGTTTCAGCATCAACCCAATGTTTAAAGATATAACCCTCTTTAATCGCGGTTGGTAGAATAAACACTTGGTCAGTCAAAACATTTATTGTTTGATAATTATTTGAACTAATATTTAAAGTTAATGCTTTAGCATTTTGTCTATCCACATATGAATAGTTGTCTAATAGGAATGTTGCCATTGCATTAGCCATTAATTCGTGTCCAACATCATTTGGGTGTAGATTATCAGCCATTGCATCATTTGTTCCGCTAACATTGTTATCTGATGAAGAATTATAATATATTCCACTTAAAATATTCATATCAAGAGTTGGAATGTCATACATTGCAGCGGTTTCTATGATTGCATTACATACATCTCTTAAAGAGTATCCCATAGCATTTTTTGTTGTAGAACTCCAATTATTCATAGTAGAACCTTCCATTTTTGAATTAGAAATAATTGGTGTAGAAAAATATATTTTTGTATTAGTTCCTGCATAGTTTTGTGATAATGCCTGTGCAGCAACATTCCAAGCTCCATAAATAGTTGAAGTATCTGTTGAACCAAGAGTTCCTAATTTTACGCCATCACCATTAATTGCTAAATCCCAATCGTTTGTTCCTAAGGCAATAATTATATAGTCAACATCTTCTTTATAATTTTTAATTTCATTTAATCTTGAACCTCTAGATTCTCCAGAGTTTCCTTTTACATTAGTTGAAAGTGCTGTTCCAGAAGCACCTTTGTTGGTAATTGTCGCTCCTAAAATTTGTCCTAATTTTGCAACATAAGAAGTTGTAGTTTTATCGCTAGCACCAACTCCAGCAGTAATACTGTCTCCAAAAATTGTAATAGTCTTATCTGCAAAATCACTAATAGTGAGTTTATTAGAAACTAAAACATCTCCGTAAGTAGAACCGTGAGCATTAACATCAGTTACAACGCCGTTGATTACCCAATAACCATCTTGATTGATTGCTATAGTAGGAGTTTGTCCATCATTACCATTTTGACCTGTCGCGCCTTTGATATTAGCAATCCAATTCCAAGTATTTTCTGCTGTGCATTGATAAATATCACAAGTATCGGTATTAAAATACAAATCTCCAACTTTTGAATTTGTAATAGTTGCAGAAATTCCTGTGCCTGTTCCTGAAATAGCACTACCTGTTAACCAAGTAGCACCATCTTGTCCATTAGTTCCATTAGAGCCGTTTTGACCATTTTGTCCGTCTAGACCTTTAATATTTCCTTTTGATTCCCAAGTTGTTCCGTTGTATTGATACACATTCCAAGTAGTATTGTTTAGGAACATATCTCCGTTGTTTGGAGCGGTAGGATATTCAGTTCCAACAGTCCAAGTGTTTCCATCTTTACCATTAGTTCCATTGATAGCTTCTGCTTTTACATTTGTTGGCTCGCCATTTATTACCCAATAGCCATTATCATTGATTGAGATAGTTGGAGTTGTTCCGTTATTTCCAGCAGGACCTTGTGCTTTTGTTGTTGTAGGAACACCATTGATTACCCAATAACCTTCTCCGTTAATAGTAATTGTTGGAGTGATACCATCTTGTCCATTTTGGCCGTTTTGTCCATTCGCGCCAGGCTTACCATAGTTTGTCATTACTACTTTCCAACTGTCTGCATTCTTTTGATAAAGAGTATAATCGTCTGTATCAATAAAGAAGTCACCGACTTTTGCATCTGTGAACTCTGTATAGCTTGTTCCTGCTCTCCATACAGTTCCATCTGCACCATCTTTTCCTGCTTCGCCAGAGCATCCAGCAAGCATAATAGGACTCGCAATCATTACACCAGCAAGTGCCAATGACGCTAACCCCTTCTTTGAAAGAACATTAATATGTATTCTTTCTTTTTTGTCTTTCTCTAGACCTTTTTTATTTTTTGTCATCTTTTTCTCCTTATTTTTTATTTTTCATTGAAATTTCAACAAAAAAAACACCAGCAAAAAAATTATTTGCTAGTGTTTGTCGTTGTATTTTATGCAAGAGAAAATTACAGAGTTGTCCCTGTC
>JAFVWN010000065.1 GCA_017501645.1 Clostridia bacterium | reverse complement strand
GGTGGAATTCTTAATGTAGACCAAACAGCAACAATAAAAGATAATGAGTATATTAATTATTTTAAAATCGAATTATTGCAATCTGTAAACCAAGGAAAGACAGTAGTAGTAGGAAATCCAAGTGCAAACTTTAATTTACCATACATAGACTTTGGTTCATATCCACAAACATATGTGGGAAACGATATGAATACAACCTTAGAGAGTTGGTATTCGTCAAACAATCCAACCGCAGTGAATACATATACAGTAAGAACAAGGACATGGCAAGCATACGAATATACTGATGGAAACATCTATGCAAGAGGAAATAGATATGTTTATAGTAGTAGTTACACATATTTAAACGGGGAAACTGTGGGGTCATCAAGTACAACAGTATATACATGGTTTAAAGTAGAGCCAATAAGATGGATAATCTTAAACTATGAAGCATATACAAGCGGAAGTGAAAGCGAACTAGAAATAATGAGTTATCTTGCATTAACAGCGGATATACGATTTAACGCAAGCAGTACAGATGCAGATGGAACAGATGGAACAAGTGATGACCCAAACCAATGGGTAAACAGCGAACTTCGAATATGGCTCAATAGCACATTCTATACAAGTGCGTTCAAAAGTGACGAGCAAGAAATAATATCTACAACGACAGTGGGAAATAATATAACCGGAAATTATGATCCAGCGACAAACAACACTACAGGTGTTGCAACCGAAGATAAAGTATACTTATTATCATGCTGGGATTACCATAGTAGTGCTGGATTATTTACAGGCACTAGCACAAAAAGACTATGTAGTCCAACGGACTTTGCGTTAGGGAATTATTGTTATAAATATACGAGTACATCATATGTAACAGCAACATATCCAAGTGGAGGAACCTGCCGTTACTGGACCCGTTCGGCGGGCTCGTCGGCTTCTAGTGCCTGCTATGTTAGTAATAATGGACTCATCCACTACAGTGATAGTGTCGCGAACTACTCTCGCGGCGTGCGTCCCGCTTTAAGAATTAGTATATAAAAAAGCCCCACAGGGCTTTTTTATAATGAAGAATGAAGAATGAAGAATGAAGGCAAAACAGAGTTTTGCTTTCCGTAGGAACAAAACCCGAAGGGGTTTAGAAACAATGATGAATGAAGAATGAAAAATGATGAATTGCGGAATGTCAACACAAATGTGAAAAATAAAAACCAAACAATCTTGGTGTCCCCGGACGGGGGAAAGGTGGTGGCTGTGTCACCAAAGGGGGAGAATGTAAATAAAAATTTGGCAATTTTTAATGACGAATGAAAAATGATGAATTGTGGAATACATGAGCGAGGCTCACGATAAACAATATTTGGTGCATAAACAAAAAGACGGAAACCTTCCGTCTTTTTGTGTTTATGTTTTATTTATTTTGCTAGGTCAACTGCAACTGCAAGAGCAACTGTTGCTCCTACCATTGGGTTGTTACCCATACCAATGAATCCCATCATATCAACATGTGCAGGAACTGATGAAGAACCAGCAAATTGAGCATCTCCGTGCATTCTTCCCATAGTATCAGTCATACCATAAGATGCAGGACCGGCAGCAACATTGTCTGGGTGAAGAGTACGACCTGTACCGCCACCACTAGCAACTGAGAAATATGCTTTTCCAGTTTCGTAACAATTCTTTTTATAAGTACCTGCTACTGGGTGTTGGAAACGAGTAGGGTTAGTAGAGTTACCAGTGATAGAAACATCAACTTGTTCGTGTTCCATAATAGCAACACCTTCGTTAACATCATTTGCACCATAAACTTTAACTTTAGCTCTTTCGCCATCAGAGAAAGCTTTTTCTTCAATAATGTTAAGTTTTGCATTTGCAAAATCATATTCAGTCTTCACATAAGTGAAACCATTAATTCTTGAAATGATGTATGCAGCATCTTTTCCAAGACCATTTAAGATAACCTTAAGTGGAGTTTTTCTTGCTTTATTTGCTGTTGATGCAATACCAATAGCACCTTCAGCAGCAGCAAAGCTTTCGTGACCTGCTAGGAAACAGAAACATTTAGTTTGTTCGTCAAGAAGCATAGCACCAAGGTTACCGTGACCAATACCAACTTTTCTATGGTCCGCAACAGAACCGTGTACGCAGAATGCTTGAAGACCTTCACCAATATATTTTGCTGCTTCTACTGCATTTTTAGCACCAGCTTTAATTGCAATAGCAGTACCAAGAGTGTAAGCCCAAACTGCGTTTTCAAAACAAATTGTTTGAATACCTTTTACAACATCATGTACATTAATGCCTTTTTCAAGAGTAAGAGCCTCAGCTTCTTCAAGGTTTTTAAAACCATATTTTTTAAGAGCCTCATTGATTGATGGCATTCTTTTTTCTTTACCTTCAAATTCTACCATAAACTACTCCTTTCTTGGGTCGATTACTTTAACTGCTTCTTTGAAACGACCATAAGTTTTTGTATTTTGAGCCAAAGCCTCTCTTGGGTCAACACCAGCCTTGATAGCTTCAAGAAGTTTACCAGTTGCGATATATTCATAACCAATAATTTCTCCATTTTTGTCAAGACCTTGTTTTGTGATGTAACCCTCAGCAGTATTTAGGTATCTTGGACCTTTAAGTTCTGTTGAGTACATTGTACCAACTTGAGAGCAAAGACCTTTACCTAAGTCTTCCATACCAGCGCCAATTTCAAGACCTTGGTCACTGAAAGCTGATTGAGTTCTTCCATAGATGATTTGCAAGAATAGTTCTCGCATAGCTACATTAATAGCATCACATACTAAGTCTGTGTTGACTGCTTCTAAGATTGTTTTGCCTGGAAGGATTTCACTTGCCATTGCAGCAGAGTGAGTCATACCAGAACAACCAATTGTTTCAATCAAAGCTTCTTTGATGATTCCGTCTTTCACATTAAGAGTAAGTTTACAAGTTCCTTGTTGAGGAGCACATCCACCTACACCGTGAGTAAGACCGCTAATGTCTTTAATTTCTTTTGCATGCACCCATTTGCCTTCTTCAGGTATTGGAGCATTTTGATGCCTAGCACCATTGGTTACTGGGCACATATCATTTACATGTTTTGATATCATTACTTTTACCTCGCCTTTATTTTTGGAATAACTATAGTTTATCACCACTTTGAAGAAAAGTAAAACTTTTGTTAAATTATTTTGATTTTTGTTTGAAATATGATACACTATATATAGTTAAGGAGAAAATTTATGGAAAATAATCAACCTTATGTTGTTGTTTCGGAGATTTCAATGGTGGAAACAACCGTTAAAAAGTCTCGTTTTATTGGAGTTACTTTTCCTGTAGAAAATATTGACCAAGTAAAAGAGGCTCTTGGAAGTTTGAAAAAAAGTAATAAAGATGCAAAGCATATAGCCTATGCTTATCTTTTGGGTGCTGATTTTTCAATCGCAAGAAATAATGATGATGGTGAGCCTGCCGGTAGTGCTGGTGCTCCAATTTATCAAGCAATAAGAGAAAAGAAAGTTACAAATGTTCTTGTTGCTGTTGTAAGATACTTTGGTGGGGTAGAGCTTGGAAAGTCTAGGCTTACTAGAACATATTATAGTGCTGCTCTTAATGCCATACTAAATGCGAGAAAAAACAAGATGGTATATTGCAGTATCTTTGATATGAAAGTTACTTATAGTGACTATGCAATTTTAGGTAAGGTTCTTGCCGAAAAAGGTTTTCCAATCTTAGAGAAAAACTTTGACGAGTCTATGCCTATGGTAAAATGTGCTATACCTGTTGAAAATGCAGAAAAGGCTATTGAAGAAATTCGTATAAAGATTAAAGATAGTGCTCAAATGATTAAGGTTGATAGTATGTACTATAGATTTCCATACAATGGGTAAAATATGATAATTACAGACATTAATGCTCAAAAAAGAAAAGGGCGATATAATATTTATATTGATGGCACATTTTATAGTGGAGTAGACGCAGAAACTATTATAAAAGCAGGCTTTAAGGTTGGTAAAGAAGTTGATAAGCAAACTTTAGAAGATGTTGTTCTTGAAAGTGAAACAAGGTCGGCTTTTGAAAAACTTTTGGGCCTTGTTTCAAGACAAATGTACTCAAGGCGAGATTTAGAAAAGAAGATCTTTCAATATGGATATTCTGCTGAGTGTGTTCAAAAGGCTATTGCAAAAGCAGAAGAATACGGCTATATAAATGATGATTTATACGCTAAGCTTTTGGTTGAAAGTAAAAGTTTGAAGAGCAAAAAAGAAGTGAAAAATGCTTTATTTTTGAAGGGAATCAGCTCAAGTATTATTGATGAAAAAGTTCAGGTAATTGATGGAGAAGAAGAGAAAAACAGAGCTCAAATTATTGCCCAAAAATATATGAAAAATAAGCAAGTTGACGAAAAAACAATGGCGGGGCTTTATGCTTATCTTGCTAGAAGAGGTTTTGCAGGTGATAGCATAAGTTTTGTCTTAAGAAATTATAAGTTTGACGGAGGAAATGTTAATGATTGGGATTGATATTGTTAAAATTTCAAGAATAGCAGAAGCTATGCAAAAAGATAGATTTTTAGACAAAATTTTAAATGATATTGAAATAAAATATGCAAGTAAAAAAAGTAAAATTATTACAAAATACGGGTTTGATTCTGTCGCTATGACAGTTGCTGGATTCTTTGCTGCGAAAGAGGCTGTACTTAAAGCTATTGGTGTTGGAATGAGTGGTGGTTTTGGCTTCAAAGATATAACAATTGACCACAACGAAAAAGGTGCTCCAATTGTAAAACTTGCAAAGGAACTTGAAGATTATTTGACCAAACAAAAAGGAAAGAGCAAAGAAATTGCAGTTTCAATTGCTCACGATGGAGAGTATGCAACAGCAATGGCAACTCTTTGCTAATAACAAAGGCAACCGCCTGTAAAATCTTTTGATTTTATGGGCGGTTTTTTTGTGACAAAATATTATTTATTTGGTGTAATGTTTTTAAAAATTGAGTATTGACATTGAGGGGGCTATGTGGTAAAATACTTATACAAAAAAATAAATGCTAACCATTAGAGTCAGTGAAAGGCTGGCAATAGGGAGGATATAAAAATGGCAAAACAACCAGTAGATAAGCATTCATTCGTTCAAGTTTTTGGAAAAACAGAGGATACTTTACAAGAAAGTATTGTTTCTCTTTTTGAACTTATGAACAGACCAGGTATGGCGTTCAGCACACCAGGTGAAAGAAAAAGATTTCAAGAAGCTTATAATGTAATTAAGAATGCAGACATTGTTGTTGATGAAGCAAAAGTGAAAATTGTCGCAAATGCTCAAGATGCTCATAAGATTGCAACAGCTCTTTCTATTCCAAATGCGGATGGAGAATTAGTTGCTCCAGCGGTTGAAGATGTCTTGGATGCTGAGAAGTTACCAATTATCATTTTGGAATACGCAACACAAATGGAAACATTTAAACAAACAATGGAAAATATCCGTGTTATGCGTGAAGGCAAAATTGCTGAGCTTGAAGCTAAAAATGCGGAAATTGCAGAGAATATGACTGAATTAGCTAAAGAAGTTCAAGCAACAAAGAGAACTGCAACAGAACTTCTTGAAAGCAATCAAGCTCTTACTGCAGAGAATGCGTCTTTAACAGAACAAAATGAAGACCTTTATAACCAAGCTAACTATGTTACAAGAAGCGGAAAGGCAGTTCCAGCAAAGAAAGCGAACAGGATAACTACGGTTATTGCGGTTGTCTTACTAATTGCTACAATAGCATCTGCAACTATTGGTATTTCTAAAGGTGTGAAAGTCGGCAAGTTGAAAAATGAAAACACTAAACTTAAAAATGATTATGATATTGTTTATGCTTTAAATGAAGAGCAACAAAAAACAATTGCTGGTCTACTTGAAGACAATGAATTGCTTGAGGGAGAAAATAAAACTCTTGAAGAATTAAACTCTGCGTTAGAAATTAAGGTTGAATACCTCAATGACCAAGTTGAAGATTTAAAAGAAGATATTGAAGATCTTAATGACAAAATCGAAGACGGTAAGGCTAGATTTCAAAATGTGGTTGAAAAGGCTGAACAGGCAGGTGTAATAATTCCAGAAGATGTTAATATTGAAAATCTTTTTGATGCTATTATGGAAAGCACTGAAAATGGTACTAGTGATGATGTTAAAAAGGTTTATGCTTATTTATTAGAATGTATGGCTGATTATGGTGTTTCTAAACAAGATATCACAGATGAAAATGGTAATTATACAAGCGATAAAATCAATAAAGAAGTGCAACACATTTTTGATACAGCTATTGTGAACGCTCAAATTTTAGCCAACAACGAAGAGATTATTGTTGACGCTCTTGACGGCTCAGGAAAGAGTAGAGCAGACTTCAAAAATCAAACTGAAGCATTGAAGTTTGTTATTGAAAATGATGATAAACAAATTAAAGACCTTCAAGATGAAATAGATAGAAAAGAGACTATTATTGCAGAAAAGGATAAAGAAATTGATCGACTTGAAGATTCAATTGAAACATTAGAGGCAACTATTGAGTACTTAGAAAATAATGGTGGCGGAACAGATAATAGCGAACTTGTTGAAGCTCTTCGCAAACAACTTGAAGAGGAACAAGCAAAAACCGCAACATTGACAAACAAGGTTAATTCTTTAAGAAATCAACTTTCAAACACAAAAGATGCTCTTAGCACAGCTATTGAAGAAAGAGATGCTGCTATTAAAGATGCGGAAGATGCAAGAAATGATGCAACTGTTGCAGAAAACGCTTATAATACTTTACTTTCTAGTTATAATGCAACAATGGCAGAAAATGCAAGATTAAAAGCAGAAAACGAAGAGTTGAAAAAGAACCAAGGTGGTTCATCTACTCAAAATCCTTCTCAAGCTCCAAGCACTGACAACAATTCAGGAAATGTTAATGTGGGTGATGTTGATAAGGATGACGAAAATGTTAACCCAAGTCAAGGAGATAAAGATAAAGTTAATACTCCTGATGGAGAACTTGGTGACGAATAATAAGTAAAAACCAAAAGCCTAAGCTTTTGGTTTTTTTGTTTCATTAATACTTTATTAAAAAATGATTATGCCACAAAAAAAGGAAAGACTTAATTTGATCTTTCCTTTTTTGCGTTTTTATAATTATTAAACTTAATAAGGCTTTTTTATTTCAAATCTTTTTGCGAGTTCTAAAGATTGGTAGTTCCCTCTTATTATTTGAGAAAATTCTCTTTTTTCTTGTTGCATTCTATTATAATTTTGACCTTGTCTTAAGTAAGTGTTTTCATAAATGTCTGGAAAATTTTCCATAACTTTAGAACTAACAGGATTTTTACTATTTTGCATTTCATTTTCTTTTGCAAGGTTGTAAAATTGAGCTAAAGAATTGTCAGTTCCTTGTTGAGAAGTTGCTACTTGTCTTATATATGCAAGAGCTTCATTTCTAGCGTCAAGCTCATCAGGTTCTGCAAGATATGAGTTGTATGACATATTTTCTTGTGGATGCATAAGTGAATTTACAACAAGCCTTTCTTTATCGCTCAAATTTTTATCATTTAACATAGAGAATTGTACTCTATGGCGAGCTTCGTGAATAATTGTTGAAAGTATTTGATATGGTAAGTATTGGTTGTTTGCCTCGTCAGCACTGTCTATATTTGCAAGTAGATTTTTGTTTATGCTAATACTTCCTGTGTTTGGGTTATATTGGCCGAAGCATACAGATTTATCGCTTATAGGCAAGTCCACAAGATTTACAGCACAAGGCTCAACTCCATAAGAAGAAAGGTACTCATCAGTAACTGCTTGAAACAAAGCTTGTTTTTGAGTGGATGTTAAAGAATAAAATTTGTCCGCCTGAAAGTTTTTTACAAGTTCATTCCTGCTGAGATTTTTAAAAGATGTGGTATTTACTATTGACCTTTCAGTAGGGAAGTGATTTTTGTTTTGACTTTTAGCAACTGCAAACAGACTATATTCTCTATATTTAGTTGCCATTATTGAAGCCTGCACAGGATCTGTTAATGGTTGTGCTATTTGTTTTTCATTTTTATTTGCTTGAGATTCTTCTTTTTGAGAAGAATTTTCTAACGAATTGATCATTCCTTCAATAGCTTCAAGTAAAGATGAGTTATCAACAAGGCCTCTTACTCTTTTTAAAAATGCAAGAAGGCTGGCTTTGCTTTTGAATTTTGCAGAAATGAAACCAAAAAAAGAACCACTTTCTCCATTGTCATCATTGTATTGTTTAATAAGAGAATAGAGAAGCTGTTTGTCTTTTGCTCCTTCATCTTTAATATATAAATTCTCGTTCGTTGAGTCTTTATAATTTTGTTTTGTTTTTTCTAAGGATTGATTATATCCATAAAACATATCATTGTATTGTTCCATAATAACTCCTCAAAAAAGATTATATCACAAAAAATAAAATATTACAACACTGTTTTTGCAAGTTTGTTTTAACATAAAATGTTCAATATTATCATACCCTTAAAAGAGGTGTTTATGAAAAAAAGAATTGTTAACTTTTTTAGTATTTGTGTATCTTTTATTTTTATTTTAAGTCTTTTTGTTGGGTGTAGTCCGTATAAAGAACTTGAAAAAGCTAGTAAAGGGATTTCTTCATATAAAATAACTGCAGTTTTAGATGATGAAATGACAATTTCCGCAACAGAAGATGTTGTTTTTGTTAATAACACAGATGTCATATTAAACACAGTTTGTTTCAATCTTTATGGCAGAGCTTTTCGTGAAGATGCTAGTGTTAAGCCATATACTTCAATCAACGAGGCAAAATGTTTTCCTAATGGCAAAAGTTATGGTGATATGGAGATAAAATCCGTAAAAATAGGTGGTGAAGAGGCAAAATTTTCTATTGTTGGAAAAGATGATAATGCTCTTGAAGTGTCATTAGAAAAAGAACTTGAACCAGATGAAAAGGTTTTAATAAATATTGAGTTTGTTTTAAGACTTGCGGAAAATGCTCACAGGCTTGGATATTTAAACGAGAGTGTAAATTTGGGGAACTGGTTTCCTATAATTGCTGTGTATGAAAGAGGGGAGTATGTTATTGAACCTTATTATAGCACCGGAGACCCGTTTTATAGCCAAATTGCAAATTTTGAAGTAGACTTTACCTATGGTAAAGATTATTTTTTGTCGTCAACAGGCAATGCAAAAAGGATTAAAGAAATTGGGGATGTAAAACAAGATAAAATAAAAGCAAAAGCCGTTCGAGATTTTGCAATAATGTTGACGAAAAACAGTAAAACAAAAAGTAAAAAAATAGACGAATTATTAGTTTCTTATACGGGTTATGAAGAAGATGAAAACATTGATTATTGCTTAGATGTTAGTGTTAAAGCGGTTAAGTTTTTTTGTAAAATTTTTGGTGACTACCCATACAAAAAACTTGATGTTGTAAAAGCTCCATTTTTGCACGGAGGTATGGAATATCCTGCAGTTGTTATTGTGAGTGATACAATGGAAAGCGAACTAGATTACGCAAAAGTTATAGTACACGAAATTGCTCATCAATGGTGGTATGCTGTTGTTGGAAATAATGAGATTAAAGAAGCTTGGCTTGATGAAAGTTTAGCAGAATATAGTACGGCGCTGTTTTTTGAGGAATATAAAGAGTTTGGTGTGAGTTATGAAAGTCTTATTAGTGAAGCTTTTGCGGGGTATACATTGTATGCAGACATTGTAAAATCTATTGAGCAAAAGTTGAACACAAGTATGCTTCTTTCTGTAAACGAATATGCTGGTGATTATGAATACTCCTATATGATTTATGTGAAAGGGGTCTTGATGTTTGACAATGTTAGACAGGTTATTGGAAAAGAAAGGTTGATAAAAGGGTTTAAGCGGTATTATAAAAAATACAAGTTTAAAGTTGCAACCACTGATGATTTTATAGTATCAGTGAAAAAAGCATCAGGAAAGGATGTGGAGGGATTATTTGATAGTTGGCTTCAAGGTAAAACAATTATTGGTGCATTTTAAATAAAGATTATTAAAGAGTTTGCTCTTATAAAAAAAATGTGGTATTATTTGTAACAAAGGAAGGAAAAATGAGAGTAATTAATTTAGGGTCGGGAAGTAAAGGTAATAGCAGTTTTATTCAAGCAGGTGGGTTTAGGATTCTTCTTGATATTGGTTTTACTGTAAAAGAAACAGAGAGAAGGCTTGAGCTTATTAACGAAAAGGCTGAAGATATTGATGCTATTTTGATTACTCACGAGCATAGTGACCATATAAAAGGTTTTGTGAATTTTCTAAAAAAGTACAAGGCTAGAGGATATGCTCACGCAAGCGTGATTGAGGAAATAAAGGATACTATTCCCGAGGAAATAAAGGATAAAATTTCAATAATAAATGACTATTCGTTCGGTCTTGCAGATATCAGGGTTACTCCGTTCGTTCTGCCTCACGATAGTTCTAGTTGCTTGGGATATATGTTTGAATATAAAGGCAAGAAAGTTTCATTTGCAACAGACCTTGGATATTTGCCAAGGCAGGCATTTGAGCTTATTCGTGGAAGTGCTTTAGTTTATATTGAATCAAACCACGATAAGAAAATGCTTATGAATTGTCAGTATCCTTATATTATAAAAAAGAGAATTGCGGGTGATAGTGGACATTTGTCGAACGAACAAGCATCACAAATTGTTGTAGATTTGGCAAGATTTGGAACAAAGTATTTTGTTCTTTCGCATATAAGTGAAAACTCAAATACTTTAGAGCAGGCATATGTAACAAATGCAAGAGCTTTAGAAGATGCTGGCTATCAACTTGAAAAAGACATTTTTATAAGATATTCAAGGCAAGATAGGCCTGGAAATAATTTCTATTTTGGAGAAGAAAATGAGTAGTAATGAAGAATTGGTTTTTCAAAAGCCTGAAAAAAGATTAAAGAATACAAAATTTCATTTGATGGATAGTTCTTTAGGTTGCATATTTTTCGTATTGTTTCAGTTTGTTTTTGAGTTGATTTATACATTGTTGCCTACATCTTTTAAAGGCAATTTTATAGTGGCTGTGCTTTTATCATTCTTGGTTGAGGCGGTTTTTGCTTTTGCGGTTTTGACAACTGCAAAAATTAGGAATGTTGAGTTTATTAAAGCAACTAAACTTGATAAAAAGTTGGATTGGAAAAGCACTCTTTTAGCGGTTGCTCTAGCGTTTATATGCTTATTTGCGTTCACTGGACTTACAAACACTTTTGTTGCTTTTTTAGAAAAACTAGGCTATAAACAAATGGTGGGAAATATTGTGATTCCTAATTTTGGCATATATCTTTTGTATGTGTTTTTAATGGCTATTTGTCCTGCTCTTTTTGAAGAATTGCTATTTAGAGGCTTGATTTTGAGTGGTCTTAAAGATATTGGAAAACATAAAGCGGTTATGCTTAGCGCTTTGATATTTATGTTGATGCACGGAGGGCCTGACCAAACAGTTCATCAGTTCATATTAGGAATAGTTCTTGGTTATGCATTTATTTATTCAGGTACTCTTTGGGTTCCTGTAATAATGCACTTTTTAAATAATTTTGTAGCATTGACATCTTTATATATTACATCTGCTTCAGGTGTGGTTGAAAGCGTTGAAACTGTGTCTTACACTTGGATGCAAATCGGTGTTTCTTTTGTAACAAGCTTAATTATGGCTGCTGCTGGCGGGGCTTTGGTTTGGCTTTGTGTAAAGGGATTAAAAAAGATAAAAGAGGGAAAAGAACAAAAGACACTTGCTCTTTTGGATAAAGAAAATTTGACAGTTGAAGAAATTGAAAACTTGAAAAAAGTTGAAGAAGTGCCTCAAGAAAAGAAACAAGAAAAAGATGGCAACACTGTTACAATAATTTTATTTGTGGTTGCCGGTGCTTATTTAGTTATAAACTGGATATTAACACTTGTTGCTGGGTTAATGTAGTAACAAATCTATTTGTTTCTCTCATAACTTAAAATGAGGGAAATAATGGATTATAATACTCTTAAAGAATTTTTGAATAATAATACAAAAAGGTCAAAAATATTTATTATTGGCGAGTCTGTTTTTAAAAGGCCAATTTATGCGGTTAAGTTTAATTTTTCGTCAAAAAATACAGTAATCATTCAAGGTGCTATTCACGCAAGAGAACATATTACAACAAGCCTAATTTGTATGCTTATAAAAGATACAGAAAGAGATTTTAACAAACTAAAAACAATGGGTGTACCAAACATAATTTTTGTACCTATGGTTAATCCAGATGGGGTTGAACTTTGCTATTCGGGGTTGAAAAGTGCACCAAAAGAAAGTTGGAAGTTTTTAAAGAATATAAATGGCGGAACTGATTTTTCTTTATATAAGGCAAACGCAAGAGGTGTAGATTTAAACACAAATTTTGATGCAAAGTGGGGGACTGGTGTTGAAAACAAAACAAAGCCTTCTAATAATGGTTTTATTGGGAACTCGCCAATGAGCGAACCAGAAGTAAAGGCTCTTAGTTTGTTAACAAGTCAAGAAAAACCAATATTTACAATAAGTTATCATTCAAAGGGACAAGAGATATACTATCAGTTTTTTAATAAGGCTGAAAACATAAAAAGAGATGGTCGAATTGCAAAGATTATTGCAAAGAGTTTACGATATAAAGTTGTAAACACTGAAAAAGTGAGTGCTGGAGGATATAAAGATTGGTGTGTCGAAAGATATAGTATCCCATCAGTAACAATTGAGGTTGGGAAAGATAGTCTAAGACATCCTGTACAAGAAAGTGAAATATCACAAATATATAAGAGAAATAAAAATATCATAAGATTACTTGCAAAGGTGCAAAAGGAATTTGAGGATGACAGAACAAGAAAGGTTTATGAAAGAAGCAATAAAGGAAGCAAAGAAAGGACTTTTGAAAGATGAAGTTCCTGTTGGTGCTGTGCTTGTTAGTCAGGGGAAGATTATTGCAAGGGCTTATAACAAAAGACAAGAAGATAGAGATGCAACTGCACACGCAGAAATAATTTGTATTAAAAAGGCTTGTAAAAAATTTAAAGATTTTAGGCTTATAGATTGTGAACTCTATGTAACGCTAGAGCCTTGTTTAATGTGTTTTGGGGCAATTCTTAATGCAAGAATAAAAAAGGTTTATTTTGGTGCGAGCATAAACAAAGAAGGGTCTATTGACTGTGAAGAAATTATTGCAAGAGCAGAATTAAATCATAAGTGCGAAATAGAAAAAGGCTTGTTTGAAGAAGAATGTTCTAATCTTGTGAGTGATTATTTTAAGTCAAAACGCAAAAAAATTAAAGAAGTATTATAAAAAATTGACAAAGCCATAATAATTATTTAAAATTAAGTTATGGAAAAGATATATAATTTAACAGAAACAAAATTTAAAACTGAAGAAATGTCTTCAGCGCTTTTTGATGTGGAAAAGCAAGAAAAACTTTTGACTAAGGTTGAAAAGATTAAAAGAGATAATGAAGATGTAAGTGTTACTTGCATTGTCCTTTTGGTGGATAGTGAACAAATGCCAGCAAAAGATGGTTCTTATAATGTTGATTTATTGGGTAACCCTATGTTTCAATATGTTGTAAGGGCTTGTCCTAGCGTGCCAACTTGCATTAAGTATAATGAGGGAGAGAATATTTTAAAAGCAATAAAACCGTATTTGAAAGATACGGAATATACTCTTGTCTTGTATAGCGATACACCTCTTGTTACAAGAGCTAATATTTTAAACATTTTAGATTTCGCAAAAGCTAAAGGTCTTAATGTTTGTAAACTTACTCGTGGATATGTGTTTAAGAATGAGTATATCAAAAGAGTAGATGAGGTTTATGCTCCTTCAACTTATTATTTTGAAGAAGAAGATTTTATGATGGCCGTTTCATATAAGCAGTTATATATTATCAGCGAAATTTTGAAAAATAGAATTGTAAGTTTCCATATGCAAAATGGCGTATATTTCAAAGCTCCTGACAGTACATATATTGATGCTAATGTTTCAATTGGGGCAGGAACAGTTATTGAACCGTTTGTAAGAATGACAGGAGATACTGATGTTCAAGAAAACGCTTTTATTGGTGCTGGTTCAACTCTTATTAATGCGAAAATTTTCTCTGGCGCAAAGATTTATGGTGCATACATAGATGGCGGTATTGTGATGGAAAAAGCAAAAATTAGGAACGGTGCAAAACTTTTATCTCAAACTGCTGTTAAAGAGGGGGTTGAAATTGGAGAAGACTCAATAATCTCAAACGCAATCATTGAAGAATATTCAATGGTTGGCAAAAACACAATTATCAATTACCTTAATGCAGACGAAAGAGTGAGTATTGGAGATAACTGTAAAATTGTTGGGACAGAAGAGAAACCTTGTGTTATGCAAAAGGGTGCAAAGCTTGAAGATATGGAAACTTTAATGCAGGGCGTTAAAGTGAATGAGGATGTTTGCATAAAGATGGGCGAGGTTTTAAAGGCGGGCGATAAATAATGGCAAAATTATTGATTGGGCTTGGTAATATTGGTAAAGAATATGAAAAAACTGTGCATAATTTAGGGTTTATTGTTGTTGATAATATTGCAGATAAGCTAGGTGTTGCAATAAAAAAGAATGTGTGTAACAGTTTTATAGGTGAGGCTAATTATAAAGGCGAAAAAATAATTATTGCAAAACCAACAACTTATATGAATAATAGTGGAATTGCGGTTAAAAGCCTTGTTAAAAAATTTGATATTGACATAACTAAAGATTTGCTTATAATTAATGATGATATTGACTTGCCAAGAGGAGTTGTAAGACTTCGAGAAAAAGGCAGTGCGGGGACTCACAATGGGCTTAAAAGTATTGTGAGAGAGCTTGGTACACCTGAATTTGCTAGGTTAAAAATAGGGGCTGGCGCTCCACCTAGTGAGTTTATGGATTTAGCTGATTATGTTTTATCGAAAATTCATTTTGATAAAGATATTGAAGTGGGAATTGATAAGGGTGAAACCGCAGGTGTTATGTTTCTTGAGGGTGAGTCATATTCAAATATAATGCAAAAAGTTAATTAGGTTATGAGAAATTTCTTTGATTTAGAAAAGATTTGCCCCAAAATGGCAAATTTTTATAGAAGGGTGGAGCTAGAAAAATCTAGCTCTATTTTTGGTGCTGTTTTACCTTTAAAAATAGCTATTACTTCTGGTTTTTCTAACAAAGTTGTTTATATTACAGCAGATTATCAAACTGCAACAAAATGTTATGAGATGTTTGCAAGCATTTATGGCGAAAAGGCAACTATAATTAAGCCAACACCAGATAATTTGCTTTATTCTAAGGCGAAAAGCCTAGAAACTTATGCGGAAAATTCTGTTAAACTTGCAAAAATTGTTAGCGGTGATATTGACATTTTGGTAATTCCTGCAAGTGCTTGTCTAAATTATTATCCAGCAAAGAATGTTTTAAAAGAAAATATTATAAGTGTTAAAAATTCAACGGTTATTGAACCTGCAGACCTTGCAAAAAAACTTATACTTGCGGGGTATAAAAGGGAAGACCTTGTCGCTGAGGCTGGGCAATTTTCACTAAGAGGAGATGTTCTTGATGTTTATCCTGTTGGTGCAGAAATTGCTTATAGGGTAGATTTCTTTGATAGAGACATTGAGGATATAAGTGAACTTGATGGTCAAAATATGAAAAAAGGTAAAGCTGTTAAAAAACTTGATATTTATCCTTGTAAAAACATATTTTTTGAAGAAAATGAAAAAGATGAAATTTGTGCATATGTAGAGTCTTTAAAAGATAAGAATTTTGACAATCAAACAACCAAAGAAGAATATGAAAAGTCTATAAATGATTTACTTTTTAAACTCAATAATGATATGGGGGGCTATTCTCTTGATTATTTGATGCCTCTTATAAAAAACAAGTCTACTATTTTTGATTATTTTGAAGATATGACTATTGTTGTTGATGAGTGCAAAATGGTTTATGATGAGGCTAAGAACTTAGCTCAAGAATATGGAGAAAGAATAAAAGAACTAAAAAAATCAGGAGCTTTGTTAACAGACAAAAATAACTTTGTTAAGTTTGATGATTTTGTTGAAATTATAAGAAATAATAAGTGTGTTGTTTTTCAAAAATTGACAAACACAAACAGATTTTTTGACCCTAAAGTGGTAATTGACTTAAAATCTAATCCGCTTAGTAGATATACTCATAGCATAAAAGAACTTGTTAAGGATTTAAAAAATTACGAGTTTAATGGTTATAGAAGCATTTTGTTTGCAAGAAATAAAGATGATGCAGAGCAAATAAAAAGAACATTAAAAGAATATGAGCTTGATTATAAAATAGAAACCCCTTTGTGTTTATCTCAAACTAATAGTTGTATTGTTCCGTTAGAGTTTGCTTCTGGCTTTGTGTTGCCAAATGAAAAAATTTTTATTGTTGGTACATATGATTTTCTTCCAAGAAAAGCTAAAGAAAACAAACTTAGAGCTTCAAGAGCAAATGTTTTCACTGTGCCAAAAATTGGGGATTATGTTGTTCACAGTTTTCACGGTATTGGAGTTTGTGAAGGCGTTCAAAAACTTTCTGGAAATTTTGGAACAAAAGATTATGTTGTTGTAAGATATAGGGATGATGACAGGCTCTATGTTCCAATAGATCAAATGAATATGCTTGATAAATTTTCAGGTGCGGAAACACCTAAAAAATTAAGCAAAATTGGCGGTGTAGAGTTTGCAAAGGTTAAAGATAGAGTAAAGGCTTCTGTTAAAAAACTTGCCTTTGATTTGCTTGCTCTTTATGCAGAAAGAGAGAAGAAAAAAGGTTATGTTTACAGCCCTGATAGTGAGCTTCAAATTGAGTTTGAAAACAGTTTTCCATATACAGAAACAGAAGACCAACTTATAAGCATAAGCGAAATTAAAAAGGATATGGAAGAAGGCAAGGTGATGGATAGATTACTTTGCGGAGATGTTGGGTTTGGTAAAACGGAAGTTGCTTTGAGAATTGCTTTTAAGGCAATACTTGAAGGAAAACAAGTTGCACTTATGACTCCAACAACCATACTTTGCGAACAACACTATAACACAGCGAAGGCTCGTATGGATAATTTTGGTGTTAATGTGGCTGTACTTAACAGATTTAAAACGCCAAAACAAGTAAAACAAATTTTACAAGATTTAAAAGACGGAAAAATTGATTTAATTTGTGGAACTCACAGGCTATTATCTAAAGATGTTGAGTTTAATGATTTGGGTCTTATTATTCTTGATGAAGAGCAAAAATTTGGCGTTGAAGACAAGGAGAAAATTAAGGTTAATCATCCAAATGTTGATGTTTTAACTCTTAGTGCAACGCCAATTCCAAGAACTCTTCATATGTCACTTTCAGGAATTAGGGATGTTTCAATTATTTCTACTCCGCCAAGTGAAAGGTTGCCAATTGCGACTTATGTAACTGAGTTTACAGACGAACTTGTCAAAGATTCTATAAATAAAGAACTTTCAAGGGGCGGACAGGTTTTCATTTTGTTTAATAGTGTTTCAAAAATATATGCGTTTGCTGAAAGAATAAAAAACATTGTTCCAGATGCAAAAGTTATTGTTGGACACGGGCAAATGACGGGTAAAGAACTTGAAGATGTTATTTATAAATTTTATCACGGCGAAGCAGATGTGTTAATTTGTACAACAATTATTGAAAATGGTATTGATATTGAAAATGCAAACACTTTAATTGTTTGTGACAGCGATAAACTTGGATTAAGTCAGCTTTATCAATTAAGGGGTAGGGTTGGAAGAGGTAACAGAATGGCTTACGCTTATCTTACCTACAACTATGATAAAGTGTTGACAGAAGAAGCGTATAAAAGACTTGACGCTATTGCTGAATTTACAGAATTTGGTAGCGGATTTAAACTTGCTATGAGAGACCTTGAAATAAGAGGAAGTGGTAATGTTCTTGGTGCAGAGCAACACGGACATATGGAAAAGGTCGGGTATGAATTATATTCTAAGCTTTTAAGTGAAGCAGTAAACGAACTTAAGGGTGAAAATATAGAAGAAGAAAATGATGTCCTTGTAAGAATCGCCATTGATGCATTTATTGCAGATTCTTATATGACAAGAAGTGAAGACAGAATGGTTGCTTATAAAACTATTGCTGGAATCAAAACAAAAGAGGATAAGGCTAGGGTAGAGAAAGAATTTGTTTCTGCGTTTGGTAAACTTCCTCAAGAAACTCAAAACTTAATAGATATTGCGTTTGTTAAGGCGAAAGCAAAGAAGTTGAAAGCGACAAGTATAGTATCTTCTGCTCAAGCCTTTGAAATTGTTTTTGAGAACAAAGAGCAAATTATTGGAAATGAACAAATAGGTGATTTGATTTATAAATTTAGAGCAAGATGCACACTTGATTTTTCAAAAGAGCCTAAAATCTGCTTTAAAAGAGAAAGTTCACAGCAAGAAAACTTTGAATTTTTAAAAGAATTTATGAATGAAGTCTAAAAATATTAAAAAACAATTGATTTTTGGAGCGTATTGTTTTATACTATAAGGGTTATTATTAGGTACACTATATATATTTAGTTTAATCGCTATTGGAGGGACCATCTTGAAAAATTTAAAAACTAAAATATTCTCACTTATAATATGTATTTGTATGTGCTTATCTTTCTTTACAGGTTGTTCATTATTTGTTAAGAAAGATACTGTTGATAAAACTGCAACTGCATTAAAAATTGGAGATACTGTTATCACAAAACAAGAGTTGATTGATTCTTATTACAGTTTCTATCAACAAAACTATTACTACTTTATGTACTATGATGAAGAAACAATTATGAATGTTTTCTATGATTCAGTTATTGCGAGAGAAGTAGTTTTAGCAGAAGCAAACAAAATGCTTGCTGAAAATCCAAAATTCTTCTCTGCTGAAGATATGGAAGATGTTTGGAATGATGTTTTTGATTATGTTTACGGACAAATTGATGCAAAAGAAAAGAGCTTGCTTTTATTAGTTGATGCTGATGAGGAAAATCTTCCTGAAAGACTTCACGAACATAACCATGATGAGGAAGAAAAAGCTTATAAGTATGAACCATATGAATTTGAGGCTGTAGTTGAAAAAGATTATTCTGCTGATACTGCTGCTCCTGAAGTTGACATTGATCAAAAGATTGTTGAACTTAAAGACGGTATTTATACTTACAATGCTGCTGTTCACGAAGAAGATGAAAGAGATATGAAGCCTATTGCAGATGAAGAAAAGGCTGTAAGAACTCAAGCTTTCGATATGTATATTGCTGACCTTATTTTAAGTGCTAAAGCAAATAAAAAGGCATCAGGTAAAGAAGCTGTTTTAAAAGCTGAAATTAAAAGAATTTATGAGAGCTATTATGAAAATGCCCTTTATAATAAATATCAAGAATATATTGAGTCTACTGCTGCTGGTTCAGGAGATGGTGAGTTTGAAAACAAGTTCACAGACTCTGCAATTGCTGAAAAGTACAAAAAACTTTTAAAAGCAGATAAAGAAAGCAATACTCTTGAAGATAACTATGTTTCAGTTATTGAATCTAGTGATAATGATAGCTTAATTCTTTATCATCACAACGGTAAATATACATATTTCACAGTTCAACATGTTCTTGTTTCTTTTGATGATGAAACATTAGACGCATTAAAAGCAACTGAAGGTTACGATACAGCAAAAGATAAAATCTTTAGAGATTATTATGAACAAGTTCGTGAAACTTATGTTGATTATGATAATATGAAAACAACTTATCGTGGTGAAGATGGTCTTGTTGTAGATGTGAATGAAGATGATAAGATTGATGAGAATGATGAAGTTTCAATCAACTATATCTTAGATAAATTTGAAGATGATTTTGATGCAATTGATACAACTGGTATGACTGCAGAAGAAAAAGTTCGTGCAAGAACAATGCTCTTCAATAAATATGCTTGGACATATAGTGGAGATACTGGTTCATTAACAAATGAAAAACTTTCAGGTGTTCTTGGATTCACAATCTCTTCTCAAACTGATGAACACGGTTCATTTGTAAAAGACTTTACAAACGGTGCAAGAAGTTTGTATGAAGCCTATTTACAAGATAAATCTGCAAACAACATAGGCGAAACAATTTTACCTGTAGTAAGTGATTATGGTGTTCACCTTATGATGCTTACTGGTGTTTATGAAGCTGGTGCTGTTGTTGACATTCAAGGCAAATCAGATGCTGAAATCGTTGCTGAGTTAAAGACAAAATATGTTTCTAACTTAACAGAACAAACATTATATGAGTATTTCTATGATATGCTTAAAGAAGAATTAGTTGGTGAAAGTGGAACATACTTCACTGACTACAGAAATTCATTAGTGAAGAGCTATGAAGAAAGTAATCTTATCAAAGAAGTAGACAAAATGTCATATGATGAATTGCAAGATGCAATCAATTAATAATAAAAAGGAACTGATAAATTCAGTTCCTTTTTTTATTGTAAAAATTTAAAAGTTATTGATTTGTGCTTCCAAGACCGCCGTTTCTTATTCCTGAAGCATTGTCGCTTTTTGTTATTCCATATTTAATAAATACTCCTTGGAAATATCCTTTTCCTGCAGGGAGGTTGAGAACGGCATTAGGGTCTCTTGAGTCGTGAATGAGGCAGGCAATGATATGTCCTTCATTGTCGCTATAGAAATAGTCGCTATCAATAATTGAGACAGCAGTGTTTAATTGTAAACGATTTCTGTTCCCAAGACCGCTTTTTGAAAACATAAATAAAGCATAGTCTTGTTCGCATTCAAAGCGAATTCCTGTTGGTATTACAACTTGTTCTCCAGCCTTTAAACTTATTGAATGAGGCAAATAAAAGTCATACCCAGCAGAACCAGTAGTTGCTCTTGCAGGGAGCTTGATGTTGTCATACATATTTTTTATTTCCTCGCTTGAGATTGTTGAGGTTGGGTTGATGTCTTTATAATCTTTTTTAAATTGTTCAAAAGACACTTTGTAAAATTCAGCTATTCTTTCCATTTGTGTTACTCCTTTTTTATAGTTTATATCATTATACAATATATTGTAAACTAAAAATGGGACATTAAAATTTTTGGTTGATTTTGTCTGCAAAATCGCATATTGACATAAATGCTTAAAAATGTTAAAATATTTTTGTTATGATAGAGTTGGAGTTTGAAAGAAATAGCGAGGGCGCATACATATTAGATCCAGAAATTATTCAAAGAAGCTTTAAGGTTACTTATAATAAAAATGAGGTGACAGGAGTTCAATTGAATAATAATTTTTGGCTTGATAATGGGAATGTTCAGGTTTTGGCAAAGACAATTCCAGAATGGAAAGGTTCTTATTTGATGTCTGTGTTTGGTGAGTTGTTATTTTCAAAGTTTGCTGAAAAAAATCAAATTCCTTGTGCAGAGATTGATATGGGCTATTATGATGGCTGTTATTATACTTTATCAAAAAATGTTCTTTCGCCTGAAGAACAAAAATTATCTTTTCGAGACCTAAGAAAATTGTGTTCAAAAGAAGATGATTATAAATTTGCAACTATTAGAGAGGCTGAGTCTCTTTTGGTTGAATACAGTCATAAATTTGGCGTTAAAATTGCATCTAAATGCTTTTTTAAGTTGAAAGTTATGGCACTTATTGATTTTTTAGTTTCGCAAAGGGATAGAAATATAACGAATATACTTTTTGCAGTTCAAGATACGCCTCAAGGCAAGGTGATTGATGTTAAATCATTTGTGGATAACGAAAACAGTTTTGCTTTTTTATTTTTGTTGCATAGATATAATGATTTTAATATGCCACAAAATTCTTTCCTTTATAAAACAACAAAAAAGAGGAGAAAGATAAACAAACTTGTGGGAAAAGCAAAGGTTGTTGGGAAAGATTTAGCGTTGCCTGTGTTTGGAGTAAAGTCAACACCAAGATTTGACTGGGAAACATTAAATTTTAGAGAATTTTTCGGTGAAATTTTTAGAAATGCAGAAACTAAAAAATATAAGGCAAAGGCGAGTATGGAATTGGCTGAAGAAATGAAAAAAGACCACAGGCTTTATTCGTTGTTTAAAAATACTGAGTTTGATGCAGACTCTTGTGGTAGGGAAATCTTTGAAGAAACAGGAATTTGTATACCTAAGCAATATTTGAATTTAGCTCAGGAAATAGTGAATAGTAGGAAAAAGGATTTATGTTTTTCGCTTGATAAATTATTGCAAAGCGAAATGGGAGGATAATTATGAAAATAGTACTTTGTTATAAAGAGTTTGAACTTGGAGAAATGGAGCAAGTTGGCAAAGATGATAATGTTGAGTATGTATTTACACCAATAAATGGTTGTGAACTTGCCAAGCAAAAATATGCAATTCCAAGAGCTAGCCAATTATTATCTGGAGGTGTAAAAAGGTCCTCAAAAATTTTTGGTGAATATGCTTATATATTAAAATTGTTTATGCAAAATAGCTACATCAAAAGTGAAGCAAACATCATTGATGGGGAAACAGACTTTGAAAAGCTTGTAAAAATTTCAAGACTTGCATTAGATAGAGGTTCGTTTTATTTAAAATCAAGAAGATAAAAGGGAGCAAAAATGGTTAATCTAAGTAATATGACTGAAAGAGAAATATATCAAGCCTTAACAGGTATTGAAAGTCAAGGATTTAAGCCTAAAATTTTACACAGCGAAGGCAATAAAATTGCTTTTGATGATGTATTAGAATATTTTAAAGGTGCGGATTTTGATGAGTTTTTTTCTCTTTTAGATCAAAGAAAAGATAGTGATACTGAATCAATAAAAGTATACAATGACTATGTTCAAGAGCATCCAATGATTGAGCTTTTAGGAAAGTTTATTCGTGCTAAATTTTTAGATTTGGATTTTAATTATAAAGAAAACTATCTAATAAGTTTAGGTGATGAGTTGTTTGAGAAAGAAGAACTTAGAGGGCTTGATATTAGAGAGGGTATAATTCTTAGAGATGGTGGTTTTTTGCCTGTAGCGTCTAAAGAAGCTCACAGGCTTGGAAGTATTTGGCTTTATGTTCACGGTTATAGACTGGAAACTATGGTGAGATATACTAGTGATTATATGAAAGAACCTTATTTTTCCAGTATGGTTGACTATGTGGATATGTCAAGTAATGCAATTGCTTTTTCAACATCTCAGGCTGTTGCTATGTGTAACATTTTAACAGCAAAGTGCAGAAGATTAAATTTTCAAGAAAAATTTTGTGAGTTTACAGATTTGTGTTTAATGCCGGGTGCAGATAGTTATAGTATGATTAACAATGCAATGAAACTTGAAGATGTACTTGGAAAGGATGTATTTGATGCGCACCAAGTAATAACAGATATAAGGCAAGAAGCGATAAGAATGGGTATTGCTCCAGCTATAAATTCGCAAAAAGGCGAAGAAGAGTAAAAAAAATACAAAAAAATAAGAAAGAGTATGTTTGAAATAATAGACATACTCTTTTTTTTAGGGTACAATATTGTATAAGTAGGAGTGTAAGTAATTTACAAAAACCGCTTAATTTATTAGTGCGAGATTAAAAATGTCAAAAAAAGAAGCGAAAAACACACTAAAAGATAAAGAGTTTGCAAAAAAAGAAGCAAATATTGTTTTTGATGCCGAAAAAAATGTTAAAAAACCGCAAAAGGTTAAAACAAATGACGAAGTTCTTGGAGATAATAGCATTGTAGATAAAAAGTTAGTAACAAGCATATTAAAACAAGAAAAGAAAGAACTTAAAAAAGCAAAAAGGCTAGAAAAGGAAATTGCTAAACAAAAAAAGATAAAAAGAAGAAAAAAAATTAGTGAACTTTTAAAAGCAAAAAAAGAAGAAGAGAAGAAGGCTCGAAAGACCCAAGAGGAAGCTTTAAAAGATTTTGAAAAAAAGGGCAGATTTGCGAGTTGGTTTAGGTTGGATAACGCAGGGAGTATTTACCCTAGTGCAATTCAAAAAAATTGGAATTTTGTATATCGAATTTCAGCAAATATGAAAGATAGGATTAAGACAGATGTTTTGCAATCTGCACTTGATGATATAATGCCAAGATTTCCGTCTTTTAATGTAAAATTAAAACACGGTTTTTTCTGGAATTATTTTGAACCTAATTTTAAAAGGTTAGAGATTGAAAAAGAAACAACATTTCCTTGTATGCCATTTAATTTAAGTGATGGAGAAAGTTTTTTAATAAGAGTTTTATATAGTGAATATGACATTATTTTAGAGGTCTTTCACGGTATCAGTGATGGTAGAGGTGCGTTATTCTTCTTTAATAGTTTAGTTGCAAGATATATTGAAAGGCTTGGTGCGACTATTAGTGAGTATATAGGTTGCTCAAGTTATTTAGATATTCCTAGTGATGAGGAGATAGAAGATAGTTTCTTTGCAAAAGCAACAAATGAAAAGTTAAAAAGACCAAAAGAAAAACCGGCATATAAAATTAAAGGAAATGTTATGCCTGCAGGAATGGTTAATAGTGTTATAGGAGAAATGAGTGTAAGTAAGATTAAGGAAGTTGCTAAAAGTTATAACGCATCAATTTCTGCATTTCTTGCCTCAGTTATAGGATATTCAATATACAAAAAGTGCAAAAATGAAAAAAAAGCACCAAGAATATCTATTCCTGTAGATTTAAGACCTAGATTTGACAGTAAAACATTGAGAAATTTTTCTTCATATAAAAACATCGAGGTTTCTGGTGATGATTTAACTTTTGAGCAAGTTATTGACATTTTTAAAACAGAATTTGCACAAATGGATAACAAATTCTTCCAAAGTAATATAAATTCAAATGTTAATTTACAGAAAAATTTCTTTATAAAAATATTACCATTATTTATAAAAAACATTGCCCTTAAAACAAGTTTCAATTATCTTGGAGAAAATTATCAAACATTGGCATTTTCAAACATTGGCAAAGTGGAAGTGCCAAAAGAGTTTGAAGATTATGTTGAGGGATATACTGTAAATTTGGGAAGAAGTTTACACAATGCCAAAAGTATTGGTGTTGTTTCCTATAAGGATACTCTTTCTATGTGTATTTCTTCAAAAATATACGAGACAGAAACAGAAAGAGATATCTTTAGGATGCTTGTTAAACTTGGTGTTCCTGTAAAAATTTATAGCAATAGGAGGGATTTGTATGGAGCGAGATAGAATTTGCGAGAGTTGTAAAGTAGAACTTTCAAGCGACCTTTCAAATTGTCCTCTTTGCGGTAAGCATATTTCTCAAAATTTACCAAAAGCTGAAGTAAATAAGAGAAGTTATCCTGTTTATAGTTTAAAATTTGTTCAAACAGCAAGATGGTATAATATGATACGAGCGTTGTTTTGGCTTACTGCTGCGATTTGTATTGTTACAAATTTGTATTTTAAGACAACTCCTTACTGGTTTCCGTATGTTTTAGCGGGATTAGTTTTAATTTTTCACGCATTTATTGAACCCATAAAATCAAGTGTTTCGAGTTATATCAAAAACTTGATAATTATGAGTATTTTGGTTTCGATTTTTTTAATATTTGTTGACGCTTATGATTATTACACATTAAAAACTCCGTTTGGTTGGTCTTTAGGGATAGTTGCCCCTTGTGTAATGCTTGCTGGTGTTATATCAACCACAATTATTTCTTTGTGTTCAAAGATATATGAAGCGGAACTTTTAAGAGGTATCACATTAATTGCTATTATTAGCATAATTTACTTTATTGTAAAAATAGTTTGGTTTAAAAATCTTGCAACCTGGCCAAGTCTAGTACTTATGTGTGTCTCTGTTGGGGCTGTGGTTGTACTTGAAATAGTTAAAAGGAATAAACTTATAAAAGAGTTAACAAAAGAATTTCATATTTAGGAGTTAAAAATGGGATTTAAAGATAAAATAGTTGAAGTTATTTCTTCAAGAAAGCAAAAGCTAATGTCTTTTGATGAAATTGCAAAATATATGGGTTTGGTTTCAGGCTTTGACAAACAAGCTCTAGCAGGAGCGCTTAATGACCTTGTTAGAGAAGATAAACTTGTTTTTACAAAAAGAAACAAGTATACTCTTCCTGACAATACTGGGGCTACAAAGTGTAAAATTATGGCTCATCCTAATGGTTATGCGTTTGCTAGACCAATTAATGGAGAGGGTGATGATGTTTTTATTCCTGAAAGAAATCTTAATGGTGCAACTCAAGGGGATATTGTTCTCATTAAAATTATGGGTAAAAAACAAAAAGGATTTAAGACTAGAGGTCAAAAGTCTGCTCATGGTAAAAAAGAGGGGGAAGTAATAAATATCCTTGATAGGGGATATAAGACCATTGTTGGATATTATGAAGCAACTGCAGGTGGTGGAATTGTTGTGCCTGATGACACAAGGTTTGCTGATAGTATTTTTGTTCCTGCAAACAAAACAAAAGGTGCTCAAAGTAAAACCAAAGTTGTTTTGAAAATTATAGAGTACCCAACTAGAACAAGAATGTGTCAAGGTGAAGTTATAGAAGTTTTGGGAGACCCTAATAGTTATAAAGTATCAACGCTTTCTGTTATAAGAAGTTTTGGGCTTATTGAAGAGTTTCCAGACGCTGTATTAAGTGAGGCAGACAAAGTCAATGTTCCTGTAAGTGAAGAACAAATGAAAGGAAGAAAAGACTTTAGACAAGACCTTACTATTACTATTGACGGAGAAGATGCAAGAGATTTTGATGATGCTATTTCTCTAAAAATGGATAAAGAAGACTATGTTTTAAGTGTACATATTGCAGATGTTGCAAATTATGTTAAAGAGGGAAGCAACCTTGATAAAGAGGCTTTTAGAAGAGGAACAAGTGTGTATTTTCCAGATTATGTTCTTCCTATGCTTCCAAAAGTTTTGTCAAATGGTATTTGCTCTCTTAACCCAAATGAAGACAGGCTTGCAATGAGTGTTGTTATGAAGTTTGATAAGCTTGGTAACATAAAAGACTATGGCATTTATGAGGGTGTTATTAGATCAAATTACAGAATGACTTATACAGAAGTTACAAAGATTTTTGATGGCGATAACGAAACAAAGGAAAAATATCAAGATGTTGTTCCAATGCTTGAAAAAATGGCAGAACTTGCAAAAATACTTCTTAAAAGAAGAGATGATGCTGGACAGCTTGATTTTGATTTACCTGAGGCTCAAATTAATGTTGATAGTGAGGGTAAGATTACAGAAATTATTAAGAAGCCAAGAAATTTGAGTGATAGGCTTATTGAACAATTTATGGTTATCACAAATGAGGTAATTGCAAGACATTGTTCGCATATTAATTTACCATTTGTTTATCGTGTTCACGAAGACCCAACTCCAGAAAGAGTAACTTCATTCAAGGCTTTTATTGCAAGTTTTGGATTAAAACTTCTTGCAGGAAATGAGGGTTATAAACCTATGGTTTTCCAAAAACTTCTTGACCAAATTAAAGACACTGAATATAGTAAACCTATTTCAAAAATAATGCTTAGAAGTATGCAAAAAGCAAGATATGCACCTGAGAACTTGGGGCACTTTGGATTGGCACTCAAAGATTATTGTCACTTTACTTCACCAATTAGAAGATATCCAGACCTTGTTATTCACAGAATCATTAAGTATATGCTTAGAGGGGAACTTACAGCAAACAAATTAAAAGTTTTAGAAAACTTTGTTGTTGAGGCAAGTGAACAGGCAAGTATCACAGAAAGGAATGCTGACGAAGCAGAAAGAGCTGTTGATGATTTGAAAAAAACTGAATATATGGCAGACAAAATTGGCGAGGTTTATGAGGGCAACATCAGTGGTGTTACAGATGGTGGTGTTTTTGTAGAACTTGATAATACAATAGAGGGTTATATCTATAAAGAATATTTGCCTGAAGATAGATATATTTTTGATGAAACACGATATATGCTAGTGGGCAAAAGAAATAGATATATGCTAGGTGATAGAATAGCGGTAAGGGTTGCAAATGTTGATATTAATACAAGACATATTGACTTTGAACCAGCAGTTATTCAAAACCAATAAAGAACAGTAAAAATCGCAAAAAATAATAAAAAAGACATAAAAAAGAGTAAAAAATGGTGCTTTTTTATAAAAAAAATCAAAAAAGCATCTTGAAAAGAACTTATGAGTATGTTATAATCTAGGAGCAAATATGAAGGAAATCGCAGTAAAAAGAAAAGCGCACTTTGAATATTTTATAGAAGAAAAGTATGAATGTGGTATTGTTTTAGTTGGCTCTGAAGTAAAATCTTTGAGACTAGGGCATATGACAATTGCGGATAGTTACGCAGTGATTAGGAACGGAGAAGTGTTCCTTTTGAATGCAAATATTCCTTGTTATGAAAAGACTTCAGCTTATAAAGAGGATGAAAAGCGTACTCGTAAGTTACTTCTTCATAAAAAAGAAATTGACAGGCTAGAAAGAAAAATTAAGGACAATAGTTATACTCTTGTTCCGCTTAGGGCTTATTTTAATGGAAGTCATGTAAAAATAGAACTTGCCCTCGCTAAAGGTAAAAAACTTTACGAGAAAAAGGATTCGATTAAAGAGAAAGACTTAAAAAAAGAAGCTCAAAGAGCAATAAAAAACATAAAATAATTCGAGTGCTTAAACCTTTATACCCTCATCATTTGGGGGCGTACTGGTTTCGACAGGCAAATGAGTAAATATTAGAAGCGTGCTAGCTTGGGACAAAGAAGCTTAAAATCGGTGTCAAAAAATAAACGCTAACGAAAATTTAGCTCTTGCTGCTTAATTAATGCAGTACGGGTAACTGTATAGGCTTACTGGATATGGTTACTTGTCAAACAAAAAGTAGGGTGCAATTTACTTTTGTTCACATTGGAGTGGGTTGCGAGATTTAGATGTGAATAGCCTAAAAGATTTAGTCAACTTTAGATTTTAGGCGACCCCATTAACAGTTGACTGTGGCACGGAGAAGGGTATTTACGAGGTTGTTTGGACGCGGGTTCGATTCCCGCCGCCTCCACCAAAAGTGGAAACACACATTAATCTATTTCAAATGAAAGGAGAATGTATATTATGACAGTATTTCAAATCATTGCAGTTTGTATTTTAAGTGCGGGAACATTGGTTGCCTTGGGCTTTTTAACAGCATTCATTATTGAGTGTAATACAAAAGCTAAAACACAAGATGAAGAAGTGAAAGCTGAGGCAAATGAAGAAGTTGCAGAAATTGACCTTGATGCAATGCTTGCTCAACTTGAAGAAGCTTCTAAAAACGCTAAAAAAGAAGAACCTGCTCCTGTAGAAGAATTTAAGGAAGAGCCTGCTCCAGTAGTAGAGGAAGTAAAGGAAGAGGTTAAGGAAGAAGTTGTTGAAGAAATTGTAGAACCAGTAGTTGAAGAAACTATTGTTGAAGAAGTGGTTGAAGAGGTCGTTCCTGAACCAGTTGCTGAAGAGGTCGTTGTTGAAGAAAAAGTAGTAGAAGAGGCTGTTGCAGAACCTGAAGTTAAAGAGGTTGTTTCTGTTCAAGAAAGAAAAGAACCTGAGGTTATTGTTATTACTGAAAAGGTTGGCCCTGAATTTGATTACAGAGTTAGACTTGAAAAAATTAAGGATAGCCAAACAAGAATTGATAGGGACTTAGAAAAAACAACTCGTGCTATTATGAAGTATGAAAGAACAATAAGAAGAAAAGAAAGAAACCAAAAGATGCTTGATAGAAGAGCTTTGGAACTTACAAACTTGAACCTTCTTATGTATTCAGTAACAGATATTAAGAATGTTGACGCAGAAAAGAAAGCTCGTCAAGAAGAATTAACTGCTCATATTGCAGAACTTAAGGCAAGTATTCAAGATGCAGAAAACTATCTTGAAACAAATAAAGAAAAACACGAAAATAACTTAAAACTTAGAGATTATCTATCTCACGAAAAAAACAGATACGCAGATGAAGTTAAAGAACTTGAAGCGCTTATTGCTTCTGGAAAATACTTTGATGATGATTCAAATGGTGAAAATAATTAATTTATAAGGAAGCAAAAAAGCTTCCTTTTTTGTTTGTAAAAAAGGTTGTTGTTGAGGCAAAAGGATGTTTTTGTTGTAAAAAATATATAAAATATCTTTTTGGAACAATTATTTTTTTTGCTTTTAATTGACTTGAATAGGGTTTTGTCTTATATTATAAATATAAAGAAAAATTTATCTGTTGGTGACGATTTGAAAAAAGATAAAAAACTTCAAGAAAATGAACAGTTGAGAATGCCAAATGTACCGAAAGAATCGGTGCATAATTTTTCTGCAAAAGAAACTGAAAGAAGTGAAGAAGTTTTTAGTGAAGACATCTCTCTTCAAGTTAGTGAAGGGCAACTTTCAATTTTTGAGTCTCCTATAGGTGAAACGCTTATTGATGATGATGTTGTAAGAGATAAATTACAAGAAGCTATTGAAAACGAAAAACCAAAAAAGAAGAAAAAGAGTGTAATAACAAACCTTATATTCTTAGCAATTAACCTTGTTGTCTTATTTTTTATCATTAATTCACTTCTTAAAGATACAGAGAATTTCTCGCTTTCTAAAATAGTTGCTGAGCAAGGTAAAAAATTATGGTGGCTTGCTGGGGCTTTGGGACTTGTTGTTTTGTATTTCTTGGCAGATACGCTTATTCTTAATACTCTTATTAAGAAGACTACAGGAAAAAGCAGAATGGGGCTTGCCTATAAAACGAGTGTGACAGGAAGATATTTTGATGATATTACTCCGTTCTCTGTAGGTGGAGAGCCTGCTCAAATATTGTCGCTTGCAAAAGGTGGGGTCGCTCCTGGTGTTGCAACAAGTATACCGCTTATTAAGTTTATACTTTATACAATGGTATATTCAATTTTAATATTCTGTTTCTTGGTTTTTGCGGCTCCGCATATTCCAAGACCTTCAAATCTTAATAATTTACTTTTAACATTGTTTAAAATTCTTGCGTACATAGGTTTGATTTTTACTGCTCTTGTAAGTGTTGTTTATACACTTATTGGCAGTGGTAAAATAGTTGGGCGTTCGCTTGTAAGAAAAATTGTTAGATTTGGTTACAAGCTTAGAATTGTCAAAGATTATAGAAAGAGTTACAATAAAATTATGAGTACAGTTCTTGAATATCAATCATCAATTAGATATTTGAGAAAGAACTTGGGAACAATGTTTATATGTGCGTTCTTGTGTTTGGTTGAAATGCTTGCTTTGTTTGGAATGCCATATATGATAGTAATGGCTCTCGCTCCGGGTAATGTTGCACCAACGGGCTTTATGCTTGTTATTATTTGTATTACTAAATCTATCATTTGCCAAATGGCATCAGTTGTAATGCCTCTTCCTGGAGGTACTGGAATGATGGAAATTTCATTTATTTCATTATTTGGAATTTCTTCACTTCTTGGTCATAATGTTGTTTGGGGACTTTTGGCTTGGAGATTTTTAACTTATTACTTTAATATTATTCAAGGCTTTACGCTTACAACTATTGATAATCTTGTTAAGATTTCAAAAGCTAAAAAAGAAGCTAAACTTGCAATGAAACAACAAGAATCTGTTCCTTCTCCAGAACCCCTTCAGGAAAATACTCTTTCTGCTGAAGGAATTCAACAAGAAGAAACAGTACCTGTTCAAGAAGTTTTGCAAGAAGAAACTGTACCTATTCAAGAAGTTTTGCAAGAAGAAACTGGTGAAATCTACAAAAAATATTATAAAGATTAATTATTCGATATATAGCACATAGATATAAGATATATTTATGTGCTATTTTTTTGTTATGGAAAATTATGAGCAAGAAAAAATGATGTGTGATTGCGAAGAGGAGCATTATTTGCAAACGCAAAAAATTATTGTTGGAAAAAACGCAGAAGAAAAATTGATTGACAGTTTATGCTTTGGAAAGCATAATAAAATTCTTATTGTGGCGGATAATGATTATGCGTTTTTAGGAAATATATTACAAAAAGTAAAAATGCAACATAAAGAAATCAACAAAGTAATAATCAATGAAAAAGCAAAAATTTGCATTGCGGAAACTTTACAAGACTATGGGCAAGAATTGGTTGTTGCTGTTGGTGGGGAAGAACTTGTGAGTATTTGTAAATATTATAGTTTTTCGCTTGGTTGTCAGCTTATAGTTGTTGCTTTTGATAATTTTATTGACATAACCTTTTCTAAATTCGCAAGATTGTTTGATGGGGTTCTGTTTAATATTTATGTAACAGAATGCCCAATAGAAATCTATGTGTTCGAGCAAAAAACAGATTTTGTTAATTTGCAAACTTATTATATAACAGGGAAGTATATTTCTTTATTTGATGATATTGTTGCAGAAATGGTTTTTAAAAAGACTATTTGCCAAAGAATGAAAAACTTTTTGAAACAAACTCTTAGTAACTATGTAAATAAAAAGCCTCAAACAAAAATTCAAAAGTGGAGAACTAATACTTGGGTGCTTATTCGTTTGGGGCAGGCAATGAGTTTTTACAATCAAACAAGAGGTTTTTGCGGAGGTGATTATCAACTTGCATCACTTATGCAGTCTCAATGTGTGAGTGCGGACTTTCTAGAATTGTATACAATAGCATTAAAGCTTAATGTTAATTCGTATACTTCATTTTTTGATAATTATACTTTTGGAAGAGAGGTAAATGTCAATAAGCATATAGATGCAGTTTCAAAACTTTTAAAAATTTCGCCAACAGAAGCTTTAAGAAGAATAGACGGAGCCAGCCTAATTATTGATAATAAAGAAATAACTAAAGTTGCAAATAATTATATTCCATATATAAAAACAGTGCTGAAAAAATGTTTAAATAAGATATTTTTCGTAACATCTACGATAAACCATCCTGTTAATGTTTTAAAAAAGTATAAATTTGATGCATATAGGGTGCAAAAAAGTTTTGCTCTTACACCTTGTTTATTTGCTTCTCCAACGACATTACATTTGATTGCTGGGTTTGGTTTTATGGATAAATTATTAAATGAATAAAAAATATATAAATGTCAATCATCTTCCTAAGAGGATGATTTTTTTATGAAAAGATTTTTGTTGATTGTTTTACCTGTGTTATTTATGGTTGTTTGTTTAGGTCTTTCATCTGGAGATGTTAGGGGTGTGTTTTTAGGAGAAACTAATAAAATAAAAGCGTCAAAGAGTGAGATTACATATGCGGAAAGCGATTTGGGGTTTGTTGTTGAAAATTTTGAGGCGAAAAATTTATTAAAGTATACATCAAAAGGTGAAGTTGTTGGAGAATGTTTAATGGTTTTTGGTGGAAAACAAAAAATGAATGAACTTGCTCAAAAAATGGGGCTAGTTATTCTTAATAAGTATGAGGTTGAAAATAAAAGTGTTGTTGAAGGAGTGTCTACTCTTTTAAGTTACAGAATAAAAGGGAGGAGGGCTAATGTTCAAATGGTTGCTGATGGAGAAAAAATAGTTATTGGGACTCCAATAATTTATGGTAGTTATTAAAAAAATGTATAAAATTTGCAAAAATGTAAATATTCGAATTAGTAATGGAGGTTTTTATGAGAGGAAACAATTTTATAAGAAAAATTAAGCATTTTTTCAAAAGAAATTCATATGCACTTGCGGTTTCTGTGTGTGTTGTTTTAGCATTAACATTAATAAGTTTTACTGCAATAAACTATGTGAATGAAGAAGGGGGTAAGACTGTTAATCAAGAAGACATCATCCCGACAGTTCCAACGGTTAATGATGAGGTTATTATGTTTGTAAGTCCTATTAAAGATGGCGAAATTGCAAAAGAGTATGCAGAAGACCATCTTCTTGAGGATAATACTACTGGGATTTGGCAAACTCACCAAGCTGTTGACTACAAAGCAAGTGAGGGTACAAAAGTGCTTGCTGTTTATGATGGCAAGGTTGAAAAGATAGAACATTCAATGATGGATGGACTAATTATAACTATAAGTCATTCAAAAAATCTTAAAAGTGTGTATAAGTGTCTTAGTGATGAAGCTCTTGTGAGTGAGGGAGATACGGTAAAGAAAGGTCAAGAAATAGGAACTGTTGGTTCGAACTTAACAGAAAAGGCAGACGGCACTCATCTACATTTTGAACTTTATGAAGGGGACAAACTTGTTGACCCAACACCATATTTTGCTGAAGAAGGTAAATAATTTTTAAAAAGCACATAAACTGATGTGCTTTTTTGTTTTACTTTATGAAAAAATATGTGTATAATTCTATTATAGATATTTCATAGAATATTAATGGAGTTATTATGAGAAGAACTAAAATTGTATGTACCCTTGGCCCATCTTCGGCTAGTAAAAGCGTAATTAAGCAAATGATTCTTGCGGGAATGAATGTTGCAAGATTTAATATGAGTCACGGAACTCACGAATCTCATCATCAATTGATTAGTCTTTTAAAAGAGGCGAGAGAAGAACTTAATAAACCTGTTGCAATTATGATTGATACAAGAGGCCCTGAAATTAGAATAAGACAATTTCAAAATGGATTTGTTAACATTAAAAAAGGTGATAGATTTATTTTAACAACTCGTAATGTTATTGGTAATGAACAAGGAGTGTCGGTAACACTTGCTTCTTTCAATAAGTTAGTAAAGAAAGGTGATATTATTCTTTTGAATGATGGTCTTATCAAGCTTGAAGTGGAAGGCGTTCAAGGAACTGAAGTTTTGTGTAAAATTTTGGTTGGTGGTAAACTTAGCAACAATAAGAGTATCAATATCCCTGGGGTTGATTTGAATCTTAACTATTTAAGTGATGGGGACAAAAAAGACATTCTTTTTGGAATAGAAGAGGGGGCTGATATTTTCTCTGCTTCTTTTGTTGGTTGTGCGAGTGATGTTTTAGAGTTTAAAAAGTTTTTGAAAAAGAACGGTTATGAAAAAGAAGCCTTGGTTATCGCAAAAATTGAAAGCCGTAAAGGTGTTTCAAATATGGATGAGATTATTGCGGTGGCGGACGGTGTGATGGTTGCTCGTGGTGACCTTGGTGTTGAAGTTGAGTTTGAAAAGATTCCGTATATTCAAAAGCAACTCATTTCAAGATGTGTTGGCGCTGGGAAAATGGTTATTACAGCAACTGAAATGCTTGAAAGTATGATTCATAATGTAAGACCGACTCGTGCAGAAATTAGCGATATTGCAAATGCTGTTCTGGATGGGACAAGTGCTGTTATGCTTTCAGGAGAGACATCTGCGGGAGAATATCCTGTTCTTAGTGTAGAAACAATGGCAAAAATTGCTCTTGAGTGTGAAAGAACTATAAATTATGATGAAATCCATAATTTTGGTTACAATAATAATGTTAGTGCAAGTATTGGTTATGCTGCTTGCGAGTTATCAAAAGCTCTTCACGCAAAAGCAATAGTTGTTGCAACAGCGTCTGGTTTCAGTGCAAGAAGTGTAAGTAGGTGTAGACCTAGTTGTGAGATTGTTGCTTGTACTCCAAATGTAAAGACTTATTATCAATTATCTTTAAGTTGGGGCGTAACTCCGGTTATGGATAAAACTTATAGTGATACCGATAGCTTAATTGCTGGGGCAAAGCAAAAAGCTCACGAGCATAAGATTGTTAAAAAAGGCGACTTGATTGTGCAAATGGCATCAACGACAGCTGGCGGTGTTGGCTCAAATATGATTTTAGTAGATATGGTATAGAAAAAGAGAGACATTTTGTCTCTCTTTTTTAATGAAGAATTATGAATGAAGGCGAAACTTTTTTTTTGTTTTTGTAGAAACTAAAATTGTAAGGTTTCATAATAAAAGAAAAAATCAATTTAATCTTCTTGTGAAGAATCTTTCATTTTGTCCAAAAGGTTGTATCTTTCAGGGTGGGTTAAGGCGTTTAACATATTTGCTTCACTTATTTTAACTGAAGATTTTATTCCTTTCAAAATATCTTTTACATATTCTCTTGTTGTGTGCTTGTCGGCAGGGCAAGGGTTGTGAACAATTGGTAGGTCTCTACTATAACAAGCAATATCTTTTTCGCTCACAAGCATCATTGGGCGAATTGCAGTGATTCCAGACCTGCTCATATGGGTTACTGGCATAAATGTTGAAAGCCTGCCCTCGTATATGAAACTCATTAAAAAAGTTTCGACCATATCGTCCGCGTGGTGGCCAAGTGCAATTTTGTTTGCTCCTAGTTCTTTTGCTTTATCACAAAGAGCACCCCTTCTCATTTTTGCACATAAACTGCAAGGATTTTTTTCTTTTCTAACATTAAAAATAATTTCAAAAATATCAGTATCGTAAATATGATAAGGAATATCTAGTTTTTGAGTAAGTTCTTGAACCTTATCAAAACTACCAGCAGGAAATCCTTGGTTGATAGTTATTGCGATAATATTGAAGTTGACTTTTTTGTAACTTTTAATGGTTGCAAGGCAGTCAAGAAGCACAAGGCTGTCTTTTCCTCCAGAGACCCCAACGGCAATAGTGTCTCCTTCTTCAATCATATTATACTCTTTAATAGCTCTTATCATATTTTTGATAATTTTCTGTTTTAATCGTTTATTTTCCATAATTTGCTCCAATTTTTATAATTGTACACATAAAAAAACACAATTGCAAGTAAGATTTATAAAAAACTATGCTTTATTATGTTTGACAACTGAAGACTAAAATGTTTATAATTAATACATAATAGAAATAGGCGGGTATAATGAAAAAGATTTTAAGCTTATTATCAGTGTGCATAGCAAGCCTTCTTTTATTCACAGGTTGTGGTATACAAGGAGGGGGACAACCTTCAGGCATAGAGTTTGTGCGTGATGTTTTTTATGTTGACTATGGAGTGAGTACCTTTCTTGATTATAAAGTTTATCCTTCAACAGCTGGAAGAGATTATATATCATATGAACTTGAAGCAGACTATACATTGGAAGACAGCTTTGAATTTAGGCGTGGTGCAATCAAAGTTACAGATTCAAACTTTACATCAATTATTGTAAAAGCTAAACTTAACTCTTTGGAAGATTCTTGTGAGGTTAGATTAAAAGAATATCCAACAAAAGTTGACCTTGGAGCAAATGAAGGCATCATTAATGCGGGGCTTGTAAAATATCTAGACCTTAAGGGAACTTTTAAGGCTGGGGATAGGTCTTGTGAAAATGGTGAATTTGTTTATAAAATGACAAGTTCAAATCCAAGTGTTATAGAGATTTTAGATGAGTCGAGTCTTGCTGTTCGTTCTACTGGAAGAAGTGGAGAGGCAACAATTGCTGTAAGTATTTTTAATTCTGCAGGAGATGAGATGATAGGTCTAAGCGACAGTATTGGTCTTAAGGTTGTTGACTCTATTGAAAGCAGTTTTGCAACATTTGGAAACTTGTTTGTTTTAAAAGACGGATTAACACAAACCGTTCAAATTGAGAGTGGTACTGCTTTAGAAGAGAAAATATCTGTAAGATATTTCTCATCAAGAGATTTCTTGATTGAATTAACCGATTTTGATGTGATGATTTCAAATGATAATTTGTTTGAGATTGTTGAAAAGGCCGATGGTGTTTATCTTAAGTTAAAAGATGAAACAAACATTGAACTTGACGAAGATGATAAGGCGAGTGTAGTGCTTACGCTTCGCTCTAAGACAACAGATGATACTGGTTCTCTTGTAAGAATACAAACAACTATAGTTGTGCAGTTTTTATACTAGAAACCTAGAAAAAGGTGTAAAAAACTTCATAAAAAGTGCAAAAAGGGCTATTTTTTATTAAAAAAATGGCTCTTTTTTTGATTTTCTTTAAAAATGGGTATTGACTTTAAGCCTTATCTACGATATACTTTTACTAACTTAAATATGCATATGCATATATAGGAGGAATATTATGTCTAAAAAGGGTTTAATTTCATCTCTTATTATTGGACTTGTTGCTACTTTATCTTTAGGTATTTACACTATCGTAAGTGTTGTTGTTGGCAATAAAGTTCCTGATCCTACTAATATTACTATTAGTATGGCATACAGAACAGGTGATGCTGTTTCTGTACTTGATGGCTATAGCACTGCAGATGGTAACCTAACAGTTACTCTTGATGCGGACACTGCTGAGTCTCCACTTGTATATGACCAATTAACTGGTAAATATACTGCTGGTGATGTTAATGGTGGCCTTACTGCTGTAGTTAAAAATTCAAAGAGAAAAACTACAACTTATATTATAAAAGTTTATAAGCAAGGAGAAGGTACTTCTGCTGATGATGCATATATCATTGCAAGTGCAGAGCACTTAAAAGAGTTTGCTGATATTGCTAATGCTCTAAATCAAGATACTCCTGCTTATACAAAGCTCGTTGCTGATGTTGATATTTCAGCTTACAACTGGAAGCCAATTGGTGGTCACGAAGATACTGGTTATTCTGGTACATTTGATGGTAACGGCCACACTGTTAAAGGTTTAACAATTGATGTTGATATGGAAAACTATGAAGAGTTTTTAACAGTTGTTACTAAGGATGGTTCTAAAAACGCTTATCTTGACCTTGGTTTCTTTGGAAACACAAGTTTTGCAACAATTAAGAATTTAAGCATTGCAAATGCAAAAATTTCTGTTGGTGCAGAAGTTTATGAACAATTTGCATCTGCTGATGCTCCAGAAACTGATGTTTATGATGTAGTTAAGAGAGTTTCTATTGGTGCTTTAGTTGGTAATGCTTATAACACAACAATTTCTGGTGCTATTGAAACTGCTGAAGACGGAACAGTTACTAAGAAAGCTAGTGTTGTTTCAAGAATTAATGGTTTCAGCTACACTGGTGGTGCAAGACACGGTATTGGTGGTCTTGTTGGTGCTGGTAACCTTGTAAGAGTTAGTGACTATGCTGTTAATGTAAATGTTATTAACAATCATGTTGGTCTTGAAGGTTCTTACATTGGTGGTGTTGTTGGATATGCAGACTCTACTAAGGGTACTATCTATGGTGAACACGAAGTTACAGTAACAGATATGACAGTTATTAGTGGGGTAGAAGTTGATTTTACAGCAACTGCTCTTTACAGCAATAAATCATTTGTTGGTGGTGTTGCTGGTGCAACTTATAACTCTGCAATTGTTGACAGCAAAGTTAAGAGCTTCAAAGTAGTAGATACTTCAGCTAGAAGTTCTATTGATTATACTCTTGAAACTCCAACAGTTGTTGGTGGTATCACTGCACACATTGAAATCAAGAGTGCAGGTTATACTAACGGCTTTATCAGCAGAATTGAAAATGTTGATGTTGCCGGTATTGATGTCTATATGCTTGGTGGAGATATTGCTGGTGCTGTTGTTAATGCTGGTAAAGAGCAAACAGGTACAGCTCAAACTGGTTTAACTATTAAAGATGTTACAGTTTCTGGTGTTATTTCTGGTAACACAGTTGCAGGTTTTGTTCATCAAAACAATGCAGGTTCTGCAATTTCTTATACAAAAGCATTTGATGCTCCTGTTGTTGATATTGTAATTAAGGCTAATATGTCTGCCGGTTTCGTATTCGATAATGCCGGTGTAATTACTGGTTTTGTGGATGTAGAAACTAGTGATATGACTTCTGTTAAAGTTGAAATCAAAGCTACAGGTGCTTTAATTCTTAACGCTAACGACAGAGCTAATGTTGTAAATGCAAGAAAATCTACTTATGCAGCAGGTTTCGTTGCTAAGACAGATAAGGTTTCAAACATTATCCCAACAATTTCTAACTTTGATGTTGTTGCTTCTATTAAAGACTCAATCAATATGTCAGGTTTTGCTTACAAAGTAGGCACTGCTGTAATTTCTAATGTTGATGTAAATGCAACTATTACTTCATATAACTATACTAAGGAAGAAAAGAACTTCTCTACAACTTATATGGTTGCAGGTGCAGTTTGTGAAGCTAGTGCTGGTGCAGTTTTGGAAAACATCAATGTAATTGTTAATGCAAACAAAGATGTTGATACAACAAAGATGTATGGTGCAACATTCTTTGGTGGTCTTATCGCAAGATACACAGGAGATGTTAGTTCAATTGGTTTAACTGTTAATAACTGTGTTGTTTCAGGCGAAGTTTACTTCAACTACACTGACGAAAGAGTAATCTTTGAAACAGAAGAACTTGGCGTATTTAGTGCTGGTGGTTTAATTGGCTCTATTTCAACTCCTGTTGGTGGTGCAGAAAATGTAGATGCATTCTTAAATGTTTCTATTGCAAAAACAACTATTACTAACTCAACAGTTAATGATTTAAAAATTACTGCAGGCTTTAAGACTGAGTCTGTTGATTCAACTGATGCTTGGAGAGTAAGAGCTATTGGTGCTATTATTGGTGTTCTTAACTCAAATAGTGCTGAAACTCTAAATCTTTCTAGCTGTAAGGCTACAGATGTTGAAATTGTTGCAGATGAAGACACTTTCACATTCGTCCGTACACAACAAGGTGGTCAATTAATAAGACTTACTCTTGGTGCGGGTAAGACTGCGAGTTATGGTTCAAGCTATGCTTGGTTCATTAACGGTTCAACAACTGCAACAGTAGAACCTACTGAAGTAATTGATGTAACTTATACACAACTTGCATAAATAAAAAAAAATGAAAGCGGGCGAAAGTCCGCTTTTTTATTGTCTTTTTTATTTGTAAAGACAATTTAATTAAGAGGTTTTTATTCTTGAAAATAGAAAAAAGTTAATATTTTGTATGATTTAGGTAAAAACTAAAAGAAAAATGTGGGATAAATAATTTATTTGCCCACTTTTATTTGACAACAATTTTTTTATGCTCTAAAATAAAATAGTAAAGAAATCTAAAAAATATAAAGAGGGGAATATGAGTCCAAAATTAAAAAAGGCCATAATTGTAGTTGTTGTGTTTTTGCTGGTTGGTATTGCGGCACTAGTAGCTGTTTCTATGCTTAGTAATCTTTCAACAACGACAGTTTATGATTTAAGGCTTGTTGACGCAACAACAGAAGAAGAACTTTTTGAAAAAGATGTTTATTTGACAGCTGTTAGCAAAAATAATTTTGATATAAAAATTGAATCTGATACATCTTCTCTTTTGAATTATGTCGTAACATCTTCAAATGTCGCAGTAGCTACGGTTGCAAAACACGAGAATGTATATAAAGTTTCATATCATAACACAGGTAAAGCTATTATTTCAGTTATGCCAGCAGAAAGTGATGTGGTTAAGGATAGTTTTGTTCTTAATGTAAAAGAAAACATTCCTAATTCATTTGCAATAATTGATGCAGAAGCAGATAGTGCCAATGAAGTTACTATTTATGCTGATGATAGAGATTATCGTTTCGATTTTCAAGCAAAAAAGGGAACTATTAGTGAAAATATTAATTTAAGTCAAATGGTTGTTGTTAAAGATTACAATCAAGATGTGTTTGATGATATTTATGTAGATGACGCAACTTCACAACTTGTAATTAACGCTAAACAAAGTGAGGGGTCTGCGAGAGAATATATAACTCTTCAAGCAAAACATAAAGATGGGGCAGGATTAGTAACAACTGATACTTTTGCTGTTTGTGTTAATGTCCTTGGTAACTATATTGCGGATATTCAATTAATGCTTAACGAAGACCCAAATTTTGATGCTTCTGGAAATATCTATGGTTCTGGAATAATCAAAGATGGCGAACAAAAAATTCAAAATGTTTATTTAAGTGCAGATATTAGTGCTATTTATGCAAAAATTAGAGTTGTTTATACAAATGGTCAATTTAAAGATGTAACAGGGGATAATCACTCAGGTGCTCAAAGTTCATTTGGTGAAGCAACTGAACTTCTTCGTCTTGGTAACTATTACAAGATTGTTGTGCCTACAGGTGTTGAAAGTGTAACAGTAAAATTCTGGCACGATAAAAAAGAAGAGAATTTGACTTTCTATTATTTAGGAGAGAAAACAAGTTCTGCATATATCAACAAAGTAAATTCTTTCTATGAAAGATATACAGAAGAAAATGGTGCTAAAGTTTATTATAAATATACTTATTGGGACCAAAGATTTATGAGAAATGATGCTATTACTGATAGTGAGGGCAGAATTGTTGGTTTTGCTGGAGGCAATCCAACATCTGTTAGTGAGTAATGAGCGAACAATTGGGGTTTTTAGAGATTAAATATGGTAAGATTTATGAACTTGATGTTCACGGTCTTACTTTAGAAGAAGCGAAAGCTGAAATTTTGCACACCTTGAACAAGATTGATGTCTTTATTAAAGGTGTGCTTATTACTCACGGGTATCATAAAGGCACAGTCCTTAAGGATTACATAAGGAATGTTCTTTCCCACAAAAATGTTTATAAAAAAGTAAATATTGATGCAAGTAGAACTTTGCTTTTGATAGATTTATCATAACAAAAGGAAAAGAAATGAATAAAAAAGAAAGGAGAGCAATAGTAAATAATTCTTTGCTTGATAATCCAAATATGGAAACTCAAGCAAAAGAGAAACCACATAAAATAGTCTTAAGAACTGTTTTTTTGGTGGTTTTATTTGCATTGCTTTTTATTTCGTATATTTTTAATTTTGCAACAGATTTGTATCCTGAGGGGTTAAACACTTATTGTACTGCAGAATTTAATGTTGAAAATCATTATAATGCTTCATCTTGTGATTTAATAATTATAAAGCCTTATAAAAACATAAATACAGCAAAGGCTGGGGATATTATTTGTTTTTCAACCAATACTGAAGAGGGAAGCGGTAAACTTGTTTCAATGGCTGGAGAGGATGTTGTTATAAAGCTAAGAAACGGTGAAACAAAAACAATTAAGCAGGTTTGCATAATTGGTAAGCAGGTGGAAAAAGTTGCTGTTGTTGGTTTCTTTTGGGCGTTTTTGGATAGTTATGTTGGAATAATTGTTTTATCCTTAATTATTCTTGCTTATGTTGCTTTTTTAACTTTTAGTAGAATTAATTATGAGAATACAGAGCACGGTAAAAAACTTTACAAAAGGTTTAGGTATAAACAAGCAGAAGAAAGGCAAAGAAAGAAACTTTTGAAAGAAGTTAGGGGAATTGAGGGGATTGATTTAAAGATTTCCCAAATGCTCGAGGGTGACTTTGAACAAAACAAAAAGAAGTTTTTAGAATTTGACTATGAAACTAAAGGAAAATTAAAAGATAAATATAAGTACATTTTAGCGGAAATACATGATGCGTATCTTGGTAAAGAAGACCTGTCAAAAGAAGAAAAAAGAAGAATTACTGCAATAACTGAGCTTATGACTGTGCCTAAGGATTTTGATTTAGATATGGAGTATATGCTTATTGATTTGAATTTAAAAACACATTTATACGATTTTGATGAAGATGCATTTTTACAAAGCTCAATCGAGTTTATTGAAGGGTGTGACCATAAAAGTGATCTTATAAATTTTGGTTCGGTTCTTTATATTTTGGTTTATAAAAACTCAAGAATTAGAGATGAAAAAATGGTTGAAATCATTAAGAAATATCAAGAAAGAATGTCAGAGTTTGATAAAATGGGCGATTCTAAGCAAAATGACATATCAAAAGCGATATTAAACCTTATAAAAATATAAACTTTTTTCAAAAAAGGTCTAGTATTTACATAAAATATATGTTAAAATATATACAGTTTAAGAAAGGAGATAACATTTATGGATATTTCTAAAAAAGGTTTAATTTTAAGTCTTGTTTCAATTTTTGTATGTTTGGCAGTTGCTGTTGTTTGCTTAGTTGTAATGAAGGCTGACTGGGTATCAATTGTTCTTTCTGCAGTTATTGTTGCATTGGCTGTATATGTATGTATCTTTTGCTGGAAGGTTGCAAAAGACCAAAAGAAAGCTAATTAGTTTTTAAAATCAAAACACTGGTTCGCCAGTGTTTTTTTTGTGCATTTTTTATAAAGGTAAAAATTAAAAACATTAAAAACGCCAACTTAATTCGCTTGATAAAAAATTTTTTTTGGGGGGGGGTAGACTAGGCAATGATGAATGAAAAATGATGAATGAAGGCGAAACTTGTTTTCGCTTTCCGTAGGAACTAAAAGCGAAGCTTTTCAAATATAAAGTTGCTCCGCTTGGGGTATAGTAATGATGAATCACAAAACAGAGTTTTGTCTTCCGTAGGAACTAAAAGCGTAGCTTTTCAAAATATAATGTCTTTATACTAGGAAAAGTTGCATAGAGGAGAAAATAAAAAAAAATTAAAATAGTGTTTAATTTTATTTGGAGATTTTGAAAATATTATATATAATAATATGTGTAAAGGTTTAAACTAAAGAAAAAGGCGGAAAAAAGGAATGAAAAAACTAAAAGCAATTTTAAGTTTTGTATTTGCACTGGGTATAATGTGCCTAGGCTTTTCTTTTGCTTCAAATAATTATAGCAATGTTAATGCGTTTGCGTATTCAAGCCAAATTGTTCTCGAAGAGAATGCTGTTTTTAATATGGCGGGCGGAACAATTTCTAATAGCGTTGGAAATAATGGTGGAGCTATCTATGTTGGAGAAGGTGCAACCTTTACAATGACTGGCGGAAAGATTAAAAACTGCAGTGCAACAAATGGTGGAGCTGTTTATGTTGCAAATGGAGGAACATTCAATTTTGACGGCGGAACAATAGAAAACTGTGTTGCTGATTTGGGTGGTGCTGTTTATGTTGAAAGTGGTGGAACTTTCAATTACGAAAACAACGCAGACGGTTTTAGTGGTTGTGGAGAAGATCAAGACTTACATATTTACGCAGAAGATGGTGCAATCGTAATTGGCCCAGGGACAAATATAAATATTTATGTAGATGATGCAACAACTCCTGCCAAAACAATGAAAAAGACAGGCGATACATATACTATTTATGAAGAGGAAATGCCTCTTGATTATGAATCTTGTTGTGGGTATTTTTTGGATAGTGAACTAAGAACAACAATAAAAAATAATACTATAGATTTATCTAATGGAGATGTAAATTTATATACAAGAACGGTAGACCCAAGTTTGTTTACATTTACAACAGATGGTGCTGACGGATATAAAATAACTAAAAACAGTGCAGTCTCTTATAGTGGTACAGAGTTTAATCTTGTAATGCCAAGAGAGTATGATGGAAAAACAGTAACAACAATTGCAGATTTTGCATTCAAAGGAAAATTTAATTCTTGTGGTTCGGTAAATATAACATTTTCAAGTGAGATAACAGAAGTTCCTATTGCTTGTTTTGATACGGATTTGGGTGATTATAACTGTAATATCAAGAGTATAAATATTCATAACAATATAACAAGTATAGGTAATTCTGCATTCTCTTATTGCAGTGGATTAACCGGGGGTTTGACAATTCCAAATAATTTAACAAGTATAGGAAATTCTGCATTCGCTGGTTGTAGTGGATTAACTGGAGGTTTGACAATTCCAAATAATTTAACAAGTATAGGAAATTCTGCATTCGCTGGTTGTAGTGGATTAACCGGAGGTTTGACAATTCCAAATAATTTAACAAGTATAGGTTCATATGCATTTTATAATTGCATGGGGATGACGGGAACATTATCGATTTCTAACAATGTAACGAATATAAAGGAATATACATTTGCTCTTTGCTCTGGATTTACAGGAAATTTAGTAATTCCGGATGGTGTAATGAGTATAGGTGATTATGCATTCTCTTCTTGCAGTGGATTAACCGGAAGTTTGACAATACCAGATAGTGTAACAAGTATAGGATATTTGTCATTTAGTGATTGTGAGGGATTAACAAGTTTAATAATAGATGACAGTGTAGTAAGTATAGGAGAAGGTTCATTTCATAATTGCATAGGCTTAACAAGAGTAATAATAGGTAATAGTGTAACTAGTATAGAGAGGAGGGCGTTTAATAATTGCACAGGACTTGAAAGCATTTATATACCAAACACTGTCGAGACAATTGTGGCGGACAATCCTTATATGGCACCATTTTCATATTGTTCAAGCGAGTTGGTAATATATACAGATGTTGCAAATGCTGAAAGTGTGCCAAACGGTAGGGGACAATGCTGGTATTTTTATAGTAGTAGTAGTGGTGGAATTTTAACTGTTAACTACGGCTATACGCTCGAGCAGTATAAATCTGCAGTTGGGTTGACTTTTGCACCAAACAGTGAAAAGATAAGCGGTGTAGAAATTGAGACTCTAGGAAACGGTAATTCTTATCAAATAGATACTTCTTATCTACAAAATGTGATACTTGAAGAAAAGGAGTATGTTGCATTGCCTAAAAAGCAAACTAAAATAGCATAATAAAAAACGAGGTTAATCCCTCGTTTTTTTTATTCGTTGTGTATAATTGATAAAAAATGAGGATTAATTTTAATAAAGCAGTTTTGAAATGCTTTCTTATTTGTTTTTATATATAATAAAAAAGAATTTTATTTGACTGCGTTTCTTGTTTGACAAATTGGGGTGAAAAGTTATAATATTATTATGAGGTAAAGATATTGGCTAATCTTTTTAGTAAAAAAATAAAAGGTGAAGAACATAGGTCGCAATTGCAACCTGTTGTTTTTGCTGACCAAGATAAGCCAATTGCTGCTCTTAAAAAGAGTCAAATTGACAACTATGACGAGCTTGAAAGTTATAAAAAACTTAGGAAAAAAAGAATTACAAAAGCTTTTGCTCGTATGGCGGTTTGGGTTTTAGTTCTTATACTTGTTCCAATTTTTGTGTTCTTTTCACTTATCATTATTAATCCTAGAGAAGGACATAACTTTTTTGGTTATATTGTTTATATGGTTGCATCCCACAGTATGAAGCAAGATTTTGACAAGGGTGACTGTATAATAATAAAAAAGGTAACTTCTAGAGATGAGGTGTATATTGGAAGAGATATAACCTTTATTCGTCAAAGCGATGGAGAAACTGTAACCCACAGAATAGTTGATACTATTATTAACGATAAGGGAGAGATTGAATATATTACAAAAGGGACAAATGTCCTTACTTGTGACCCGGGTTCTGTAGCTTTTGAAAACATTATTGGGGTAAGGGTGAAAACAGCTTTTGTTCTTGGAGGAATTATATCCTTTTTTAGAACTCCATATGGTATTGTTACCTTTGTGGGGCTATTTGTTCTTATGATTTCTGCTTTCTATTTCAGTTTTAAAATATCTAATGATATAAGAGCTGTTGGAAAAATTAATGTATAAAGTCTTCTTACTAGTAAATAATTGCTAGAAAGGAGGCTTTTTTTATGAAAAGAAAAAATATTGCAATGACCGTCTGTACAATTCTTAGTGCGTTGACCTTTATTGTTATAGGTGCTTGTTTTTCTGCATTTGTTTACAAAGACGAGGTTATTAAGGTTAAAAATCCAAAGGTGACAGTTGCTCGAAATATTCAAGTTTTTGCAAGTGATGGAGAAAAAACTCTTGATGAGTTAAAACTTTCACAAATGAAACTTGGGCTAAAGCCTGCAACAGGTGAAGAGGATTCTTTAACTAGCATACCAACAACCATTACAGATAAGCAAGGCAGTGAGGGGCAGTATGCAAAATTTAAGCTCTATGCGCCAGAGGGGGCAAAAGTTTCTATTCAAAATATAAAAATAGAAAACGAAAAAGAAAGTGCTGAAGATATTGCAAAAGAAAGGGAAAATATAATGGTTGCAATAAAAGGAATTGATGACAGCACAAAATCTCTTGCTGGGGACAAAATTGAGCTTGCAACAGTGCCTGCAAGTGAAGATAAGGAAGAATATACTTTTCTTATTTGGCTTTCTGGAAAGGCTGGAAACAAGCTTGAATCGTCAACTATTTCTTTTGATATAACTTTTGAACAAGTGGTTTAATTTCTATTATTTAGATTATACTAGTAATATGAAAAAAACTGGCGGATTTGCTTCGGGGGCTTTTGTTTTAATGCTGTTTGGATTAATTTCAAAAATTGTTGGAGCTGTTTATAGAATTCCACTTACGAGTATTGTTGGTGCAGAGGGGATGGGACTTTATCAAATGGTGTTTCCTCTTTATACTCTTATGCTTACAATTTCAAGTAGTGGAATACCGTCTAGTATTTCAAAATTGATAAGTGAAAATATTGCAAAAAACAATTACAAACAAGCAAATAGGATACTTAAAGTTTCCTTTTTACTGCTTGTTTGTTTTTCTGTTTTATGTACTTTAATTGTGGTTGTATTTGCAGGTGTTTTTGCTAAATTTCAAGGTAATTATGGTGCAAAAATCTGTTACTATGGTTTAGCTCCTGCAATTGTTCTTGTGGGATTAATTTCTGGCTTTAGGGGCTATTTTCAAGGCTTTCAATGTATGACTCCGTCAGCTATTTCTGGATTTATTGAACAAATTATAAAAATGGCTTTTGGTTTGCTATTTGCGGGTTATTTAATTAAAAAAGGTGTTTCATATGGGGTTTTGGGGGCTCTTATAGGCGTTTCAATAAGTGAGTTAGTTGCCCTTTTGTATTTATTTTTATCATACATAATAAAAAGAAAAAAACAAAACCGAATGTTGTTGCAAAATCAAGGGGAAATTCTTTCTGTAAAAAGTACAGCAAAACAGATTTTATCACTTTCTCTTTTTGTTACTCTTGGCGGACTTATTATGCCGTTAACTATGCTTATAGATAGTTTGGTTGTTATAAATATTTTAAAAGGTCAGGGGTATAGTGAATCTTATGCAACTTCTTTGTTTGGGCTTCAAACAGGAACAGTTGGGTCTATTATTAATATGCCTGTAGTTTTATCTCTTTCTGTGGCAACTGCAGTTCTTCCTTGCGTTTCTGCAAGGCTTAGTAAAGGGGATAAAGAAGGGGTGGTTCAAGCAAGTAATAAAGCTGTTTTACTTACTGTTATTTTTGCTCTTCCGTCTGCAGTTGGTTGTTTTACTTTTGCAGAGCAAATCATTAGATTGTTGTATGGAAAAAGTTTAACTTTTGAACAAATAAAAATAGCGACAAATCTTTTAGAAATTGCAAGCGTTGGTGTTTTTTATTTGGCACTTTTACAGGTTTCAACAGGGCTTTTACAAGGCATTGGGAAATTTAAAATACCATTGCTATCATTGGCTTTTGCTGGTGTTGTAAAAGTGATTCTTAATTTAACAGTTATAAGGATTTCTAGTGTTGGTATTTTAGGGGCGGAAGTCTCGACAGTTACTTGTTATTTAGTTGCTTTAATAATAAACTTAATTGTGCTTAAAAAACAGGGAATAGTAAAACAAGACTTAAAAATATTAGCTGTTTTAGTAATAAGTTTATGTATTTATTTTTCTAAGTATCTGTTTGAAATATTCGTTAATCTTATGAATTATTACTTGGCGTTTTTCTTAACAATAATGCTTGTGGTTGCAATTTATTTCTTTTTTGTGGCTATTTTGTACAAAGGAAAGGATATTTCTTGTAAAATATTCAAAATTAAGCAAAAAAAACATTAAAAATGTTTCATTGTTATAACTAATTTGTTATAATATATTTATGAAAAAACTAATAATTAAAAATGTAGAATTAAAAAACAATCTAATGCTTGCACCAATTGCGGGTTATAGTGATGTTGGTTTTAGATGTCTTGCAAAAAAATATGGTGCAGGGCTTACTTTTACTGAAATGGTGAGTGCGAAAGCTCTAACATATGGTAACAAAAAAACTGAAGATTTACTTATTACTGCAAAAAATGAAGAGCCTTGTGCTGTTCAACTTTTTGGAAGTGAGCCAGAAGTTTTTTATGAAGCGATTAAACTTCCTTGCTTAGAAAAATTTGATATTATTGATATAAATATGGGGTGTCCTGCGCCTAAGATTTATGGTAATGGGGAAGGCTCTGCACTTATGGCGGATATTGATAAGGCTAGTGAAATTGTAAAAGCTTGTGTAAGAGCTACTGACAGACCAATTACTGTTAAGTTTAGAAGTGGAATTGATGAAAATTCTATTAATGCCGTAGAGTTTGCAAAAGCTATGGAAAAGGCAGGGGCAAGTGCTATTACAATACACGCAAGAACAAAGGTTCAAGGTTATAGCGGAAAGGCGGATTTAATGATTGCAAAAGCTGTTAAAGAAGCAGTGTCTATACCTGTGATTGTAAGTGGCGATTGTGTTGATAGAGAAAGTTACGAAAACATTTTAAAAGTAACAAATGCTGACGGGGTTATGATTGCAAGAGGGGCTCTTGGAAGACCTGAAGTTTTTGCGGAAATATTAGAAAATAAAATGCCAACAAACAAGCTTCAAGATATCTTTTTTCATATTGATTACCTCTTAAAACATTATAGCGAAAAGTTTGTTGTTTTGAATATGAGAACTCATATCGCATTTTATTTAAAGAAGATTAAAGTCGCTCCTGAAACTAGGGCAAAGCTCTTAAAAGAAGAAAGAATTGATGCAGTAAAACAAATTTTAAGAGAAATTTTTAATAATTAAGCAAAAAAAAACTGAAAAGGCAAATTATATATTACTAAATATATAAGTTGTTTGACAATACATTTTGGTTTTTGATAAAATATAAGTACAAAAGAAATTTTTGTGTGAGGTGTAATTATAATGAATAAAAAAACATTTAAAGATATAGAAGTTGTTGGCAAAAAAGTTTTTGTCCGTGTAGACTTCAATGTCCCTATGGACGAAAGTAATAAAATTTTAGACGATACAAGAATTATGGCTGCAGTGCCTACAATTAATTATTTAGTTCACCAAGGAGCTAAAGTTATCTTGTGCTCTCACTTGGGTAGACCAAAGGGAATGTTTAATCCAAAATTTTCTCTTGCTCCAGTGGCAAAAAGATTACAAGAAATCTTAGGTGTTCCGGTTAAACTTGCTAGTGATGCTATTGGTGAAAGTGCAAAGAAACTTACTGGTGAAATGGAGAATGGCGAAATTGTTATGCTTGAAAATATTCGCTTCTATAAAGAAGAAGAGGAGAATGATGACAACTTTGCTAAAGACCTAGCAAACCTTGCTGATATTTATGTAAATGATGCATTCGGTACTGCGCATAGAGCACACGCTTCAACCGCAGGCATTGCTCGTCATTTACCAGCAGTTGCAGGATTTTTAATGAGTAAAGAAATTGTTTCTTTATCTAAAGCTGTGGATGGCGCAGAACCTCCATTTGTTGTTGTTCTTGGTGGTGCTAAGATTAGTGACAAGATTGGTGTTATTGCTAAACTTTTAAAAAAGGCAAATGTCTTTTTAATTGGTGGTGCAATGGCGTACACCTTTATTGCTGCTCTTGGCGGAAAGCTTGGTATGAGCAGATACGAAGAAGATAAAATTAATGTTGCAAAAAGCATTTTAGAAGAAGCTGAAAAACTTAATGTAAAAGTTGTTCTTCCTGTTGATGTGGTGATTGCAAATGAGTTTTCTCCAGATGCAAAAGCTAAACAAGTTGATGCTTTCAATATTCCTGATGGTTTCCAAGGTATGGATATTGGAAACAAGACAAGAAAGTTGTTTGCTAAAGAAATCAAGAAAGCAAAAACTATTGTTTGGAATGGACCTTTAGGTGTTTATGAGTTCAAAAAATTCCAAAAAGGAACTAAGAAAATTGCAAAAGCTGTTGCTAAGAGTGATGCTGTAAGTGTTGTAGGCGGTGGTGATAGTGTTGCTGCTATTACAGAACTTGGTTACGCTTCAAAAGTTACTCACCTTTCAACTGGTGGTGGAGCAACATTGAAGTTCTTGGAAGGTGCTGTTCTTCCTGGCGTTGAGATGCTTGAGGATAAATAAGGAGTTGGCTATGAGAAAGTGGGTTGTTGCAAACTTTAAAATGTTTAAAACCATTGAAGAAGTTGAGGAATATGCTGAAGAGTTTAAGTCTTTAGTTGCAGAAAGTAAACATAATATTGCAGTTTGTCCAAGTTTTGTTGGTATTAAGCCAATGGAAGAACTTTTGGAAGACACTGATATTTTTGTGGGTGCTCAAAACTGTGCAGATGAGGAAGAGGGTGCTTATACTGGTGAAGTAAGTGCTAAAATGCTCAAGAGTGCTGGGGCAGATATGGTAATTCTTGGCCATAGTGAAAGAAGAAGATACTATGGTGAAACTGATGAGATTGTTAATAAAAAAATTAAACAGGCTCATAAGGAAGGTTTGGCGGTTATTGTTTGTCTTGCTGATGATGGCGGAGATGGATTTGAAGAAAATATCAAAAAGCAAATTGAAGTTCTTCTTGATGGAGTTGATGCTGGAGAGAAATTGATAATTGCTTTTGAACCAGTTTGGGCTATTGGAACAGGAAAAACAATGAAAACTGAAGACATTGAACCTGTCACAAAAGTAATTAAAGAGGAAGCAAGAAAGGTTATAGGTTATATGCCTGAAGTGCTTTATGGCGGAAGCGTTAAAGTTTCTAATGCGGAAGAAATTCTTGCACTAGAGAGTGTTGATGGACTTTTAGTTGGTGGGGCTAGTAAAGACCCTAATGAATTTGCCAAAATTTGCAACAGCTAGAACTTGTTAGATATTGACAAAACTACTGCTTCGTGCTAAAATTTAAGAAAAAACTAAAGGAAGAGTTATGCAGTATCTAATTTTTAATTTTAATCTGCTACTTGCACAAACAACTCAAGAAAAGAAGTTGACTATTCTATATGTTAGTTTGTTTGCTTTCTTTTGTATGATTTTGTTCCTTGACGGAAAAAATGGTGGCAAATGGATTGGTGGAAACAAAACTCTTACTAAAATAGCCTTTGTTGTTATGATAATTGCTCTTATTGCAATGGCTGTGGTTTATTTTGTATTATAAATAGTATAAAAGTGCTTGCACAAATAGTGTATATGTGCTATAATACTGGCGTTTTTGGAGGAGATTATGAATCAAAATTTTATCAATATAGTTAACCTTATGGCAAGTGAAGACACTGCGAGAGCTGAATGGATTGTTAAATCTTTCCCTATTATTAAAATTGTTTTAGCCTGCTTGATTTGTGCTTGTGCAATCTTTTTAATTATTGCTTCATTATGTCAAAAGAGTGATGCTGAAGGTGGTACTAACGCTATCACTGGTCAAGCTGATACTTTCTATAACAGAAATAAAGGTGAATCTTTACAAGGCAAGATTAAGAAATGGACAATTGCTATTTCTATCACAATTCTTGTTCTTTGCGTTGCATTCCTTGTTATAAACTCTATTTATAATGGAACTATTTAATCAAAATCAAAACAGTAACTTTCGTTACTGTTTTTTTTGTGCTTTTTTTTAAAACAAAATCTTTTTTGTATAGTTTTTTTATTTGAGTTACATACTATTTTTAACTAAACTAGAGGAGGGGAAATATATGATAATTGCAAATATTGTGGCTTTATCAATAATGATTTTTGGATGTGTTAACTGGTTTTTAGTTGGCGTATTCTCTTGGAACTTAGTGACTTGGATTTTTGGCGTTGGAATAGTTACAAGAATTCTTTATGCAATTGTTGGTCTTGCTGGTGTATGGATGCTTATTCAACTTATTATGAGAAGAACAAGACTTTTCTCAAAAGATTCAAATGTAAAAACCAAAAAAGTGTAAAACAGATAAATCAGGCGAAAGCCTGATTTTTTTTATGCTTAAAATTGTTTGTCTTTTATGATTGTTTTGGTTATAATTAATATAGGAGATAAATATGAATAAAATTAAAACAGATTGGGACTTAAGAGATTTATATAAAACAGAAGATGAAGTATATGCCGATTTTGAAAAAATTAAAACCATTCAAATAGGTATGCTAAATTATAAAGGCAAATTGAAAACAAGACAAGGACTACTTTCTTACTTAAAAGAGGCAAAGGAACTAGAAGAGTTGGAAACCAGGTTTGGTTGTTATTTATTTTTAAGAAAGTCTCTTGATGGAAAAGATTTATTTTCTAGAAAAATTGAGAGTGAGTATCAAATTTTTGCACAAGAAATTGCTCCAAAATTAAGCTTTATTACTCCTGAGATTTCTTCAAATAAGAAAGAGGTTTTACTAGAGTTTTCTAAACAGAAAGATTTTGAAGAATATAATATAATGCTTGAAGATATAGTGAAAGACAAGAAGCATATTTTGAACGAAAAAATATCTGCTGTTCTTAATAAAAATGCATCATTTGGTGGCTTTGGTGAAACTTTTGATAATTTTAATGATATAGACTTGAAGTTTGGTGACATTAAAACAAAAAATGGAAAAGTAAAATTAACTCACGCAACATATTCGGTGCTAATTAGAGATGAGGATGCAAAAGTTAGAAAACAGGCATATAATATGATGCATAAAGCTTTTGCGGACTTTAACTATACACTTGGTGGGCTTTACTTAAATGATGTGCAAGAGACAATGTTTTTTACCAACATTAAAAAGTATAAGTCTGTTCTTGATAGATGTTGTAATAATGATAAAACCTCTCCCAAAGTGCTTAAAACACTTATTGAAACGGTAAGAGAGAATATTCCATTATTTTATGAGTTTGAAAGGGTTAAGAAAAAAGCTTTAGGAATAAAAGATTTTTATTATTATGACAACTATCTAGAAATGGGTAAAGTAGATAAGAAATACACCTATGAAGAGGCCACAAAAATTGTTCTAGAAGCTCTTCAAATTATGGGCAAAGATTATACCAGCGTTTTGGAAAAGGCAATAGCTGGGGGTTGGATTGATGTTTATGAAAAGCCAGCAAAAACCAGTGGTGGTTTCTGCGTGGGCGTATATGGATATCATCCATATGTGCTTCTTAACCACACAGATGAATTTTCAAGCGTTTCAACATTGGCTCACGAGCTTGGTCACGCAATGCATAGCTATTATACAGACAATACTCAGCCAATTACAAAAAGCGATTCAAGTATTTTTGCTTGTGAAGTTGCATCTATAGTAAATGAGATTTTACTTGTTAACTTTATGCTTAATAATGCAAAAGAAAAGCAAGAAAAGTTGTATTTTGTGCACCAACTTTTGAGCAATTTTTATACAACTTTATACAGGCAAACAATGTTTAGCGAGTTTGAACATTATGTGTATACGACAGTTGAGCAAAAGAAACCTATTTTGGTAGAGGATTTAAACGAAAAATACAAAGAATTGCAAGCTTCTTATTTTGGAGATGTTGCAAAGGCTACAGAATATTCTTGCTACGAATGGAGCAGGATTCCTCACTTTTATAGACCATATTATGTTTATAAGTATTCTACAGGCTTTATTTCTGCTTGTACAATCGCTCAAAACATTTTAAAAGGGGATAAAGAGTATTTGAAAAAATACAAAAACTTTTTATCTGCAGGAAGTAGTATACCTCCAGTAGAACTTTTAAAGACTGTTGGTGTGGATTTAACCAAGAAACAAACATTACAAGGTGCATTTGAGCTTTATAAGTCACTATTAAAAGAATTTGAAGAACTAACAAAGGAGTAAATATGTTTATTATAATGTCAGGGCCATCTGGTTCAGGAAAAACACCATTACTTTATAGTGTTATTGAAAGATTTCCAAATGTGAGGAAAATTCAATCATATACAACTAGAAAATTAAGAAAAAAAGAAGTTAATGGAACATATATTTATCTAACAAAAAGTCAATTTGAAGAAAAAATTAAGGAAAACTTTTTCTTAGAATATAATAAAGTTCATAAAGACCAACAATATTATGGTACAGGTCTTGATTCTTATGAAAATGCAATCAAAGATGGTTGTGTTGCAATCAAGGATATTGATGTTGACAGTTATAAGGAAATGAGAAAAAGAGACATAGACATTGTTGGTGTATATGTTACTGTAAAAAATCGTGGTATATTGTTTGATAGACTTAGAGAGAGGGGAGAAAACGAACAAACAATTGCCATCAGGCTTTTTGATAGAGTCGATTATGAAAATGCTCAACGAAAGCACTACGACTATGTTATTTATACAGATGATATGGATAAAGCTGTTAAAAAACTCGAAAAAATAGTGGACAAAGAGTTTAAAAAGCGAGGCATTAAAGTTGTAAAAAATCAGGTTGAGAAAAAAGATAGTTATATGTTTTAATAACTAAGATGTAAAAAAGATAATAAATAATAATAAAAATTACAAATAAAAAACTATTAGAGTGGTTCTAATAGTTTTTTTATTGCTTATTAATTTTTGATTTTAATTGAAGTTTTATTAGTGATTGAGCATATAGTTTATTTGCAATAGATAATGCGGCGTGGTGAAGGGTTGAGTTTGTTTCACTTTCAACAGCTTTTTTTATTGGATTATCTTTAAAAACACAATTATTAAGTTCTTGTTCGAGATTGTCACAAAAGTGTTCATATGCACTTTTTTCATTGCTGTTTTTTATCTCAATAGCCATAAAAATCTTGACTTCTTCAAGCGAAAATATTTGTTTTAAAAAGAAGATGGATAAAATGTATGCAATATGTCTTCTGGTGTATTTTTTGCCGATAGGGGCCGGCATAAGTCCGCTTTTGACATAGTTGTTTATCATAGATGGTGTAATAAAGCTACTTTCTGATTCGTAAGGGAATACGGAAAAATACTTCTTGACATAAATTAGAACTTGGTCCATATAAAGTTCTAGGTCGGGAATTTCACTTATGCGAGGAAGTTTGTAGTTTTTTAATAAATTTTTATAAGTTTCATTATTCATAAAAAATGTTTCCTATTAATAATATTTTATCATATAGTTTTTAGTTTTGCAATTTTTTTTATATATTGATTGACAGAACATTAACAAATGTTTAAAATGGTTTTTAATACTAGATTGCGTAGTATTCTAGTTTATTTTTAAGGAGTTATTATGAAAAACATTATTCTATCTGCAGAAAACGCTTGTGATATACCTCTTGAGGAACTTGATAAAAAGGGGATAAAACATATTTCGCTCAAACTATATAACGAAACAAAAAAAGAGGATGTTGCAGATATTTCCTTAATGCAATTTTATGATGCAATAAAGAAAGGGGATATGTTCAAAACCAGTTTGATTAATGAATATGAGTTTGAAGAGTATTTTAAAGAGCTTGTAAAAGATGGGGATGTTTTACATATTGGATTTGACGGTGCAATAAGTGGAACAAATAAATGTGCAAAAGATGCCGCTGAAAAAGTAAATGCGCTTGGAGGGAATAGGGTGTATGTTGTGGACACTCTAACAGGCTCTGGAGCTCAAGCGATTATCCTAAAAGAAGTTTACAACAAAATGAAAGAGGGCAAAACTTTTGAAGAACTTGTTGAGTATGCAGAAAACTTAAAGGAAAGAGTTGTTTTGAACTTTTCTCCAGAAGACTTAAAGACTCTTGCAAGAAGTGGTAGATGTTCAAAGATTGTTGCGCTTGTGGGAAATGTTTTAAATATTAAGCCGATTATTTATGTAAATAATGAAGGTAAATTTGTTCAAAAACAAAAAGTGTTTTCAAGAAAAAGAGCGTTAGTTAGAATGGCTGAGCTTTTTAAAGAAAATTATAATTTTGAAAGCAAGTATGTTTACATTCTTCACGGTGATAGTTACAGTGAGGCAGATTTTATTAGAGATTTGATTTGTAAAGACGAAAAATTTAAAGATGTTGAATTTATAGTTGATTATCTTGGCGTTATCGTTGGGGCTCACGGAGGAGCGGGAAATATGTGTATGTGTTACACAGCTGATAAAAGATAAAAATAGGCAATCGCCTATTTTTTTTGCATAATATTTTATTATTGATGAATTATTTTTGATTTTTTGAAGACAATATTGTTAAGGGATTATATAATGTTGTTAAAATGTTTACTAAGTTTAATATATTTACTAAATTTTGGAGGGGCTATGAAGTTTGAAAAAATAATTGATAGTTTTGATTATGTTCAAAACATTATTGCAACTGTTGAGGGAAGAGAGGTTGTTTTTCAAAGGGGTGATGATAAGTTTGAGTTGATAATACAAACTCTTAGAGAAGTTACTCAAAACTCTCACGAAATGCCTGCATTTGGTGTCAGTATTGATGATCTAACTCGTGAAGAAATGAAAAGTGGGGTATGGATTGAACTTTGTTATAAAGAAGTTAATAGTTATGAAGCAATGGATTTTGAGAGTTTATTGATAAATATTGAAAAAGATTGGCACGGCTTTAATCTTATTAGAAAAAATAATGAAAAGTATGATGGCAGATGCTTTTATTTAAGTTTGCAAAATTCTATGGATAAGCTGTATGATGTAGTGATTGATGTTTGTAATATTTAAAAAGAAAAAAGACTTTATCAAATTTAGATAAAGTCTTTTTGTGTTTTATGCATTTGCAGGTTCTTCTTCAGTTTCTTTAAGATTTGCCATATCTGCTTCAAGGAAACGAGAAACAATAGAACAAACATCTCTATAACTTAAATGTTTAGAGTCTAAAGATGTAAGAGTGTCAAGAACATCTTGTTTTGTTTTTGAAGATGGTGCACATTTAGTTGCAAGAAGTAGACAACCTCTACATTTTTCATATGTTGAATTATAATTTTCAACAACATCTCCGTATTGTTCTTGTTTTTGTTTGGCAATTTTTATTTGTTTAGTTTTTTCTCTGCCTTTAGCATTTAAAACTCTTTGAGTACAAAGCTCTGCGAAAATTTTGGCAGTTGTTAATTGTTGACAATTTTTTTCGTGTTGAGCAATGTGTTTGCTGTAAAGGGTTAATGCTGTGGCATATTTTTCAAATTCCATAATAATCCTTTTCTCCTCAAATGTTTTCTTGTTTTGAGTTTGCATAGTGTATCACTAAACGAATAAAAAGTCAATACCATATATTTTTAATGTGGAGTAAAGTGGGGAAGAAAAGAAAAAGCCTCTACAAAAGTAGGGGCTTAAAAAATTACTTTTTAGCAATGATGTGGATACGATTTCTGTCATTATAGTTAGATGTTTTTTCAAGAGAGAAATCACAAATTTCTATAGTTTTGAAACCGGCTTTTTTAAGAGCGTCAAAAATTTGTTCATTTTCAAAATAAGATTCAACCATAATGTCAAAAGTTTTATTATAAAGGTCTTCTTTATTTTTTACATAATATATTTCTTCGATTACGCACTTGTTATCCATACCTTTTTTGATAGAGCGAACATGGTCCATAGCTTCACTTGATTCGTACACAACTTCGTTCCAGTTCTCAAGTTTCTTCTTAGTATAGAAGTCAAACATAAAGATACCATTTTTGTTAAGAGTAGAGTGAACTTCTTTAAACATTGCTTCCCACTCGCTAAATCTTTCAAGCATATTGATAACATCGTGGTTACAAGTGATAATATCGAATTTGCCTTTTACAGGGATGTCGTTAATTTTATTTGCAAGGGTAAAAGCAATGTTTGGGTATTTTGCAAGAGAATATTCAACCATACTCTTAGCAACTTCAGTACCGGCACAAGCAAGACCAGCTTTTGCAAAGTAACTTAAAAACTCGCCAGTACCACAGCAAATATCAAGACAAGATTTTGCTACGATTTTATTTCTACTTAAATAGTTAAGTAAATTTTGTGCCAATTGGTAAGAAAAGCCACCTTGGTCAGCACTCCAAGCGGCTGCATAGTTTTTGTCAAAAGAATTTGCAACATATTGTTCCATGAGTAAAACCTCCATATTTACTAGTATTATATCATAGTATTTTTGAAAAATAAAATCTTTTGAGCCTAAAAAAATAACCTTTTTTAATTTTTTTATGAATTTTTGTTAAAAACAAATATGAAAAATGGTAAAAAACACTTGCTTAGAACATTTGTTTGATATATAATAAAACTATGAGAACAATATTGCATTCGGATTTGAATAATTTTTATGCGTCTGTTGAGTGTCTATTAAACCCAGAGCTTCAGGGTAAAGCTGTTGCTGTTTGTGGGAAGAAAGAGGATAGGCATGGTATAGTGCTGGCAAAAAATATGCTGGCAAAAAAGGCGGGTGTTAAAACAGGTATGCCTATTTTTGAAGCTGAAAAACTTTGTCCTGGGATTGTCTGTGTTCCAGCAAGACACGATATGTATTTAAAGTATTCAAGAGCTGTAAGAAAGATATATCTTGATTATACAGACCAAGTTGAACCCTTTGGTATTGATGAGGCGTGGCTTGATGTTACAACTTCTCCAAGACACAATGGTGATGGGTATCTTATAGCGGAAGAAATTAGAAAAAGAGTAAAGGAAGAAATTGGACTTACCGTTTCAATTGGCGTAAGTTTTAATAAGGTTTTTGCAAAACTTGGTTCGGATATAAAAAAGCCGGATGCCGTTACAATTATTGATAAAGACAATTTTAAGCAAATGGTGTGGAGACTTCCAGCAAGTGACCTTTTATATGTTGGAAGAGCAACGAAAGAGAAATTAGAAAAACTTACAATAAAAACCATTGGTGAACTTGCAACATTCAGCAAAAAAATTCTTGTGAGTAAACTAGGTAAGTGGGGTGAGGTTCTTCAAGCGTATGCAAGGGGGCAAGACCAAGACCCTGTGAGAGCATATGAGGATAGGGAGGAAATAAAGTCTGTTGGTAATAGCATTACTTATTATAGGGATATTGTAACAGATGATGATGTCTATGCTCTTTTAACTCTTTTAAGCGAAAGTGTTTGTTCGAGAATGAAAAATGACGGTTTTAAGTTTGCGAGAACGGTCTCTCTCACAATAACTACAAATGACCTACATAGTGTTATGAGGACTAAAAAGTTTGATAGACCCACTTGTCTTAGTACGGAAATAGCAAATGAGGCTTTTTCGTTGTTTAAAAAGCATTTTTCGTGGGGAGGTTTGTTAATAAGAGGACTCGGTGTGTCTGTAAGTGATTTCACAGACCAAGAACAACTTGATTTTTGCACAGATAATACAAAAAGAAACAAACTAGTCAAGCTTGAAGAAACAATTGAACATATGCGAGATAGGTTTGGCAGAACCATTATAAATAAAGGCATTATGCTTACAGACAGCCATCTTGCAGAAATGAATATAAAGGGTGATTTAGGTGCTTTAAGTAAAGAGAAAACTGGAGGAGAAGTTGATAGCTGGTAAAAATAAATTTATTAAAAAATAGACAAAGAAATTGTATAAGATTAAAGATGTGAGATTAGTGTTTGGAACTAGCAAAAAGGTCTATAATTCGATAAACCAAAGGTATTCGTTCAAGAATAAATACTTTTCTTGACCTTTAATTTTAACAGTATAGCGAAGACCCTTTCCACCGCCTTTTGTGGATGCTTTAGGACGACAATCAATAATTTTATCAATAGAAAATTCTCTGCCGTCTTCCCAAATGATTGAAAGCGGTGAAACTTTTCCAGTGCTAGACATTTTTGCAATTACAGAAATATATTTTATCATATATAATTTTTGCACAATGTTGTTGATTTTTAAACAAAAAAGTAACAAAAAAAGAGCAATTGCTCTTTTTATTTTGGTAGAAATGTACAGCATTCAGGGGCAAAGTCATTTGTTATTACTGTAATTCCATTGGCTTTGCAGGTGTGGTCTTGATTAAAAAGACATTTTGCATCACAAGAAACACAGATGTTTTTTCTTGTTGGTGGTTGAGGTATTTTATCTTGTTGCATTTGTGGATTTTTACTGTCTTCATAGGTTTCACATTTAGTGGTGTTGTCAACTTTTACATTGTGTGCTGTGCAGTTACAATTTTGATTGAATTTACAACCTTGTCTTTTACATTTTAAATCAAACATAATTATCTCCTTTTTATGATAGTTTGTAAAAAACATAATGTTTTTATTCAATATTTTTGAAATAAGAACTTAAATTGCTTGACAAAAAATCGGGGGGGGGGGGGTAGACTAGTATCAGGAAGAGAGAAAGCAAAAATAATTTGTTTTTTTAATGATGAATGAAGAATGAAGGCGAAACTTGTTTTCGCTTTCCGCAGGAACAAAACCCGAAGGGTTTAAAAACAGTGATGAATGAAGAATGATAAATGATGAATTGCGGATATTTATTGCATAAATGTAAAAACTAATTCCAATTACATTGAGCCATTTAATAGGGGGCGAGAATGAAGAAAAGATTTAAGATATTATTAACAATAATATTACCAATAATGTGCATAACAAGTTTATGTATGTCTTTTCTTATGATTTCAAACGGTAATAAAACTGAAAAAGTAGAAAAAGAAAAGGTTCCAGTCAATAAAACAAGATATGAAGCAAATTATTTTGCAATGGCAGATGAAACATCTCCTGCACAAGGACAAAGCACAAGTTATAAAGGCGGAGCAGTGTTTCTTGAGCCAGACTCAACATTTATAATGATTGGAGGAACAATACAAAACCATACAAACACATATGGAGGAGCAATCTTTATAAGTGAGGGAGCGACTTTTACAATGGAAGGAGGAACACTAACAGGTTGTAGTGCAACTTATGGAGGAGCAATATATGTGTCATCTGGAGGAACTTGTAATATAAATGCAGGGACAATAACAGGAAACACTGCAAATTATGGTCCATCAATTTATGCAGAAGAAGGAGCAATAGTAAATATAAGTGCAGATACAGTAATAGATGAGAATAGTGTAGAGATAGTAACAAATGTGTCAATATCAACGGACACTATTGCTGTGGGAAATCCAAGTGCTGGATTGAATATGTACTATGTGGATTTTGGAAACTATCCGCAAACATATGTTGGTTCAAGCATGAATACAACCTTAGAGAGTTGGTATAATAGTAATAGTCCAACAGCAGTGAATACATATACAGTAAGAACAAGGACATGGCAAGCATATCAGTATACAGATGGAAACATATATGCAAGAGGAAATAGATATGTGTATAGTAGCAGTTACACATATTTAAACGGGGAAACTGTGGGGTCATCTAGTACAACAGAATATACATGGTTCAAAGTAGAACCAATAAGGTGGATAATCTTAAACTATGAAGCATATACAAGCGGAAGTGATAGCGAACTTGAAATAATGAGTTATTTAGCACTAACAGCGGATATACGATTTTATACAAGTAACACAGATGCAGACGGAACAGCGGGAACCAGTGATGACCCAAATCAATGGATAAACAGCGAACTTCGAACATGGCTCAATGGCACATTCTATACAAGTGCATTTACAAGTGGCGAGCAAGAATTAATATCTACAACGACAGTGGGGAATAATATAACCGGAAATTATGATACGGCAACAAGCAACACGACAGGTGTTACAACCGAAGATAAAATATATTGTTTATCATATTGGGACTACTATAATAGTGCAGGATTATTTACAAACACTAACACAAAAATGCTATGTAGTCCAACGGACTTTACGTTAGGGAATTATTGTTATAAGTTTACAAACACCTCATATGTAACAGCAACACATCCAAGTGGAGGAACCTGCTATTACTGGACCCGTTCGGCGGGTCCGTTGGCTTCTTCTGCCTGCGATGTTACTGCTGGTGGCTTCCTCTCCACCACTTATTATGTCACGGACTGCAATTACGGCGTGCGTCCGGCATTAAGAATTAGTATATAAAAAATAGAGGGTGACCTCTATTTTTTTATACAATGATGAATGAAAAATGAAGAATGATGAATTAGGGAATGTTAATATACAATTAAAAACAAACTTCAATTATCTTGGTGCCCCCGGACGGGGGAAAGGTGGTGCTTGCACCAAAGGGGGAGAGTATAAGCCAAAACTTGGCAGTTTTGCAGTGATGAAAGAAGAATGATAAATGATGAATTGTTGATAGTTATTATATAAATGAAAAATTAAGAATTAAAAATGATTATGCAAAAATGTTAGAATAAATCCAAACAATCTTTGTAACTAGGTCTTTTTTATGTGAGTTTTAATTTTGTTTGACTTTATGGGGTTTGATTAGTATAATAAAGATACTAAGTATTTTGGAGGCTATAAAAATGAGAGTTATTTTATCTAAAGATGTTAAAGGTCAAGGTAGAAAGGGCGACATTATTAATGTTAGTGATGGTTATGCAAATAACTTTTTACTAAAAAATAAACTTGCTGTACCTGCAAGCACTGGAAACTTGAATATTAATGCTCAAGAAAAAGCTCTTGAAGCAAAAAGAATTAAAGAAGAAACAGAAGCTGCAAAAGTTCTCGCTAAGAAACTTGAGAGCATTATGGTTACACTTGCTGTTAAAATGGGTGAGAATGGTAAAACTTTTGGCTCTGTTGGTCCAAAAGAGATTGCAGAAGAACTTGCAAAAATGGGTTATGATATAGATAAGAAGAAAATTGATTTATCTTCACCAATCAAGGTTGCTGGAGAATACAAAGTTCCAGTTAAGCTATATAAAGGTGTAAACGGTAGCATCAACTTAACAGTTGTTAAGGCATAGATTTAATATAAAAAGGAACAGTTTAAAACTGTTCCTTTTTATTGTGTAAAATTTATTTATTTGTAAAATTCTTGCTTATTTTTGTGCAAGTTTTACATATTTGTTGAATCTGTTTTTCGCATAACTTTCTGCATTGGCAAATAATCTTGTTGCTGTTTCAGGATTGCTCTTTGCGAGAGTAAAGTATCTTGATTGTGTTTTTATGAAGTCTACATATGCCATATTTGGTGCAGGCGGGTCAATAGTAAGTCCTGTATTTGGATTGTATCTATATAAATTCCAGTAACCTGCAAGAACAGCATCTTTTTGTTGGTCATTTGTTTTAGAAAGGTCTGTGCCGTGGTTAATGCAAGGACAGTAGGCAATAACAATTGAAGGGCCGTTGTGTTCCTCAGCTTCTTTTAGGGCGGTTATTGTTTGTTGCATATTTGCACCAAGAGATACGCTTGCAACATAAACATTTGGATAATTCATTGCAATAGCACCAAGGTCTTTCTTATTTGTAAGTTTTCCACCACTAGCAAACTTTGCAGTTGCACCCATAGGGGTTGCTTTACTTGCTTGACCGCCAGTATTAGAATAAACTTCAGTGTCAAGAACTAAAATTCTAATTTTTTCGTTAGAGTGGAGCACATGGTCAAGACCTCCAAAACCAATGTCATAAGCCCATCCGTCTCCGCCAATAATCCAAACAGTACTGTCAAAAAGGCTTGCAGATAAAGAATAAAGCGTTTTAATTTGGTCTGTTGGATTAGCTTTGCAAAGTCTTGCAAGTTCTCTTCTTATATTCTCTGCAAGAGATTGAGTTTTCTTTTCTAAAGGAAGCCAATCAGTAAATAGTACACGAAGTCTTTCAGGTAAAGAGTTATTTGTTATTGCTTTCTTTACCTCATTTACTAAAGTTTCACGATTTTTATCTGCAGATTTTTTAATTCCTAAGCCAAATTCTGCGTTGTCTTCAAACAAGCTGTTTGCCCAAGCTGGTCCATAGCCATCTTTTGTTTTTGTGTATGGGCAAGTAGGGGAAGATCCGCCATAAATACTTGAACAACCTGTAGCATTAGCAATAATTAAGTTCTTGCCATAAAGTTGAGTTAAGAGTTTAATATATGGTGTTTCTCCGCAACCAGCACAAGCTCCAGAAAACTCAAACAATGGCTCGTTGAACTGACTGCCTTTAATTGTATCTGTTCTAAATATTGTTTGAGGGTTTTTAACATCTTTAACAAGATTGTAATTTTTTATTTCTTGGTCAATAATACTTTCAACTTTAACCATATTAAGAGCTTTGTCTTTTGCAGGGCAGATATTTGCGCAGTTTCCACAACCAGTACAGTCCATAGGACTTACTTGCATTACAAAATCATATCCAGGAACGCCAAGTGCTGGTTTTCCGCCAAGTTTTTTGCTTTCTTCACTTCCGCTTGGTACAAGATATGGTCTAATACAAGCGTGTGGGCAGACTAAAGCACACTGGTTACATTCAATACACTTTTCACTATTCCAACAAGGAAGAGCGGTTGCAACATTTCTCTTTTCGTAAGCTGTTGTACCTGTAGGAACTTCGCCTGTAGGGTTAAAACTTGAAACTTTTAAGCTGTCGCCAGAAAGGGTGAGGATAGGTTTAATATAGTCTGTGTAATAAGGGTCTTTAATCTTTTCTTTTTTCTCTTTAACTTCAATGTTTTTCCATTCTTTTGGATATTTAACTTCACGAAGTTCATTAAGAGCATTATCAATAGCTGTTATATTCATTTGAAGAATATGCTCGCCTTTTGATGCGTAAGATTTTCTTGCTGCTTCTTTAATTAATGTAATAGCTTTATTGATAGGAAGTATTCCAGAGAGTGCAAAGAATGCTGTTTGCATAATGAGATTGATTCTTCGGTTAAGACCAACTTTAGAGGCAAGGCTTTCTGCGTCAATAATGTAGAAATGTAAGTTCTTTTCGGCAATTTCTTTCTTTACACTATCAGGAAGTTCCTTTTCAAGTTCTCTATCGGTCCAAGAGCTGTTAAGAAGGAATGTACCATTCTTTTTAATACCATTTAGAACATTAAATTTGTGAAGGAATGTCTTGTTGTGACAAGCAATAAAGTCGCTTTCTTCAATGAGGTATGGAGCGACAATTTTGTTTTTGCTGAGTCTCATATGAGAAGTTGTAACGCTTCCTGACTTTTTACTGTCATAAACAAAATATGCTTGACCATTAAGTCCTGCTTCTTCGCCAATGATTTTTACTGTGTTTTTGTTTGCACTTACTGTTCCGTCACTTCCAAGACCAAAGAATTTACACTTAATTTCACTTGGGTCTTGAAGATTGATGTGTTTTTTTACGCTTAAAGATGTGAAAGTTACATCATCATCAATACCAACAGTGAAGTGGTTTTTAGGTTTTTTAGCGTACATATTTTCAAACACTGCATAAGCGTGACTTGGAGTAAATTCTTTACTAGAAAGTCCGTATCTTCCACCAAGAACTTGAATGTTAAGACCATATTCATTTAGGGCAGAAATAACATCAAGTGCAAGAGGTTCAAAAGTTGCACCACTTTCTTTAGTTCTGTCAAGAACAGTAATGGTTTTTACTGTGCTTGGTATTTTTGAAAGTAAAGCTTTGCTGTTAAAAGGTCTATATAATCTTACTTTTATTGCGCCAACTTTTTCACCTTTTGAGGCAAGTGCTTCTGTAAGTTTTATAACAGTGTCAGCGCCAGAACCCATTGCTATAACAATGCATTCAGCCTCTTTTGAACCATAATATTCAAATGAACTATATTTTCTTCCTGTTAACTTATAGAAATCCTTAAAAGTTTGCTCAACAATTGTTGGTACTGCGTTATAGAACTTGTTTGAAGCTTCTCTTGCTTGGAAATAAATGTCTTCATTTTGAGCAGTGCCTCTTTGTGTTGGGCTAGAAGGGGTGAGGGCCCTTGCTTTAAACGCATTAATTGCATCATATGGAGTAAGAGCTTTTACAACACTTTCATCAATCGCTTCAATGGTGTTAATTTCGTGACTAGTTCTAAAGCCGTCAAAGAAGTGCATAAAAGGAAGAGAACTTTTTAAGCTTGCAATGTGGCTTATAAGAGCCATATCTTGTGCTTCTTGAACAGAAGAGCTTGCAAGCATACAAAAGCCAGTGCTTCTTGCACCCATAACATCACTGTGGTCTCCAAAGATAGAGAGTGCGTGAGTTGCTATTGTTCTTGCGGCAACATGCATAGTACAAGGAAGAAGTTCGCCTGCAATTTTATACATATTAGGAAGCATCAAAAGTAATCCTTGTGAAGATGTGAATGTTGTTGCTAGACTTCCGCCAGTCAAAGCTCCGTGAAGAGCACCAGCTGCACCTGCTTCACTTTGCATTTCTATTACAGATACTTTATTGCCTAAGATATTAAGTTTGTTTTTGCTTGCATATGCATCAATATTCTCAGCCATTGGTGAAGATGGAGTTATTGGATAAATAAGAGCCATCTCGCTTAGCATATATGCCATTGATGATGCAGCAGAGTTTCCGTCAGTAGTGATAAATTTTTTCATTTTGCACCTCTTTTAGTATTTTTACCTTTTAATTATATATTTATTTAAAATTATAAGTCAAATCAATACTGCGATTTTAGAAAAAAGTATTTCCAAATTTTAAGTTTATATGTTATACTTGTTGTGTAAAGGTGGTTTTTATGGAAAGAATTAAACTTACTTTAGAATATGACGGAACAAATTTTTGTGGTTATCAAGTTCAACCAAACAAAAGAACAGTTCAAGCAGAACTGGAAAAAGCACTTTATTCTATTTATAATATGGAAGTGATTACTTATGCTTCAGGAAGAACTGATGCGGGTGTTCACGCTCTTGGTGCGGTTGTTCATTATGATGAGCCTAAAGAAATTAAGAATAAAAGGGTGGCAGATAGCATAAATGCATTTCTTCCTGATGATGTAAAAGTTGTTAAGGCTGAAAGGGTGGGGAGTGACTTTGATGCAAGATTTTCAGCAAAAAGAAAAACTTATGCATATAAATTCTATTTGTCAAGAACTGAAAGACCATTGTACAATAATAAGGCTTTAAGAGTAAATGAAGAGGTTGATGTTTGCAAGATGAAAGAAGCCTGTAAGTATCTTATTGGTGAATTTGATTTCACTTCGTTTGTTGCAAGAAAAAGTGGAAAGACAAATTTTGTAAGAGAAATCTATTCTGCGGATATCATTCAAACCGGAGAAAAAGAGTTTGAGTTTAGAATTTGTGGTAATGGATTTTTGTATAATATGGTGCGAATTATTATGGGAACGCTTATAGATATTGGCAAAGGCCTCAAACTTCCAAGAGATATGAAGTGTGTGATTGATGGAAAAAACAGGGCTCTTTCTGGGAAAACAATGCCTCCGTATGCTTTATATCTGTTAAATGTTGAGTACTAAAAGCATCTTTTTACAACGGTTCGGTGTGTTTTGTGCAAAAAATTGCGAAATGTCAAACAAATTTTGATAAAAAATTAAAAAAATTATTGACTTATTGAGATAATTGTTATAGAATATCAAAGCATAGTGATTAATTATGTCTAGGCTAACATCTCACACTATTCATAATTATCGGCGGAAATATAATAAATTAAGGGAAATGTTATGAAAACTTATATTCACAATCCAGCAAATAAATCTGATAAATGGTATTTAGTAGACGCAACTGATATGCCTCTTGGCAGACTCGCAAGTCAAGTTGCTACTATTCTTCGTGGTAAAAATAAACCAGAATTCACTCCAAATGTGGACGCTGGTGACCATGTTATTGTTATCAATACTGATAAAGTAGTTCTTACTGGTAAGAAGATGGAACAAAAGTATTATCGTTATCACACTCTTTATGTTGGCGGTCTTAAGGAAATCCAATATAAGGATATGCTTAAAAACAAATCTGATAAGGCTGTTTTTGAAGCTGTTAAGGGTATGCTTCCTAAAAATCGTATCGGTAGACAAATGATTAAAAAACTTAGAGTTTACAAAGGTGCTGAGCACGGTCATGAGGCTCAAAAACCTGAAGTTATCACTCTTGAAGGTAAAAGGTAGGAGATATTATGGCAAAGAAAGTTACAGCTAAAAAAGAACAAATCTGGGGCACTGGTAGAAGAAAAAAAGCCATTGCTAGAGTTAGAATTATGCCGGGCGAGGGCAAAATTGTAGTTAATAAACTCCCAGTTGATGAATATTTTAAACTTGATACTCTTATCACTATTGTTAAGCAACCTCTAGTCCTTGTAGGTGTTGAGAATAAGTATGATGTAATGGTTAATGTTTATGGTGGCGGGCTTGCTGGTCAAGCTGGTGCTTGCCGTCATGGTATTGCTCGTGCTTTAGTTCTTTCTAACGAAGCTTACAAAGCTGACATTAAGAAAGCAGGCTTCTTAACTCGTGACCCAAGAATGAAGGAAAGAAAGAAATACGGTCTTAAGAAGGCTCGTAAAGCTCCACAATTCTCTAAGAGATAGTTTCAGACTGACAATCAGCCGTCTAACTTTGTTAACAAAAACAATCCCAAACAGTTACTTATTATATATAAGCGCCTGCTTGGGATTTTTTTATTACAAATTTTCAAATATACTCCCAAAAATCATTTGGAGTTTTTGAAAATATTATATATAATAATATGTGTAAAGGTGCAAACTAACAAAAGGCGGAGAAAGAATGAAAAAAGTAAAAGCAATTTTAAGTTTTGTGTTTACGCTAGGCATTATATGTCTAGGTTTTTCTTTTGTCTCAAATAATTTAGGGAAAGATAAAGCATACGCTATTTCTTATACAAATAATGAGATAGTAGATATGATTAATGCTGGTGAATGTGTAGAAAAAGGCGGAGCAATCTATCTTTCTGCCGGCTCAACTTATAATATGAGTGGTGGAGAGGTAAGTGGACACTTCGCAGAGAAAGGCGGAGCTTTATATATAAGTGATGGTGCGGTGTTCACAATGACAGGCGGAACAATCACTGGAAACTATGCAAAATATGGCGGAGCAATCTATGTTGCAAATGGTGGAGAATGTTATATCAATGGCGGAACAATCACTGGTAACTTTGCAGAGAATGCACCGGCAATTTATGTCGAAAGTGGTGGTATATTAGAAATAAGTGATAATGCTTTAGTAGATGGAAATGATTATATAAAAATGTCACCAACAAATATTAATATTTATGTTGATGGAACACTTTTAAAAACAATAGCCAAACTTGGAGATAGTTACAAAATAGATGAAAGTGAAATGCCATTAGATTATGAAAATTGTTGCGGATATTTCTATGATGAACAATTAAGCAAGTGTACAAATGGTGTAGTAAATCTTACGGTTAGTGAAGAGATCGCTTTTGCGTCAAGAAGGGCAACAGCGAGCAGTGAGGGAATAAACATTTATACAAAAACAGCAAGTGCAGCAAGTAACTTTACATTTACATTAAATAGCACAACCAACACTTATGATATAAAAGCATCAAGTACAAGCATAAGTGGAAATATAGTACTTCCAAAAGAATATAATAATGTGCAAACAAGCATTTATACAGGAGGAGGAAGTACTACCGGAGCATTCTATAACTGCACATCAATGACAGGTATAACCTTCCAAGACGGGCTTTTAAGCGTTTCAAATTATGCTTTTTATTCATGCTCTGGATTAACAGGAACTTTAATAATCCCAGATAGTGTAACAAGTATAGGTAATAATACATTCACTGATTGCAGTGGATTAACAGGAGAATTAATAATCCCCGATAGTGTAACAAGTATAGGATATATTGCATTTCAGTATTGCAGTGAATTAACAAGTTTAACAATAGGAAATGGTGTAACAAGTATAGGAAATTCTGCATTCTATAAATGCAGTGGCTTAACCGGAGAATTAATAATACCCGATAGTGTAACAAGTATAGGAGATTATGCATTTTATTATTGCAGTGGATTAACTGGGGAATTAATAATACCAGATAGTGTAACAAGTATAGGAGATAGCGCATTCTCCTATTGCAGAGGATTAACAAGTGTATATATTCCAAGTAGTGTAACAAGTATTTCTGCTTCAAGTTATTCATATGCACCATTTTCTCTATGTTCAAGTAGTTTAGTAATATATACAGATGTTGCAAATGCTTCTAGCAAACCAAGTGGTTGGGGGACTTATTGGAATTATTATTCAAGTAGTGGAACTCTAACAGTCAACTATGGCTATACGCTTGAACAATATAAAGCTGCAGTTGGGTTGACTTTTGCTCCAAATGGGGAAAAGATAATCGGTGCAGAAGTTGAGGTTGTAGAAGAAGATAAGACTTATCAAGTTGACAATTCTTATTTGCAAGATGTGATAATAGAGAAAAAAGAATATATTGTTTTACCAAAGAAATTACAAATAGCATAAGACAAAAGACAGGGAAACCTGTCTTTTTTTGTTGGTTTTTGTGGAGAAATAGCAGGGCAAAAAAATAAATATAACCTGATTTTTAGGAAGGTATTGACAAAATTGAAAAGATGTGATATATTGTATTTGTTGTTAGGAAAGTACTTTCCTTGCAACCGTTTTGTTTTTTTGTTTTTTCCGTTTTTTTTATTGTGAGTGGGCATTATGTCCACTCCCCTTTTTTTATTTGAAATATCGCTAGCGTTTTATTAGGTTAGGGAATAATAGTATTAAGAAATTTGGTCTTGTTTAGTAAGTTACTGTTTGAAACACTGCAAAGTAGCTGAATTTCTTTTTTTTATGCTTGATTATCACTAAATTCTTGACTTTTGGTTATATTTGATATAAACTATATTTGTTTTGTAAATGCGTTTGAGATAAGACACGCAAAACCTAAATTCAAGCAAAAGAGAGAGGGTGTCCTTGGCTGGAAGATACCTGCAATTGGTTAAGTTTTGTATCACTTGTCGAGCAGAGATGCTGAAACAACAGTAAGCGTCTACGGAAGCCCCCGTTATCTTAGGCTCATGCATGTTAGTGCAGATGATATAAGTGGTAACCAAATAAATAATTTATACAGATAAGTATAGATTGGTTCTTATATCACCAATCTATATTTTTTTTGGAGGAAATTATGAAAAAAGAATTAGAAAGAATGCCTGAGCTTCAAAAACTACAAGAGGATGTTCTTGAGTTTTGGAGAGAGGACAAAACATTTGAAAAATCTTTAGTGAAAGACCCTGGTAAAGAAATTGTTTTCTATGATGGCCCACCATTCCCAACAGGAAAGCCTCATCACGGAACAGTTTTAGTATCTTTTATTAAAGATATGGTTGCAAGATACCAAACTATGCAAGGTTATTCAGTGCCTCGTCAATGGGGTTGGGACTGTCACGGTCTTCCTATTGAGGTTCAAGCTGAAACAGCATTAGGTATCACAAACAAGACTGAAATTGAAAACAAAATTGGTGTAGGTGTGTTCAATGACAAGTGCCATGATATTGTTTCTCAAAATAATGACTCTTGGCGTGAGTATGTTGAGCAAATGGCTCGTTGGGTTGATTATGATAATGCCTATAAAACTATGGATAAAGACTTTATGGAGTCTGTAATCTGGGCATTTAAAGAACTATATAACAAAGGTCTTGTTTATAAAGACTATAGAGTTACACCATACTGCCACAGATGTGAAACCGCTCTTTCAATTAGTGAAACTCGTGAAAGTGATTCTACTAGACCTCGTCAAGACAGATGGACTATTGCGAGATTTAAGACAAATGAAACAATTGATGGTATGCCTGTTTATTTTATGGCTTGGACAACAACTCCTTGGACTCTTCCATCAAATATGGCTCTTGCTGTTGGTGAAAAGATTGATTATGCGTTTGTAGAAGTTGATGGGGAAGTATTACTTGCTGCAAAATCTGCTCTTGGCAACTATAAAAATGTTTTTGGCGAAGAACCAAAAGTGTTAAAAGTTGTTAAAGGTGCTGAGCTTGTTGGTAAGACTTATGAGCCTTTATTTGACTGTTTTGCGTCTAAGAAAGATGAAGGCGCTTTTAGAGTAATCCCTGCTGATTTCGTAGAAGAAGGCGAAGGTATCGCAATTGTACACATTGCCCCTGCGTTTGGTGAGGATGACTATTGGGTTTGTAAAAAACACGGTGTTCCTCTTGTTTGTCCTGTTGATGAAAAAGGTCAATTTACAAGTGCAGTTAAGATGTTTGAAGGTATTAATGTATTTGATTCAAACAGTGAAGTTGTAAGATACTTGAAAGAAAAGAATCTTTATGTGGCTGATGGTTCTCTTGTGCATAACTATCCACACTGTTGGAGATGTGGCAAGCCATTAATCTATAAAGCTATGGATGCTTGGTATTTCAATATCGATAAGATTAAAGAAAAATTGATTGAAAAGAATAAAGAAGTTAACTGGGTTCCAGACTTCATTAAGACTGGTAGATTTGGAAACTGGCTTGAAAATGCAAGAGACTGGAATATCTCTCGTAACCGTTACTGGAGTACTCCAATACCTGTTTGGGAGTGTGCTAAATGTGGCAAGCGTCATGTAGTTGGCTCTATTGAAGAAATTGAAAAACTTAGCGGTAAAAAAGTTGATAATCTTCATAAGCAATACCTTGACGATATTACATTTAAGTGTGAATGTGGTCACGAAATGAAGAGAATCCCTGAAGTTCTTGACTGCTGGTTTGAATCAGGAAGTGTGCCTTTTGCAAGGCTTCACTATCCATTTGATAATAAAGACTGGTTTGATAAGCATTCTCCAAGTGATTTTGTTGTTGAGTATACTGGTCAAATTAGATGTTGGTTCTATTATTTACATGTTTTATCTGTTGCTTTATTTGATAAGCCTGCATATAAAAACTGCGTTGTTCACGGAACTGTTCTTGCAAAAGACGGTAAGAAACTTTCTAAAAAATCTAAAAACTATACTGATCCTATGGACCTTATGAAGAGTTTTGGAACAGACGCATTCAGGCTTTATATGTATGATTCAAATGCTATGCTTGTTAATGATATGCAATTTGATGAAAATGGAATCAAAGAAAGCTTACAACAAGTAATTCTTCCATTCTGGAACTGTGCTTACTTCTATCAAAGTTACGCCGAAATTGACGGTTTCAAGGGTGATTTGTCTGTAGAACCTAATCCAGACAATAAACTTGATAAATGGATTCTCTCTAAGCTTTATGCGACTGAAAAGGCTATTAAAAATAGTATGGACAACTATTTGGTTGACGAATATGTAAAACCAATTGCTTCATTAATAGATGGTCTTTCTAACTGGTACATTAGACGCTCAAGAAGAAGATTCTGGGGCAGTGAAATGACTAAGGATAAAAAAGACGCTTACGAAACACTATATTATGTATTAACTAATGTTTCAAAAATCCTTGCGCCTGTTGCTCCAATCGTTGCAGAAAAGGTGTTCAAGGCACTTACTGATAAAGAAAGTGTTCACCTTGAAAACTGGGCAAATATTCCAGAGAAGTATAATGACCAAAAACTTCTTGAAGAAATCGACCTTGTTCAAGATATTATCCACCTTGCTCGTGGTATTAGAAACAAAAACAATATCAAAAACAGACAACCTCTTGAACTTCTTCAAGTTGCTTTCGCAAGAAAGGGTGATAGTGAGGCTATGGAAGAATATAAGTCAATTGTTGCTGAAGAACTTAATGTTAAGACTGTTGAAATCATTGAAAATGTTAGCGATATTGCATTAGTTGATTATAAGGTTAACTTTGCTACTGTTGGTAAGACTATGGGCTCAAAGATTCCGGTTATTACAAGAGCTATTAAGTCTGGCAATATTAAGCTTGTTGATGGCAAGTATGTTGTTTCAGGAGAGGAAGAAATTGTTCTTAATAAGGAAGATATTTTAGTTTCTTATGTTGCTAAGAGTGATAAGCCTGTCCTTAGTGATGACAAGATTGTTGTTGCTCTTGACCTTCATATTACTGAAGAATTAAAGAAAGAGGGTATTGCTAGAGAAATTGTAAGAAATATCCAAGATGCAAGAAAACAACTTGAACTTAATATCACAGATAAGATTACAATTTCACTTGATGGTAACTATCCAGAAGAACATTTAGCTTATATTTGTAATGAAACTCTCGCAAGTGTTGGAGATACAACAAATGCAGATTTAACATTTGAAACTGAGGGTATCAAAATAAGTATTAAAAAGTAAAAAAGATATTAAAAAATTGAAATTTTTTACAAGATAAATAAAGAGTCAAAAAATGGCTCTTTATTTTTTTTGTTCAAAAACTGTGTATTTACTCTAAGGTTTCAGGAGCACAAAAAACATATGTGTCAGTTTTATTTTCTTCCATAACATTTACAATGCTTTCATATTTTGGTATGTTTGCTAAATAAATATCAAAATTTATCATAATAATTTGCCCTTTTCTGTTTTTTTGTTAGTATGGCAAAAAATATAATGTTTTTATGCTAAAAAAATAAATATTTTTTCAAAAGCAGTCTATATTTATTTGACAAAGAGGAGAGAATAATACAAAATATACTTGTAAGAGAGTAGTATATGAGGGAAAGATTCAAGATATTATTAGCAATAATATTGCCAATAATGTGCATAACCAGTTTATGTATATCTTTTCTTATGATTTCAAACGATAATAAAACTGAAAAAGTAGAAAAAGAAAATGTTCCAGTCAATAAAACAAGATATGAAGCAAATTATTTTGCAATGGCAGATGAAACATCTCCAGCACAAGGACAAAGTACAAGTTATAAAGGTGGAGCAGTGTTTCTTGAACCTGACTCAACATTTATAATGATTGGAGGAACAATACAAAACCATACAAACACATATGGAGGAGCAATCTTTATAAGTGAGGGAGCAACTTTCACAATGGATGGTGGAACAATAACAGGATGTAGTGCAACCTACGGCGGAGCAATATATGTATCTGCTGGAGGAACTTGTAATATAAATGCAGGGACAATAACAGGAAACACAGCAAATTATGGTCCATCAATTTATGCAGAAGAGGGAGCAATAGTAAATATAAGTGCAGATACAGTAATAGACGAAAATAGTGTAGAGCTTAATAAAAAAGTTTCAATATCAACAGATACTATAGTGGTAGGAGCTCCACATGTTGGTATGAATATGCATTATATGGATTTTGGTTCTTACCCACAAACTTATGTGGGGGATTCTTTTAATGATACTCTGGAGAGTTGGTATTTAAGCAACCCTTCAGCTCAAACACCGATAAAAACCCACAGAATAGGGTGGGATACGAGTACTTCTATGGAGTTGCAGAAAAGTTGGGAGTTTTACACCTTTATAGACGGCAAAGTTTATGCTAGGGGTGTCGGTGTTCCATTTGCTGAAGATACAACTTATTTGAGTGGAGAAACTGTTGGTGGAACAGGAGTTAATGTTTGGTTTAAGGTCGAACCTATAAGATGGGTTGTTTTGAATTATAACTCTTTTGTTGATGGAACTGCGGAAACTTTGGAACTTATGAGTTATTTTGCTTTAACAGGTAATATTAACTTTTACGAAACAACTAATGAGGGAAATAGTTGGGAGAATTCAATAGTTCGAGAGTGGCTTAACGGAGAGTTTTATAACACTGCGTTCACACCAGAAGAAAAAGAGGGGATTGCTCTTTCTACGGTTAAAAACAATTTAACTGGCAGTGTTGATTATAACGGGGTTTCAACACAAGATAATGTGTACTTGATGTCTTATAGAGAGTTTGAATACGGAGAAATTTTTTCAAACTATGGACCTTATAAAGGGTTGTGTTCACCAACTGATTTTGCGTTAAGTAACTATTGTTATAAAGAAACATCAACTAACTATGTAACTGCAACATATCCAAATGGAGGAACTTGTTACTATTGGTCTCGTTCAGCCGGAACATATTCTTATTGTGTATATAGTTTCAGTTATTTTAGCGGAATGTATGACCATAGTGTTGCAGAGAAGAAAGTTGGGACAAGGCCAGTTATTAGATTGGTTTTGTAAAATTTTAATTTGCTAAAGTTTTTGTGTTTTATATTATAGAAAAGGTATAAAAGATGAAGACAAAACTTACAAAAAGGCTTGACACGGAGCCAGGTGTGTATTATAATAGTTTCGCATTGAATAAGGAGAGCGATAAAAATGAAAGAGAATTTACACCCAAATTATCATGAAGTTACAGTAGTTTGTGCTTGTGGTGAAACTTTTAAGACTGGTTCTACTAAAAAAGGTGACGAGATTAAGATTGATATCTGCAACAAGTGTCACCCTTACTTTACTGGTGCTCAAAAGATTGTTGACGCTGGTGGAAGAGTTGAGAAGTTTAATAAGCGTTATAGCAACACTAATAAGTAGCTAATATATTTAGTGCAAGTTTTTTTCGGCTTGCACTTTTTTTGTGTAAATTTACTGAGTCATTATTTTTTTGACAATTTAAGTTTGCACATTTTTTATTTTTAACTGTTAATGGTTGTTTTGTTAAAAAAGTTTTAGGGGGAAAATATGAAAAGGTTAGAGGCTGTCAATTATGCAAAAAGTAGACTTTCTGGGCTAAGAGATTGCAAGGCGGAAGCTGAATGGCTTGTTGCACTTGTGATTAAAGGCAAGAGAAGTGATATTTATACGGATAAAGAACTTTCTAGTGAGGAGCAAAAAATGTTTTTATTTGCTCTTAACGAAAGGGAGAAGGGAGTGCCATTAGCTTATATTTTCCATTCTGCAGAGTTTTATGGAATTGAGTTTGAAGTAAATAATAGTGTTTTAATTCCAAGACCTGAAACTGAGGAGCTTGTGAGCCTTGCTCTTAAGCATATTGGTATTCATGAATCTGTGCTTGATATGGGTACTGGTTCAGGAGCAATTGCGATTGCTGTTGCCAAAAACTCTTCAGCACGAGTAACTGCTGTTGATATTAGCAAAGAAGCTATTAAAATAGCAAAACATAATGCAGTAACAAACAATGCAAAGGTTGAATTTATAATTAGTGACTTGTTTGAAAAACTAGATGGCAGAAAGTTTGATTATATTATTTCAAACCCTCCATACATTGATAAAAAAGAGTATGATGAACTTGATAAACTTGTGAAAGATAACGAGCCTAAACTTGCTCTTTATGGTGGTGAAGATGGATTATATTACTATAGGAAAATCGTTGAAGAAGCTCCAAAATATTTGAATCGTGGCGGAAAGATTTTCTTTGAGATTGGCTATAATCAAGCAGATGCTGTTTCTAAATTTCTTGAAAAAGATTTCTATGATATAAAAGTACAAAAAGACCTTGAGGGGCAAGAGAGAATTGTTTATGCTAGCCTCAAGGATAGGAGATAATTATGTTTGAAAAGTTGAAACAAATGCGTATTAAACTTGAGGAACTCAATAAAGAACTTGAAGACCCAAATGTTTACGCAGACCAAAAAAGATATCAAAAAATTGCAAAAGAACACGCAGAACTTGTTCCTATTATTGAAAAGTTTGAAGAGTATGAGAAAGTTCAAAGAGATATGCAAGATGCAGAAGAAATGAGAAAAAGTGAAACTGATGCAGATATGATTGCTATGCTCGAAGAAGAGTACTATGCTGATAAAGAAAAACTTGTAGAAATAGAAAAAGAACTCAAGATTCTTTTACTTCCAAAAGATGAAAATGACGAAAAGAATGTTATCATTGAAATTCGTGCTGGTGCAGGTGGTGATGAGGCCGGTCTTTTTGGTGCAGAACTTAAAAGAATGTATGGTCTTTTTGCTGATGCTCACGGCTATACAATTGAAGAACTTGATGGAAACTATACCGAAGCTGGCGGTATTAAGGAAGTTACATTTATGGTAAAAGGTAAAGGTGCTTTCTCTAAGCTTAAGTTTGAAAGTGGTGTTCACAGAGTTCAAAGAGTTCCTGAAACTGAAAGCCAAGGCAGAGTTCACACATCTACCGCAACAGTTGCAGTTCTTCCAGAAGCTACCAATGTTGAAATTGATATAAATGAAAAAGATTTGCAAATCGATACCTACAGAAGTGGTGGTGCGGGTGGACAACATGTCAACAAGACAGAGTCTGCCATTCGTATTACTCACATTCCTACAGGTATTATTGTTGCTTGCCAAGATGAGCGTTCTCAAATTAAAAACAAAGAAAAGGCTATGAACTGGCTTAAAGCGAAACTATATGATTTCTATCAATCTCAAGCAGATAAAGAGTATGCTGAAAAGCGTAAACTTCAAGTAGGAACAGGGGATAGAAGTGAAAAAATAAGAACTTATAACTTCCCTCAAAATCGTATTACAGACCATAGAATTAACTTGACTCTTTATAGTCTTGATAGCTTTATGAATGGTAATATTGATGAAATGTTAGAAGCTTTACAGATTGCGCATCAACAAGCGTTGCTTTCAGCAAACGAAGAATAATTTTAAGGCAATCTTCAATCGCTGAGCTGTGTTTGCTGTCTGGCGAACCTTCCACTGATAAACAGCGTTTGCTGTTTGGCAAACCTTACACTGATAAACAGTGTTTGCTGTTTTGTTGAGTGAAAAAAAGAAAAAGAAAATCAAGGCGAAAAATCATTGTCTTGATTTTTTTTATGTTAAAATCGTTTCATATTTGTAAATTTGTGTTATAATTGTGTTATGAACGAGAAAATGTTAGAAAAAGTTAAATTATTACCACTTCACCCGGGCGTTTATATGATGAAAAATGCAGAGGGTGAGGTTATTTATGTTGGAAAAGCGAAAAAACTTAGAAATAGAGTAAAAAGTTATTTTGATGGCAGTAGTAAAACAGTGAAAACATATGCACTTGTTTCTAATATTGCTGATTTTGAGTATATTTTAACAAATACTGAGCTTGATGCGTTTTCACTAGAGAGTAATTTAATAAAAAAATATAAGCCTAAGTACAATATTTTACTCAAAGATGATAAATCTTTCCCTTATATTAAAATTGATATGAGAGAAAGATTTCCTCGTGTGCAAATCGCAAGAAGACCAAAGAAAGACGGCTCTCTTTTATTTGGCCCATATGTTACAGGCTTTAGGATAAGTGAGGTTATGAACCTTATAAAATGGGCATATCCAATAAGGTGGTGTAACACTAATTTTAATGACGGAAAGATGAGAAAAAGACCTTGTCTTCACGGAGAAATTGGCAACTGTATTGCTCCTTGTGCATATAAAACAAGAGAAGAAGAGTATATGCAAACTATTCAAAGCGTAATTAACTTTTTGAATGGGGATAACCAAGATGTAAGACGAAGATTAAAACTTAGAATGCAAGTTTTTGCTGAAAGAATGCAGTTTGAAGAAGCTCTTGAGGTGCGAAACCTTCTTGAGTCCTTAGATGTTATGGACAGTGAACTTATAACAAGTCTTACGACAGATTCAAGCATTGATGTTTTTGCTTTTAATGCAAGTGATGAACTTAATGTTATCAATGTAATGAAGATTAGAGGAGGGAAAAATATTGGGCAATTCAATTATTTGTTAGATGATGCTGTTGGTACAGAAAGTGAGCTTGTTTCAGGCTTTATAAGTTCGTATTATAAAGAACAAGCTGAGCTTCCAAAAGAGATTTTGCTTGAAGAAATAATGGCTGAAGAACAAGTAATAATTGAGCAGTTTTTACAAAACACTTTTGAGAAAAAAGTTAAGGTTTTAATTCCTCAAAAAGGGATAAAAAAGCAATTGATAGAAAACTCAAGCGAGAACGCAAAAGAGTTTGCAACAAACTCTAAAGATAAGTATGAAAGGCAGAAAAAGCTTACAACAGATGCACTTAAGGAGCTTGCTGACATTGTTGGAGTAAATAGAATTAATCGTATTGAGGGGTATGATATTTCAAACATAAGCGGAACAAACAGTGTTGCAAGTATGGTTGTTTTTGAAAATGGCGAACCTGCAAAAAAAGAGTATAGAAAATTCAAAATAAGAACTGTTGAAGGGGCTGATGATTTTGCTAGTATGGAAGAAACTCTTACGAGAAGAATTGAAAACCTTAGAGAGTTGCAAAACAATTTTGAAAAGAGACCAGACCTTATTTTGATTGATGGAGGACTTGGCCAACTTCATTCTGCTGAAAACGCAATAAAAAGTCAAGGTGTGTTTATACCAGTGATTAGTATTGCGAAGCAAGATGAAGAAATTTTTGTTAGTGGTTCAAGTGTTCCTATTAAACTTGCAAGAAACAACTATGCACTCAGGCTTCTTCAAAGGGTAAGAGATGAGGCTCACAGATTTGCTGTTATGTATCACAGAAATCTTAGAGGACAAAGCCTAACATCTTTCTTGAATGAGGTTGAGGGTATTGGAAAAAAGACAAGCGAAAAAATTTGGAAACATTTAAAAACAAAAGAAAATATATTGAATGCAAAGCCTGAAGATTTTGCAGAGATAGATGGTATATCAACCAAAAAAGCCATAGAAATTTATAATCATATTCACAAAGAAGAGAAAAATTAATAAGGTAATTGAGAAAAAAGAGGCAATATGTAATTGTCTCTTTTTTATTTATAAAAAATAATTAAATAATTTAAAACACACCCCTTGATTTTACTTGACAAAAAGTTGGGGGGGGGGTAGAATAAGCAATAACCAAAAGGTTTTGCAATTAAAAATTAAGAATGAAAAAATGATGAATTAGGGCAGACGCTCCGCTTGGGGTATAGTAATGAAGAATTAAGGATGAAGAATGATGAATTTAGGATTTTTATT
>JAFVWN010000064.1 GCA_017501645.1 Clostridia bacterium | reverse complement strand
ACCTCTGTTGTATTGGGAAATCTATATAAAAGCAAGCCTCCAAGACCGCAAATGAAATTAGTAGGTAAGGATTGGATACCAGGAGAACAAGTCAGATTTATCGGTACTAGCCACGAGGTCACTTTTTACGACAAATATCTTGAATTAGTAATGGCAAAACGAAATCAGTTTAACTTGGATTGGTTGTTTCAAAGGTCTGATTTAAAGAACATTTTGCGTGTAGAAATAAGACTAAAAAAAGAGCAAATTAAGCAGATTTTCGGAGAAAGACCCACCTTAGAAGAGATGTTTAAAGAGAGATACTATCAAAAGGCTGTGCAAAAGTATTGGGGGCCGATAGCGACCTATTTGCTAACACATCAGCCTTATGTTACCCCTGATACAGAACTTTTACTATACAAAGATGAAGAAATGAACGCCAGTAAAATGAAGGATTTGTTCCTAGTAAAAACCTTAATTAATGAGCATGGCTATATATACGCAAAGAAAAGATTAAAGGACTTATTTGGCGATAAAGAAACTAATAGGATATTTTCCCTTCTAAAGAGGTATCCACCTATGGAAGTAGTTCAGCCGGAATATAACTTTCTACCCATGTTGGCAGAGCAGATAAATCAACCAAAGTGGCTTACTCCCACAAGTATGGGTCATTTGGTGGTAGCAAACATCAAATATCAAGACTTTTTAGAAAGTTCATTATGGAATTGTAAAGAGTCGGCAAAATACCTAGGGGTAGGGCCTAGGGAAATTCAAAGAAGGTGTAAAAATAAGGAGATTCCAAGCATTGTTATAGCAGGCTCTTACCGAATACACAAGGCTGATATAATGGCTTATGCGTACAGGGAGCAACGAAAAAAAGGCTCATAGTACTACAGTAGTTAAACAAAGCAAAAATAAATGCTTCTTAAGATAAATAAGAGGCATTTATTATTTTAAAGAATCAAAAATAAAAATAGAAAACAAATAAGCCTAATATAAAAACTAATCAAATAACACAAATACCAAGATAAAAACTTATTGATTTGTTTATTTGTATAGGAGAGAAAATATAGAAAATAAAGAAAAATCTAAATACAAAATAAAGTTATATGAAGAAATACAAATATAATTTCAAATAAACTACAAAAGACATCTATTTTTCATACCAATACAAATATTACTCAAAAATTCTTCCAGTTACAAATATCCAATAAATTATATTTCTATTTTTTGTTAAATCCTTTATTTTTATCTTTTCTAATAAAAGCAGTGATATATTCTCATAAAAGTATAAGTACAAATAGAAACTTAATCTAAAACTATATATTTCTTAATGGAATATCTTTTTATTTTTCTTTTGATTTTTTCTTTAATTTTTCTTTGTATATTTTGCTCCGCATATTATTTTCTCATCATTTTTGATTTATTTATTTTAAAAGCATTTTATTTAAAAACCCATAAACTATATACCTTTTACAATAAAAACCTTTTAAAACCTGATTTTGAGCATTTAAAACATAAAAATCCCCTGTGTTAGCAGGGGATAATGAATATGTTTTCTAATTACAGAAATAATTGCCTTAATTTAATTTTCTTCTCAAATAGACTCTGTCTTTGTAAACTTGTTCAATAACATCACTTAATGCTTTTTCATAGGCATCCCAAGAGGCTTTATCCAAGCAGTTTTGATTCGAGTTCCAATTATTGCAACCTCCATAATAGGCCCCAATTTTATTTTTAACTACCGCTTCTGCAACATATTTTTTTACTAATTTACCATTAGAGTTAAGAACTCTTAATTCTAACTCAGAAAAACCTTCAAAAACACCCATTGGTGCACCCAATAATGGAGCCGTCAATAAAGTAAATGCTCCCAAAATGATATAAGGAATGCTTTTATCAGCAGAAGTGATGATGATTGGTTTTAATACAAGATATCCTTTTTTCTCTCCTTCATCATATTCATCAATTAAATTCGTTTCTACTTCGCGGTAAAATCTGTTGGCCATAGGGTTATTTACCTGAAGAAAATTATCTTCAGAAGTAAAATTCTTCAAAGAGTCTTCATTAGAAAAAACTGCTTCCATATTGGGCAATCTATCTTCAAAACCTCTATTGGGAGCCTTCATTCCTTTGTTTAAATAGAAAGTAGAACAGCCGGATAAAAGACTTATCGCACAGATTAAGACAATTAGGTTTTTCATATTGATCTCCATTTTTAAGTATTTCTGATTAAATTATATCAAAACTTATATTTTTCCCCTTTTTTCCCTGCGTGTTTTACCCTCATTTTTCCCTATACAGATCAATTTTTTCAAAATCTAGTTTAAATTTAAAAGAAGTATATGGATTTGTGTACAAAAATACATTTATGTCTATTACACATTTATTCTTCTTTTTAATCTAAAAAACAAAGGAATTAAGAAGTATGGAACAAAAGTATAAAAGATTATTAAGCACCAAAGAATTAGCCCAATATTTAGGAAGTACCGAAAATAGTCTTCGTAGTTTAAAATCCCAGGGAAAAATCCCTTCTCAATGGACGGTGAATATCGGTCGTTCAGTTCGTTATGACCTGCAAGAGGTTGATAAGTGGATTGAAAGCAAAAAAGAAGCCAATAAAACGAATATTTTGACAGGTTGGAGCATTTAATTATGAAGAAAAAAATAAGCAGAAAAACCAAAAATACGGCCATTTCTTACCCCAAAATAGAAATTATTAAAGAATTGAAAATAAACAAAAGGAGAAAGCCCTATAAGAAAAGAAAAGTACAAGCAAAAACCAAGAAAAGAGGTCCCAGAGGCCCCTATAAAAAGCATAATAAAGCACAAATAAGTTATTTGCCGTTAAACGCATATACTTCCAAAATTCTTGCTTTAGCCCAAAAACTATTGTGTTGGAGTGCTTTAGCAAAAATGTTCAATAGAGCAGATTGCTCTTCCGTTGTATCAAAACTGGTGGTACGAAGTGTGGATATTTGTTTCTCCGTCGTACTACGGTTGTATAGGAAACATTAAAAAAAGTGTTGACGTAAAAAAAACGTGACGCTATAATAACATGCAAGAGGAAAGAGGAAGAAGATTTTAGAAACAAGGAAAAAAGAAAATGACAGTGAGAAATTATGCAGAAAACAAGTATCTAATCGACTTCCGAGACAGCAATGGCAACAGGGTGCGAAAAGTTGTTTTTGCTACCAAAAGCCAAGCCAAACAGATGGAACTGAAAATGAGAAGAGAAAGGGAAGACGGGATTTTAAATCCTTCCTCTCATATAACATATGGAGATTTGACCGATATGTATTGGAAAATGCACGCCAGTCAGTCCACTTCTCGTTCCGCTCGTGCCATGTGGCAAAGAATGAAAGATTTGTTTGGTCGCACAACCATGAAGGAATTAACCAGTCTTAAATTGCAGGAAGAATACAATAAAATGCTTCAAACATGTAAGGCTTCTACCTGTAACAGATATTTCACGATAGTAGGTGCCAGTATCAATTATGGTATCAGTAACGGCCTTTGGAACGGCAATAACCCTTGGAGGTCTGTAAAAAAGAAACCCGCTGAGAATGCCAGAGAAAAATATTGGACCATGAAAGATTTTGATCAATTCTTTGAAGGTTGCCGCCCTATTGTGCGCCAAGTAGTAGAGTTAGCCGCTCATTCCGGTATGCGATTAGGTGAACTTTTCAATTTGGATTGGCAAGATATTGACTTCGAACGAGGCATTATTCAAATTCTAAAAAGTAAGACAAGCAAAAGGCGAAATCTTCCGATGTCACGAGATTTGCGATCTGCTTTGATGAGTTTTGACCCTAAACTTTCCGGTAAAGTAATACCTATGAGTCTCTCTGCTTTCTCTTGTGCATTTACGAGACATAGAGACAAAAAGGGACTTAAACACTTAACCTTTCACGATTTGCGCCATACTTTTGCTTCAGCTTACAGAATGGTTGACGGAAATTTAGGTAATTTACAGGCATTATTGGGCCATGCTGACCTACGCATGACCAATCGCTATGCTCATTTATCTCCGGATTATATCGCTCAAGCCATTCAATGTATGAACGGAAATCCTTTACTCCCCAAGGTAGATTCCGGTAATATAGCCAATCCGTAAAACAAATAGTTTGTTCTAGCAAATGAACAAAAGCCTGCTTTTAACTAAATAACAGTTTTGAGCAGGCTTTCTTTAATCTGGAATTTATCAAAAGTACAGGTTTATGTATTCTGAAAACTCCCTCAACCCCTTTTCTCCTTTTACAGCCAAGATATAATATAATAAGAAAGTAGGATAGAAATATGGAAAAAGACCCCTTCAAAGAGTATTTTGTACAGTCAGAACCTAGCAAGCGTGACAAAAGTTATGCTTGGTATACAGCTATTGGTTTACAAAATGTAGATGGCCTAAAGCCTTCCTCTTATTTGTTGGATACTGCCAAAAGAAACATTGAAGGTGAAATTAGTATAGAGCAAGCACAGGCCTTACTCAATAGTTACTATAAAGAAAATCCTGTGACATCTACCCAAGACAGAACAGAAGAAGCCGATAAAGTGTCTGCCTGTATTGCTAAACTCCTTTCCGAAAAAGCCTTTAGTTTCACTGCTAATGAATATATTTCTATACACAAACAACTTTTTTCAGGTATCTATGAGCATGCTGGGCAACTTCGCACCTATAATATCACGAAAAAAGAATGGGTACTAAATGGTGATACGGTGGTGTATGGGGCTGCATCTGAACTAAAAGATACGATTGTTTATGATTTAGCTGAAGAAAAGAAGTTTTCTTACCATGGATTATCTACTAATGACATATTGCACCATTTAGCGACATTTGTGGCAGGGATATGGCAAATACATGCTTTTGCAGAGGGAAACACTCGAACTACAGCCGTATTCTTTATCAAATATCTAAGAACTCTGGGTTATGATGTAACCAATGACATTTTTGCCAAGCATGCTTGGTACTTCAGAAATGCGTTGGTTCGTGCGAATTACAATGATCTGAAAAATGGAATCCACGCTACCACGGAATTTTTAGAATTATTCTTAAGAAATTTACTGCTTAAAGAACAAAATCCACTTTCTAATCGAACGATGCATATTAGCCATGCATTTAAAAAAGTAGACATTGAACCCCCAAAAGTAGACATTGGAGTCCAAAAAGTAGACATTGAGCAGATTGTTAAAGAAAAATTACCCAATATCAGCTCTAAAACTAGATCTCACATCCTTAAACTTTACACTGCTTATAAAGACATTCCGTATTTTGGAAGGACTGATGTTGCTTGCACGTTAAGCCTGAAGCCTGCAATGATCTCTCGTTTACTAAAAATGTTGCTTGCGAGAGGTCTTATAGAGCCTGTAGGCGGAAAAGGGAAGGGTAAATACCGCTTTGTCCGTTTTTAATGTATTCTGCAGCAGATATTTCACTTTAAAAAGGTTATCTTATCTGTAATTTCTCCAAACTGTTAAAAAAATATCATAAAAAGTCGTTTTTGAGGATTTTTGGGCCATATTTGGGCAACGGTGCGTGTCAGCCCTTTGGGTAAAAAAAGAACCCTCGTCGGGAAATGAGGATTTTTCACGCAAAAAAAAGCCCCTGTTGGACTCTATGTCAAGGGAACGCGCTACCCCTGCGCCAACTGGGCTAAAATCGATATATTCACGCAATTTCTACGACGAGAAAACTGCTTTTTGTCTTTCTTTGTTTTGTCTATTTTTTACGTGTTGTAAAATTAGATTTACAAAAAATTTACAAGCACCTAAAAATCTACAAATCTGCTTCTTTATTTATTATAGCATAATTTAACTACCCTGATATTTTAATTTTGTTCGCTAATATACAAAAAGCAGTGCCGGAAGCATATCCGACACTGCCCTGTTGCTTAAAAAGAAATGCTACATTGTCATACCGAGAAACATATCGTTCATGCCAATCATTTTTTGAGCCACTTCCTCTTTCTTGAATTTCATATACCTTTGGATCGTTTTGATACTGCTATGGCCCATTAGTATTTGTAAATCATGTAATTTCCCTTCATTGTTAAGGAAATTTACTGCGAATGATTGCCTCAAATCATGTACCCGTACATGTCCCAGCCCTGCCTTTTTGGCCGCATGGGACACTTGGTAGCGCAGTTGCTGGGAAATAATCCCTTTGCTAAACAATTTAACTTCATAATTAAGCGCTTGGTATCCGTTGTTTAGCAAGTTTGTATATACTTTTTGATCATCACCTGTTCCTTCATACAGAGCTCTTGTGGTTTTGTCGTAAAAGCATATTTCATAACCGTTAGTATGCAGGGCCACTTTACAACCTTTGTTTCCGGCTCTTGAGTAGTACTGCACTTTAGTCATGTCTTGTGCCCATTTAGCCAAGCTTAGCGACTTGTTGTATTGCGATTTTGATGCGATCCGACATTTTTCTTTCTCCTTTTTAGTGCTTTTGTTTTTTTGAAAAGACAGAGCTTTTTAACAGTCGCTTAAACCTCTTATTTAGGAATTGATGTGTATTGTAAGGTGGGTCAATATAGATCACATTTATAAGTTCTTTTCCATCGTAAGCATTATGCGACTGCAATTGGCTTTTCCTGAGGGAGTAAGATGCCCCAAAACAGACAACCGCCCACCTACTTTAAACAGCCGTTATCTAACAGAAGGAGGAAATACACAAAAACACCCCAAAATAGAAATTCCGGGGTGTTTGTATGTTTTTATTTTTTTGCACCACTTGTAAGCGAAATTATGGAGAAAAATATTTTCTATTTTTGTTTTTATAAGAAAAAGACTCTTTGTATTGGTAGAAGAATCTCTAAATTTTCTTTTCCAATGCTTGGATATTTTTCTTTTTTTATTATTTTTATCCTGCGACAATATGTTGTCACACATCTGTTTTATCCTATATGTGTAGTACAAACCTATGCTAAGAGATGAAATATGGCAGATGAAAGATATGAATGTATGAAATGCAGACAAGTGTTTGTTTATTCCTTCCCGCCCAGCGGCTATAAATGCCCGTCTTGCGGTGGTTCTTTATTTAAAAAATAGAGGGAAAATGCCCCGAGGTT
>JAFVWN010000063.1 GCA_017501645.1 Clostridia bacterium | reverse complement strand
GTCGAATATAACCAACCAACTCATCTTTAATATCCCTATCACAATAAATGTAATCAGGTGCAACGCAAGTCTGACCACAATTCACAAACTTACCAAATACAATTCTTTTGGCGGCAAGCTTCAAGTTGGCAGTTTTATCAACTATACAAGGACTTTTACCACCTAATTCCAAAGATACAGGAGTTAAATTTTCAGCAGCTTTGCGAAGCACTTCTTTCCCAACATTTGAACTTCCAGTAAAGAAAATATAATCAAATTTCATCTCTAAAAGAGCCTTATTTTCTTCTCTACCACCAGTTACAACAGCAACATATTCTTCTGGAAAAACTTCTTTTACGATTTTTCTTACAATTTCGCTTGTATATGGAGAATACGCACTTGGTTTAAGAACAACGGTATTACCAGCAGCAATCGCATCAATCAAAGGCTCAATCGATAACAAAAACGGATAATTCCAAGGACTGATAATTAGCACGTTACCCCAAGGAACAGATTTGATATAACTTCTTGCATGAAAATTTGTAATAGGAGTAAACACAGTTTTATCTTTTGCAAACTTTTTCAAATTCTTTTGAAAGTATGAAATCTCATCTAAAGACAGACCAACTTCGCACATATAAGCTTCTGTAGGACTTTTGCCTAAATCCTTATAAATAGCATCAAAAATCTCTTGTTCATTTGCCTTAATTACTTCTTTTAATTTTTTCAAATATTCCAAACGAACTTTTACAGGCAAAGTTTTACCACTTTTAAAAAACTCTCTCTGCTTATTTAATATATTTTGCATTTATTTAAACTCCTACAAGTTCTTTTTCTTCTTGTTTTACTGGTGTTGGCCTTGAAATACCAGTCATATTACCAACAGTAACTCTATCTTCAATATAAACATTGTGATAGAACTGTTCTAATTCACTCTCATCCATCAACACTGGAACTGGGTAAACTGGATTTGCTTCTTTGCTTGCATATTGTGCCAACTGTTTAAAATCAGCCTTATTTAACCCATGGATTTTTGTTGGAATACCCATTGATTTGTTCATATCTTTAATAGACTGAATAAATACTCTTGCAGCTTCTTCATCTGACATTCTGTAATTGCAAATACCAGCAGCTATACCTAGTTGTTTTAATTTAAAATGAATTTTACTTCCATAAGCTTCTAACACATAAGGAATTAAAACAGCGTTTGCTAAACCGTGAGGAATGTTATACATCCCGCCTAATGAATGAGCGACAGCATGACAATAACCCACATAAGATACAGTAAACGCACAACCTGCCAAATACGAAGCTCTTAGCATATTTCTTCTTGCTTCAGTATCATTACCGTCATCATAAGCTTTTTTAAGGTTGTTATAAACCAAATAAACTGCTTCTAACGCTTCGTGCACAGTTTTCTTAGTAGTTGAATTTCCTATATACGCTTCAATAGCATGAACCAAAACATCCATACCAACAGATGCAGTGATTGACGGAGGTAAAGTCTTTGTAACTTCAGGGTCTAAAACCGCATATTTAGGAATCAGAGGGAAGTCACTAATCATATATTTATGTTTTGTTTTTGAATTTGTAATAACAGTTGCAACAGTAGTTTCTGTACCAGTCCCAGCAGTAGTTGGAATTGCAAAAAGCAAAGGAATTCTTCTAAATACTTGCAAAATTCCTGCCATT
>JAFVWN010000001.1 GCA_017501645.1 Clostridia bacterium | reverse complement strand
ATTTGAAGTTGATGGAGAGAATGCAAATGAGTGAAAGACCAGATTTGAATAAGGAATTAGATGGAGAAACTTTTCGAAGTTTTTATTATTTGAAGGAAGAATTGGTTGAGTTTTGTAGAGATAATAATCTGCCTGTTTCGGGTGGAAAGATTGAGCTTACAGATAGGATTGCCTGTTTTCTTGATACGGGAAAGGTATTAGAAACTTCTGCAAAAAGAAAAGCAACAACAGATGTTGGATTAATTACAGAGAATACACTAATTGAATCCAATATAGTATGTTCCGAAAAACATAGAGCCTTTTTTAAAGAGAAAATAGGTAAAAATTTTTCTTTTAATGTTTTGTTCCAGAAATGGTTAAAGAACAATGCTGGAAAGACATATGGTGATTCAATTAATGCATATCATCAGATTTTAGAAGAAAAGAAAAAGGGAAAAACAACAATTGATAAGCAATTTGAGTATAATACATATATTCGAGATTTCTTTGAAGATAATCAGGGAAGAAGTTTGGATGAAGCTATTACGTGTTGGAAATATAAAAAGAGTTTGCGAGGACACAATCGTTATGAAAAGTCTGACCTTGTTGCGTTAGACTGACAAATTTCAGCTTTGTGAAGAGTTGAAAGCACGCATGAATTTGAAGTTGATAAAGGAGATTATCAGTGATGAGTACACAAACAAAAGAAGCTAAGGGATGGGATTATTTTGCATATGCGCTGTATGCGTTTGCAGGATTGGGCATAGAAGTATTGCTTGCTTTCTTTTTGGAGCCGCTAATTTATGGGTGTTCTATGAATGAGTGGTCTACGGCACAAAACATAAGCCACTGGATAATTACATGTATATGCTGGGGGATAATGTGTGCTGTTCTGATTAATACAGCAAAAAGCAAATATAGTTTTAATTTATTTGAAAAAACAAAACCTATGAAAATATGGCAGTGGGTTTCAGTGGTTATTATTTTTATATTAATGATTGTTTTTTCTTATATTGATTGGAACGGTTCTAAAGTGTTAAAGGAATTTCGATACAATGGTTGGCTTAAGTTTATATTTCAGTATATTTATTATGTTTTTGAAGTAGGGCTTGTTGTGTTGATTGTTATATTTGGACAGAAAGCATTTGAAAAATGGTTTCATAAAGATTCTGCTGTGTGGATTCCTTATGGAGGAGTTTTGACAGGTCTTACTTGGGGAATGGTACATATACTTACGAAAGGTGATTTATCAACAGGTGTATCATTGTCTTTAATAAGCATAGGATATGGCATTACTTATTTATTGGTAAATCGTGATATCAAAAAGGCATACATTTGGATATTGCTTATGTTTGTTTTATAAAAGCATATTGACAACAATTGAAGCACTCGAAAATTCCAGTAAGCAGGTGTGTTTAACTGAGAGACGAATTTGAATTTGCGCCTACAATGATAATAAACATATAAATCTTAACGACAAGGAGGAACAACAGTTATGGATAACAAAGAACTGGTAAGTCGCTTTTTTGTGGAAGGATAT
>JAFVWN010000062.1 GCA_017501645.1 Clostridia bacterium | reverse complement strand
GTCTGTCTGTCTGTCTGTCTGTCTGTTAAAATTATCCCAAACATTCTTTTCCCCTGTCAACTATTTTTTATCAAAATCTCAATCTTTTGACTCTCTCATTATATATTATTTTTTTTCTTTCTCCAAACGATTTTCACTACTTTTTTCATTTTTTTATTAGTTTCTGCATAAATATAAAAAATCATACACTTTTCTCATTCTTTATATATATTTCGCCCTATCACAATATTTTTTATAAAAAAAGGACAAAACATTTTTTGTTTCGCCCTTTATATTCTATTATTTTTATAAACTATTCTTGCTCTTCAGCATTGTGATAAACATTTTGAACATCATCCAAATCATCAAGAGCATCATATAACTTTTGAATAGATTCCATTCTTTCTGTTGGTAAAGTCACAGTATTGATAGGAATATATTCACTTTCACTTGAAGCAATCTCAATTCCTTGAGCCTCAAAAGCTTTCACCGCAGAATGAATTCCGTCAGCAGGTGTATAAATAACAAAAGCATCATCTTCTGTTATAACATCATCAGCACCAGCATCAAGAGCCATCATCATAATATCATCTTCTTCCATTCCATCTTTCTTAGGAATAACTACTACACCTTTATAATTAAAGTTGTACATAACGCTTCCAGTAGTACCTAAGCTTCCGCCATGTTTAGAAAACAAATGTCTTACATCTGCAGCTGTTCTATTTTTATTATCTGTTAAGCATTCAACAATAAAAGCAACACCGTTGTTACCATATCCCTCATAAGTAATGCTGTCATAGTTTGTTTGGTCTGTTTCACCAGCAGCCTTTTTAATTGAACGATTGATATTATCGTTTGGCATATTGTTTTGTTTTGCCTTTTGAATAACATCATAAAGCTTACTGTTTGTATTAGGGTCAGCACCACCAAGTTTTACAGCGACAGCTATCTCTCTTCCAATCTTTGTAAAGATTTTTCCACGAGCTGCATCTGCCTTGTTTTTTGTTGCTTGAATATTATGCCATTTTGAATGTCCACTCATCTTAAAATTCTCCTAAAATTTATTCCTTTAGTATTTTACCACCAAAGCATACACTTTGGCAAATCTTTTCTTAACAATTTATTATAACTCGTCTTTTTTTAGCTGATACATAATAACCGAAGCACTTACTCCAGCATTTAAAGACTCCATTTGCCCTTTCATTGGAAGACTTATTACCCCGTCAGCAACACTTGAAATCTCATCACAAACTCCAGAGCCTTCATTTCCTATAACCAAAGCATAATTCCCTTTTGGTTTTTCCATAGTAAATACATTTTCACCATTCATATCAGCAATATAGATTTTTGAGCCAGTTTTTTTGCACTCTTCTAAAAGCTCATCAAGTTCCAACTGATAGAAATCTGTGTAAAAGATACCTCCGGCACTGCTTCTCACAGTTTTAGGGTTATATGGGTCAGCACAATTTAACAGTACTAAATTATTATATCCAACAGCCGCTGCAGTTCTTATAATTGTTCCCAAATTACCCGGGTCTGCTATTCTATCAAGAACAATAAACGGTTCGTCTATATTAAAATCCAGTGTCGGTCTCATTCTTACTTCTGCAATAACACCTTGAGAAGATACTGTGTCTGCAATCTTATCAAATGCAGGTTTTGAAAGAAGAACAACATTAGGTTCACACTTTGCTATTAAATCGCTATATTTTGTCAAATGACTAGCTTCTACATAAAGTTTTTCAAGCTCCATAGCACCACAAACAACCTCGTTTACAAGCTTAAAACTTTCTACAAGGAATGTTCCATAATATCTGCGATACTTCTTTTCTCTTAAACTTGATGCCCTTTTTACCAAATCATTATTTACACTATTTATAATTTCCATCCATTCTCTCCTACTGTAAGTTTATACATTATAACTTAAAAGAGCAAGTGTTTGACACAAAAAGTTATAACAATAAAAAATTTGTTACATAAAAGTAACAAATTTTAATAAAAACTAAGCAATGTTAAGAGCTGTTTTAACTTTTAAAGCAACATCTTTGAATGCATCTTTATTGTTAACAGCAAGGTCTGCAAGAACTTTTCTGTTAAGTTCAATGTTTGCAACCTTCATACCGTGCATCATCTTGCTGTAGCTAAGACCATACTCTCTAGCAGCAGCATTGATTCTTGCAATCCATAATGCACGCATATCTCTCTTTTTGTTCTTTCTACCTACATAAGCATAGTTGCCACTCTTCATGACAGCTTCTCTAGCAACTCTGTAAAGTTTGCTCTTGCTACCTCTGTAACCCTTAGAAAGCTTACGAATTTTTACTCTTTTCTTGTTTGCATTAACGCCTCTTTTAATTCTCATTACTTTCTATCTCCTTATTAATCTTGATTACCAACAAGTTTTTTGATGGTTTTTTCTTGTGTGCTAGAAACATAAGCATTTCTTCTTAAATCACGCTTACGACCTGTTTCTTTCTTTGTCAAAATATGACGCTTGTTCTTGTGTGCACGCTTAACTTTTCCGCCTTTAAGGACATTAAATCTCTTCTTAGCTGCACTACTATTTTTTTGTTTTGGCATAGTAAATATTTCTCCTTAAAAATTTATCTTTCTACTTTTTAGTCTTTGGGCTTAAAACCACAACAACATTTCTTCCCTCAACCTTAGGGTCTTTTTCTTTGCTTGCAAATTCTTCAACTTGATTGCAGAAATTGTTTACAATCTCAATACCTTTGGCAGAATAAGCTTGTTGTCTTCCTCTCATTCTTAAAACAACTCTAACCTTGTTTCCAGATTGTAAGAACTTAATGGTGTTTTTCGCTTTGATATCAATATCGTGTTGCTCGATAGTCATTGAAAGTTGAACTTCTTTAAGCTCAACAATTTTTTGCTTTTGATTTTTTCTAGCCTCTTTTTCTTTCTTTGCCTTATCAAACATAAATTTGCCATAGTCCATAATTTTACAAACTGCAGGCACTGCGTTTGGTGAAATCTTTACAAGGTCTAATCCTGCCTCATCAGCAAGAGCATTTGCTTGAGCACCGCTCATAACCCCTAATTGTTCACCCTTTTCACCAATAACTCTAACCTCTTTATCGGTTATTTCGCCATTTAATTGATGTTCTTGTTTTATAATCTTAATCCTCCCGGCTAAAAAGCCAATTTTTTGCTTACACAAATTTTAACCAAATAAAATGAGTGGCATTACACCACCCATCAATAATTTATACAATTCAACACTATAAACCGCACCCGTTTACAGCCCGAAATAAGTTTAAAATTAATTGATTACCCAAGCAAAATCTTTCATTCGATTGGGGGAAAGTGGTCTTTCTCTTGTTTAAGCGAATATATGTTAACACATTTATCAAACTTTGTCAAGCATTAATTTATACTAAATTATAATACCACCTTGAACAAACTCATAAACATTATTAATCATTTCTTCTTTTTCTACTTCTATAGGGACATCTTGTTTAGTGAACTCTCCCTTAAGCCCAAAAGATTTGTTTTTCCCATAATCTAAGAACTTTACAAGAACGATTTCCATATGGTCATCAACAAAAAACTCTTCTCCTTTATATGTCCATTTTGATTTATCTTGGATTACTCCTAAACTCCTTACAAACTCAACTTTCATATTTAACTCTTCTATGCATTCTCGTTTTATGGCTTTTTCTACACTTTCTCTTTTCTCCACTCCGCCACCGGCGAGATTGTATTTATAAGTCGCCCCTGTTCTTCCTTGCAAAACAACAAACTTATCTCCTTTTTCAACCACTGCGTAAACCTTTTTTCGAGGTAAACCCTTTTTATAACATTTATAGGCGTGTTTTACTTTTTTACTAAAATAACTTACCATTATTAACTCCTTTTCTAAAAAATAAAGCAAAGAGATTTTCTCCCTTTGCTTATTTTTTTCTTAGCACTCTAAAGCTCTAGAATCAATTAGGTTCTTCATTTCCTTAACTAAATCTTTAGTCTTTAAGTCTTTGATTTCAATGTTACCACGCTTTCTAATAGAAATTGTGCCATTGTTTGCTTCGTTTTCACCGACAATAATCATATATGGAATTTTTTGCATTTGAGCGGCTCTAATCTTATAACCAATCTTTTCTGCACGAATGTCAAGTTCTGCTCTTATACCAGCCTTTCCAAGCTCTTTATAAACCTTTTCAGCATAAGCCTCACTCTTTTCACTTACATTCATTACAATTGCCTGAACTGGAGCAAGCCATAATGGATAAACACCCGCAAAGTGCTCTGTAATAACGCCAAAGAATCTTTCAAGTGAACCATATACAACTCTATGAACCATAATAGGCTCTTGTCTGCTTCCGTCAGCTGCAACATATTCAAGTTCAAATCTCTTAGGAAGTTGCATATCTAATTGAATAGTACCACATTGCCAAGTTCTTCCAATTGCATCTTTAATATGTATATCAATCTTTGGACCATAGAACGCACCGTCACCCTCGTTGATGACAAAATCTTTACCAATACCAACAAGAGCGTTCTTAAGGCAAGTTTCAGCGTGTTGCCATTCTTTAACAGTACCAATATGCTTGTCTGGCATTGTTGAAAGCTCTAAGTGATACTCAAGGCCAAACACTTTATACATTCTATCAACTAAGCTAATAATGTTTGCAATTTCACTTTCAATTTGGTCTTTTGTCATAAAGATATGTGCATCATCTTGAGTAAAGCAACGAACTCTAAATAATCCGTGAAGAGTACCGCTCGCCTCGTGTCTATGAACCTTACCAAGCTCACCAACACGAAGAGGAAATTCTTTGTAACTGTGCATTCTTTCTTTGTAGTAAAGCATACCACCTGGACAGTTCATTGGCTTAATTGCAAATGGTTCATTTTCAGCTTTGAAAGTGTACATATTCTTTTTATAATGATCCCAGTGTCCACTCTTTTCCCAAAGCTTACGGTTCATTGCCATTGGAGTTGTAATTTCAACATAACCAGCTCTCTTATGCTCTTCTCTCCAGAAATTAATAAGCTCGTTAATTACAGTTTGACCTTTTGGCATAAAGAAAGGCATACCCGGAGCATAATCACTTAAGAAGAACAAATCAAGCTCTTTACCAAGTTTTCTGTGGTCTCTCTTCTCTGCCTCTTCAAGCATTTTGAAGTACTCTTCCATTTCGCTGTTCTTATCAAATACAACACCATAGATACGAGTAAGCATTTTATTCTTCTCGTCTCCTCTCCAGTATGCACCTGCAAGTTTTGTCAACTTGAAAGCTTTAATCATTCCTGTAGAACGAAGGTGTGGACCTCTACAAACATCAGTGAAATCACCTTGTGTATACATAGTTACAGTTTCATCTTCAGGAATAGCGTTTACAAGTTCAATCTTGTAAATTTCCCCCTCTGATTTTGCCCAGTCCAAAGCCTCTTGTCTAGAAACCACTTTTCTTTTAATCTCAAAGTCTGCTTTGATAATTTTCTTCATCTCTGCTTCTATTTTTGCAAGGTCATCATTATTGATTGGTGTTTTGAATTCAAAGTCATAATAATAACCATCATCAGTAGCAGGACCAATTGATAATTTTGCATTTGGATAAATAGACTTAACAGCTTGAGCTAATACATGGGCTGTTGAGTGACGAAGAACCTCTTTTGCTTCTAGGTCTTTGTTTGTAATAATATCCAACTTACAATCCTTTTCAATAGGCATAGCAAGGTCTACAAGTTCACCATTAATTTTTCCACAAACAGCAACTCTTGCTAAACCTTCACTGATGCTTTTTGCAATGTCATATGCAGTTACGCCAACTTCATATTCTCTTTCTTCATCTCTTAATTGAATTTTCATAATTTTCTCCCCGTTTAGTGTTTTTTAGCAAACAAAAAGTCCCCATGCTTAAACAAAGACACTTCTCGTTCAAACATAAGGACGAAATAACTCTATTCCGCGGTTCCACCTTACTTGCTAAAGCTAGCCACTCTTTTATTCATCATTGAAAGTTTTCTAAGGTGGTTTCAATTATACCCCTTCCTATGCACCCTTACAGCCACGAGATGCACTCTCTATAGGGTAGATATAACCTACTTGTCCTTCTTTTCAATACGCCTAAATTATAAACCCCTTTTAGTTTTCTGTCAACAGTTATTTATCATTTTTTTATTTAATTAAGTATACAAACTTTATTATCAAACAAAGAAACAATATATGATGACAAATCTCTATCCACAACATCATTATGTACTATGATTTTTTCTGGAGAAAGCATCAAAAGTTCATTTATTACATTAATTTTACTACAATCATCTTTTTCCTTATATAAAACATTAAAAACTTCCCTTCCATCTTTGCCGTGTGCATAGATTGTGTTTTCTCCTTTATGCAAATGTAGTTCTCCAAACTCGACATCATTACTCATAATAATAAACCTCATCATTTCAGTAAGAGTATTATCCATTTGAAGATATGGAGCATTGTCTACAACTAAATCACACAAATCTTTCCACTTTTTTTCAAGTTCCCAAAGTCTAAATAAATAAAGACTGTCTATTATAATTTCATCGCAAGGCTTTAAAAACTTTTTCACAACCTCTTTTTCGTTGGCTTTATCAAACATAACAAGTGTTCTTACAAAAGAGGCTTTTGCAAGTTCGCTAGACAGTTTTAACCTAATATTATTTTTCAAATATTCTTCTTTGTAACTTAAAATCACAACATCTGCAATTGCATCAAAAACATAACCAAGAATAATATCTTTTTTATCCTCGTAAACAGCAAGGGCAATTCTTACCCTACCCTCATACTCTTCACTAACTAAAACACCTTTCATCTGTTTAATGACTGGTCTTATTTTAGAGATAATATAATTGATGTCTTTACTTTTTTGTTTTATTGTACTAATAGTTAATTCAAACATTATTTTTCCCTCAAGTGTAGTTTATGCGAATGTTTTGCAAATTACTCACTAAAATCCAAAATCTTCAAAATTATATAAAATGTATCAAATAACTATTTTTTCTTGCTTTTATGCTGTCAATTTTCTAAAGTCATTGACAATAATAAAAGATATATAATATAATAAAAGCCCTATTAATCATTACTATTTAAGGAGACACAAATGGCTTATATGGACAGTTATTATAGAAGCTTTGAAGACCTTCTTTCAAGAAGATTCAATGCGACTGACGAACAAATAAAAACAATTATAGAAAAAAACAGAGAAATAAAAACAAACTATGTTTTGCAAAACATTCAAAGTAAACTAGATTTACTTTCTATTTTTGAAGTTTCTTTAGATGAAGTTTGTGAAAATCCAGATTTTCTACTAATGAGAACAAATGAAATTTTTGCAAGATGTAAAGTTGCTAAACTTGCAGGGTTATATATTGATGCAGAACTTCTAAACTGCAATGCACCAACTATTGATATAGTAAACAACTATATTGCAAATAAAGAAAATATTCTTATCAATCCAAATGATATTTTTGCCCCAATTGAAGAGGCTTCTATGTTTGGAGACATTCCTGAAGAAGAATACCTTGCTAGATATGACAACAAAAAAGAAAAGGCTGTCCTTTCTTATGCTGAACTACACAGAGATTTCAAAACAAACTGTCCTGATTTGTTTAGAGAAATTGGAACAACTGTTTTTATTGCTTCTTCAAAAGAGAAAAAGACTGAAGCAAAAAGAAAAAGACCTGTAGACCCAAGAAAGTTGGAACTTAAAGAAAAAATAAGAGCTATCTACGCTAGGGACAACTCTTCTTTAAGTAATAAACCAAAAATTCGCACAGCAGTTAGCAATCTTGAACCTCGTACTGATATTGTATACTCTTCTGGCGAGGCTGTAAGAAACACCCCTTTTGCAACATTTTTTAACGAACATCAAGAGTTTACCACTGAAGAAAACCAAGAAGTTCAAGAGATTCAAAAAGAAACATCTTCTAGCAACAATCAAAAAACAATGTATTCAAGAATTAGACCTACACAAGCAAAAGAAACTGCTCTTGTAAACAATGAACAAACTCAAGTTTCAACTAATGAAACAAGTTCTTTAAATGAAAGCACTACAGAAACTATTCAAACACAACCAGATGTTAGAAAACCATCATATTACTCTAATACTTATGAATATGAACCAACTTTTATTGCCGAAAGACAAGCACTTTGCGAAGAAATATTTGGCTTATCTCAAACAGAGTTTGATAAAAAACTAAATTATTCAACAGATATCCTTTCTTGCACTGAAGAACAATTATATGAAAGCAAAGAAAACCTTTTAACAATTACACCTCTTGAAGAAAAGCATCTTGCTTCTTTTGTAAAGTTTTTACCACTTCCTGTCCCAGAATTTGTTGCAAAAAAGGTGGCGGAAAAGATTGATACTTATGGTAAATATGGTTTAACTCTTGATGACCTTGCACAAAACTTCATAATTCTTAGAGGCAACCAAAACAGAACTGAAACAAAAATTAAACTTGCTTTTGTTAACCATATTTATAGCGACACATTTGTTAGAGGTGCTTGCAGAAATAACGAGGCTGCTGTATGGGCAAGAATGCAAGCTAATAAAAACGGATTAACAGACTTTAATAAATACTATATTGAAGAAGAAGTCTTTAGAAACGAAACTGGTTTAAGAACTGAAGAACTTATGGCTAAGTATCCTCTTGACGAGCAAGCACTTGCTGAAATTGATGAACTTTACAACCAAGAACTTGCTAATGGTTACAAATGGAAAAAGTCATTTAGACTATACTCTCAACAAGCCCAAAGAACAGTTAATCCAGATTTAAGCAATGGTGAGTCTGTTACAACAGAAAAAGATAAAGTTACTGACGCAAAACAAACAATCGCAGAGCCTCAAGAAAAGATAATTGAAGAATCTTTTGTTCCTGCTAAAAGTTTTGAAGAAATACCAAGTGATAGAAAGACTGAACTTATGGAAATCTTTGGTTGTTCAATTACAGAGCTTGAAAAAGCAGTTGCTGTTTATCCTGAACTTCTTGCGATCAACCCTAAAGACCTTCAATCTTTAAGAGAAACATTTATTCAAGACTATGGTTTTACAGATAAGGAATTTGCAAAAGCTTTAAGAACAGATATTTCACTTGCAAACAGAACTATTGAGGCAATTGAAGATTTTAGAACTTACTGTAAAGAATATTTATTGTTCTCTGACGAACAAATTAAAGAGGTTTTAACAAAAGCCCCTGAAATGATTGGAAGAAATAAAGAAGAAATCTATAAGAGGGCTTGTATAATTGCTCAAGAGCTCAACTCTCCATTCCCTCAAGTTACAAATGCACTTATTAGATGCAAAAGGCTTTATACTGATTCTACTGATAAACTATCTTCAAAACTAAAGAAACTCAAAACAATCTTTACAAAAGAAGAAATTTTATCACACCCAAGTGCTATTGCCGTTAATGAAAACTCAGTAAAACTTAGATTTATGCTCAATATGATTAACGGCGAGCCTGTTGAAGAATTTTTGGACAGAAATTACTTTACTCGTGAATCAAAAGTTTACGCAAGAACAATGGCAAACTTTATTTATGGAACAAACATTGGTGTTTACAATGCTTCCGCTAATTTTGCTAGACAATTCAAAAACACTCTTGAAGCCAAAGGTGTTAGCCACCACTTCTCTTTTGACCAAGACCTTGACGAACAACTTATGAAACTCTACCCACTTGGCGAAGTTCAAAAGAAGCAAATCGAAAGACTTTATAATGACAAAAATTCATCAAGAAAACTACAACTTACTGAAGAGGAAATTGAGTATGGAAAATAATACAAAAAACATTCTTTCTCTTTACGGCATTACAGATGAAGATTATGAAGATATTTTAACAATCTGCCCTGGTTTGCAAATTGTGGACACTGAAAGAATTATAAAAAACATAAGCCTTGTTGAGCAGTTTGGCTTCCCTAAGTTTGATATGGACTCATTAATTTTAACAAACCCGGATTTCTTACTTAGTGACCCTGAAGAGCTTGCAAAAACACTATTAAAATTAGGAACAAACATTGAGTCAAAACTTAAAGAAAATCCATTTTTAATATAAAATAAGACACAAAAAAAACGAGGTTAACACCTCGTTTTTCTTATGATTTTATTTGCTCACCAGTTAACGCAGTAGAATGCTTAAAGTTTGCTTTCTTTAACCATATGGCTTTAAAATAGCCTAATATTTGAGCATTATACAAGGCTCGATGAGTAACCTGTCGCACGATTTTATTATGCATAAATGTTTTCATTTTTTTCCTTAAAATTATTTTACCCAATTGTGGTATTTATTCCCCACACAGGAGTAGATTGGATGTTTTTTTTAATTCTATTTTTTTTGCAGCAACAAAAAAAGACGAAAATTGCTTTCGTCTTAAATCATATGAGGAAACCTGTCCTCTATGTACATATCTGTTTTATCAACAAGCTCACTTTCCCTTGTCGAAAGCTGAAGTTTTTCTTTAACCCTTGTGTAAATTTCAATCAATTCATCTCTATCAACTAGACGAATATTATTCTCTTTTGCAAGAGTTTCTGCTGATTGAGTAAAGTATGAGTTTGTTACAACCATAGCACCGGTTGCCCTATAATGCGGAACAGCCCCCAAAATCTCTTGAACACTTTTCACACCAACAGCTTTTGAATATCTTTTGGCTTGAACAATAATTTTTTCGTTTGGTGCAACCAAAATTATATCAGCTCCAAAATCCCTTGCTTTAATAGTTGTTTCTGTTGCAAACCCCTCATAAAAAAACAGGGTTTTAAGATACTCTTCAAACTCATAACCTTCCATTATGTCTATTTGAGAAATATCAGCAGACAACAAAAGAAGTTTTCCTCTTTTCCCCTCTTTTTCCCACTTATTCTTCTTTACCGTTTTTACAATCCACTTTATAAAAAAGTAAAGCAAAAACACAGGGCTTAAAATTATTAAAAATAAAATAGAGAAAAATCGCCTTGCAAAAGATGGCTTTTTCTTCTCTTCTTGATTCTTATTTTCCGCAAAATTAACATTTTTCTTCTTCATAATCATATTATAAACCTATTTTTTCAAAAAAACAAACTAAAATAGCCCTTTTTTGCTTTACTATATAAATTTCTTTATGATACAATATTAAAAAGCACACAAAATGGAGAATATTCTATGATAATTGCCATTGATGGAACATCTTCAAGCGGAAAATCTTCTATTGCAAGAGCGCTTGGAAAGAAACTTAATATATCTGTTATAGGAACGGGGTCGATTTATAGAGCAATCGCTCTTAAAATGTTAAACTTTGGTATTGATGAAAATGATGATTCAAGAATTAACACTATGCTTGATAGCACTATTATAAACATTGGTTTTAGTGCCGGAAAAATTTCTGTTATTGTTGATGGAATCCTTCAAAAACCTAACGACTTAAACAGCCCGAATGTTTCTAAGTTTACCCCTAAAATGGCTTGTAAAGAAATTGTTCGTGAGTTTGTGAGAAAAATCCAAAAGCAAGAGGCTCTTAACCATAAAGATATTATAATTGAAGGCAGAGATATTGGTAGCGTTGTATTCCCTAACGCAGAAGTTAAAATCTTTATTGATGCAGACCAAACCATAAGAGCCAAAAGAAGACTTGCAGACTATATCGCTCAAGGGAAAAATAAAACACTTGAAGAAGTTCTTAGTGAACTTGAAGAAAGAGACAATGAAGACAGAAACCGTGAGCTTTCCCCTCTTATTATGACAAGTGATTCAGTTATCATAGATACAACTTCTTACACAATTGATGAATGTGTAGAGAAAATCATAAAAATTATAAATTCTAAAAAATAAACAAATTAAAAGAAGCTGAGACTATCAGCTTCTTTTTTTAATACCATTTACTATATTTACAACCGCAATAGTTTTGCCTATAAAGTTCATACTGTTTTGAATACTCAATACTCTTTTTGTAGCCATCTTGTTTTTTCAAATCTGTTGGCAAATATCTAATATTATAAATTTTTGAAACCTCTTCTCCTATGCTATTAATAAGTGGAGCATTCTTGTGAGGACTAACTGTTAGCGTTGTTGCAAACAAATCATAACCATTTTCAAGAGCAAGTTTTGCCACCTTTTCAAGTCTTAGCCTGAAACAAACATTGCATCTAAGCCCACCTTCTTTTTCTTCACGAAGGGAACAAACCGCTTCCTCATAAGTCTCAGGGTCATACTCAACATCTAGCATTTTTATTTGTATTTCCCCTTCTTCATTCACCTTATTTATAAGCTTGATTTGTTCTTCCTTTCTTTTCAAATACTCTTCTTCCGGATATATATTTGGATTGTAATAACAAATAGTTATATCATATATTTTTGATAGAGAAAATATGGCTGTAGTACTACAAGGCCCGCAACAACTATGCAATAACATTTTTTCTTTATTTTCCATATTTCCCCTTCTAAACATTAAATTTTATGCGTTTTTGCAGTTTTTATTGATTGTTTTTGCGTTTTTTACATTTTGTTTGGCATATCAATACCAAGAGTGTTAAGACCAAGTTTTAAAGCTTTTAAAACAACTTTTGAAAGAGCCAAATAACTCTTTTTCTTTGTCTCATCTTTTTCGCTCAAAACCTTTATGTTGTTATAGAATAATGAATAAGCACTTGCCAAATTATATAATGACATACACAAACTGTTTAATGAATTATCATTATAAGAAGTAACAAAACTATCATACATCTTAATAAGGTTCACAATAATGTTTCTTTCTTCGTTAGATGAAACATAAATCTTTCCAATATTGTTTTCACCCTTTTCCAAAAGAGAATTAATTCTTGCACCAGTATATTGAATATAAGGGCCTGTTCTTCCCTCAAATGAAGAAAACTTATCAAGGTCAAATACATAATCTTTTGAAACAACATTTGACAAATCTCCAAATTTCATTGAAGCGACACCAATTTGCATTGCAAGTTCAGGATTGTCTGTAATGCCATTTTCTGCAAGTCTTTGACTTGACTTTTCATAAAGCATATCAATAATATCTTGAAGCTTAACAGTTTCACCAGACCTTGTTTTGAACGGCTTTCCGTCTGCACCATTCATTGTTCCATAAGCAATATGAATAAGTTCTTGTTCCTTTGGAGAAATGCCAGCCATCTTTGTAGCCCTAAACACCCTTGTAAAATGTTGACCTTGTCTAAAGTCTACAATATACAAAATTCTGTCAGGATTGTAGTCTTTATTTCTCATCATAATAGTTGCGATATCTGTTGTTGCATAGACATCCGCATCATCATGAGTTTTTATCTTTACTGGCGGCATTGGATTTTTATATCTTTGAGGCTCATCTTCACTCTTTCTTTCTATAGGAATATTTTCACCCTCTAAAGCAACATCTACAACTAAAGCCCCCTCATATTCTCTTGTAAGGCCTTTATCTTTGAAAATTTGAACAGTTTTATTAATATATGGATAAGCATTGCTTTCACCATACCACAAATCAAAATGGCAACCAAGAGTCAAATAGTTATCTTTAATTTTCTCTACAGACAAGTTTCTTATATCTGTATAAATTGTCCAAAACGGCTCTTGTTTCTTTTGAATATAAACAGTATACTTTTCAGCCTTTTGCTTGAAAGCTTCTTCAACGGCTTTTCTTTTACTTGCTTTTGGGTACTCTTCATTAAGTGTATCAAGAGTAATTTCCTTATTCTTACCTCTACCAAAATAGCCCTCTAGATACCCATCTTCTTCAAGTTGAGCAATTGTCAAGCCCATTTGCAATCCCCAGTCACCAAGGTGAGTATCCGAAATTACATTGTGCCCCATAAGTTTATAAAGCCTATAAAGAGCCTCACCAATAATTGGAGAACGCAAGTGTCCAATATGAAGTTCTTTTGCAACATTCGCCCCACCGTAATCAAGAACTACTGTCATTTTTCTTTCCGGTTTCTTGATAAGACTTTCTTCGTCTTCCAAAACGGCTTCCGCAACCTGCATCAAAAACTCATCTTTAAGTTTTATATTAATAAATGCAGGCATTGAGACAACTGCATCAAACTCTTCAGCAGTTGATAATTCTTCAGCAATCTTAGTTGCAATTTCAACAGGGTTCTTTCCTACTTTTTTTGCAATAGCAAAAGCCGAATTACATTGATAATCCGCCACCTCTGGTTTATTTGCGTATGCTATTGTGATAAGTTCTTTATCATAACCTAGTTTTTCAAAAGCTTTCTCTAGTTTTTTATATAATATATCTTTTACAATTAATGCCATAATTTTTACTCCGCACCTAGTATAACACACAGCCATTTTAAAATCAAGTAACTTTTAGTCTCATTATCTTTTATAAAAAAAGATTTGCCAAACAAATGACAAACCTTTAACTAATATTTTTAAAAAGCCTCAAACAGATTTTTGTATCCTTCTTCTTTTAATTTACTTAAAAGACTGTTATACTCCTCCAACTCAACCTGCTCTGCATCATACACTTGGTCTTCTTCAACAAGCATTTCAAAAGGAGCAAATTCTTTTTGTTCTTCAAGAACATATACAATTTCAAGTACTGCTGGTGAAACATTACAAACCACTCTAACCTTATTTTTGTTTTTTAGTGCTTTATAAACTTTATCTGCAACACCAACACTTTTTATAACTTTTTCAAAAGCATAAATATCATAACTGTCTGCAAAATACATCTCATCAAGATAATCGCTTATTTTATACATAATTACCTCAATTGGATACAAGTCTCTATCTGCACTTTCTTTCCATACCGAAGACATTATTAAATTTGTGTAGATATGAGACCAATATGAAATATACTCAGCATCAATTTCTTTACTTTTATATTTTTCCAAAATAACATCAAAATCTTCTTTTTTGTAATATGTTTCAAAAGTAAATCTTTCTCTGCAAGTCTCTTTCATTATTGCTTTTGCACACTCAAAAACCTCTTCTTTGCTCGCCTCTGCAGAAATTATTCTTTGTATCAAGTTTTCATCAATCATACTAAACCCCTTTATTGTGTTTAAAATTCCTCGTAGCCTATTTGTTGAAGGCTTTCAATTTTTTCATAAAATTGACTCTTAGTTATAATTGGTTCAACTATCATAGACTTTTCAACCATTAAAACTGTGAACCAAAAACAATATTTTTTATTTGTTTCATCAATCACTAAATAGTTTAACCTTGGCAACCCCTCTTCATACTTGTCTATCATACAATAAGTCATTAAGTTTTCACTAGCTAGAACACTTTCTAATAATTCGCTTGCGTATTTTAAAAAATCAAGTTCTTCTTTTGTGTCGCATCCCTCACCAACTTCTAAATCAAACAAACATTCCACAATAGACGCTTTTAATTCATCAACAAATGAAAATTTTTCAATGTCTTGAGCATTTAATAAACAAGCATAACAATTGGACCAATCATTCAAATAATCACCAGTAATTTCTCCGTTTTCATACTTTTTTAAAGCGTCAAAAACAAGCTTTTGATTATAATACTTTTTGAATGTATCGAAATCAAAAAGAATTTCTTCTTCTAATTTTTGTGTGAAATCAACAATCTCTGTGCTTGATAATTCAAATCTAAACAACTTATCAATTAATTCTTCATAGTTATTTTGCATTTTTGTTTTTCTCCTTTTTCTTTACTATCATTGCTCTTAGCGAATTAAGCACTGTTAACAAACAAACGCCAACATCTGCAAATATTGCGAGCCACATTCCTGTAATACCAAGAGTACTAAGCACCATTACGGCAATTTTTGTTGCCATTATAAAAATAATGTTTTGTAATATTATTCTTTTTGTCTTCTTTGAGATTTTTATAGCATCTGCAAGTTGGCTAGGCTTATCCGTCATAAGCACAACATCTGCAGTTTCGATAGCAACATCACTTGCAACACCACCCATACTTACCCCAACATCAACACTTGCAAGAACTGGAGCATCATTAATTCCATCACCAACAAAAGCTATTTGTTTATGTCCAGAAAGCTCTTTTAGCATTTCAACCTTTCCCTCTGGCATAAGCCCAGAGTAATACTTATCAATACCAAGCTCACCAGAAACTTTTTTTGCAATCTCTTCATTGTCTCCAGTAAACATTGATATGGTATGAACACCTACATTTTTGAGAGCAGATACAGCACTGTAACTATCTTCTTTAATTTTGTCTTCAACTATTATATATCCCAAAAACTCCTGACTTTTTGCAATATACACGACAGTTCCAATCTCTTTTGCTTGAGTAAATTTAATTTGATGTTTTTCAAGAAGTTTAGCGTTTCCAACCAAACATTCTTCATTAAAAAGTTCTACCTCAACTCCAAGTCCGGCAACCTCTTTATAATCATTAACCCAAGCAGTGTTAATACTCTTGTTATACTTTTTCACAATAGACTTAGCTATTCTGTGATTAGAAAAACTTTCAGCATAAGCAATTAACTCAAGAACCTCTTCAGGTGAAGAATTTTCTTCTGCGTGAATATGAGACACCTCAAAATCACCATAAGTAAGCGTTCCTGTTTTATCAAAAATTACATTATCTACACCTGCAAGCAAATCAATATATGAAGCACCTTTAACTAAAATTCCTTTTCTTGCAGATGCACCAATACCTGCAAAATATCCAAGAGGTATTGAGATTACCAACGCACAAGGACAAGATACAACCAAGAATGTTAACGCCCTATAACCCCAAACTGCAATAGACTCACCACAAGCCCAAGGAATAAAGGCTAAACATATTGCGCAAAAAACAACAATTGGAGTGTACCACTTTGCAAACTTGGTGATAAATTTTTCTGTACTTGCTTTATTTTTTGTGGCAGTTTCAACCATTTCGATAATTTTTGTAACAGTACTTTCTTTCTCTGTTTTTAAAACCCTGCAGAGAAGAACGCCATCAATGTTTATACTTCCACTTAAAAGCTCATCACCTTCACCAACAAAAACCTCTTTACTTTCTCCAGTAATTGCAGAGGTATTAAGAGAAGACTTACCCTCTATTACTACACAATCAAGAGGAACTTTCTCTCCCGCTTTTATTCTTATAATATCATTCTTTTTAATTACATCAAGAGATACTTGTGTTTCCTCAAAATCCGTAACAAGGTTTGCAACATCAGCTTTAATACTTATTAAACTTTTAACCCTGCGCCTAGACTTCTCAACTGCAAGCTTCTCCAGAAACTCACCTATGGTATAAAGAAACACTACAGCAATCGCTTCAATATATTCCACCAAAACAAAAGCACCAATTGTTGCTATAGTCATCAAGAAATTTTCATCAAGCATCTTACCTTTAAATATGTTATAAAAAGCCAAGAAAATTATCTCGTAAGCAACGGCTAAATATGACACAACAAACATTGAAATTTTAAGCCAATTTATTGGCGCAAATATTGCCGAAACCGCCAATAAAAGAGCTACCGCAACACGAACAATATCAATTATCTTTTTAACTTTTTCTCTTCTTTCTTGTTTCTCTTCTTGAGATGTATCAACTATTTTTATCGAACTATCAAATGAAATTATAGTGTTTTTTACATTTTCAAGCACTTCTTTTGCGTTTTTTGAAGAAATATCAACTGTTACGGTCTTGGTTAAAAAATCAATAGAAGCGTTTTGAACCCCTTCTATCTCTTTAATTTTATCCTCAAGATTTACCGCACAACCAGCACAGTGAATTCTTGTTAATTTTATTAGTTTTTTCATAAATTACTTACCTTCATTTATATGTTCTTTTGCTATGTCTAGCAGTACTTCTATATGCTTGTCTGCAAGACTATAAACAACCTCATTTCCTCTTCTTCTTGTTACCACAACATTAGCATCTCTCAAAATTTTTAATTGATGAGACACCAAAGATTGTGAGATACTAAGTTTACACATAAGCTCGTGAACACACATATCTTGGCGTTCTAGTAAAGACAAAATCCCAAGCCTATTTTTCTCAGCTAACACCTTATAAAAACTACTAAGTTTTTCAATTTCTTGCCTATCCATATTTACCTCTTTTTATATTCACTCAAGAGTATATGAATATTTTTTCATATTGTCAACCAAATAAACAAGTTAAAAATATTATGTTAAGATTATACAGTATTAATTAACCTAGAAATTATTTAAAGCATTTTAATATTATGTTTGCCTCTTACAGCTTTATTGTGCTATTATAAATACAAGAGGACTAAATTATGAAAAATGAAGAAAAGCAAGATAAAGAATATAAAGCCTATATAGAAAAAACTATTGAAGAATACAATAACAACGGCAAAAAAACCATTGTTCATATCTGTGATACTTATTACCCTATTGTTGACGGCGTAATTAAAGTTATGGAAAATTATGCTGTTAGACAAGCTGAAAAATATAACATAATTCTTATTGTTCCAAAACACAAAAATTTAACCGTTAAACACGATAAATATTTGGTTATTGGTGTTGCGAGTGTGTATTTTAAGTTTGTAAATTATGATTTAGCTTTCCCTAACCTTGATAACTACCTTACAAAAATCGTAAAGAAAATTAAAATTGACTTAATTCACACCCACAGTGCTTTTAGTATGGGTGTATTTGCAGGTAAACTTGCAAAGAAAAGAAATGTTCCAATGGTTATGACTATGCACAGCCAATATAAACAAGACTTTATGCACCATACAAACAACAGCGAACTTTTAACAAAGGCTCTTATAAAAAATGTTGTTAAAGTCTATAACAAAAGCACTGAGGTTTGGACAATGCACCAAAAAGTTGCAAATGTTTTAAAAGAGTATGGCTATAAAAAAGATAATTTCTATTTTGTACCAAACGCAACAGATTATAAGATCCCTGAAAACCCTGAGTACTTAAACGAAATCATAAACAAAAAATATAATATAACAGAAGATGTGCCCGTTTTTACCTTTGTTGGAAGAATTGTTACTCAAAAGAATATTTTCCTAATTATGGACAGTTTAAACATTCTCAATAAGCAAGGTTTAGATTTTAGAATGTTCTTCGTTGGCAATGGCCCAGATGACCAAAAACTAACCGACAAAATTAAAGAATATAATCTTGAAGATAAAGTTATCCAAACAGGCAGAATAGACGACAGAGAGGAACTTGCAGGCTATTATCAAAGAGCAAACCTATTCCTCTTCCCTAGCACCTACGACACCTCTTCTTTGGTTCAAATTGAGGCTGCCACTTATAAAACGGCAGGTGTGTTTATTGAAAACACCGCTACTGCAGGAACAATCATTGACAGGCATAATGGTTTCCTTTGTAAAGAAACCGCTGAAGACTTTGCATCTACTATTAAAGAGGCTATCAGCAACCCTGAAAAACTTAAAGAAATTGCAGAAAATGCACACAACGAACTCTATGTTTCTTGGGATGATGTAGCAAAAAGAACAATGGAAAGATATGAATACTTAATTAAAAACCACAACAAACAAGGCTAAGAATAAATGCTTTTCATCAAAAAAAACACATTAACTAATTTTTAATGTGTTTTTTATTTTCAATAATTAATTTTATATTATTAGACTCAACAAAAACACTTTACTTAAAAAGTAAGGTGTTTTTCTTTCTATACTATTCCGCAGGTTGAATAGACATATAACCTTTAAGAAACGCTAAGTCTTGTTCTGTAAAATCAGAATTGTCTTGTTTTGCAATCATAATTGTATAAGTATTTTTTGAAGGAATTGTACAAGGTGTTCCTTGGTTTTGATAACCACCACCAATCCAAGTAGTTGCAGCACCCTTAGTTCCTGGTCCAATGGCATATTTATAGGTTTCCCAAATTGAATCATTTATAAAATCCACAGTATATCCCACATCAAGAGAAATTGTTGCTATTGCCCTATTTGCTTGTGCTGAGTTATTGAAGTCTGTTAACCAAAGAGGCTCAAAATCAGGTTCTTCTGTTGTGAAATATAATGGTAACTTTAATAAATCATCACTTGAAAAATCAGTTGTACCACCACCATTTTTAAAAATAATCAACAAATATTTTGTTGCGCTTGTTAAAACTAAATTTGATTGAGAGTATACAGAAACAGACTCATCTGCATAATATGTCGCTTGAGACAATGGAGCTCCGCTAAATGCATATGCAACATATGTAACACCAGCTTCCATTGCTTCGTTTGTAAAATAATATGTTACATTTTTGTTAACTTTTAAAACATGAGTTTGAGAAACCGCTCTACCTACAGAATCACTATACACAACATTTTGTGGTCCACCTAGAGTTTTACCAGCAACAAACTCCATTTCTGCTAAATCTTCAACAACTGTTAAAGTTCTTGAATCGAAAGTAATCTCTGTTGCTGTATCGTCAAATATAGAATCGGGAACTTCTGGAGTTTCTGGGTCTTCTGTTTCTGTACCACCAGTACCTGAACCATCGCCACCTGAACCAGAAGAACCACCACCAACTTCAGTAATCACAAAAAATGTTGAGAATGCTTCAAGTTCAACATCTGTCATATCAGGGTTTGCACTATCAACTTTTGCAATCATAATTGTATAAAGTCCGGATGTTGGAATCGTGCAGGGTGTACCAGCAGTTTGATATCCACCACCAATCCAAGAAGTTGCAACACCATTATTTCCTGGACCTACCGCATACTTATAAATTGCACCATTTGAAACATCAGCAAAATCTATTGTTTGACCAGCAGTAAATGTATAAGTAGCTACCGCTCTTGTATTCTCTCCTGTGCTGTGAGTAACAAAGCTAAATGTTAAACCAACATCTTCGCCTCCACCAGTTGGAGGAGTAACTTCACTTCCGCTGTTACCACCACCCTCTGATCCTGTGTTACCACCAGTATTATCTCCACTACCAGAGTTGTTTCCTCCACTAGTAGTATTATCGCAAGAACAATCTCCATCACCAACACCGTCAATGATGTTTCCACCAATAACTAAGTTGTTTTCTAAAATTGATTGATACATCAAAGAAATTCTCTCGTGACCAGCTTTATTAAAGTGAAGAGAATCACTTTCGTAAGCTTCTTTTTGTGCTGGATTTTGCCAACTTATACCACTATTATGATAGTTGTCAAAGCAAGGGATTGCCCACTTCGCACAAACTTCTTGCATAGCTGTAACATATGGCTCTTCGATAGCTCTTCTATTGAATGGTGTTAAGAACAATATTTTTGCTGTTGGATATTTTTCTGTTAAAGCCTCAATAATAATATTCAAAGAGCCTTTGTATGTTGTAACAGTATTGTCATCATTTGTTCCAATTGGGACTGCTGTACCACCATTTAATTGTGGGTTTGCATCATTATGACCTGCTAAAAACACAATATAATCTGTTTTTGCAACATTTGTAGTAATCATATCTATCATATCAACAAGTCCGCTTGAAGAAGCAGTTGTTGCGTGAGAAACACTTATGCCGTTTTGAGCATAAACATACTTAGTCATACTATTTCTTGTTGCAAGTTGAGAAATCCAAGTGTCAGCCTCTGGAGAAGTGTGTCCTTTTACATAACTATCTCCAATTGCAAGGATTGTCTTGCCATAAAGAGGGCCATTAGTAATAACAACATCACCGCTATCACCCTTATCACCCTTTATGTTACCAATAGATGCCCAAACTCCAGAAGTCTTTTTATAAAGTTCATAAGAGTTTTCATCCAAATAAACATCATTGTCATTTCCTAAAGTACTATCAGGAGCACCTTTACCTGTTAAGAATGATGCACCAGCATCTCCTTTTGGACCTTCTGGTCCTTCGCTACCTGTAGCCTTTATAGTTGTAGGGTCTCCATTAATAACCCAGTATCCCTCAGTATTGATTTCAATAACTGGCATTTCACCATCTTCGCCATCTTGGCCCTTTGCAAGAACATCTGTCTCAGTACCATTAATAACCCAATACCCATCTTCATTAATTTCAATAAGCGGGTCTTCTGCTGGGGTACCAGGAGTTCCCGGTTCACCCGGTGTACCAGGTTCACCTTGAGGGCCTTGAGGTCCAGTTTGACCAACATCACCCTGAGGTCCTTTGATGTTAGAAATAATCACCCAACCAGTTTCACCTTTTTGGTAAATGTTATAGTCATCAGTATCAAAATAAAAATCACCAATTTTTCCTGTAGACTCAAAAGGAGTGTCTTTTCCACTAAACCAAGTTGAACCATCTGCTCCTTTTTCACCAGCACTACAACCAACAAGTCCAATAGAACCAACAGCCATTGTTCCTGCAACCAACGCTAGTGCCAAGCCTCTTTTGAAAAAGCCTTTCTTCTTCGTAGATTTTTCTACTTTTTGTTTTTTCATAACTTCCTCCGTATATTTTGTATAAGCAAACTCTTTTTACTTTTCTAATAAGAAATCGCATCACTTTTCTTATTAGTATTGATAGAGAATTTTTCTTTATACTTTCATAATATATTTTTACCCCCCCCCCCCCACGAAAATGTCAAGCGATTTTAACCCCTTTTTTTAATTTTTTTAATTTTATTAACAAACAATCTTTTCTTATATTTAACATTAAAAAACAAACAAAAAAAGAGTAAAGAGAGAATAATCGCTCTTTTACTCTTTTAGTATTATTTGATTCAATTATTTTTTAGACTTCAGCTCCGCCAGTTAAACCTGTACCAGTTGATGAAACAAAGAATGCTTCACTTATTGTATCATAGAAACCAACTTTTCCATCACTACCTCTCTTGCTAGGAACTAAATGCATTGCAAGAGTATCTCCCTCATATATTGAAATCTCATAAACAGTACCAGCAAAGTATGTTGTTGATGTTGTGTTAAGAGTTGTGAATATATGAAGAGGAACAGCTGAATTTCCTGAACTTGTAGTAATATTTAAGCCAGTAACTAAATCAGTATCATTGATAGAAAACTCGCCATTACCAATTGTAATAGTATTTTCTCCATCTTGCCAATTAATAGTGCCTGTATCATATCTAGTACCACCTATATCTAAAACATAAGCACCATTTTCTTTAATACAGAAACCAAAATTCTTTGTTGATGAATTTCTCGCATCTGATGAAAACAACCATTTTCCACCAGTTACACCACTATTATCAGGTTTTTCCATTGTTACAACAACTTTAGTGTTTGCTGTTGTTGTGTAACCAGTGTTGATATAACCCGTGCCATCTGTAGTTACAGATTGAAGAGTTGTATAAGTTTCTTCAATGTCTACTGAAGAATTAGATGTAAAGTCGCTCGCTGTTGATGAACAAACAAAACTATCGGCTACTGTATCATAGAAACCAACTCTTCCATTCTCTTTGCTTTGAGCAGGAACTAAATTCATTACAAGAGTATCACCCTCATAAACAGCTATCTTATAAATATTTGTCTTAAAATATGCTGTAGAATCTGAACTTGCAGCAGTTAAGAACCATAGTGTTCCTGTTGAAGTGGTTGGAGTTGCTGTTACATTAAGACCTGTAACTAAAGCACCACCATTAATAGTAAATACACCATTACCAATAGTAATTGTGTTTTTACCATTTTGCCAATTGATTGTTCCTGTTTGATATCTTGTGTTACCAAAATCAAGTACATAAGCACCTGATGGTTTAACATTAAAACCAAAGTTCCTGTTTCCTGATGATGGTGTTGAATTGAACAACCACTTACCACCAGTTACATCTTCATCATTTGGCTTATCAATTTCAATAACAATTTTGGTGTTCGCTTTTGTTGTATAACCAGTATCAATATATTGATTACCATTAGCGGTTACTGATTCAAGCTGAATATAATTTAATTCAGTAACAACAATTTCAAAAGTTGCAGTTTTGGTCACACCCTCTTCTGTGTAAGAAACAGTAACTGTTTTTGTTCCAATTGTTGTCATATCTGGTGTTGAAAGTGAATAATTAGTAACCATTGCAGGACTTCCAACATTGTAATTTGCAACAACAACCAAACCGTTTGAAGAGAATGTGTCATTTATTGCATAGGTTGTTTTTGTAGGGTTGGTTTTTATTTCAATAGAATCCAAAACCTTTTGAACATCAATTACAGTAATTGTAAAAGATGTTGTTTGTGTTACACCTTTTTCTTGATATGTTACAGTGATTGTTTTTGTACCAGCTGTTGTCATATCTGGTGTTGATAAAGAATAGTTTGTTACATTTTTATATGAACCATCTTCGTAAGTTGCTTTGACTACTAAACCAGTAGGGTCAAAAGCATCTCCCTTTACATACTGAGTTGTAGTTGGATTGGTTACTACTGAAATCTCAGTCAACACCTTAACAACTTCTGCAGGTCCTTGAGCAAAGTCAGTTCCTGTTGCAGAGAAAATAAACGCTTCACCTACTGTATCATAGAAACCAATTTTGTTATCACTGGTTCTTTGAGCTGGGATTAAATGCATTACAAGGTTATCACCTTCATAAATTGAAATCTCGTAAACAATACCAGCTAAGTATGTGTTATTAGTGCTTGTTGGTGATTGATAGAAATATAGTGTGTTATTAGAATTTGAAGGTGTTCCTGTAACACTTAAACCTGTAACAAGAGCTGTATCATTTATTGTAAACACACCATTACCAATAGTAATTGTGTTAACTCCATCTTGCCAGTTAATAGTGCCTGTTTGATATCTTGTACCACCAAAGTCTAGTACATATGCTCCATCTGGTTTAATACAAAAACCAAAATTTCGAGCACTACTATTATCTGCAGAACTAAACAACCATTTTCCGCCATCCACACCACTGTTGTCAGGCTTGTTCATTCTTACAACAATTTTAGTGTTTGCTGTTGTTTTAATCCCAGTGTTAATATATTGCACACCAGAAGATTGAAGAGAGTCAAATTCATTATATTCTCTTAGTTCTTCACTTACTTCAATAGTAAATGTAGTTGTTTTTGTTACGCCCTCTTCGATATAAGAAACAGTAATTGTTTTTGTACCAACTGTACTCATATCAGGTGTTGAAAGTGAATAGTTTGAAATAGTTGCTGGTGAACCAATATTATAATTAGCCTTAACAACTAAACCACTTGGGTCAAATGTTTCATTTAATAAATAGTTTGATTTTGTTGGATTTGAAACAACCTCGATTGATTGTAAAACCTTTTCAATTTGAGAAACTTCAATATCAAATGTCGCAGTTTTTGCAACACCATTTACTGTATATGTAACAGTGATAGTTTTTGTACCAGCTGTTGTCATATCTGGTGTTGACAAAGTATATCCTGTAACTGTTGAATATGTGTTATCGCTAAATTGTGCTCTTACAGTTAATCCTGTTGGGTCAAAAGTATCGCCAACAGCATACTCTGTCACATTTGGTTCATTAGTTACGCTAATTGATGATAATGTCTTGAATGAAAGTTCAGGAGCTTGAGTTTTTAAAACTGTATAGTTCAAGCAGTCCTTTCCTTGAGACCAGCCACCCATCAAACCTTCTGTTGGATTGAGTTCGCCAGAAGAGTATAGCATTACCATATTGCCATACCAGTCATGTAATGCATAGTAAACAATACCAAACTTACTTTCTTTATAGATAACCTCATCAAAAGTTTCAACTCCACCTGAAGAAACGATTTTACCAATATGGATATTACATCTCCAGTTTCTTACTGTTGAATAGTTTGTAGGCATTGGTGAAGAATATGCAAGATATAGTTCACCTTGATATCTAAATAAGTATGGTCTTGTATCAGATGTAGTCAACGCAAGATTACTTTGAGTCCAAGTAATACCATCTGTTGAATACATTAAGTTTTGTTGAGTGCTTGATGTAGGTGTTGTTACACCATTTCTACACATTACCCAGAACTTACCATCGTGGTACTCTAGCATAGCTTCATAGTTTGCGCTATGTCTAATTACAGATTGAAGAGTCCAAGTTGCACCATCACTAGACTTTACAAACAATACATTTTGAGTTCCATTTCCACCAACAAGATTTGCATAATAGTATCCATCAACTTCTATGATTTTTGTTGTCATTTGAAGTTCACCAAAAGACTTTCCACCAATTGATGAAATATATGTATTTAAGTTTGCAATATTAAGAGCTACTGGATCAGATGCTTCGCTTGACTTAAACTTCACTTCAGTTTTTGCACCAAGTGCTAAAGTCTTTTTATTTACATCCTTATAATAATATCCCCAGCCATTTTTGTTAATTGCATAAACTCTTACTGTACTACTGTTGAGGTTGATAATATTACACTCTGATAATGAACTTCCGCCAAAATCAGTGCTTTTATTAAATACTGTTACCCATTCTACATTTGTTGGTTGTAAAATGTTAAACTTTGCCATCTTTACAAGCGCACTACTTTCTCCAAGAGATGTTTCACTAGCAAGATAAACAGCATAAGCAATACCTGTATTGTCGTCAACAACAAACTCAACGGCGTTTGCTGCCATTTCTGTTAAACCATCACTAATCATAGTGTGGTCACCAATAGCCTTAGAATCAGTTTCTTGTACTGTTCCAGAGCCTTTGATGTTTCCAATTTTTACCCAACCAGTTTCTATTTTTTCATAAATGTCACAAGTTTCTCCTCTTAAATAGAAGTCACCCACAACACCTTCTGTTGTTGGGACATTGTTGCCAAACAACCATTTTGCACCATCTTTACCATGTGCAAGATGTTCAGTTGGAATACCATTAATAACCCAGTATCCATTCGCATCAATTTCAACTGTTGGCGGAACTGCAGGATTTCCTTGTTCACCTTTAATGTTAGAAATGATTACCCAACCAGTTTCTCCCTTTTTGTAAATATTGAAGTCATCAGTATCAAAATAATAGTCGCCAATTTTTCCTGTAGACTCAAAAGGAGCGTCTTGACCACTAAACCAAGTTGAACCATTTTTGCCGTCTTTGCCATCACTACAACCAACAAGTCCAACTGAGCTGACAGCAAGCGTTCCTGCAACAAGGGCTAGAGCCAAACTTTTTTTGAAAAAGCCTTTCTTCTTTGTAGAATTTTCTACTTTTTGTTTCTTCATACATTCCTCCGTATATTTTTGTATAAGCAAACTCTTTACTTTTCTAATAAGAAATCGCATCACTTTTCTTATTAGTATTGATAGAGAATTTTTCTTTATACTTTCATAATATATTTTTACCCCCCCCCCCCACGAAAATGTCAAGCGATTTTAACCCCTTTTTGAAATTTTTAATTTTTATTTTTATCAACTCATTTTATTAATAATAAAAAACACCTCCAAATTTTCTTGGAAGTGCTTTATTTTCTATGAATTTTTAATTGTTACAACCTCTATTTTTGAATAAGCTTCATCAATTAGTTCTTCAAAATTAAGTTTCTTTTCTTCTTCTATAACATTTTCTAATCTTGGCTTAGTTACAGGGGTATCTGGAACAAAAACAGTACAACAATCTTCATATGGTCTTATAGAAATTTCGTAAGTATCTATCTTTTTTGACACCTCAATAATCTCTTGCTTATCAAAAGCAACAAGTGGTCTCATAATTTGAATATCTTCAACAACATTTCCAACGACTGTCATACTTTCAATTGTCTGGCTTGCAACTTGCCCTAAGTTTTCCCCAGTAATTATCATTTGCAAACCTTTTTCTTTGCATAGTCTTTCAGCAATTCTAAACATTGCTCTTCTAAGCAAAGTTATATTATAAATGTTTCTGCAATTTTTATTAATCTCTTCTTGATAATGGGTCATTGGACACATATAAATTTCTAAATCACCCGCATTATAATCAGCAATCTTACCTGCAAGTTCTTCAACTTTTAATCTCGCAAGCTCACTTGTATAAGGAAAACTATGGAAGTGAAGAGCTTGAAGTTTTGTTCCTCTTTTTGCCATCATAAAGCCGGCTACTGGACTATCAATTCCTCCAGACAAAAGTAATAAACCTTTACCCGCAGAGCCAACAGGCATACCACCAACACCCATAAAAGTTTTTGTAAAAATATAAGTTTTTTTGTTTTCTCTTATATCAATATTTACAACAAATTCTGGATTAACAACATCAACTTTTAAGTCGTTATTATTCTTCAAAATCACCCCACCGAGTTGCCTACTAAACTCCATTGAGTTTGGCTGAAATGTCTTATCCGCTCTATTAGTCACAACTTTAAAAGTTCCAACTTCGTCTTCTGTAAGTTCTTTCACAAGCCCAATAATTTGCTCTTTATCAGTATCAATACAAGTTGCTGGAGATACAGAAAATACACCCGCTTGTTTGATAATTATATTAATAATTCTTTGCTCATCTTTAGGATTATACCCCTCTACCATAAACCTTCCAGAAATTTTAAAAACAGCACAATTTAGCCCTAAAAGTGCATTTTGGATATTGTTTTTTAAGCAATCTTCAAAGAATTTGCGGTTTTTTCCTTTTAAAAAAATTTCTCCATATCGAACCAAAACAACTTTATTCATAACTTTTCACCTCTAATTTTTTCAACTGTTCACAAATTGTTTTTGCAATAAATTTAGCATCAAAATCCATATAAGGACTAAATGATATTCTTATACTTGAAAGTATCTCTTCTGCAGGAACACCCATTGCTTCAAGAGTAGTATTGTAATTTTTTGTTGAAGAACAAGCTGAACCTGTTGACACAAAAATGTTTTGTTTTTCAAGCGCGTGAACCAAAGTTTCACCTCTCACTTTTTTTGATAAACATATATTCATTGTATGAGGAACACCCTCTCCGTGAATTACATAATCAATACCATTTTTTGTAAGTTCATCAAGTAGTTCCTTCCTCATATTTTGAACTTTATTATAATTTTTCTCTATGTCTTTTATCACTTTTTCGGCACACATTTTAAAAGTCATTATGCCAAAAACATTTTCCGTTCCAGACCTTAATCCAGACTCTTGACCACCACCGAAGATTAATGGATTAATTTTTACTCCCTTTTTTATATACAAAGCACCAACACCTTTTGCACCATAAATTTTATGAGCAGAAATTGTATAGTAGTCAACATCCAAATCTAAAACACTATAACCAAATTTTGAAAACGCCTGGACACCATCACTATGAAATAAAACATCCTTATTAAACTTTCTTGCAAGCTTAACAAGTTTCGCTATTGGATTCACAGCACCAGTTTCATTACTAGTATGTTGAACGCTTACAAAAGCAACATTTCCACAAGACACCATTTGCTTGTAGCTTTCCATATCAACAGAGCCTTCTTTTGAAAGAGGAATAAACTCAACATCATATCCCCTCTTTAAAAGTTCTTTTGCACACTCTAAAACTGAAGGATGCTCACCAGCACCAAACAAAAACTTTTTGCCTTTCATATTCTTTTGCGAAAACACAACCATATTGTTTGCTTCAGTCGCAGAACCTGTAAAAATTATCTCACCATCATCAGCACCAAGGCAGTTGAGTAAAGTTTTCTTTGCTTCACTCAAACACCTTTTTACTTCAACCGATTTATAATAAACACTACTTGGATTATAAAACTCATCTTTATAATACTTAACACCCTCACTTAAAACATCATCAAACATTTTAGTTGTTGCAGCATTATCTAAATAATATATCTTTTGTTCCATATCATTTCCTCTGCATATATTGTAATATCAAACAAAAGAAAAAGCAATAAAGTTTTAAAACTTTATTACTATTTTACCCTCTATTTTTTATATTTTTACTATACAAGACCTGTCATTTCATTAAGAGCATTTGACTTTAAATAGGTTTCAGGTATTTCTCCAATTATAACACTTTCACAAACCAAAACCTCATTTGACATCTTTACCCTAACAGTCCTAAATGGCAAAACCACATTCACTAAAGTGTCAACCTGAACATAAATCTTATGTTGCGTTTGGTTTATCCCTGCACTTACAAACTGAGATAAAAATCTACACCCAACTTCACCATACGGAAAAATCTCGATTTCAACAGGTGGACCATAACCAGAAATTAAAGTTATTCCAGTAAACGCACCAAGAGGTATCTGTATTGGTTTCTTACCAACTTCTAAAAGATGAGAAAGTGTTATCCTTTCAATCATTGTACTAAGATTATTTATTTTTACAGTGTTGGCTTGAATCATATTTATCTTGCCGTAACCATCAGTTATTATATTCACCAAATCGTCATAACTTATATTTTGATTGATAGCTTCAGTGATTGCAAAGTTCATTGATTTAGTCGCAAAAACTTTTATTTGCGCTCTACTTGTATCAACTATTAATGGAGTCACCAAAAAAGTGAAGTATAAAATAAAAACTGCAAAAACAAACACTAAAATTGCAAAAAACAACACAAATCTGCTTCTTTTAACAGATTTTTTTGCCGAAAAATATTTTTTGTAAATATTACTCATATAAAAATAATATGAATAATTATTTGTTTTTATTATAAATTTTTAATCCTTTTTAGTCTTTGAACTAACAAAAAATGAAACTAAATAACTAAGACCTATCGATATTGCAATACCCGCACTTGTTGCAATAAGCCCACCAGACAAAGCACCAAAAAAGCCATCCGTTTTAACAGCAGTAATAGCTCCATTCGCCAATGAATTTCCAAAACCAACAATAGGAAGTGTTGCTCCAGCTCCTGCCCAATCAACTACATAATTATACAAACCAAACCCACCAAGAATTGCCCCCACCATCAAAAAGATTACAAGAATTCTAGCGGGTGTAATTTTTGTTCTTATCACAATCAGCTCAGCAATTGTACAAATGCTTCCTCCAACCAATATGACTTTTAAATACATTAATAATGCTTCACCCATATTAATTCTCTCCCTCTACTAAAACCAAATGAGCAATACAAGGAATGGAATCTCCTTGCTGGTTTGTTGTCGTACTCATAAGAGCACCTGTCGATATTAACAAAACTTTTTTTAGTTCTCCACTTCTCAGTTTACTAAGAATATACGAATTAAAAACACTCGCACTACAGCCAGCACCACTACCACCTTGTAATGTATCTTGGTCAATATTAAATATCATATGCCCACAATCCACATAATTGGTTTCTATATCATACCCCTTCTCCATCATTAAATCTTTAAAAATATCACTGCCAAGCTTCCCCAAATCTCCAGTCGCAATCAAGTCATAATCTTTTTGAGTTGTGTTAGTATCCGTAAAAAAAGCAACTAAAGTTTCCATTGCCGCAGGCGCCATTGCTGCCCCCATATTTGCAATATCACTAACGCCATAATCTGTCACTTTACCAATGGTCGCCATTTTGATTTTTATATTAGATGTTTTTTCTGTTGATACAACAGTTGCCCCAACACCAGTCACTGTCCATTGCGCATAAGACTGGCGTTGATTTCCAAATTCCAACGGGTAACGATATTGTCTTTCAGCTGTGCTAAAATGACTACCAGTTGCACAGACAATATTTTTCATCCCCTTAGAGTCAAGAAATATACTTCCCACAATCAAACTTTCAGCCATTGTTGCACACGCATTATAAAGACCAACAAACGGAATATTTAATTCGCTCGCCGTATAATTAGAGCTAACCAATTGATTCATTAAATCTCCACCAAGGTACAAATCAATATTATCTTTTTCTACCTTTGATTTTTTAATTGCTGAAGATATAGTTTTTAAAAACATAAGACGCTCACCTTTTTCAAAAGTCTTCTGCCCCATCTTGTCATCTTCTTCAACAAAATCAAAATACTTCTTCAAAGGACCAGCCCCTTCTTTGCCACCAACCAAACTAACTCCAGATATTATTGATATATCACTTTCAAAAGAATATGTTTGACTCCCAAGCTTTTTCATTTCTCCCTCCTAAAACAATCCTATAATAAAATAAACAACACCAACTATCAACGAGTAAGCAACACCATTAACCAACACCGGCCCCGCAACATAAAACATCTTTGAGCCTACACCAAAAACCAACCCTTCTTTTTTAAACTCAATAGCACAAGAAGCAATCGAATTTGCAAACCCAGAAATTGGAATAAATGTTCCTGCACCTCCATATTTAGCAAGTCTATCAAAACATCCAAAAGCTGTTAAAAATATTGTTAGAACAATAATAATAATACTACTCCAAGCACCGACAGTTAATAAATCTAAAACAGGATAAAATGAGCGAATGATATCTCCAAACATTTGCCCTAAACAACAAATTGTCGCCCCCATTACAAATGCATGAAATAAAGAATTAAACCAACCCGCCTTTGGTGATTTTTGTTCTACATATTCCAAATATTTTTCATTTCTTTCTTCGTTATTCATATTCTCCCCCATAATAAAAATCGCATTTTCTTTATGTAAATATTGTCAAAATAACTATATTTTATACTTTTGACAAATATTTTTTACTTTTATTCACATACTAAACACAATTACGGAGGAAATTTTATGATTAAAAAAACACTCAAATACTTATTATTAATTCCATTAATTTGCTTTAGTTTTTTATTTACGGGATGTAAAAACGAAGATAAAACACTTGCAAGAAACCTAGATGACACTGTTGCAAATTTAGTATATTCTGTCAGCAGTTTGGATTGGGCAGACCAAAGCATTTTAGAAGAATTAAACAACTATGGAACATCTCAACAATCAGTTATAAGCACCAACGAAAATGCCAGACTTTTAAACATAAACGAGAGTAACCAAACAACTCTAGATACAAATATTGAAAACAGCGAGGCCAACACAGATACCAACAACAATGAACCATTACGAAACAACCACCAACCATTACGCACACCAACAACACATTACAAAAACACAAACTTAAAACCAAGACACTATCGAAGGAGACTCCCTCATCATCACGCAAACAATGACAACCTTTTTGATTCACAGGATACAGTTTCAAATTCTTTAGAAAGATATAATAATTACCCAACAAAAAACATATCATTACCTACAAAAAGTAACGGTTATTACAATTTGAATACCACAACAGAGAACAACAATATAATGATGGTTGCATATTCAACTGAAAGCATTGAGAATAAAGAAACTGATATTCAAGAAACTATAACCAATCTTATAAATCAAAGAGCTAATGTTTTATTATATATCAATGACTTATATAAAGGCTATGTCAACTTAACAAACCAAAGCAAACAAGCCATCAACGCTTATATTAATATTATCAAAGACAATACTTCATATTTAAACTCAAACAGAGGTATGATTAGAAATCAAATCAATCACGCAAAATCATTAGCAAGTACAAACAACACTTCACCTCTTATTAATGCGTATATAATAAGAACAAACGAAACAATCCAAACAAGACTTGCAAAGATTGATTCTTCTATTCTTGCAATAGAATCTATTTGCGATATTTTAAGTTTAAGCTTAACAGAAAATTCACCAAACTTTAATAAATCAATTCACGAAAACAGTTACAACAATTTAACCAACAACACAAATATTAACAATACAAATGTAAATAGTGACGCTTTAAGCGATAATATTTACAATTTAGAAAACAGAAATCAAGAAGATTTAATTTTAAACACAGAAGATATCTCAACAACCCAGTTTAAACAAACAGATGAAAACAAAATAAACAAGTTGACAAATAATAACAAAATAAATGATTTAACAAACACACAAAACGGTTCTTTATTGTTAAAAAACAAAATAGACAACACATCTCAAAACTTAACCACAAACAAAACTAATAAAACTCAAAATATAGATTGCAAAAACTGTACAAATTGTGAAGATTGCCCTGACTGTTGTATAAACGGTCAAATAATAAAAGACAAAGCATTACAAACTGAATGTATCGACTGTCCAACTACAGAGAACAAATCATTACCGATTAAAAATAAAGACTACCCTAATTTAAACAACACAAATATTACAGTTAATCAAAATCTTGTAACTGATGAGTGTGAAAACTGTCCAGTACCTCAAGTTGAAAACAAACCAGAAATCTCAAATATTAGTAGTATTACTCCATCAAACACTTTGCAGAACACAACCAATAACCAAGATAGGACACTTGAAACAGATATAATAAATGAAGACACTTCAATACTCGAAGGAGACACAAACAATAAAGATTGCTTAACTTGTTTTGCTTCTATGTTTATTGATAAAAACAAAAACAACAAAAGTAAAACTATTAATAATCAACCTATCGTCAGCAATGGTTATGTTATAAATAGAAACGAAAAAGCTATTCCTACACCATATATTAATTAAAATAATCATCAAAATAAAAACACTCAAAAAATAATATTTGAGTGTTTTTATTTGTAAATTTTCACAATTTTTATTTGGTTTTGCACTTTTTTGTGTGCTGTTTTTTATTTATACATATATTATATATCATTTATTCTGCTAACTTATATTTTAATTTTGATATTATTTTTGTTTCAATTCTTGAAATTTGTACCTGGGAAACCCCCATAAGCTCTGCAACTTCACTTTGTGTTTTTCCTCTAAAATATCTAAGCAAAATAATTTTCTTTTCCCTTTCTGGAAGTTTTGATATTGCATCTTTTAACAATATTTTATCAATGAGTTGTTCTGCTTTATCATCACTAGCAACTTTATCTATGACAGACTGAGAATTATTTGAACTTTCATCAAGTTGAGCGTTAAGACTTATTATTGATTGAGCAGAATCCATTGCATAAACAATATCTGCTGTATCAACCTCAAATATTTTTGCCATCTCATCAATTGTTGGAGCAGATTCTCCCTTTGTTTTATATTGGTCAAGCAAACTTCTTATTTTTATCCAAAGAGCCTTTATTGCCCTACTCACTTTGATACTTCCATCATCTCTCAAAAATCTTTTTATCTCTCCTGCAATCATTGGCACGGCATATGTGGAAAATTTAACCTCAAACTTCTCATCAAAATTATTAATTGCTTTCAAGAACCCAACACAACCAAGTTGATATAAGTCATCATAATCAACCCCTTTATTTTGATAATTTTTTATAATTGATTTTATAAGAGGAAAATTTCCCTGAATTAATTTTTCTTTTGCTTCATTATCTCCATTCTTTGCTTTTTCAATAAGCTCATTTGTTTCATTTATACCAAGCGGTTTAAATTCCTCAATCATTGCTTATACCCTATAGATTTGATTTTATTTCCTTTGTCATCTCTACAGTTACGCCACCATCAGCATTGTTATATACATTTAGCGTATCCATAAAAGACTCCATCAATGTAAAACCCATACCAGACCTTTCTTCCTGAGATTTTGTCGTAAAAAACGGTTGTCTTGCCTTATCAATATCTTCTATTCCAGTACCCAAGTCAACAACCTTAATATAAACAACATTATTTTTTATTCCTACATAAATTTCAATATCTCCTCTTTTTTCTTTAGAATAGCCGTGCACTATTGAATTAGTTACAGCCTCACTAACAGCAGTCTTTATATCGTTAATCTCACTGATTGACGGATTAAGTTGAACACAAAAAGTCGCAACCATACTTCTTGCAAAACCCTCGTTTATTAATTTTGCATCTAACTTCAAATAAAACTTATTTTCAAAATTTTCAAAACTATCCATTATTTTAACTCCTATGATATTTTTGGCATTATCTCATAAATTCCTGTCATCTCAAGAATCCTGTTTACATGCCCTTGAGGATTTTTTATATAAATATTCACATTACTTTTTCTAAACTTATTATATCTGCCTAAAAGAACACCTATCCCTGTGCTATCCATAAAAGAAACGCCCCCTAAATCAAGCACAAGTTTTGTGTCACCTCCGTTAAGGTCTTTCAATATTGTATCAAGAGACAGCCTTACATATGGTGCGGTACATTCATCAAGTTCTCCTTTCATAACAACATTCAACTCTTCTCCCTGGAAAGAATATTTTATTTCCATTTCTTTTCCCTCCTAGAAATACATTATCACAATTCTTTCACTTTAAACCAAACAAATATTGACTATTATTATCAATTATTGTCTTTCTTTCGCACAACATAAAAAACAGCAGTGTTTCCACCGCTGTTAAATTATAAATCATTGAAATATTTATCTACCTGATACTTTAATTCGCTTGTCTATAAATTTCTTCTCTGTTTTTATCATTAGCTTTTTAATAATACAACAACTAGTATTTTTTATTTGTTTTAATCTTTTTTTTCATTTGATTTATAACTAATAAAATGATAAAATAATCTTAACAGAGAAATTTATAAAAAATGGAGTTTTATTATGAAAATTTTTGGGCGGGAACACTTTACTTATTTAGCTGTCTTTTTTACACTTGCAACCGTTGGCATCATTTGTGCAAAAAAATTCGCAAAAACAGAAAAATCACAAAATATTATTATTAAAATAATGGGAATTATATTGTTTTTATCTATCTTTGCAAGCAGATTGTCTATTACTTTATATTGCAATCCTCCAAAATGGCACTATATGTTTCCAAACCAATTTTGTGGTATGAGCAGTTTGGTTTTAGCCTTGGCTGTTATTTTTGGAAAGAAAAACAACAATGTATATCACTTTGTTTGGTTTATAGCTTTACTTGGTGGAATCTTAACAATGGTATATCCTGATTTTCTTCCGCAAAATCCATCTTTCTTTTACCCTCCAACAATAACAGGTATGCTTCATCACTCTCTTTCAATAGTAATGGTTGTTATACTCCTTGTGTTCAATCAAATAGAAATCTCATATAAAAAGTGGTATTGCACTCTTTTTGGTTTTACTAGTTATTTCACCTTTGGTGCTTTCCTTATTGGTTGTCTAGGCTATGATGATGCCTTCCACATAATAACACCTATCCTTAGTGGAACACCTCTAAATGCTTGGCTTATGGCGCCTATATATATAGTCCTCTACGGAACTACAGTTTTAATTGTTGAACTTTTACGAAGAAAAAAGAGCAAAAAATTAAAAGAAAAACAATAAAAAATATTAAAAAATAAAAAGGAATTGTCTAATTAAGTCTTTATTATACACTTAATTACACACTTCCTTTTTTATTAATCGCTTTATCAAAAAATATATAGTCATTCTTTATTGTGCTTCAATACCAACAGTAAAAAACCATATTTATTTGTTTATTTTTTCAAATCTATTTGTAGAATTGTTTATTTTATCAAAAAACATTGTTTGAGGTCTAACCCAAACCTTATTATCTCCGTAATTTGCTTGATAAACCACCATTTTTTCATTTGTTTCAGTATTCTCAGCTATGGCAAGAACCGTATATTCTCCACCTTTATAATGCTTTAACTTATCCCCAACACAAATCTCATCTGTTTTAAACACTGATAAGTCATTATTTAGAATAATTGGAGAAAAACCTATCAACTCATCTTTAAGCATTCCTTCAGGCAAATCGTTTATAAAATATATTTTTTTGCCAAGTCTAAAAGCATCATAAATTTCAAGAAATGTTGCCCCTCCTATATAATTCTTTTGACCATTCTTATCAAAATTAAGAACCAACACTGCATCCATATCTTTGATTACTTCTTCGCTATGCTTAATCATTTCTGCCTTCCAAGACGAATGAGCATCCGTCCCCCTATACTTAGCCTCTGTTTCTGGAGCATCATAACAATTAGGCAAAGTTACATTATGCCCCATCTTCTCGAGATTTGTTTTATAATATTCTATCTTTCCATAAAAAGATTTACTACAAATTAAAAATATTTTCATTACTTTTACCTCTTGGTCTATTATATCACAGATGTTTAAAATATCAAAATAAAAAGCAACATTAATATCTAATCTTATTTAGACTTAATATTGCTTTTTCTATTTTTCAGGTTCTTGAGAATGGTCAACGATAGAAGAACTACTCTCAACCTCTTTGTTTCGTCTTTTTTCTTCTCTCATTAAGTGGTTATACCATCTTATCGCAAGAGGCCTGTTTGCAAAGTAAACCTTTCCCGACCACACCTCGTGGTCAAACAAATAAGAAATCATTTCAGTATCTGCCATTAATGTCTCTTTACTTATTTTATACACAGGGTATTTTACCCCTCTTAACTTGTAGTATAAATCTCTTTTGATAAACAAATTTCTTGTTACATCTAAAACCCAATTTTCACCCTCTCTGTTATATTCAACCCAAGAGTGAAGACACTGCGCTTTTCTTGATAATGGAGCAACATAACCAGTTGCAACCCTGCAAGGAACATTTAAATTTTTTGCTAATCTTTTAGAAAAATCGTGGCAATATCCATACCTGTTTTTCCCCTCTATCTCAGGAAACAACTTCTTTACATTTGGATAAATTGCAGATATTTTTGTTGCACTTATAAGCCCGTCTTTTGTTTCAACTTTTATTATTTCACCATCTACATCAATCGATTGAACAAATCCTTTCTTTTCCTCTTTGTCGCCAAGTAAAATCTTTCTTACAAGAAGATAATTAATATTGTTATCGTAATCTTTTTCTGTGAAATATGCTAACAGCAAATCAATATAGTACATTGCTAGAGACTTGTTAGTAATTCCACCCTCTTTCAAAAGCATATTAATTCTGTCCATATCTTCATTATAAAGAGCATTAAAAAAAGAAGTTTCCCATTTTTTGCCTTCATTTTCTTTTGTTTCAAAAAGATTGATAAGTTCATTATGGGTCAACTTAGATTTTTTAATTCTTACCGCAGGAAGATTAATAAAACTAAACATTTTTACCTCTTTTTTTACTTCATTTTATACAAAAAATAAAAACCCCTATCAAAGGGTTTTTATCTAAGTTTTAAACCTCTGGCTCTGTATCATCTTCTGTTGCAACTTTACCAGCAAGTTCTGTTTGAAGTTGAACATTAAGATCCATTGCAACTTCTAAAATCTCTTCTTTTTTAATTCTTTTTCTTACAAATTCACCAGTTTTTCTATCATATGTTGGATTAGAGTAATATTCTTGCGGAGCTTCTTCTTGCAACATAAACTTAATTACACCCTCAAGATTCTTTTTTGCTTCAGCCTTCTCTTTAACTGTTGAGGCCTCATCTTGTAAATAAGCAATAGCTTCATCAACAATAATTACTGGAATTGTATGATTATAAATATCATTATTAACAGTTTCAAGCATTCCTGCAACTCTTTCTACTAATTGTTCTTTTGTTACTCTCAAAGAAACCTTTCTGCCTTTCGACCAATCATATTCAGTACCCTGATAAGAAGATTTATCTTTATGACAAGAAAGCTCATAAAGCCTTCTTTCAAGCCAAGCCTTGTCTTCAAAAATATCTTTACCAAACTCTCTGTTATCAATTCTGTAAAGAATGTCCTTAAGCATTACATCTTTACCAGCTGGAACTCTGTATGATGCAGGAACCACACCAGCAGTACCAGAAACCTTTGGGGCTCTTTGTCTTGCTTTTCCTGTGCGTTCATCATCACCATAAGTTCTCATTTGTCTGTTATCATTTTCAGCCATAATTTTACCCCCATATTAATTATGTTATTGTTTACATTATAACATATAAAAAACGCATTTTCAAGACCAAAAGTATTAAAAAAAGCGGTTTTTCACCGCTTTTTACTAATTATTTTGCTTTTTTAGTGTCTTTTTCTGGAGTTTCAGATTTCTTTGCAGGTTCTTTTTCTTTTTTGTCCGCAAGTCCTTTTTCTCCCTTTACAACTTCAGTCATACTAGTAAGTAATCCTGCAACATTTTGAATTTCACTTGGAACAATAATCTTTGTTGCATTACCTTCAGCCAACACCTTTAGTGCTTCAAAACCTTGAAGAGTAATGTATGCGGCATCTGGTCTTGCCTTATTGATAAGTTCGATAGCTTTGTTTTCTGCTTCAGCTTTTGCAATCATTGCTGCCTTGTCTGCCTCTGCTCTTAAAATCTTTGTTTCTTTTTCTGCTTCAGCTTTTAAAATTTGTGCTTGCTTTTCACCTTCTGCAACTAAGATACTTGAACGCTTTTCACCTTCTGCTTTAAGGATTTGTTCACGCCTTTCACGCTCTGCCCTCATTTGCTTTTCCATTGCATCTTGAATATCTTTTGGTGGTAAAATATTTTTAAGTTCAACACGATTAATCTTAATACCCCAAGGGTCTGTCGCTTCATCTAGAATGGCTCTCATTTTTGAGTTTACAGTATCACGAGATGTTAAAGTTTCATCAAGTTCTAATTCACCAACAATGTTTCTAAGTGTTGTAGCTGTTAAATTTTCAATAGCTCTTATTGGCTTATCTACGCCGTATGAAAATAATTTTGCATCAGTTACTTGGAAATACACAACTGTGTCGATTTGCATTGTTACATTATCCTTTGTAATGACTGGTTGTGGAGCAAAGTCTGCAACGATTTCTTTTAATGATATTGCTGGAGAGCATCTATCAAAAAATGGTATTACCATATGAACACCTGTTTCAAGTGTCTTGTGATATTTCCCTAATCTTTCTACAACAACTGATGTTGCCTGTCTTACAATTCTTATTGATGCACATAGTAAAATTAAAAATATTGCACCTAAAACTATTAATACTATTAATAATGGATTCATAAATATTTTCTCCTCTATTTTTTATTTTTTTCTTTTGAATCAACTTCTTTTACAAAAAGTTTATTTCCTTCAATTTTTACGATTTCAACAACAGCTCCACTTTCTATTGTTTCACCATTTTCACCAACGGCACTCCAAGTAACACCGTTAAGCTTTACAGTTCCTATACTATCAAAATCAGTCATTTCAATCATTCTTACTTTTGTCCCAATCACTGAAGCCAAATTGGTCTTAGCATTTGAGTTTCTTAACAAGAAATTTTTTGTTATCTTGCGTAGAGACAAAATCAATACTGCTGAAATAACAATAAATATTACAAGCTGAATTTCCCAACCAACAGCATTAAAACCTGCTAAGATAAATGACGGAATTGCACCAACTGTAAACCATATAGAAATGATTTCCATTGTAAAGGCTTCTACAACAATTGTCACAACAATAATTGCAAGCCATACCCAAAACATAATGTCCATAAATTTCTCCTTTAATAAATTTATTATACCATATATCTTTTTATACCACAAAACGAATTTAATATATTATTTCATATTTATATTAAAATTTTACATTTGATATTAGATATAGCTATTTGTTTTTCAAACTCTTCACCTAGATTTTTATCTCCAACAATAGAGCCATAATGTGTAGGGATTGCCAGTTTTGGCTTAATTGCTTTCGTAGCCAAAACTGCCTCACTTACAGTCATTGTATAAGTTCCGCCAATTGGAATAAGCAAAACATCTGTTTTTATTTTTTGCAATTCTTCAGTATTGTCGCTATCGCCAACGATTGCAATTTTTTCTCCATCACAATCAACTATATATCCCACATTCAAATTGTCTTTTGGATGAAATTTTTTATTAAGATTATAAGATGCAAAAGTCTCAAAATGTAAATCACCAACACTATATTTTTGATTTGGCAATACAAAAACTTTTTTGTTATCGTAAGCAGACATTTCATTTTCCATATTTTGGGGACAAATTAAAATTGTGTCTTCTGTTATGATTTTTTGTATATCCTGTGGTGAAAAATGGTCATAATGAGAATGAGTTATAAATATGTATTTTGCCTCACCTTTCTTAGTTATGTTGAACGGGTCAACATAAATATCTTTATTTATTAAAATTGATGAATGACTATTAATTTCTATATCAGTCTTAACTTCCAAATCAGTAACATCTTTCACCTGTCCATCATTGTTGATTTTTGTAATTTTTCCACAATCGAGCATATACCCTTCTCCATACAAAAAGCTTTTATTCTGTTTTTCGTCAATAACAATATAGCTACCGTCAGGAATGGCAAGAACTTTATTTTTATAAGTGTCTGGTAAAATAATTTCTTCAATATAATTTTTTCCATCCAAAACAAAATTTTCAAAATCTTCAAAATGTGGCAAAATATTAATGTTTGTAAATCCTAAACCCTTCAAATATCTTTTGAAATTTTTATCCAGACTCTCACCTTCTATCTCAGGTGGACAATATACAATATCAGCACAATTCATAGAACCTGCACTTCCACCACAAATTAAAGCCTCAGTATTTTGTAATAAATTTTTGAGATTTATTTTATTAAAAAAAGCATTTTGGGTTGGTAAATGTCCACCACTTAAAAATATAAAATCAGCATTTTTTATTAACTCACTTGCTTGAGACGCACTTCTTCCATCTAACACTCTATAATTAAAAAATGGTAATGTTTTAGAAAAAGATTCAAATGTTAATCTTGCATAATTTTCAGTAATTTCAGGCTCGTTTTCAAGACTTGCAACAAATAGAAAATTTTCATATTTTTTAATATTTTTGCGAAAAACACCCAAAATATCATTATCATTTGGGAATTTTTGCGCTTTTTTAATTCCGTTCTCATCTTTTTCATAAAGATTAAGACTACTTGTTAAAATAATCATATCTGTCTCCTATTATAGCAAAATACTCATTATGCTTTCATATTTGTCTCTCATCATTTCTTTGATTTGAGGACTCATTTTTGCATAACTTTTTTTAATTTTAGTTTTGACAAAATCATTACAGGTTTGTATATCTTCTCCAAGATACGCACGCCAGCATATAAGTTCGACAACGCTATCTAAATGACTCATTGCATCTGCATCTGCAACACAAATTTCTTCAATTGAAAATTTTTCTCTTACAACACTTGCCCTATGATTTAATATACATCTTTTTACCTTATCAATAAAATCTTGAGAAAACCCATCTTGCATAAGAACCCCTTCAGCAAGTTCCGCTCCTAGTATATGATGATTTTCCCTATTTGCAAAATCTAACAAATCTGCATAATCGTGAAAAATTGCAGACACCTCTACAATATCTTTATCTGCACCATATTTATCCGCAAGCATCAAAGCGTTTTTAATAACTGGCAACAAATGATAATCCCAAGTTTGTCCAATCTTACAATTTTGAGTTTTATCAAAAATTTCCGCTTGCTCTTTTATTAAATCATAATATTTTTTATACTTCATAATTTTATTCTCCAACAAGATTATAACACAGACAAATTATATCACCAAATATTATTCAATAAAAAAAGACAAATTGGAGAATTTTCCAATCTGCCTATTTGTTATTAATCCTTATTCTTTTCATCAATAAGGTTATCAAATGCAATACATAAAGCTGTTAAGAAAGGAATGTCCTTCTCATCTGCTTCAAGAGTGTAACTATCAGCAAATATAGAAAATTCTTTTTTAATTACACCAACTTGTTCGCCGTTTTTCATAATAAGGCTTTCACCTTTAAACCATTGACCTTGAAGTTCCATTTCATCAACGCAATTTTCAATTTGGTATTTTAGGTTAAAGCTAAATTTGTTCTTTTTAATAGTTGCAAGTCTATTCTTTTCTGCATCAAAAATATGAACTTTGTGAGCAAACATATTAAAGAATCTGTTTCTTATAATATAAATAAGATTACCATCTTTATCATACATTAATTTCTTTTTTCTTGGACTTAAAACCTTTCCTTCAATTTTAAAAACTTCATCCCCTTGCTCGTTTGTAACTATTGATGAACCACCTATAGAAACAATTTTGTTTTTAATAAATACTTTCATTATATTTTCCTCCTATAATTTTATAATAGTATTACTAATAAAATTGCTAACACCACAACGCCTGCAAAAATTCCAATTTTTGCCTTTTTCATTTTTTTATGTCTTTTAAGAGCCTCTTTATCAATATATTGAATGTTACTCTTTTCTTCAATAGTTGAAGATGTTTCTATTTTTAAGAATTTTCCTTGGTCTACAAAGTTTTCTCTTTTCAAAACGACCTTTGTGTCCCCTGTAACATCAACCGTAAAACTACAATCAGCAACAAGCATCTTTTTATCTTGCTTGATATCAAATATACCAAAGACACTCACAAAGAAGTATAATAGTTGCCACCAGAACCAATGTTTTCCAACATAATGGTGTGCCTTATACATTGCAACATCAACCTTTGATTTTTCTGTTTCTACAACAGCATAACGAGTGTTGCCATCTTTCTTTTTTAGTTTTACAACTTTTTCATCAACAACTAAAGTATTTGCTTTATCATAAACACCAACTAATTCTATTTCAAGTTTCATTATAAACTACCTCCCAAAACAAAATATAGTATAATCGCAATAATTAATATGCCAATAAATATAGATAAAGCAACTATCTTTCCAACTTCTCTTTTTGATTTGTTAAGCACTGTTATTAAAAGTGAAACAACTGAACAAACCAAACCAGCTATACAAATATAAGGTATTGCATTAACAATATAAACCAGCAGACTTTGAACCTTTTCAAAATCTATAGCTTTTTGCAAGAACTCCCACAATGGGATTATAGGATTGTTTGGCAAAGTAAATATTGTTCCAAAAGTAACAACAATCATTAAAAAGATAATAAGAAAAATTATAAGAACTAAAAACATTTGAGCAAATGGTAATATAAATGTAGAAAGAGCCGCAAATAAAGCAATAATCATCAATGTTACAGACATATTGAAAAATATTCTAGAAAATCTATCTGCTCTTATTGTGCTTACAAATTTTGGAGAAATGTTATGATTTAAAGTTACAACTTCTTTATTTTCTTCCATATTAACCTCCCTTATTAAAACAATTATAACATATCTTATTATTAATAGTTAAGCAATTTGAACAATTTTTTAAAATTAATCATAAAAAAAGACCTTGCTTACTAAAATTTTATTTTCGCAAAGTCTTTTATATTACTAAATACCTGTTCCATTTTCTTCTACATATGAATATAAATCGTTCAATGTTTGAAATTCGTGTATAGCACTCTCTGGGATTTCACATCCAAAAGATTCCTCAATATCCATAATCATCATAGTTAAAGAAAGCGAATCAAGACCAAGGTCTGCATTTAAACTCATATCATCTCTAATATCAGCAACTTTTATATCCACATAATTACATATAATTGTCTTTAGTTTATCCATTATTTTCCCTCCTATTTTAGATTATCTAAAACAATATTTTGGTCTTCTAAAATTTGTTCCAACACTTCAATATATTTTTTGTGGAATCTATCAATTTCTTCTTGACCTATAATTTTCTTTTGACTATCATAAGCCATAACAATATCCCCATCTTCCACTCTGTAAAGTTGAGCAATATAACAAGGTAACGCTCCATAACCATTGCTGTAAATCTTAAATTGAGAACCTTTTGGCATTACAATTGGTAAAAATGAAAAAGCAATTCCATAATAAACCTCTAGATAGCTAGACTTATAATATTTGTGTAACAATTCTTGAACTTCTAAATCAGGGTACCCAATGTGCCTATAAAGAGAGTTTTGATTTTTGATAAAATCATCAAAATTTTCTTTGAAAGACTTTTCATAATTAATGGTTGTGTAACAAAGAATACTTTGAGCTTTTGTTCCTGCACACTTTTTAGATTGCACAGTTCCTCTACAATTGCAAAGTTCCATTGGCAACATATTTTTTACTTTACCATTAAGTTTTGACGCCGTGATTGATAACGCATAAAACAAGAAATTCGCAGGAGATTGATTTGTATTTTTACAATACTCCATTATTTTTGTTGTTAAGTCTTTATCAATATACTTTTGAAAACCTTTTGTTTGGTTATTAAACAAGAAAAGTTTCATTGCGTGACGACCTTTCTTCTTTTGCTTTTGCCAAATTTTGTTTTCTTCACCGTGAACGCCTGCATAATAAGGATTTTCTTTACTTGAAAAGTATTCAGTAAAATATTCTTTATTCTTTTGATTAAATGATTCATCATTCTTTTTCTTCAAATCAGCAACTATCAATTCTTCAAACTGTACAGGAACTTCTGGCATTTCTGTATTATTTTTTAATGCTTTGTATACATCAAAAAGCTCTTTATAAATAATATTAATTCCATATATGTCAAGAATTAAATGGCAAACCTTCATAAGCACCATTGACTTATTGTCAAAAGTTTTAATGAAAACAGGTTCTGCCACAACTCCCTTTAAAAACTTAATTGGTGCTTTTATAAATTCATTAATATACTTGTCTTGAGTTTCTTTTGTATTAAATTCATAAACAGGTATGTTGTTATATTCTTTTTTTTCTTCAAAAGTTTGCATCAATTTTTTTCCGCTCTTAAAAAACTTTAATCTTAAACAGTCGTTTCTTTCTGCAACTATATTAAAAGCTTTTTTTAATAGCTCAAAATCTATTTCTTCTTCTATTGTTAATGATGATGAAATGTTTGCAACATTTTTATGTATAGATAATCTACATTGCAAATAGACAACATCTTGTGCTGGTGTTAATTCATATATTTTTTTCTCTTCCATTATTTCTCCTTTAAAATGTGTTATTTCACATCTTCTGCTCTTTAGCATAAATCAAGTATAATTCGATATAATCCACAGCACAACCTTTTTTGATTATTTTTTTTCTCTTCATCAACACAATTGCGAGAATTATAAAAAATCAACTCTACCACAGCGAGAATTTTACTAAAATTTGTTGTAATATGGCAAATATTGTTATATAATCATAATATGAAAACATTAAGAGAAATAATTCCAGAGAATTTAATTAAATTAAGAAAACAACTTGGATTAACCCAAGTCGGCCTTGCAAAAAAAATCAACTTTTCAGACAAGGCGGTTTCAAGATGGGAAAAAGGTGAAGTTTTGCCAGACATTGAAACGCTTGAAAATCTTGCATCAATATTCAATGTTCCCCTTTCTTATCTTCTTGAAGAGCATAACGAAAATAACTCCACACCAAGTAATATAGTTCCAAAAAATGAAATAGCATTCCAAACACTTATGGTTATCGCCGTTTGGACAATAGCCACAACGCTTTATGTTTTTGCGGAATTATATTATAATGTAAGCCTTTGGCAACTCTTCGTGTGGGCAGTTCCTGTAAGCACACTTGTTGTTGCTTACTTTAATAGAAAAAGAAAGAATAAGCACACTACTTTTGCTTGTAGGTCAATCTTCATATGGACACTTATTGCAAGCTTATACTTACAGTTTATTTCGTTTAATGCGTGGATGCTTTTTTTAGTAGGAATTCCTTTACAAGCCGCCACCCTTGTCTCTTATTTGGCAACATTACAAAATAAAAAGTCTTAGAAAATTCTAAGACTTTTTTTATTTTCTAAATTGCCGTTGTGTCCACAACATACACCTTGTCGCCTAGCATAAGTAATGATATTTTATCACTTAATTTATATTTCTTATAAAACTCTCCATCCACGCCAACATCATATGTTTTATATACTCTTGCTAAATCTGTCTTTTTGTATAGCCCTATCACTCTATGAGAATTAACAGTCCCCAAACCAACAACTATATATTCTCCAACACAATCAATAATTGTTGGGTCGCCTCTTCGAGCCACATCACCAAGATTTAAGTACATACTATTTATAACACTATAATCATCATACGAACCGTGATACACCATACCTTTACCACTAATATAAATATCATCATTCTCGTCAACTAATATTAATTTTTTGTCTTCATATATGGTAGGTTCTTCTGGCTCTTCTTCCTTAACCTTTTCTACTCTTAAAAGAGATTCGCCTTGATAAATATATATATTGTCACTATATGTTATATAAAGCAAGTCGTCTTTTTCTTCTATCTTACCATAACCATATTCAAATGCTGAACCTATTTTTCTAATCGTGTAATTATAGCTATAATAAATACTTCCACTATCTCCAACATATTCTAATCCAGAAAAATCATATAAATTTTGTACAAAAGTTTCTTCTTGTTTTAAGATATCGTAAGTATAAATACTGTCATAATCATCATCTAGGTAATTATAGTTATTACTTACAAAGTATATCACCTTGTTTTTTAATAAGCAATTACTAGAAAAACCTCCCTGCTCATCTGCAACAGTATTTGTTTGCCCAACAATTTTATTTTGCTCCATATCATAAACAACATAAAAACATTTATCTTTGGCTAAGGCATTTGACTTAATCACCAAATAGTTATCCTCAATTTTATAACCCGTAGTTAACCCTGCACCAACACTTGTATTTTTTACCTCTATATCATCAAGATGTATAGACTCTATGTTTGTTGAGTTGTAATGTATAAATTGATTTTCATATAAAAACCAATCATCATTATATATTTCTTTTTCAAAAATCGTTTCAAAAGTTTTAACATTAAAAGCTGAAATATAATATTTTGATAACCCTGAAAGATAATAAGTATACCAAATATTGCCATCAATAAACTTTATAATCTCCCCACCTTTTACAGTTTCTAAAACCCTTTCTAATACTATTTCATCCGCAACAAGCTCTTTTATTTCAATATCTTTATAAACATCATCTATTAATTCTTGGCTAGAATAAAACTCACTATGTAACCACGGAACATCATTTGGCAAAATTTCGGGCTTCTCATCAATAAACTCAATGCTTGATTCAATAAGAAAGTTTTCTTCCTTAACAACATTTCTCATTATAATTGAAACTTCAAGTTTTTTAAAAACTCCATTTTTTATTGTTATAAAGCCCTCTAAATCGCCCTCATATTTTATTATATCTTTTTCATCCTCTGGAATTTGCTTTCGAAGAACATCCGCATCAATTTTAATAATAAACCCGTTTTTCACCTTTCTTATATATTTTACATCTTTGATATCAAAATCTTTTGCTTCACCAGACACAACATCCACATATGCAGACACTTTGTTTTCAAAAATTTCTTTTACTGAGGTATAGCCTATATCGTACTCTGTTTTATAAAACAATGTATATTTGATATTATCAACAATTTTCTCATTAATAGAATATTCATCACCATATACATAATAATCCACACCAGACTCATCTATATTACATTGAAAATATTGTTCTTCAACAACCGAGCCATCCACTTTCCCCTGTAAACTTATATTAAAGTACGAACGGGTATCTAAAAATTTGTGCATACTTTCCCCCACAGCATCTAAATACCTCTCTTTATTTACTGCAGGCGCAAAAACATATATCGATAACAAAATTATACCAGTTAAAAATATTGCAGAACAACCAGCAATGATTGAATACAACCAAGGTTTTGTAAGTTTGAACTTTTTCTTCTCTTTGATGGCTTTATGCTTGTGCACTCTATTTAAAACAAGTTCGTCTAGCGAAACTCCAAAAAGTTCACTTAACTCAACTAAATATTCTACACTTGGCACAGTTTGAGATTTCTCCCACTTGCTCACAAGCTGGCTAGACACATTCAACTTGTTTGCTATATCTTTTTGGGTAAAATTATGTTTTTTTCTATATTCAACCAATCTTGGCCCTAAACTTTTAATATCCATAATTATCTCCTATACTTAGATTATACCATAATAAACAGGATATTCAATTTTTTTCACTCAACAAATAGTTGAATTTATATAATTTTATTAGAAAAATATAATAAATCTAAATTATTAAAGAACAAAAATAAATAAAAAAAGAAGCAAATCCAAATTTGGACTCACTTCTAAAACAATCATATTTATATTAGGCTTGCATTTCTTCTTCAGTTGATACAATCTTCAAAATCTCATCAAAAGAGCCTGCCTCATAATCTGCAACTTGCTTAATTTTATCAAGTTCATCTTTTGAAGAATCGTCATACACCGCAACAACCTCGACACCAGCAAGTTTTCCTGCCATAACACCATTCAAACTATCCTCAAAAATAATGCAGTCTTTTGGGGTTGCACCAAACATTTCTAAAACCCTCAAATACGCTTCTGGGTCAGGCTTTTTTCTTTCAACATCTTCACACAAAACCTTTACATCAACTAAGTTTCTAAGGCTTGCTTTATTTATCATTCTTTGGTTCTTATTTTCATAAATTTCATATTGAGCCCTTGTTGTAGTTGTTGCAACACCTATTTTTTTACCCATTGACTTTAGTAATTTAAGAAACTCGTCAGCACCCGCCTTATAATCTAATGAGTTTGTTGAAATATATCCAGACATTCTGCTTCGCTCTTTGTCATATTCTTCAACCGTCATATTAATTCCATAATATTGAATCAACTTATCATAATACGCAAGGTAAATGTCTCCTTGTATATGTTCCGTATTGTATATTACAGAATCTCGAAACGCTTTTATTTCCATAAGGTCAACAAACCTTCCTGTTTCCCTCAAGATTATTTCTTGGTCAACTTTGTTCCACATAATCATTGAATCAACAAGAGTTCCATCAATATCAAAAATAAAATATTTTTTCTTCAATAAATCCTTAGTTATTTCTTTCATAGTCTCTCCTTTAGGGACAATGATTATAACATATTTTTTTAAAAAATCAATCGTTTTTATTTTCTTTTTTATTAAAATTTTCCCTACTTAAGTATATTCACTTAATTTTATAAATGTTTTATAAATAAACATAAAAGCCTCAAGTCATCCTTGAGGTTTTTTTTGTGTCAATTGTTCACAAAGTCTTTTTTTAATTTCTTATTTTTGATTTTGCGACACTTTTTATTTTTGATTATCGACATTAATCAAGCGTTTAACATAATTAGTTGCAACAGCTAATAATGTTATATTTAATTTTGTCCACTTTTCATAATAATACAGTTTTTGTGAATTTTTTTCAAATATTAAAGGAACAATTATTTTTATAGGATCCTTTAAAATATCCAAATATTGTTCATCTAACACTTTTTCTAAACTCTTTATTTCGTCGGGCAAATTACCAACTTCAATTAAATATATATCAACCTCTCTCCTGCCATGATACTTTGTACTAATGTCAAATCCTTTCTTATTGTTTTGTTTGATCTTTTCTATAATGTTATTTATATTATTTTGCTGTTCAAAAAACAAAGTATACTTTATTTGGGTAAATAATCCACTCCTTTTATTTATTCTTGTGTATACTCCATTACTCAATTCAAAATTATTTGATAATAAATTCTTCAATTCATCTATGTTGGTTTGAAATGTTTTGTTTTTTAATGTTTTTTTCTCTAATTTTTTCTTATCATATTCGTTAGCATATGGATAAATTTTAAGTAAGGTAAAAGCAAGTAATATCATAAAAATAATTCCAGTCAAAACTGTTGGCAATACAATATAAGGTTTCTCTCCATATGGATCCAATTTAACACCTATGTAAAAAGATAATGCTGTTGCTAAAGTATATATTATTGCTAACAAGATTAATAAGACAAGTCTTTTTCGAGTTAACCTTTTTTTCATATTTCACACCTCTAATAAAATTATAACACATATAAATAAAATTTGTGTAAATTTTTTAAATCTTTTTGATTTTCACAATATCAAAATCTTATCGCAAAATAATTTTGCGACATTTTGATTTTTGATTATTTTATCAAAATTTTTCAAAAAATCAAAAATAATCAAAACAAAAATCAAAAATGTATGATATAATACAAATGTAATAGGAGTTTAATATGGTTGTTTTAAATTTTATTTGGTATTGTATTCAATGTATGTTTAGCTGTTTTACAGCTGTGTTTGGACATATTCCTAATAATTTTACTATAAAAGAAATTTTAATTGGCGTGGCTACATTTTTTGTAATCTCAATCATTATCTTTCTTATTTTATGGTTAACAGGAGTTATAAAATTTAAAAAGAAAAAGATGAAAGAATTTACTAAACAAAATAAAGATTCTAACAAAAAAACAAAGTCCTAGAAATTAATCTAGGACTTTTATTGTATAAGACTTTTTATACAACTTATTTGTATAAATTGTTCACAAAGTCTTTTTGACTTCTTATTTTTTTTGGATAGGCGGACTCTCCGCTCCCTTGGTTCTTCGAACCACGAACGAAAATTACTAATGTAATTATTCGTTCTCTCCTCGTCTGCCAGATAAACAAAAACCCCAAGCATTAATCTTGAGGTTTTGTTTGGTGGGCAGTGGTGGATTCGAACCACCGAAGACATAGTCGGCGGATTTACAGCCTGAAAACAAAAGGGCGACCACACCCATTTTCGCCAGGAATTTCCTAGCATAGAAGAAACAACTTGAAATTTTTGACCCAATTTTTGACCCAAATTTTTAGCCAAGATTTTCAATTTCTATATCATCTAAAGAATCAAAAATTTGATTCAATTCCTCCTCACTGTAACTTCTCTGGGTGAAGTCTGCCTTCTGTTCTTGGCGGGTCGGCGGAACACTTGAAAGTCTTGTTGCTAAGTTGTATAGCGAACTAATCGAGTATTTTATTCTATCTCGCACTTTTGGATTGGCGGATTCTTCGTATATCGATTTTAGAAGTACATCCAAATTTGATTGCTCGGCTATTTTTGCAAGCTGTGGCAGAATTTTTTCAGCGGTTGTTGGTACACCGCTGATTTTTATTTCTTCACCACTGTTTACTTTAGTTACAATTTGATTGAAATATTTATACATGACTGGATTTTCACTCTGCAGTTTATTCAATCGTGCTTCAGTTGTTGCTGAACGGTCTTGTTTAAAAGTTTTTTCGTGCGTATGCACGCAATCATATTGATTGATGGGACTACTATATTTATATAATATATATATTAATTTAGGAAGAGTTGAATATATATTATTATCATTACCGCTTTGATTTGCTTCATTTTGCTTCGTTTTGCTTCTGTCACTTGGGCATAAAGTGGCCTTGGTTTTTTCGGTAAATTTTTTTTCAGTTGTACCAGCATCATATCTAGCTTGTAGTTTTCTAAGTTCTGGCATAATTGCAACAAGTGCAACTTTTAATAATTCTGGTGCTTCTTTTAAGTCTAAATCTTGACCATCGAGAAAGTGTTTGAAGACCCTATCATAAAACTCAAGTCGAGTTTCTTTGGGTAATACTGAGGCTATATTTAAGAAACTTTTATTCAATGTTATTGTTTTTCTGTTGTTCATTGATTCTCCTTATTCCACAAAGATTGATGTTACGACAAATATTTGTATTGTTATTAATAATATTTCGAGCCATATCGGAAGAGAGAGTGTTATAACTATTAAAGCAATTAATAGAGAAATAAAAGGTCTAATAATTATCATTTTACTTATCCTTCTTTTTTATAAAATTTGACTTCGTCCTACGGACGACTATATAAAATTTGATAAATTTTATATGTAATGCGGATGCTTATTTTATTGATTTGTGACGATATTCTAAGTAACGCTTGATGATGTTTTTTATTTTAAAAGCTCGCAAACATTAAAAATTTATGTGATTTTCATGTTGTATTAGATTATTTTTGCGGTTTTCACTCCCAAACATAAAGTTTGTGAGTAAATAAATGAAAATCTCGCAAAAATAATACAAATATATATCTAAATCACATAAATTTTGTATAATTGTTTACTTAGAAGGCTTTTAAAATAAGAATCTTTTTCATCACTTAACTTATAAAGTGTCACTAAATCTGCTAATCTAAGCACTTCTGCTTGTTGCTTCGCAATCACTTCAATTTCATTTAAAAAATCAACAAACATTTCTTGAGATGCATTCGCATCTGGTTGGCTGATTTGGTTTTTAAAATCTTTTATTTTATTAACTAGCAGTGATTGTTTACTTTTTTTTTGTTCTTTGGTTACAGCTATGTTTTTCCCCTCCTCTAAAGCTTTTAATTTGATTATCTATGCAGTTTAAAATCTCATCATAAAAAGATTGATTAATACTACTTTGTTTTAATGCTTTTTCAAATATACTTTCTGTGATGTTTAAAATACATTTCAACTGCTCTACTGCAAACGATATTTTGTCTTGGTTTATTTTTAATATAAAATGCTCCCCATAACTATGATAAATTCCCTGTGCTAATCTATCATTATAATGTTGCAATTTTTCAATTTTTTGCTCTTTCTCTGCAAGTTGCTGTTGCAAATAACTTACAATATTATCAGCATTGCATAATTCTGTTCCTAACTTATCATTTTTTACTTCTAACTCTGCAAGTTGCTGTTCTAGTCTTTGTATGTGTTCGGTATCTGCTTGAATCTGCAACCACTGTTTGTTGCATTTGTCTTCACTCTCTGCAAGTTTTGCTTCTAGGTCGGCGATTTGATTTTGTTCATCATGTATTTTTTTTAGCAAGAACTCAACATGATGCTTTTTCTCTCTGCATTCTTTCTTTAATCCAGCATTGATTGCATCAATTCTTTCAGATCTCCTTGAAGAAAAGTTTACACTTCGCAACTGGTCTTCCGTTCTCTTGAGTTCGGTTTTATAGTATTCTGCATCAGCCCTGGCAAAATTAAATTGACTTAATAAGCACTCTTCAGCCCTGGCATTTGCTTCAATTTTTGAATTTAAGTGCTCTTCCCTTTTCTGGCACTCCTTAAGATTTTTAATTATAAGTGCCAATGTATGTTCACTGGCGGGGGCTGACTCATAAAACATAATTAAATTATCATAAAATTGTTTTGTAGATTCCACTATATTTTTCTCCTTTATTAAATCAACTGCTCTAGTTTATATAATTGTTCTTTATCACAGTTAAAGATACTTGCAAACTCTAAAATGTCATCAACATAGCAAGTTATAATGTTGTCATATTTAAAATATAAAAATTTGCCCTTTTCGCTAAAGTAGGCATATAAAGTGTATATGTAACTAGAATTTTTTGGTTTTACTTTCCCAACTTTTAATTTATTTTCCATTTGATTCTCCTTTGTTTTTATTTATTCTTCGCTCCGTTGCTTCTCTCTTGATTTGAACCTTACTCTTTGCCATGTCTTTCAAATCGTTAGAGAAAACCTCTTTGAGTTCTTGTTCAGTTAGATATAGACTCATCCATGTAGAAACTTTTAATGGCTTATCTTTACATCTGTAAATATTCTTGTATGACCTACTATTGTACTTTATTGAAAGTGACGGTTTCACAACAAAGGATTTGATTCTTCCGTTCTCTTCGTCACCACCAAGATATTCTTTGTAGTAATATTTTCGAAAGCCAAAGTTGTCTATTATCTTTTTAAAACGATGTAAAAAACCTGCTTTTTTCTGTGTCATGTTTTTTATATGATTGTTTAAAAAATCATATATCCATTGCAACAATCTTGATTTTAATATGTGTTCTTGCTCGATGACATGAACAACCTTTCCGCAAGCTCGTCTCAAATATATTAGATTGCTGTTTTCGTCTTGCTCTGTTGCTCCAACATAAAAGTCTCCGTCATGTCTTAAAAACTTAAAGAACTCTATTAATGCGTATGGCTGAGCTGTATATAACCTCTGCGGAAGTACTAACGCACTTTCATCAATTATTATTACTGCACCATATGGCAATCGTTCTTCTTGCATCAAATGAGATGCTTGTAGTTTATTCGTAAACATTCCATCAATCATTGCTGGTACAGAAGTATATAAAAGAGGAACTGTTCCACTGTCTAAGAAAAAATAATAAGTCTCAAGTATTTCTTCTGCCGACTTTCTTAAATCCGCCCTCCAGTATGGAATATCTTCCTCAAAAGGCTGTAACAACCTCACCGCATGACAAATTTGATTCCATCTCATTTTTGCCAAAATTGTATAACTTTCAAGTAGAGAGGATGTTTTTCCTGCCCCTACTTTACCGTCTACCACTATTGCATGAACGCCGGCCATTCCGTAACCTATAAAGTGCTTCACTCTAACTTCTGCAATAAGTTGTCTCAAACAATTTATTGCTTGAATGAAAAAAGGGAAACCTATTGTTCCTGCCAGAATCCACCACAAAATTGATTGGAGGTTGTGATACGCTAAAGTTAAAGCTATTAATCCAAACCAAAATGCAAAACTTAAAAGAGGAAGCGTATGTGCTATTGCATACGCCTTATCTCCAGAGAATGAATAAAATACTGGAGTTCTGTCTTGCCATGGGGCTAAGCCTAAATATCGCCATGGCTTATGCTTCATTTTTAAAATCTGCCATGGCTGTAGGATTGGCTCTTGTCTTATGTGTAGATTCGCTTTCCAGTTTGGCTTATACCAAAACATTGAAGCTTCTTTATTTGGATATTTTAAGTTTTTAATATCTTCCATTTTTATTAATTCTTCCTAAACAAATCAACCAGTTGATTAAGTTAATTATTAAAACTAATAGTGCAATTGTTGTGATAACTGCTCCCCAGGGACTATTAATTATTGGATTGAGAACCTTTGCAAGCATCGGTCCTAGCCAGTGTCCACATAATAAACCTAATAATGTAATTACAATTAATATAATTTGAATAATCTGCATAAAGTTCTCCTCTGCATCTATATTAAAAAAAGTCAACTTTGTGATGATTTTTTATATTTAGTGTTGACTTTTTTAATTAATTAGCATATAATAATTATATAGATGGTTGATACACCTAACTGACCTAGTCGACGAGGTGGCCCGGTACGAATTATTTTCGGTAACCAATCCCATCTATTTTTTTTTGATTTTTTTTCGACCGACTTTTCTAAAAATGCTTTTATCATGAGCATTTGTAACAGACATATTAGAATGGTGCTTTCCAATTTGTCTTTTACTAGCAAGTATGGGTCTTTTTACTACATAAGCTTTTTTTGCGTCACTAGGATTAGGATTTTTTAACAAAGGTATTGTTTTTTCTTTTCTAATTCGAATTAGGCCTTTAATTTTCTTTTTTCTAACAATTTCTTTTGAGTGCGTAACAGCAACCAACTTAACCTTATTTTTTTTAACAGAAACAACCCTTCCTCTATGGCCAAAAACTTTTTTATTATTTATACTATAAAATTGTCCTCGTTTAATTTCTTTTGCCATATTTAAAAACCCCAAGGCTTACAGACTTTCTGTAAGCCTTTTCCTTTTGTTTAATTTAATAAATATAAACCAGCAAATATAGTTATAGTGGTTAATATATCAAAAAATATGAATACTACACTAAACCATATTTTTTCTTTAGATTGTGTTTTTTTACCAATAATTAAGTTAATAATTGATAGAACTAAATCTACTCCAACTACAGCCAGGAATATTGGAAGCGTAAGTGCAACACCAATCACTTCCGTTCCTCCAGAGAAGATTGCTGAAAGGTAGTCGAAGGACATATAGCCAACAAGTATAAAACTAATAATGTTTAACACTGTGAGTAATATTTTAAAAAACTGTTTCATCTAGAGTCTCCTAAGCAACTTTTGTAACTTCACCTGTGGTTCTGCTGATATGATAAACATCTGTACGATTTGGATTACTTGAATAGATTTTTACATAATCATCATAAACTTCGTGACTATCTATACCTCCAGAAATCTCATTTTCTGTAATTGTCTTTGTATCTAGATTTAAAACATCTACATAATAAGTACCGTTACCACTTTTGTTTAACATTAAAACAAAATTATCAACTTGAATAAATTTATAAAATTCTTCATGTGCTGTTTTAGATAATAACTCACCTGTTGCGGTTTCAAAATCGACTAATAACAAATGAGTATTACTAGTCAAACCAACGCTTGATTTTATCAAATATCTTCCATCACTTAGTTTAAAAGATACTGTATATTGTAGACCTGTAACTCCAGACAACTTTGTTACAGAATCACTTCCTTCCTTCATGAACCACAATCCTTGAAAAGAACCGTTGGTAGATGAAAATACATGATAATCATCAACCTTCATGTAAGTATCAAGAGTTGCTCCTGTTAGAATTGTTTTAACTTCTTTCGTTTCAAGATTTAAAACACATAAAATACTTCCTGCGACAAACACTTCAGTATCGCTTTTTTGAGCTAAGAATTTAAAACTTTTACCAGCTGTTGAAAGTTGCTCAAAAGTATCGTCTGTCGGATTGTACACGCAAACTCCACATTTAGTTGATTTCGCAGTAGATACAATAAAGTTTCCGTTCGGTAATTGCGAAACTGAATCCCAAGCGGTGAAGCTTTTAAAAACTTGTTTAATTGAATAGTTGATTTTATCGAAGACATAAACACCAGTTTCTCCACTTTCTGCACTTATTAAAAATTTATTATTGCCAACATCGAACGCATAAATTTTTCCGTTGTTTAAAAAATCTTCAATATATAGTTTATCTGGGTCTTTTACTGAAGCAGATTCGTATCTTTCAATTTGTTGGTTCAAAGATGCAATTTCTACTTCTTTTAAAGCTAATTCACTTTCCAAAGAATTAACTGTTTCCTGAGCTGAATTTAATTCAGCAAGTTTTTCTTCTAACAGACTATTAACCTCTGCAAGCTCTTCTTTATTAGCTTCAAAGTCTGCTTCAAGAGTTTCTTTTTCACTTGTAAGCACAGCTATTTCAGTCTCAAGCTGTGTTACATTATTTTTTTCTTCTGTAAGCTGTGAATTGATGGTTACAATTACAGCTTCTTTTTCTTCAAGCTGTATTTGTAAAGATTCTACTTCCTCTTTGTTTGAGCTATTCTGTTCTATTTTAAAAACATTTTCATTAGTCCATTGATTTACTTCTGGAACTAAAAAATATGCTCCAATCCAAAAAACAATTGCAAAACCAAAGAGGGCAAGTAGAGATTTAAAAAATTTCCAAATAGCCCTCATAATTTCCTCCTAACTACGCATCAGTGGTTTCATCACCAGTTGTGTCATCGCCAGGAACTTCGTCTCCTGTAGTGTTGTCACCAGGAACTTCGTCACCAGTTGTATCATCGCCTGTTGTATCATCACTAGATTCATCGTCTTTATCTACAACTTGCTCATATTTTAAAATATTTTTATCAGTCCAGTCTTTAAATGTTGGCGAAGTATGATATGCGATTGCTCCTCCACCAATAATAATTCCTAATACTACTAAAATTCCTATTAAAACTTTTTTCACGGTTGTATTTCCTCCTTTTTTTTATTTTGTTGTTTTATTTTTACTCTTACCTCCCTTTCCAAGTTTTATCTTTTTTCGCCTTGGAATGCTCTTTATTCAACTTCTTTGTTTTGTTAGAAGCGGATTTTATTTTGTTACCAATCCATTTAAAGAACTTTCCTATTGCTTGAAAGACCACTGTTAAAAATGCGATAAGAGGCTTACGGAATATTATTGCAAGCACCACAAGAACAATGACCCACCACCATTCTTTGATGAAATTCCATATCCATTTGAATACACTAGCAATACTATTCCAAATATTATTAATCGTTTTTACTGCGTCATCTAATGCAGTTCCGTAGGTTACATGACATTCAAGTTTGTATAGACTATTACTGAAAACAATTGGATTAATCCAATATGTTAAGTTGTTTTCTGTTGCTGTTCCAGAATGATAGTGTAAAATATCACCTTCTTGAACCTCTGCAGAAGCACTTCCAAAAACTCCATCGTAAATCTCTGGATTATCCGTATTGATTTGAACATAACCTGTTAATATTTGCGTTGAAGCATTATGATATTCCCCTATCCCTCGAACATAACTGTTAAAATCAAGCTTGTCTGTTATTTGGTCTCCAATTTCACCCCAACGAAGCAAGAACATATTTCTTAATAATTCTTTATAAGAATCCCAGACTGAACCAGCATCAATCATATTAATAATATCTTCAATTGTGAGGAATGATATTTGTTGGTCTTCATCATGGAATAAGTAGTCTTCGGCATCATACATTCTCACTTTGATTGTTGGCATTTTATAATTACCTTTTATTATTGTATCTTCAGTAATTGCTTGAGAGATGTCTGTGTTCCAGCCTAAGAACTCAAAACCAACAAGATTGTTATAAAAAGCCCCGGTGTGAGCATTGTAAACTTCATAATCAACATCTCTTCTCTTAAAGTCTTCAATATTAATTACTGTTCCAGAAGTTACAAGCTTCTCAATTTTCATGTAACCAATATAGGTTGAATAATATAAACTGTCTGTAGAAACTTTGAATCTTAATTGAGAGTAGTATTCAAGTCTTACATTTAAAAGCTTCTCAAATACTGCTGTTACTACAGTGTCTTCATAAATATATTTTGGAACCTCTTTATCCCAAGAGATAAACTTTACATCATAATCGTAATCGCCATCATCTGTAAAGTCGTTATACCATGGAGTAAGTACATCATTAACAAAATCTATATATTCTACTGATTGAGTTGTGTCGCCTACTCTAAAAGTAAACTCTTTTTCTGTTACAGTTGTTTTATGGAATTGATTAATCAATCCAGCTGTTCCAGAGATTGCTGGATATTTTAAAATTAATTTTGCCTCTTGTGAGTATTGAGCTGTAAAAGTTGTATTTGTTTTAATAACTTCATCTGTGTCTTTATCCCAACCAATAAATTGATAGCCCACTCTTGTTGGCCTTGGAATATCACTTGTTGAAAGAGTAGTTCCGTATTCTACATACATTTGTTTTATTGTTTGACCGTTATAATCAATAAATAAAACTGAGCAATCATTGATTCTGTATTGAGCAATAAAGGTTGTATCTTTGGTAATTGCTTGAGAGATGTCTCCGCTCCAAGAAGTGAATGTGTATCCTTCTCTTGTTGGATTTGTTGGAGCAACAACAGTTTCACCATCAACAACCTCAACTGAAGAAATTACATTGCCATTCCAGTCCTGGAATGTTACAGTGTGTTTTGCGAGCTTATTATAAATATTGAAATGTGCTAAATTATAACTTGAATCAAGTGTTTGTCCGTAGAAATTGTTAAAACCAATTACAAGACTGTTTGTTGATTCGGCTACAGTGTTTCCGTAAATAGAAGCATTTCCTGTTTGCTCAATTGTAAAATCAATTGCTTTAGACATTAATATTTTTAAGTTGCTCAAGCCATCAAGAGATACATCTGCGTACCAGATATATTCATCCGAACATAAAATTGCTCCGTTTTGATATGGTACAGTTTTGAATATATTTTCTACATTGAAAGGTGTTACTGCGGGTATCTCCACCTGCTTCCATGCTCCAGTCAAACTTGCTGAGGTGAACATTTTGTCAAAACCAAAAATGCAGAAAGTGTTATTTGTATATAAAATTGAAAGTTGAGGATTCGAATATCCAGAGTTGCCGGCAATTATACCTATTGGAGAAACAAAACTACTCCAGTCTTTTAAGTTTGTTGAATAGTATACAACTGGGTCCGCATTTGTTGTATATTCTGTTCTAAAGAAATAACCGTTGCTGAAAGAGAATTGGTAATCAAGATAAACATTAGGAGTTGCTAGAGTCCAGTCAGCACCATTTGTTGATGAATATATGTTTGCAGAAGTATATTTTTCACTGCCATTAACAACCGCCGTTATTAGAGCAAAATATCCATTTCCTGTTATTATACTGATTGGATAACCAGCAACTGTTTTTGTTCCTAAAGTTACTTGTTCCCAAGTTGTTCCGGTATCGACTGAATAATAAAGAATTGTATTAGTTCCGTCTGTTCCAGCAATAACAATTGTATTGTTTGTATATGCAATATAATTGTTTGAACCTTTATAGTACGCAGAACTTAAAGTGAATGCTTTTAAAGAAATTGAGAACTTATATCCTGTTTTATTAAAAGCACCTTCATCAGTCATTTTATAAAAATAACCATCTTTATCTACACCAACAAGAGTTTCATTTGCATATGTTACAAATATTGCGTTATTCTTAAATGATAACTCTTGAACATATGAATCATTAAAGGATGCCTCTGCTGTAGTTTCAGTATTTTTAAAAATACTAAAAGGTATTAGCACCAGTGCCAATACCATAAAAAATAAAGATATAGATTTTAGAAATTTTCTCATAAAACCTCCTTTATTGTTAAAACATTATCTGTAAAACTTGTTCTAATCCCTGCATAATCAAGCATTTGGAGAACTCCAATTGTTTGATTAGTTGTAAACTCGTTGATGATTATTTTATTTTTTGAATTGTTAAAATAAATAGAATGACTATGTTTTGGTCGATAAACGACTTTTCCGCCAGCTTCAAAAACAAATTTGATTCCGCCAATATATTTTGAGTTTTCAACTTGCTTTTTTATAGAATTTCGTTCCGTTGAAACTTTTTTACTCATAGCATCAAGCCAATCGCAGATTTTACATTGAGTATCTTTTGGAATTTCCATAATTACTCCTCCAACCTTATGTTTTTTTCTAAACATATATTGGATAGAAATTCCTCTACTTCCATCTGTTTGTATCGTCTAATAATTATTGATACACCGAAAAGGGCTATTAAGCTTTTTAATTTTTTAAGTGCTGAATCAAGAGATTTAAAAACATAGCAATTGTCTTTTGTTTCAACAATAAAATACTCAAGTTGTGTTTTAATTTTCTCCATTATCAAACACCTTCTTCTCCAATCTTTCTATATCATCACCAAGAGATTCTAAGAATTCAAATATTACTTCTAATTTAGACTCCTCATCATATAATAACTTTTTTAATATATAACGCTCTGGAGCATTATTTGATGGAAGAATTATTGTAGAAATTCCTGACTTTTCTAGAATTTGAGCAATTTTTTCTGCCTCAGCTCGTGTTTTAAAAGTACATCTCGCATCTTTTGTGATTAATTCAAAATCTTTGGTTTTTTTATGCTCGATTTCCTTTTTTATTTTTTCAATCATATCAACAACAGGTTTTGCTTTTAAGAAAAAATCAGCTTCTCCTTGAAACTTATAAAATAAAGCTTTACTAGTAAAATCATTTATTGTTTGTTGAATATTTTTCATATTTTAATTCCTCCTAAATTTGGCAGAGGGCTTGTGTATCGCTGATGCCCTCATGAACAGCGAGTGTCGGTCACTACCCGGAAGAATCAAAAGAGCAACACAAACCCAAGGAGCATACAGAACCTCCGTTGCTCAAAGAGGGACTGTATTGGTAGAGAGTTTTTAAGACACGCAGATGCTCTCATAAACTGCACGCCCTTTTCTGTTGAAACCTTTTAACAACAATAGAATACAAATAGGAGTGAGGATAAAATGAACATTTGGCTCTTAAGGTTTTTTATTTTTCCTGGGCTTTGGTAGAGGGCTTTTGTCCGCTGATGCCCTCGTGAACAGCGCGCTAATAAATTGGAGATTATTAGCAAATGAAAAAACTAAGTCGGCGAAAAAGGGAACGCCAAATCCTCAAGTTTCTTGAAGATTAACTTGATAATACCTCATATTTTATGAGTTTGTCAAATAAAAATCACAACTTTCTTGAATTTTTTTAAAAAAATATTTACATTATTTGTGGAGGATTAAAAAAGTGAATTTGAAAAAACTAAGAAAAACCGAAAAAAAGACACAAAAAGAAATGGCTTCAATTCTTAATGTTGCAGAATCAACTTACAACGGATATGAAAAAGAAATTAACGAACCAAACATCGAAACATTAATAAAACTTGCGGATTATTACAATGTTTCTCTTGATTATCTTGTTGGTAGAGAGTTTACAAATGATGTTGCTTATCTTACTCAATCGCAGAAAAATCTAATTAAAATAATTTCTAAGTTTGATGACTTATCATGTCTTAAAGCTGAAGCATACTTAGAAGGCATGCTTGACGGAAAAGAGGAAGCAAAAAGAAACTACGACAGATTCAATGTTGGAGTATAAGATGGAATATATAAAAACTTCTAAATAATTTAAAAAGCATAAAAAAAGAGTTCGAAACACAGCTCGAACTCTTCGATATTTATTTTCAGGGGAAAAGCGATTACTGGAAACCGGTCGCAATAACCAATCCAGATTATGATGAGAACATTATAAAAACACAAGTTCAAGTTGTTTCTTCAAAGACTACCAATAAAGGAGTTGATGAAGAAATGAAAAACATAAGAAAAAGAGTTGATGGTCGATGGGAGTATCGAAAGATGAAAAACAAGACCACCTACTCTATTATTAGAAATACACAAAAAGAATTGTTGAAAGCAATAAAACAATTTTCTGTTGGAAAAACCGCAGGTCAAACAACAAATAAAAGTTTTTATTTTTTAGCAACTGAATGGTATAATTTATTTAAGAAAGACCAAATCAAAACAGATATAAGATACAGCCAAGTCATAAACAGTAAATTTGACATAAACTTATTTCATGTAAATATCAACAAGATTACAATTGATGAACTTCAGTATTTTTTGAACAGTATCAAAGAGCATAGAACAGCAAAATATGTTTATCATATCATTAAAGGTGTTTTCAAATATGCTTTACAAAAAGACTTAATAAAAAAAGATATAAGTCAATTTTTGCAAGCACCTAAGAATAAAGGTAAAAAAGGTGAAGCTTTTACTCTCGAAGAACAGAAGTTAATAATTCATAATCTTGATAAAACATCTATAAAATATGAGATTTTATTTTACCTCCTCACTGGATGTCGCAGAGAAGAGGCTAAAAATGTCAAAATTTTACCGAACAATACTATTTTTATTGATGGAACTAAAACGGCTTCTGCTCGTAGATATGTGAAAATATCTCCAGCATTCAAAACTATTCTTGACGAACATTTTGACGAAATGTTCCAACTTCATAGTGATATTTATTCAAGGTATTTCAAAAACTTTATAAACAGTCTTGGAATTTACGGTAAGACACTTCATGACTTGAGACATACTTTTAGCACAAACTTATATTATCTTGGAGTTCCTGATAAAGAAAGACAATACTATATGGGACACGCAAGTATTGTTATGACTAACGATATTTACACGACATTAGACCCTAACATAACTAAAGAGGACATCTTAAAATTATATAATAATTTATACCCGGAATTTTGACCCAATTTTTGACCCAAATTTTTCAACAGATTTTAGCCAAAAGCATAATTTTTAGTAAAATTAATAAATTATTTTTACAAAAAGAAAAGTGGCTCAAAGCTAGATATTTTCTAGGATTGAGTCACTTTTAAAACTTGGTGGGCAGTGGTGGATTCGAACCACCGAAGACATAGTCGGCGGATTTACAGTCCGCTGCATTTGGCCGCTCTGCAAACTACCCATATTATTTAAAGCCAATTGTTTCCAATTGGCTTTTGTTGTGGAGCTGGTGGTCGGAATCGAACCAACAACCGTCTGATTACAAGTCAGATGCTCTACCATTGAGCCACACCAGCATGAAATTGTTTGGTGCCTCAGGGCGGAATCGAACCGCCGACACAGGGATTTTCAGTCCCTTGCTCTACCGACTGAGCTACCGAGGCATAAGGCAATTTATAAAGAAAGTGGCGACTCGGAAGGGACTCGAACCCTCGACCTCTAGCGTGACAGGCTAGCGTTCTAACCAGCTGAACTACCGAGCCAAGTTTTCTTTGGTTATTCTTTATAAATTGTTGGTGGGCCTTCTTGGACTTGAACCAAGGACCGACCGGTTATGAGCCGGTTGCTCTAACCAACTGAGCTAAAGGCCCTTACCTTTTGTGGAGTCACATAATTTATATGGTCGGGGTGGAGAGACTCGAACTCCCGGCCCCATGGACCCAAACCACGTGCGCTACCAAACTGCGCTACACCCCGACAACCTTTTCTGTGAGCTGACTAGATAAATATACACCATATAAGAAGTAATGTCAACAAAAAAATAAAAAATTATCAAAAAATTTTATTTTATTGAAAAAGGTTTTTTGTATAATCAAACCCTTATATTTTTACCCTTTTATACTCCTTCAGGTATCTCCCCTGCTAGACAACAAATTATATTATACACAAATTTCAAAAAAAATCAACCCTTTAAAAAATTTTAATAAAAAAGAATTTGCAATCTCTAAGCAACAATCCTTATATCAAAATACAACCTTAAACAAATTGATACAAAAGAATAACAACTGCCTTATTATTCCCCAGTATTAAATATATTATCCTATCTCCCACACACTTCTTATTCTATAAAATAATACCTATCTCCTGCTTTTGTTTTTTTAAAAACGGTTTTTATTAAACAAAAAAAGAACAGAGTATCAACTCTGTCCTTTTTAATCGTTTATATAAATAGTGTTATTATCAATATAACAGCAAGATGTGCTGGGTAGAAGATATAGAACATATACTTCAAATTTGCCTTACCCTTTCCTCCATTATAGAACAACAAAATCACAAGTGAAAGCAAGCTAAAAATTTGAACGGCATTATTGAACGAGAAACCGTTCTTCAAACAGTCTTTTAATGTTATCAACACTAGCAATAAGCCCGCAACAGCAAAAGACCAGCCTTTGCTTTTTATAAAATAGAAGCACAACACCAAAATCATTCCAAGGAAGCCATAATTGAGTATGCCAAAAGCACTAAGAATTACACTTACAACAAATATAACACCTAAAAGTATTGAATACCAAACATTTGGCTTTTTATTAAGTTCCTCTATCAACACAATAACCAAAGACGCTAAAATAAATGTAAACATAATATTTAAGTTATACATTCTGTAAGACAAAAACATATATGGTATTTGAGAAATAACGCCAATCCCTAGCATATTAAGAATATATTTCTTTCTGCTTCTAGTATAAAACATTCCCTGAGCAATAAAAAATGCAAAGATTGGAAAAGCAATTCTTCCAACAACTCTAAACCAAATTATGTCTGGGAAAAACTGCCAGCCAATATGGTCGACAAGCATAGTAACAACTGCAATAATTTTCAATACATTTCTATTCATATATATAATATATCGCACTTTTAAAGCAATAATGTCAAGCAAATAAAAAAATATAGGGAAAAATTTTCCCTATATTCCTAAATAATCATCATAAGTTGTTTCTTTATCGTAAACCTTAGTGTTTTCAATAACAATAATTCTGTTTGCAACAGTTTGCAAAATCTCGTGGTCTTGAGATGTAAACAACATTGGAGATTTGTAGTTAATCATACCCTTGTTAAGAGCTGTGATACTTTCCAAATCCAAATGGTTTGTAGGCTCATCTAAAATAAGAACATTGCCAGCTTTGAGCATAGCTCTTGCAAGCATACATCTAACCTTTTCACCACCGCTTAAAACTTTTGCTTTCTTCTTGCCTTCTTCACCAGTGAAAAGCATTCTTCCAAGCCAGCTTCTTACAAAGGTTTCATCTTTTTCTGTTGAATATTGAGCAAGCCAATCAACCAAGCTCAAATCACAACCAGCAAAATATTCATCATTATTCTCAGGAAGATATGAAACAGATGTTGTATTACCCCATCTAATCATACCTCCGTCAGCATCTTCTTCACCAACAAGAATTTTAAAGAGCATTGTTATAACATTTGCTTTATCACAAAGGAATGCAATCTTGTCATTTTTATTAACAGTAAAGCTAACATTTTCAAAATAACCGTGCTTAGTAAGATTTTCAACTTTCAAAACCTCATTACCAACTTCTCTTGCTGGTTTAAAGTCAATATATGGATACTTTCTTGAAGATGGTTTAATGTCAACAAAAGTAAGTCTTTCAAGCTCTTTCTTTCTGCTTGTTGCTTGCTTACTCTTAGAAGCGTTTGCAGAGAATCTTGCAATGAAATCTTGAAGTTCCTTAGCTCTTTGCTCCGCCTTTTTATTTTGCTCCTTAGCTTGTCTTGCAAGAAGTTGAGATGTTTCATACCAGAAATCATAGTTTCCAAGATACATATTGATTTTTCCAAAGTCTACATCACAAATATGAGTACAAATTCTGTTTAAGAAATATCTGTTGTGTGAAACAACAATTACAGTGTTTTCATAGTTAATAAGGAAATTCTCAAGCCAGTTAACAGTCTTAACATCAAGGTTGTTTGTCGGCTCGTCAAGAATTAAAATATCAGGATTCATAAATAAAGCTTTAGCAAGAAGAACCTTAACTTTTGCTTTTGGTTCCATATCTCTCATATAAACACCGAAGAAATCAGGAGAAATGCCTAACTCTTGAAGAAGTGTTTGAGCCTCACCCTCTGCTTCCCAACCATTCATTTCCATAAACTCGTTTTCAAGTTCCGCAGCACGAAGACCATCTTCATCAGTGAACGGGTCTTTTGCGTAAAGTTGCTCTCTTTCCTTCATAATAGCAATAAGTTTTGAGTGACCTTGAATAACAGTATCAAGAACTGTATAATCATCAAACTCATTTTGGTTTTGAGAAAGAACACTCATTCTCTCACCCTTTTCAATTAACACTTCACCTGAACTTGGTTCAATAACGCCAGAAAGTAGTTTTAGAAAGGTTGACTTTCCTGCACCATTTGCACCAATAATTCCATAACAGTTACCTTTTGTAAACTTTAAGTTAACTTCATCAAACAAAACTCTTCCACCAAATTGAAGCCTTACATTATTTACTAAAATCATTTTACAACTCCTAAAAATTTATTACCCTGTAAATATACTATATTTAGTTGGATATGTCAACCAAACTTAAAAAAAGCACTAAAAACCGTTTGCAATAATCAAAAAATGTGTTACTATAGAACAAATGGAGGTAAATTATGAATTATACAATACTTGGATGCGGGCGTTGGGGTAGTTTCATTGCTTGGTATCTTGACAGAAATGGACACAAAGTTACAACCTGGGGACTCGACACAGACCCATATGTCACAAACTTTTTCGCAACTAGGAAAAACAATTATGTCACATTCCCTGAAAGCATTGAACTTACTACAGACCTAAACTACGCTCTTAACAAAAATCAAAACATTATAATTTCAATTAGTTCTCAAAACCTACGCTCTCTAATGACAAGCGTAAAAAACATAGACGGTTTTAACAAAAAGAACTATATCATTTGTATGAAAGGAATTGAGGAAACCACTGGAAACAGACTTTCTCAAGTTATTGAAGATGCAGGAATTGACAAAAATAATATTGCAACTTGGGTTGGACCTGGTCATATTCAAGAATTTACAAGAGGCGTTCCTAGTCTAATGATTATCGACTCTTATAACAAAGAACTTTCTAAAACACTGATTGACGATTTAAAGAGTGACCTAATAAGATATTATCAAGGTAACGATATGATTGGTACAGAAATTGGAGCTGCTGCTAAAAATGTTATGGGAATTGCTGCAGGTATGCTTGACGGAGCTGACCTATCTTCTCTCAAAGGCGCTCTAATGGCAAGAGGCACTCGTGAAATTGCAAGACTCATTCACTCTGCTGGCGGAAATGAACTTTCTGCTTATGGACTATGTCATCTTGGAGACTATGAAGCAACTCTATTCTCCTTACACTCTCATAACAGAAAGTTTGGGGAGCTATTTGTTAAAGGTGAATATTTTGACAAACTTGCAGAAGGTGTTCAAACTTCAAATGCACTTTTGAAACTTGCAGAAAAATATAATGTCGACTTACCTATTACAAAAACAGTAAGCGAAATTATCTCTCATAAAAAAGATACTAAAAATGCCCTTATGGATTTATTTGCAAGACCTCAAAAAGAAGAGTTTTATTATTAAAAAACGCAAAATCCCTATAAAAATAATTAAAAAACATATATAAAAGCATAAAATCTCAATATTTTATGCTTTTTTCTTATTTTTATATTTTTTCAAAATTTACACTTTGTTACTATCTTGCTATACTTTTAAATAAACAAAAAACATATGTAAATCAATAAAAAAAATTAATACTTCTATATTTTTTTCAATGTATAAATCAATCACCTTTCGTTCATAATTAATGAAAATAATAGTTGAGGTTATTATATGAATGAAAGTAAAAACAATTCAGTGAGACACGAAAAAGCAACAAATGACAAAAACAAAAATCAAACAAACAGCACAGAAAAAGATTTAGAAACAAACAATTCTAAACAAGTTGAAAAAAACAACAAACCTGAACAAAAAAACAATCTTACAACAGCTGAAAAATTGCCAAACTCAAGAGATGCAAAAAGACACAAAATTAAGTATATACTTATTTTTATTGCAGGAACTATAATTGTTGGTATAATAGCAACTCTTCTTGGCGGAAAAATGAGAGACGGGCTTACTAAACCGCCTGCTTATCCACCAGACATTGTTTTCACTATCGCTTGGTCAATTCTATATATTACAATAGGTGTTGCCTCATATATGGCATTCAAGAGTGTTGAAGAAAATAAAAAAAGAAGAGATGATATTATTTGGTATGCCATTCACCTCTTCTTCAACTTTATGTGGCCACTATTTTATTTTAGATTAAACCTTGCAATCTTTTCTGCAATCTGGCTCTTGTTTACAGTTGCAACAGCCATTGTTGTAACTTACAGATACTATAGAGCAAATCTATATTCCGGTATTATGTTTACAGTTTATACAATGTGGCTCATATACGCATTATATTTAAACATTGGTATAGCTATGCTTAATATGTAGGCAAAAAAATATTCCTTAAAAAAGGAATATTTTTTCTTATTATACATTTTTATTGATTAAACCAACGAACTGAGCCCAAGTATCTGGGAAGAACATTGATACAACAACAGCAGCTACCAAAGCATAGAAAATAATTTTGAAAACCAAAGATTTTCCTCTTGTAAATTCTAGACCTGTGATAACCACAACGATTAATGGTGCCCAAACTTTACATACAACCAAAATATTATATATTGAATCAGGTAAGAAAGCCCAGTTGGCGTGAATTAGAAGCACTGCGTAAACAGCAACTGTTAAAAACGCACAAATGCCACCTAAAACATCCAATAAACCTTTCATACTGTTTTCATTCTTATTCTCACTCACAACCCTATCCTCCTATAAAGATTTTTTATATTATATTAATAATAATATTTTTTGTTATTTTATGTCAAACATTTTTCACAAATAATATAAATTGTTTGGTTATAATAACTATTTTTTTAAAAATCCGCCTCGCTTCCCATTGTTTTTTGCATAGCCAATCTCTTTTTATACTTATACAAAGCCTTGTCTAAACACTTTTCTGCAGAAACATTAACTTCTTCCGCTAAAGACAACAACGAGTATAAAACATCTCCAAATTCAAGTTCAAAATCTGTGGTAACATAAAAATCATCAGCACCATAATTTGATGTCTTAAGACATTCTTTTGCTAGCTCCCCCATTTCACTTTGAATATCTAATATTCTTGCAGCAACTGGCATTGGGTCTAAATTATAGTTCCTCTCTTTATTAAACTTTCTTACTTTATTTTGCATCATAGACCTTTCCTCCTCATTGCTTCTTTCATTTGCTTTTGAATACCATCATATGTAACATCTTTTTCTGTTAAACCAAACTTTTCCACAAAAGAATATATTTCTTCAACAGATGAATTTTCACCTTTGAGTTCAACTTCCATAAGTTCACCCAAGTCTTTAACTGAGTCAAAGTCAAACCTTAACTCTCCAAGAAGATATGAGTTTCTTGTCTTGTCAATCACCATTTGAACAGAGAACCCAAGAGCGAAGAAAATATTTTCCATTTCTTTCTTATCATCAATTTTGGTTTCGTACTCATCACAATAAACAGGATTGGCATCTCTGTGTATCTTTTTGTAACACAAAACTATACCTTTTTCATCTTCACGAATACGAACACATTCCATAGTTTCACCATTTTTTTCAAAGTCTCTAAAATCTGGAATATAGTATGTGTCAATTTGATGCGTTTCTCCAAGATATTTTGCATCTTTTAACTCGTCAATAACATTTTTCTTTATTTCTTCATTAATAACAAATTTCAACTCAACTTCTTTATCTTTCATAGTCATACCCTCAAAACTTTTTGGAGCTCCTGAGCGGGTTCGAACCGCTGACCTACTGATTACGAATCAGTTGCTCTGCCAACTGAGCTACAGGAGCACAAAATACACTAAATTTAACATCCACCAACCAACAATGATACATTTGGCAGCCCAGAGGTCTTCCCGGGCAATGAACACAGTTCAAAGCCCCTTGGCTACTACAAACAGTCCACCGGACTGTTTGCTTCACGCGCCAAGCCAACTGAGCTACAGGAGCACAAAATACACTAAATTTAACATCTACCAACCAACAATGATACATTTGGCAGCCCAGAGGTCTTCCCGGGCAATGAACACAGTTCAAAGCCCCTTGGCTACTACAAACAGTCCACCGGACTGTTTGCTTCACGCGCCAAGCCAACTGAGCCACAAGAGCATATAACAAACACAAAAGTGCTTGTTATCTTTTCTTTAGTTTGTACCAAGTTTCAATATGGTGAATACTTACGCCAAAATCTTGGTCAAGCTCTTGCTCTAACTTTTTAAGTTCTCTATACATATATTTTTTACTTTCTTCTTTGAATGAAACCTTGTCACCCTCACTGCTGTTCATTTCTACGCATAAGAAGATTTTTTTATTTATAGTTTTTGCGTAGTTGAGCTCGTCTTTTGCAAAGTTAATAATTGATTTTGCAGTGTCTCTGTAACTCATTACAAAAACACGATTTGCAATATTAGTGATATGTTGATACAAAGGTTTTGTTTCTCCGTTTAATAAAATGTCATCATTAAACCAAGCTGGAATATCAAAATCAAACTTTATATCAGGGTTTTCATCTACTATTTCATATACTAAATTAGCAAATGCTGTCAAGTACTCTTTTCTCTTTTGTGGAGTTTCATCAAAGTCTTCAAATTGATGCGGTTCAATATCTAAATGTATTCCCTCAAACTTATAATCTGGATTATTAATCTGATACTCTTTATAGTTTTGAATGTGATTTTTTAGTGGTGTAGAATCAACCACCCAATCTTTATCTCCCCACAAAACATAGACTTTTATACCTTTTTTATTTGCTTTTTGCACAAAATTTGCGGTTTTTTCATTAAATGCAGTATTATAATAATATATTTCTGTGACACTGTTTTTCTTGGCAAAATCAAGATACTTATCCTCATCAACATTTTGATGCCACCACCAAGTTCCAACAGTTTGATTTGTTTTATACAACACATCTTTACCGGGCACAAGCATCAACACGAGAAGAAATACACTAACTATCGCACCTATCATTAATAGGCTTGTTACTATTATTTTCTTTTTCAATTTAATCACCTTTAAAATTTTAATTCCCAAATATTTTTAAAAGTCTCCCCAAGTTCAATCCTTTGATTATTATACTCAGGAAGCTCGACAATTTTTATAAATTTAGCCCCAACCTTTTCACACACCCTAATGCTTGGATGATTGTCGGGATTATTAGTAATGTAAATATGTCTAATATTATTCGCTTTAAAAACTTGTTTTAACAGTTCCACAGCTTCCACCGCATAACCATTACCCCTATGTTCTTCTTTAACCGAATACCCTAAATGTCCACCATAATATATATTTTCGTTATATCCAATGCGGGCATCACAACGCCCAACAATCTCATCCGTTCCGTGCAAAACAATATTGTATAAAAGAGCAGGAACAAAACCTCGCTCATCATCAGCATCAACCATCTTGTTTAGAACGAGGTCAATTTTTTTACCTATAAGTCTTTGAATTATTTCCATATATCTATTATACAATAATTAACACCAGCAATCAAGAAAATTCAAACAATGACAAATATTTGTTTAGAATAATTTGCAATTTTACTAAAATATGTTATAATACTATTGTTGTGAAATTACAACATATTATTGATTTGTTTTTTAATGTTTCATATTTACGCGGGTGTAATTCAATGGCTTGACACGCATAACAAAGAGTCCGGGGGACTTTTTGTAGTAGTCAAGGGGCTTCAAACTGTGTTCGTTGCCCGGGAAGACCTTGAGGTCTACCTAACTTCTTTTGAAGACCCTTATTGATTTGTTTTTTTAATGTTTCATATTTACGCGGGTGTAATTCAATGGTAGAATTCCAGCTTCCCAAGCTGGCAGCGCGGGTCCGATTCCCGTCACCCGCTCCACACAAAAAAAACGAGGTTATTGCCTCGTTTTTTTCTATGCTTTCAAATAATGTAGTAAACATTAAAAATTTACGCTATTTTTACCTGTTTTTTAGGTAAAACAATATATTCCCTCTTATCAAACAACATTTCATTCAAATATGAGTTATCAAGTCGATAAGCATTATCTTCTTCTACAACCTCAACTTCAGCACCATTTACTTTTTCACCATTTGGAGCAAAAGTCAACCCAACTGCAGATTTATATTGTTCAAGCGTATAGCCATAGTTAACGGTTAGTGTTCCGCTACTTGAATAATAATTCCAATATGTACTCCAACCACTTGGTTTGCTTGATGCATTTGCAACATCTGTATATATTACTAAACTACTTGAACACTGATAAAATGGTGCATATGAATAATTTGAAGCAGTTATTGTTGTTACTGTGCTTGGAATATATACACTTGTTAGGCCACTGCAATAACGGAATGCTGAATCTCCTATACTTGTTACACTATCGGGTATTATTAATTCTCCGGTTAATCCACTGCAAAAATAGAATGCAGAATTCCCTATACTTGTTACACTATTTGGAATTGTTACACTTGTTAATCCACTGCAAGACTGGAATGCACCATCTCCTATACTTGTTACACTATCGGGTATTATTAATTCTCCGGTTAATCCAATGCAATACTCGAATGCACTAACTCCTATACTTGTTACACCATTTTCTATTGTTACACTTGTTAATCCACTGCAAGAATGGAATGCACTATCTCCTATACTTGTTACACTGTCTGGTATTGTCAAACTTCCAGTGAATCCACTGCAATCATCAAATGCATAATTCCCTATACTTGTTACACTATCGGGTATTATTAAACTTCCGGTTAATCCCCTGCAATGATAGAATGCAAAATCTCCTATACTTGTTACACTGTCCGGTATTATCAACTCTCCACCTATTAAATTACAACAATAAAACACACCATTAATCAATTCTGTTAAACCAGAGGGCAAAATTATCGAAGATATATTTTTGTTATAAAAAACAGGTTTATTAACACCAGGCTCATACATTAGATCAGTTGTTACAATAATCTCCTGTTTTTATTTTTTTTCTTTTGTTATTAGTTTATGTAAAGTTTGTATTTT
>JAFVWN010000061.1 GCA_017501645.1 Clostridia bacterium | reverse complement strand
TAGAAGGTCTTATGACTACTGTTCACGCAACAACAGCAACTCAACTTACTGTTGATGGTTCTTCTAAAAAGGACTGGAGAAGTGGCAGAAGTGCTATGACTAACATTATCCCTGCATCTACTGGTGCAGCAAAAATGGTAGGTGAGGTAATCCCTGAACTTAAAGGTAAACTTACTGGTATGGCATTTAGAGTTCCAACTACTGATGTTTCAGTTGTTGACCTTACTTGTAAACTTGCAAAAGAAACTACTTATGACGAAATTAAAGCTGTTATGCAAAAGGCTGCAAAAGGCAAGTATAAAGGTATTATTGGATACACTGAAGATGCTGTTGTTTCTGCAGATATGATTGGTGAGGTTTGTACATCAGTATTTGATGCTTCAGCAGGCATTATGCTTAACCCAACATTTGTTAAACTTGTTGCTTGGTATGACAACGAGTGGGGTTATTCTTGTAAGGTATTAGACCTTATTGAGCATATGGCTTCAAAGGGCTAATTTCAGCCCTTCCACTGCGTTAACTGGTGGGCTTTAGCTCACATTCGTTTATGTTTAATAAAGTCAAGCGAGCTAAAACCCACCGAGCCTTGCGGAAGACCCAAACTTAGCCCTTTGAAGAAGAGGGATAATGCTTTTGGGTGGTAAATTTCAGCCTTTCCACTGAGTTTACTGTCAGGAATCTGGCTCACATTCGTTTATGTTTAATAAAGTCAAGCGAGCTAAAACCCACCGAGCCTTGTGGAAGACCCAAACTTAGCCCTTTGAGGGCGTAGAAGATAAGAAAGAAAAAGCTTAAATGGTGTAAATTTCAGCCCTTCCGCTGTGTTTACTGTCAGGCATCTGGCTCACATTCGTTTATGTAAATAAAGTCAAGCGAGCTAAAACCCACCGAGCCTTGTGGAAGACCCAAACTTAGCCCTTTAGTGTGAGAGTTTGGTAATAGACATATAAAAAAACACAGGATAATAAGTCTTGTGTTTTTTTGTATGCACAAATAAAGCTTTCTAGTGTTAAAAAGAGGTTTAAAAAGTTGAAAAAAATTAAAATAGTGTTTAATTTTATTTGGAGTTTTTGAAAATATTATATATAATAATAAGTGTAAAGGTGTAAACTAAAGAAAAAGGCGGAGAAAGGAATGAAAAAACTAAAAGCGATTTTAAGTTTTGTATTTGTTTTAGGCATAATATGTCTAGGCTTTTCTTTTGCATTTAATTTTGATGCTAAAATTATAGCAAGTGCGTTAACTCAAACAGAAATTGTTGAAAGGATTGTTAATGGTGAATGCGTAGAAAAAGGCGGAGCAATTTATTTATCTGCAGGCTCAACATACAATATGAGCGGTGGAGAAATGAGCGGACACTTTGCAGAGAAGGGCGGAGCTTTATATATAAGTGATGGTGCAGTATTCACAATGACTGGCGGAACAATCACTGGAAACTATGCAAAATATGGCGGAGCAATCTATGTTGCAAGCGGTGGTGAGTGCTATATCAATGGTGGGACAATTACTGGCAACTATGCAGATAATGCCCCAGCAATTTATGTTGAAAGCGGTGGAATACTTGAAATAAGTGATAATGCTTTAGTGGACGGAAATGAGTATATAAAAATGTCACCAACAAATATTAATGTTTATGTTGATGGAACACTTTCAAAAACAATTGAGAAAGTTGGTGAAAGTTATACAATAGACGAAAGTGAAATGCCACTTCAGTATGAAAATTGTTGCGGATACTTTTATGACGAAAAGTTAAGTCAATGTACAAATGGCGTTGTTGACCTATTAGGAACGCAAGAACAAATAACATTTGCGCCCAAATCAGCAACCTCAAGTAGTGAGGGTATAAACATTTACACTAAGACAGCAAGTGTAGCAAGCAATTTCACTTTTACATTAAATAGCACAACTAATACTTATGAAATAAAAGCATCTTCAACTAGTATAAGCGGGAGCATTGTTCTACCTAAGGAATATAACAATGTGCAGACAAGTTTGTTTGAGGGAAGACAGTCAACACAAGGGGCATTTTATAATTGTAAATCAGTCACAGGAATAACATTTCAAGATGGTTTAACAAAAATGTCTTTAGGTGCGTTTCGTGATTGTAGTAATATAATAGGAAGTTTAATTATACCTGATAGCGTAACAAGTATAGGAGAAAGAGCATTTGAGTCTTGTAGTGGATTAACAGGAAGTTTAATTATACCAGATAGTACAACAAGTATAGGAGATGATGCATTCCGTTCTTGCAGTGGATTAACCGGAAGTTTAATAATACCAAACAGTGTAACAAGTATAGGATCTTGTGTATTCGAAGGATGCAGTGGATTAACCGGAAGTTTAATAATACCAAACAGTGTAACAAGTATAGGATCTTGTGCATTCGAAGGATGCAGTGGATTAACCGGAAGTTTAATAATATCAAACAGTGTAACAAGTATAGGAGTTGGTGCATTCCGTTCTTGCAGTGGATTAACAAGTGTAACAATAGGGGACAGTGTAACAAGTATAGGATTTTGTGCATTCGAAGGATGCAGTGGATTAACAGAAGTAAAAGTATCAAGCGGTAACACTGTATATGAAGACAGAGGGAAGAACGCAATAATAGAAAAAAGTACAAACACAATAATACAAGGATTT
>JAFVWN010000060.1 GCA_017501645.1 Clostridia bacterium | reverse complement strand
ATGCTTCAAATCCTTGATGATGGTAGGCTTACAGATAGTCAGGGTAGGACAGTCAATTTTAAAAACACGGTGATAATTTTGACGAGTAATGCAGGCGTTGCTGACTTGCCAAAGAATACATCAAAATTTGGATTTGGTGAAGATACTGCAGATACTTCAAAAGAAAGTACAAAAGAACATCTTATGAAAGCTCTTCAATCTAAGTTTAAGCCGGAATTTTTGAACAGAATTGATATGACAGTGATATTTGATAGACTTACTAAAGAAGATATAGTTAAAATTGCAAACATAATGATAACTAATCTTAACAAAAAACTAAAAGCTAAAAAGATTACTTTGAAATTTACAAATGGGGCAATGAATCAAATTTTTGAAAAGGGTTATAGTGAAGAATATGGTGCTAGACCTCTTAAAAGGTTTATTGAGCAAAATATTGAGGATAACCTTGCTGAAGAAATTTTGATGGGTAAAATTGGTGAGGGTGATAGTGTTACTGTTGGCTTCAAGCAGGGAAACTTTACTTTCACAAAAAGTGACAAGTAATTTATTTTGTAAATTATAGTAAAAAGAAAAGACACTAATAATTAGTGTCTTTTACTTTTTTATTCTGTTTTAGTTAATTAATCTACAATTTCGTGTTGTTCGTGATGCCAAGCAGGACTGCAAGGAATACCAAGTTTAAAATTTCCTTCCCAATAATATTTTTCATTGACATCAATAAGGACTACATCATCTTTTTTCATATGATAAGTTTTACCTTCAACAACTAAAATCCCTTTTCCACTTAGTACATGAGCCATTTCTTTACATTTGCGATTAACTGCAAATTTTTCTGTTGGAAATCTTCCGTTAATCTCTGCAATACAGAAGTTGATATCTTGGTCTTCAATATTGTATTCATATGTTTTATTGGTTTTACCCTCAAACAGTTCTGTGTCATTGAAACTTTTATAAATCATAATTAACTCCGTTGAAGTGGGGATGTAAGATTAATCTTTATGAGGCGTAGGTATTAAATGTTTGTTGAGATAATACCAAAGTCGCCATCATCTCTACGATAGAGAACGCAAACCTTTTGAGTCGCTTCGTTAAGGAAAACATAGAAGTTGTTATCAACAAGTTCTAGTTGTTCCATAGCTTCATTTTCGCTCATTGGATATAAATCGTACTCTTTTCTCTTTTTAATTTCTGGTTTAGTGAATGTTGGGATTTCATCAAAGAAGAGTAGGTCTGCACCTAAATCAACTTTTTTAATATCTGTTAATCTGTCTCTATGTTTAACGATTTGTCTTTCAATTTTGCTGAGGCAAGTGTCAAGGTTAACATACATATTGTCGCTCTCAACCTCGCTTCTTACAAATAAGCCTTTAGCGTTGATAGAAACTTCCATTTTGTAAGCATTTTCTTTTCTTGCTGAAAGAACAACTTTGCAAGTTGCGTCTTTACCAACATACTTTTCAAAACGCTCGACTTTTTTAACAATTAAATCTTTTAATTTTTCTCTGGCAATATAGCCTCTTTCCATAATATCAATTTTCATATGATAGCCCTCCTTTATGGTACTTTTATTATATCATATATAAAAAAAATTAGTCTACTTTTTTTAATAGGTTTTATATTCTTTTTTTATAAAGTTTGATAAGTCTTTGTGTGTATGAAATATTTGGCTCTTCTGTGGAAATTGTAGGGGATATATCGTCGGTGCTTGTTATGGGGTTTAAATAAATGATAAGACCCATTCTTGTAGTGTTTGGAATAATGCTTTGATAAAAACTTATGTTGTCAGCATATCCGTTCTTATAAACAAGAATTGTAAGTTCGCCCCAATTTCTTGTAAGCGATAAATCAAAATTTGTATTTCTTAAAATTGGAACGGTTATTATATTTGATAATCCGTGCTTATTTGTTGTTTCATAATGTCTTGTTTCTATAATACATATTGTTGCATTGTCTATAGGAGAAAGAGTGTTTGACTCAAGAACTTTAATTTGGATTTTACCGCTTTGAGCAAAATTTAATGATGTTTGATTAATAGAGTTCTTGCCAAAACTATAAGAAAGAAATATCAACTCTAGAAATAATAATAAAGAAAGAATGGATACATTAATCAAAAATTTTTTATTCATATTTAGTTATATGCTAAAAAATGCTTTTATATTTTAAATATATGTTGTATTATATAAAGTATGGAAATTAAAATACAAAATTTATCATTTGGTTATATCAAGAAGCCATTTAGCTTAGTTAATGTAAACGCATTAATAAAAGAGGGTGAAACCGTTGCCGTTATGGGAGGAGATGGAATGGGCAAATCTTCACTCTTAAAATTATTGTGTGGTTTAGAAAAACAATATGTTGGTTTTATAAAGATTGATAACCAAGATATAAAAGAGATTAAAGAGGAAAAGAGAAGAATCTCATATCTTCCAAGTGAGCCTGTTTTTCTAGAATCAAAAACAGTCAAGGATAATTTGTTATATCTGTTTGAAGTGGAAAAAATCCAGCCTTTTGAAGATGAAAAAATACTTGAAATTTTTAAAGAATTTTCGCTTGAAATTTCTCTATATGAAAAGGTAAAAAAACTTTCTCTTTTTGAAAAAAGAATGCTTGCAATAATTAGGAGCTATATTAAAAATCCGTTGCTTGTTTTAATTGATGAACAAACTGAGGGTTTGGATGAGGAAAGTATAATAAAAATAAAAAACGCAATTACATTACTTATAAACGGTAAAAATGGTGTAAAAACAACAATTATTGCCTGTAATAATGCAAATATGCTAGAAGTCGCAAATAAGTGTTTTTATATAAGCTACGGGGCTTTATATTCGTATAATAATATAAGTGAAGTGGAAAAAGTGTCTATTGATTTATTTATCGCAAATTATTTTGATAAGCAAATAAAAGATTTTATGCTTACGAAAGAGGATAATAACTATTACATTTTAGATTACAAAATAACATACAAAAAACCTAAAAAGAAAAAGGGTGAAATTGTTGAGATTTTAAACAAGATAAAACTATCAAATGCCTATTATGATGTTTTATCTAAAACTCAAATTTTAGAAGATGAAAGACTAGATGTTGTTTTTGTTTGTGGTGAAAAAATTGAGTTTAGCGATAAAATTATTGATAAAATGTTTAAAGATAAAACTGCTAATTTATACGAAAAACAAACTGGTGTTAAGATTATATAATTTGTTTTAAAAAGCATACTTGATGGCAATATTTTTAATAAATATTAAACTTTCTAAAAAGACATTAAAAAAAACATTGAAAAATGTCATAATATTTGTTAAAATATATGGGTAAGGAGAAATGTTAAGATTATGATAGGAGAATATAGTGAAATAAAAAATATGCCAAACACTTTTGCTTGCAAATTTGTTGCTGGGCTCAACGGTGATCTTCGTGTCGAACTTGCTGATAAGTTTTTAAACAAGCAAGTTATATCTGTTTTTAAAGATGAGGAATTAAAAAATAGCATTGATGCTTTTTTTGCGAATAATCTAAATATTAGCGAGACTAGCAGAAACTCATATATGCATAGAAACACACTTTTATATAGACTTGATAAAATTCACAAAATTACAGGTCTTAATATTAGAAATTTTGATGATGCTGTCACTCTTCAAATAATGGAAATTTTGTATGAAACAACAAAAAATTTAAGGCAGTAAAAATGGATAATAATCAAAAGATAATTAAGCTTTTAAAAAGTGAATATCCCAATCCAAAGTGCGAACTTAATTACGGTTCGCCTTTTGAACTTTTAGTTGCGGTTGTTTTATCTGCTCAATGCACTGATAAAAGAGTTAATGCGGTCACTGCAGAACTTTTTAAAACTCATAATACTGCAGAGCTTATATCAAAAATGGATATTGAAGTTTTAGAGGAGAAAATTAAAAGTTGTGGATTCTATCACAATAAAGCAAAAGCAATAAAAAGTTTGTCTCAGGATATCGTGACAAGATTTAATGGCGAGTTTCCCAAAACGAAAGCTGAACTTAAAACTCTTGCGGGTGTTGGCGAAAAGACTGCTAATGTGGTGGTGTCACTTATTTATAATGAACCAGCAATAGCTGTTGATACTCATGTCTTTAGGGTGTCAAATAGGTTAGGACTTGCAAAGGCTACAACACCTGAAAAAACTCAAAAACAACTTGAGAAAGTTTTAGAAAAAGACTTTTGGAGTAAGGCTCATTATGCAATGGTTTTACACGGAAGGTATGTGTGTAAAGCAATTAAACCAAGATGCAATGAATGTGCTTTTTGTGAAGTTTGTAAATTTTTTAACAGCAAATAATGTAGTTATGTAAAAATTGATATTGATGAGAAAAAATGCAAAAATAACAAAAAAAGAATGAAAAAAATATATTAAACCTTAAAAAATAGGAGAAAATTATGTTTTTAGACAGGGTTAAAATTTATATAAAAGCAGGCCAAGGTGGAAATGGTAAAACATCTTTCCATACTGAAAAATTTGTCCGCAAAGGTGGTCCAGACGGTGGTGATGGTGGTCACGGAGGGGACATTGTTTTTGTTGCAGACAAATCTTTAGATAGTTTAATAGATTTTCGTTTTACAAAACACTTTAGAGCTAAAGATGGTGAAAATGGAGGCTCAAGATTAAAAACTGGAAAAAGTGGTGAGGACTTAATAATTAAAGTTCCTTGCGGTACAGTTATTAAAGATGCTGAAACAGAAAAGATTATTGCAGACCTTTATGAAGAAGGACAAAAAATAGTTGTTCTTAAAGGTGGTGAAGGTGGTAAAGGTAACGCAAGATTTAAAACAAGCCAACGCCAAGCACCTGCATTTTCTCAAACTGGTCAACTTACAGAAGAAAAGACTGTTCTTTTAGAACTAAAAACAATTGCTGATGTTGGTCTTGTTGGTTTTCCAAATGTTGGAAAAAGTACACTTCTTTCAATGCTTACATCTGCAAAGCCAAAGATTGCAAACTATCACTTTACTACACTTGCTCCTAATATTGGTGTCGCAAGAGTTTATAATAAGAGTTTTGTTATCGCAGATATTCCAGGTCTTATCGAGGGTGCAAGTGAAGGGGTTGGTCTAGGACATTACTTTTTACGCCATATTGAAAGAACAAGGCTTCTTCTTCATGTTATTGATGTTTCTGGAAGTGAAGAAAGAGATCCTTACGAAGATTTTAAGATTGTAAATAATGAGCTTAAAAAATATGCAAAAGAAGTTGGGGAACTTCCTCAAATAATTGTTCTTAATAAATGCGATATGGCAACAGAAGAACAAATCAAAGAATTCAAGAAAAAACTTAATAGATTAAAGACTAAATATGAAGTTGTTGAAGTCTCTGCGATTATTGCAGAGAACTTGGATGAACTCTTAAAAGTTGTGTCTCGTAAACTTGACGAACTCTCTCCAAAGAAGCCTCTTGAGTTTGAGCCATTTGTTTATACTAGACCAGATTCAAACAGATATGAGATTTCTCGTGAGGATGATGGCGCATATGTTCTTTCTGGTGGGTTTATTGATGAGCTTGTAAGAAATATTGTTGTTGACGATTACACTTCTTTCTCATACTTCCAAAAAGTGTTGAAGGAAAAGGGTATTATGAAAGAACTTAAACGCAGAGGACTTAAAGACGGAAGTATTATCCGTGTTAAAGATATGGATTTTGAGTACTTTGATGAAGAAATTTAGTATAGGAGAAAAAATAATGGATAGTAAAGTAAGAGCAAAACTTAGAAGTATTGCAAGTACAATTCAACCATCAGTTATCATTGGCAAAGACGGATTAACTGAAAATGTTGTAAAGCAAATTAATATGGACTTAGAAGCTCGTGAACTTGTTAAAATAACTGTTCTAGAGAGCGACCTTGATTATAAAGCTCTTTTAAATGAGGTTGCACAAAAGGTTCACGCAGAGCCAGTTTGTTCAATTGGGAAAAAGTTGGTTGTTTATAGATATTCTTCAAAGAAAAATGTTAAGCATATTCTTGAGGTTAAGTAATCTGTTAAACATTTTAAAAGTGAGGTTTTTATGATTCATAAATTAAGATTAAACAAAGAACCTTTTGACTCAATAAAGTCAGGTATGAAAACCATTGAAATGCGTCTTTATGATGAAAAGCGTCAAATGATTAGGGTTGGGGACAAGATTGAGTTTGCTCTAAGAGATGATGAAACTCAAACAATACTTTGCGCAGTAAAAGAGCTTACAACTTATAAAAATTTTGAAGAACTTTATCTTAATAATGATAAGGTTGCTTTAGGTTATAAGCCAAATGAGGTTGCTAGTAGTGATGATATGAATCAGTTTTATTCTATTCAAGAGCAAAAGCAATATGGCGTAGTTGCTATTAAAGTGCAACTTATCTAAAACACTTGACAAATTTGAGTTTTATTTTATAATTAAATAGTTAATAAAAGCGTTGACTGTGACAAAGTAGCGTATATTACTCATCAAGAGAGTATCCGTCCTAGGCTGTAAGCGGATATATGAAAGGATATATTTGTTGATTAAGATTTAATTAACTGGCGAATTTCATCACAAGAGCTGTTTGCAGGAAATGGCAAGCCGTGACTAAACATGTAACAAAAGTTAATGAGGCTTTACAAAAGTAAAGTAAACCTAGGTGGTACAGCGTAAAAACAACGCCCTAGCAGTGCATAGCATTGCTGGGGCGTTTTATATTAAAGGAGAAAAAAATGAAAGAGAAAATTTTACAGCTTATTAAAGATTTTGAGCAAAGAAAAGCAACTGTTTCAACAAAAGAAGAAGTAGAGGCACTTCGTTTGGATTTTATTGGTAAGAAAGGTCTTATTACTCTTTTAATGCAAGATTTTAGAAATGTTCCTGCAGAAGAAAAAAGAGAAATAGGTATGCTTATTAATGAAGCAAAACAAAATGTAGAGTCTTCTGTTGCTGAACTTAAAGAAAAGATTGAAGAGGAAGAGCTTAACAAAAAACTTGAAAGTGAGCCAAGGATTGACTGCACACTTCCAGTAAAAACTGGTACAGGTGCTCTTAGTCCAAGAACAATTCTTCAAAAGCAAATTGTAGATATGTTTGTTAGTATGGGCTTTACTATTGAAGATGGTAATGAAATTGAAACTGAGTACAATAACTTTGATGCGGTTAATGTGCCTGCAAGCCATCCTGCTCGTGATATGCAAGATACTTTCTGGCTTGATAATGGTGAAGTATTAAAAACTCAAACTTCAGCAGCTCAAAACAGAATCTTAAGAACTCACGGTCCAAAGTGTAGAGTTCTTTTTCCGGGAAGATGTTTTAGAAATGAGTCTTTAGATGCAACTCACGAAAATACATTCTTCCAAATTGAAGGCGTTGTTGTTGATGAAAATGTAAGCGTTGCAAATCTTATCTATTTTATGAAAGAGATGCTTAAGGGCGTATTCAAAAAAGATGTAAATGTTCGTCTTCGTCCTGGATTCTTCCCGTTCACAGAGCCATCATTTGAGCTTGATGCAACTTGTCCTCTTTGTGCAGGTAAAGGCTGTGGTGCGTGCTCTCATACTGGATGGATGGAACTTTGCCCTTGCGGAATGATTCACCCTAATGTATTAAGAGAGGCGGGCATTGACCCAGATAAGTATAACGGTTTTGCTTTTGGTCTTGGGTTTGACAGACTTGTTATGATTAAAACTGGCCTTGATGATATTAGACATCTTAACGGCGGAAATGTTAAACTTTTAAAACAATATGGAACTAAGATTTAAAAAAGGAGAGAGAAGAAATGAAAATATCAATTAATTGGATAAAAGAATTTGTAGACCTTGATGGTATTGAGCCAGATGAACTTGTTAAAAGATTTAATCTCTCAACTGCTGAAATCGAGGGAGTAGAATATAAAGGTAAAGATACATACAAAGTTGTATTTGGTAAAATTTTAGAAGTAAAAAATCACCCAGAATCTCAAAAGCTTCATATTTTGAAAGTTGATGTTAAGAGTGAGGTTTTACAAATTGTTTGTGGTGCTCCAAATGTAAGAGAGGGTATGGTTACCTGTGTTGCAACTGTTGGCGGTGCTGTTCAAGGACACAAAATTGGACAAGCTAAACTTGCAGGTGTTGAAAGTAATGGTATGTGCTGTAGTGCTTTTGAGCTTGGTATTGGTGCTGATGATGAGGGCATTATGGATATTACTGAAGATGTTCCTCTTGGAGAAGATATCAAAACATATCTTCCTGTAGATGATGTTATTCTTGAAATTGACAACAAAACATTAACAAATCGCCCTGACCTTTGGGGACACTATGGTCTTGCTCGTGAATTTGCTGTAATCTTCGACAGACAATTAAAACCTCTTGAAACTGTTGATCTTGCAAAATTTGATGGCCTTAAAAAACTCCATATTAAAAATAATGCTAAAAATTGTTACAGATACGGAGCTATTTCAGTTGATAATGTAACCGTTAAAAAATCTCCTATGTGGATGGCTGTAAGGCTTTATTATGCAGGAATGAGAGATATTAATCTTCTTGCAGACATTACTAACTATATTATGCTTGAACTTGGTCAGCCAATGCACGCTTTCGACCATAATGTGGTTGAAGGTATAGAAGTTATTGAAGCTAAAGAAGGTGATAAGCTTTTGACTTTAGAAGGTGAAGAGCACGAAATTCCTGAGGGCTCTGTTGTTATTGCTGATAATAATTTAGTCCCTGTTGCTATTGCTGGTATCAAGGGTGGTCTCAAAGCTTCTATTGCAGATGCAACAACAAATGTTTTATTTGAAAGTGCTACATTTGATGCTGTTTCTGTAAGAAAAACAAGCAGAGGAATTGGACTTGTTACAGATGCTTCTCAAAGATATGAAAAATCTTTAGACCCAGAACTTGTTCCTGTTGCTCTTGGTAGAATTTTAGAAGTTCTAAAAAATATTGATAAAAATATTGTTGTTTCAAGTGCTTTCACTGATGAGTATACGAAGAAATATGATAAGAGTGTAATTACTATTACTGAAGACTTTATTGCAAGCAGAATTGGTGAAAGAGTTCCAAAGGACAGAATTGTTTCATTACTTAAAGCTCTTGGTTTTGCTGTTGAGACAAAAGGTGAAGAAATTATTGCAACAGTTCCTTCTTATAGAGCAACAAAAGATGTTTCTATGAAAGAGGACCTTGTTGAAGAAATTGCAAGAATGTACGGATATGACAATATTACTCCAAAGCCTCTTGCTTTTGAGCCTGTTCCAACTCCTCTTAACAAAGCTATTAGAGAAGAGTATGAAGTAAAGAAAATGCTAGCAAGCAAGTTTGATGCTGTCGAAATTCATTCATATATATGGAATTATCAAGATTTCAATGATGCTCACTATATTAAAACGGAGCCTGTTGTTAGACTTCAAGATAGCTCAAATGCTGGTCAAAGTGGTATAAGAAGCGAACTTGTTCCAACAATGCTTAAAGTTGTTAGCGAAAATAGAAATATGCTTAGTGATATTAGAGTGTTTGAGGTTGGTAGAGTAGCTCCAAGACTTGATGAAAATAATCTTGTTGATGAAGAAAAAAGGCTTGCTGTTGTATTTGCTAGCCAAACTCAAACAAAAGAAGAGTTGTTTGAACAAATGAAAAAGTTTATCGTTGACTATGCGAAACAAGACCTTGCTATTGACATAACTCTTAAGCAAGGTGATAAGCCTAACTTTATGCACCCATATAACACATTTAGAATTACAAGCCGTGAAGGTGATTATGGTTATGTTGGCGTTGTTCATCCAAAAACAGCTACAGCAATTGATAAGAGATTGAATATTGTTGCTATGGAAATTAATTTTGGTATGCTTTCTTCAAAAGAGGGTTATTTCAAAAAGGCAAAAGTTCCATCAAAGTTCCAATCAGTTGATTTAGATGTAAGCATACTAGCTCCAATCTCTATGACTTATGGAGAACTTGAACAAGTACTTAACAAATATCGTTCAAAGATTATGAGTGGTTATGAATATGTAGGTACTTATACAAGTGAAGCTTTAGGTGATAAAAAGAGTGTTACAATTTCTTACGAATTAAGTGGAAAAGACCATACTTTAGAAGGAAAAGAAATTGATGAATTTTTAAATGGTTTGATTGCTCATCTTGTAAAAAACAAACTTGAAATTAGAAAATAAATTTATGCCCGACAGAAATGTCGGGTGTTTTTTTTGTTGTAAAAAGTTGATGTCATAAATAAACAATTAGGTAAAATTTCTGTTCTTATGATTTTAAAATTAATGTAAAATGTTAGGTACGATTTGATAAGTTGTTTTCTAAAAGAATTGACTTAGAAAGCGAAGAAATTGGTAAAGGTTTATTTTTTAAAAGACAGAGTATTCCCAAAATAAATAATACTCCTGCGGTAATTAAATAATATTTAGTAAAGGGGATAAATAGACTTGAAAAATAAATTAATGCAGAACTCTTAAAAAAGGTTTTTGCTTTGTTTTGATTGAAAATGTTGCTTATTTTTATTATTTTTTTTGCATTTTGCGGTTTTTCTGTTAAGAAACCGTTAGGATATATGTTGTTATTTTTCATAATTGCATAGGTTTCTATTGGGGTAAAAATTGTGAATTTTATATCGGTAAATTTTGTTAAAAATATTTTTGTTTCATCATTGATGCTATTGCAAATAAGTACAACTTCTTGAATGTTATTGCTAGGAAAAACTTTTTGAAATTCTTTAATTTTTAGGTAAGTGTTAATAATAAACGAAGAGGATAGAGAATCCTCATAAAAATTAAAAAACATAAATAAAGAGCCATTGACTAATAGTCCGCCTTTTAGTTTTTCTGTCTTTTGATTTTTGAGGAGCTGTGCAAAAAAAGAAACTTGTTCAACACTATCCATGGTCCTTAATATAAAGTTTATTTCCTCTATATGTCTTTTTTCCTCTTTTTGAATATTCAGTTTATAATATTTTCTGTTTTGAAAATATAATAGAATTTTCAGCAAAAAAAATCCAAAAACAAAAGCAATTGTTATGCATAACAAATTATTTCTTAAATATTTTTTAAGTGTGAAAAAAAATAATATATCGGCAATCAATATTATTGATGTGTTGTCTATAAAACGAGCGAATTTACTTCTTTCCATAACATAATTATTGCTAATAATTAATAATTTATACAACTAAAATTGCTTGCGTCAAACAAAAGAAATTGATATACTATTATTGAGGTGTAAGATTTTGAACATAAATGAAATTTTAGACGAAAAGAAATCAGGGGTGTCTCTTTCTAAAGAAGAGATTGATTTTATTATTTACGGTTATAAGACCGGTAAAGTTAGCGATGGGAAAATGATAGACTTTATGAAGATAATTGATGAGTCTAATTTTTCTTTTGAAGAAACCTATTATTTGGCTGATGCAATTGCGAGGAGTGGGCATATGTTAAGAACTGCAGACAATGTTGGTTTGGTGGTTGAAAAACATAGTGCAGGCCTTGTAAGTGACCCAACATCATTAATATTTATGTCTGTTATGGCATCACTTGGAGTTCAAAATGTAAAGTTGCTTGCAAGTGAATATGGTGATTACAGAAACTCTTTAGATAGACTTAAAGTTTTTAATGGATTTAATGCAAACATATCTCCAAAGTCATATTATCAAAAAATCAAAAAGGTTGGAGTTGGTTTAATAGAGCAAGGAGAAGATATTGCTCCTGTTGACAAAATGCTATATAAATTAAGGAAAAGAGCGAAAATAGTAAGTATTCCTCTTATAGCCTCTTCAATTATTGCTAAAAAAATTGCAATGGGATCAAGTGTGTTGGTTTTTGATGTAAAAACAGGAGAGGGGGCACTAACTCAATCTCCAAAATATGCTCAAACACTAGCTACATATTTGGTTGAGGTTGGTAAACTTGCGGGTTTTACTTGTGCGAGTGTTATAACCAATCTCGACCAACCTCTTGGTTCGTGCATTGGTGAAAGAACTGAAATGGAAGAGGTTCTTGCCGTTCTTAGAAGCGATAGAGTTCTTTATGATGCCAAACTTTTAGATGTTTCAAGAGAACTTGTTATAGTTTCTTTGTGTCTTATGAATGTGGTAAAGGGTAGAAATGAAGCTTTTGAAATGTTTGAAGAGGCTATCTCTTCAGGCAAAGCACTTGATAAGTTTAAAGAGATAATAGCAGAATATAATGGTGAGTATCAAGATTTGAAACACCAATCAAATTCGTTACTTGATGGTGTGGCGGTTTCGTATATCACTGCTAAAGATAGTGGATATATAAGTGATATTATGATAAGTAAACTTAATGAAGCGCACGATAAACTTGATGGTGAGGGACGGACTATTGATAGAAATGCGGGAATTGTACTTCTTGCGCGTGAAGGGACAAAAGTTAATTATGGCGATAAAATAGTTAGAATATTTTATAGTATCAGTAATAAAAATTTTCCTGAAGCAACAAATTTGATTAAAGAAGCTGTTAAAATGTCTAAACAAAAACCAGTGCTTCATAATGTGTTTTATAAAGTTATAGTATAGTAAGGTTCTTCTGTATAAAATATATAATTTTATAAAACTATATTAAAATATATAAATTAGTGTGTTATACTGTATTAGGAGTTGACTATGTGGTTTAAAAGAAAACGGGTGGAAGAAGAGCCTGTTAAAACAATACAAGAGATGGTTGAGTTTACATTGCTTGACCCAAGAGCTGTTGAAAAAGATATTCAAACACTTATAAATGTAGCAATTAAAAACAATTTTTATGGTGTTTGTGTAAATCCTTGTAATGTAAAATTTGCGAGAGATTATATTGATAATATTGTTAAGTCTCAAACAAAAATTGTAACGGTTGTTGGATTTCCTCTTGGCGCAAACTCAATTCAAACAAAGGTGGTTGAGGCAAAACAGGCTCTTGCTGATGGTGCAGATGAACTAGATGTTGTTATTAATATTGGAAAATTAAAAGATGGTGACTATGCACACATTAAAAATGAGTTAAGTAGAATTGTAAGGATTTCTAAGGGAAAAATCGTGAAAGCGATTATAGAAACTTGCTATTTGACTAGAGATGAAATAAAGTCTGTTTGTAAAGTTTGTGAAAAAGCAAAAGTGGATTTTATTAAAACATCAACTGGCTATGGTACAGCAGGCGCAAGGGTTGAAGATGTTTCACTTATTAATGAAACAGTAAGAAATAAATGTATGATAAAAGCTTCTGGAGGAATAAGGACAAGAGCTCAGGCCGAAGAACTTATTCGTGCCGGGGCTTCAAGAATTGGAACAAGTAAGGTGTTATAATGGAAGAATATATTTCAAACAATGAACAGGACACAAAAGAAATTGCTCTTCAAATTTCAAGAAAACTCACCGCAGGTGATATAGTTTTACTTGAAGGAGATTTAGGGGCTGGTAAAACAGCTTTTGTAAAAGGTATTATAAAGGCTTATGGTGGAGATGAATCTCAAGTAACAAGCCCAACTTTTACAATAGTAAACGAGTATAATGTTTTAGGTAAAACAATTTATCATTTTGACCTTTATAGAATTGAGTCTGTTGAAGAACTTTTTAATATAGGTATTGAAGAATATTTTTATTCCGTAGGTATTTGTTTTATTGAATGGCCAGAGAGGGCAGAGGAACTTTTTGTTGGTAGTCACAAAAAAATCACCATTGAAAAAACAGGTGAGACTTCAAGGAAAATTAAGTTTGAAGAAATTGAATAAAATTTAAAAAATTATAAAATGAAAATTTTATTTGTATAAAATATATTAAAATTTAGTGTATTTTTACATAAGTGAGGAGAAAAAATGAAAACTTTGTTGCTGGATTGTTCGTCTTATCCTACTGTAGTTGTTGCGAAAAACAGGCAGGTGCTTGCTAGTTTTGTAAGTGATAATCAAAGAAGTTGTGATAATTATATGGGACTTGTTGATGAGTGTTTAAAGAAAGCAAATTTAACTATAAATGATATTGATGAGATTGCTGTAAACCTTGGTCCCGGTAGTTTTACTGGGCTTCGAGTTGCTGTAACAATTGCAAAAGCTTTTGGTTTTGACGATAAAATAAAGTTTAAAGCTTTTACTAGTTTTGATTATTTAAAAGATGCCGATTTACCAATTTTATTGGAAGCTTTTTCAAATTTTGTTTACAAAAAATCAAAACGAAGAAAACCTGACTGTGTAGAAATTTCTAGTCTTTCTAAAACTGAGAAATATATAACATCAAGCGAGCAATTGGCTGAGAGATTAACGCTTCAGGGTTATACTGTTTTTCATATGTTACCAATGAGCTTTGTAGAAGTTTTAGACCGAGCGAAAGAGGTGTCTGCAAAAGAATTAATTCCTTTATATTTAAGAAAATCACAGGCAGAACTTCAAAGAGAAAACAAACTAAAAGGGTAGGCAGTTATGAAAATGTTTTCAATGAGAAAAGCTGAGCCTCAAGATGAAATTGAGTTAAAGAAACTTGAGGAGAAATGCTTTGATATAAACATAAGGGAAAACTTTGATTTTGTATTAAAAAATGACAATTATATCTATTTAGTTGTTCTTAATAACCAACAAGAAATTATCGCTTACGCAGGAATTAGCATATCATATGAACAAGGGGACATTCTTTCAGTTTGCGTCAATCCGTCATACAGAAAACTTGGACTTGCTAAAGGTCTTATGGTTGAAATTTTAAAAAATGCAACTGAAAGGGGTGTAAAAACTATGTTTCTTGAGGTGGAAGAGGATAATACTCCAGCTATTAACCTTTACCTTAAGTTTGGTTTTGATAAAATAAGCGAAAGAAAAAATTATTATGGTAAAAAAACAGCCATTGTAATGAGTAAAAACTTATGATTTTTAGCATTTTATCTTTTTTATGATAGATTATTCAATAGTTTCCGCTCCTAATCAACCATTTGTTTTCTTTTTGCATGGTTGGGGTGGTAGCAAGGAAAGCTTTTACTTAGTAAAAAATCATATTGCATTAATTTGCAATATGGTTTTTGTTTCTTTTTCAGGCTTTGGAGAAAGTAAAGAACCTGAAAAACCTTATACTGTTGAAGACTATGCAAATGAACTAAAAGAACTTATTTCTAATTTAACAAATGAAAAAGTGATTTTTGTTTGTCACTCTTTCGGGGCAAGAGTTGCTGTTAAGTTTGCAAATTTATATCCAAAGCTAGTTAATAAAATTATGATAATTGATGGTGCTGGTATTAAGCCTAAAAGGTCTATCAAATATTATTGTAAAATTTACAAATATAAGAGGTTGAAAAGAAAAGTTCAACAAGGGAAAATTGATAAAAAAGAACTTGAAAACTATGGTTCTAGCGATTATAAATTATTAAGTAATGTTATGAAACAAACTTTTGTTAATATTGTTAATGAAGATTTGAAAAAATGCTATAAAAAAATCAATTGTCCTATGCTTTTATTTTGGGGCGAAAAAGATGAAGATACCCCTTTGTATATGGCAAAAAAAATAAAGAAATTGACAAAAAATTCGGCTTTGATAATTGTTAAAAATGCCGGTCATTTTTCTTATTTAGAAGACAGAATAACATTTTTTGAAGTACTTAAAGAGTTTATTTTAAATGTTTAATAGACTTTTTGTTTTAAAAGTTTGTTATTTGGTTGATTTTATTATTATCATACTATAAAATAATATATTATATAGGAGATTTGTGATGAATATTTTTCTTAATGCTTTTAAAGAAGTTCCTGCACCTCTTGGTTTTGATAACTGGATAACATTTTGGTTGGTGTTTGCTATTTCTGTTACTAATGCAATTCTTATGTGTTTTGCTGGATATAAATTCCTTCAAGTTGTCCAACTATCCTCATATAGAATGAAGGGCTATTTTGGTTGGATTAAAGAAACTAAAGGAAGTTGGTGGGGCAGATTAATAATGCTTTCATTTTTAAGTTCTGCAGCACTTCTTATCACTAATGTTTTACTTGAAGATTTTTTTGCTTATAAAATTATGACCTATCTTGGCTTAGTTTTTTATTTGATTTTCTGTATTGTATATATTGTTAATCAATATTCAGCCCCTCAAAAAACACCTCTTAAATACACTTCAAGAATGACAAGGCTTGTAGTTGTTTACGCAATTTTAGTGTTTGTTCTTTCAATTTTTGTTTTGAATTTTTCATTCCTTTATATCCCATATTTCCAATATGGAGCAATTGGATTAACCCCTATGTTTATCCCATTATTGGTCTGCCTTGCATATTATATTACATACCCATTTGAGGTTTTACATAACAAATCCTTTGTGAAGAAAGCAAAAAAACATTTGTCAAATCATAAAAACCTCATAAAAATTGGTATTACTGGCAGTTATGGTAAAACTTCAGTAAAAAATATTCTTACAACATTACTTAGTGAAAAATATAATGTATGTAGTTCTCCTATGAGTTACAACACTCCTCTTGGATTATCAAAAACCATTCTTAATAACCTAACTGATAAAGACCAGATTTTTATTGCTGAAATGGGTGCTAGATTTGTTGGAGACATTACAACATTATGTGATTTGATTGAACCTGAAATAGGTATTATAACTGGAATTGGGAATCAACATTTGTTATCTTTTGGTACTAAAGAAAACCTTATAAAAACAAAAGCTGAACTTGCTGATTATGTTAGCAAAAACAATGGAAAAATGGTTTTCAATGCAGATAATGAAGAGTGTAAAAATATGGCAAGTTCTTACACTTGCGAAAAGGTTTTGAGCTCAGCTTTTAAAGAGAATGAAATTATTTATGCAAAAGATTTTGAATATGACAGGGCTGGGGTTAACTTTACACTAGTTTGTGGAAAAAAAGAAATAAAAACTTCAGCAAGATTACTTGGTTTCCATAATATTTCAAATATTATTTTATGTGCAAATGTTTGCTTAATGTTAGGACTTACAGTTGAGGAAATTGAAAAAGGAATACAAAAACTTGTTCCGTCTGCACATAGACTTGCATTAGTTCCATCTTCTAGTGCACTAACTATTATAGATGATGCATATAATGGTAGTGTGGAAGGTGCTACAGCAGCATTGGAAGTTTTGGCGTCTTATAATACTAAAAAAATAGTTATTACCCCAGGACTTGTTGAACTGGGTAAAGAGCAGTACTCATCAAACAAACAACTTGGCTTATTGATTGCTGAAAAAGCTGATTACATTATTATTAATGGAACAACAAACTTCGAGGCTTTAGAAGAAGGATTGAAAGAGGGTGGAATGCCTGAAGAAAAAATTCTTCGTGCTGGCAGTCTTAAGCAAGCAGTAACTCAACTTTATGATATTACTGAGCCTGGAGATGTTGTCTTGTTTGAAAATGATTTGCCTGATAACTACAACTAGAATTTAATATTGCTAAAACAAAAAAACACATTAGCACCTTCCAACATTATATTTGGTGGTTTATATGAAAAATGTTGTTTTATGTTTTGGTGGAAAGTCTTTTGAACATGATATATCAATCATAACCGCTCTTATTGTGCTAAAAAAGTACAGGGGAAAGTATAATTTACTACCTGTTTATATTAGCAAAAATCAAGAGTGGTTTTTTTATCCAAAAAATGACTTGTCTATTACTTTATTTAAAAATTTTGATGCTGAATATAAGAAAAATGGATTCAAAAAAGTAAGTCTTGAAAAAGATCAATTATGTTATAAATCGTTATTTTCTGTAACAAAACTTAAAATTGATTGTGTTTTAAATTGTTGTCACGGGGGCTTCGGTGAGGATGGAAGTTTAAATGCTTTATTAGAGGCAAATGATTTAAGTGTAACTTCAGGAAGTTCTACTGCTCTTGGAATTTGTATGGATAAAATTTTAAGTAAATATTTTTTTAAGAGTCAAAATGTTCCTTTTGTTGACTATTTTAGTTTTACAAAAGATGAATTTATAAAAGATAAAAAATCTGTTCTTGCGATGGCTGAAGAATTAGCTTATCCAGTGATATTAAAGCCGAGCAAACTTGGTAGCAGTATTGGAATTAAAGTGGCTCATAATGAAACAGAATTTATAGAAAGTGTAAAAGTTGCATTAGAATTTGATAATAATATATTGGTTGAAAAGGCGATTTTAGAAGATATGAAAGAGTATAATATCGCTCTTATGAAGAAAAATGGAAAGGTTATTTTTTCTCCGATAGATGTAGTGAAAAAGACAGATGAAATTTTTTCTTTTAAGGATAAATATATTGGAGAAGATTCTACTTCTTGTGATAAATTTGCGTTCAAAAAAAATCATATGGGAAAGGGTGGCAGTTTTGTAAGTGAACAAAAAAAGTGGGAAAAAATTCCATCAAAAATCAAGAAAAAAATCCAAAAATATGCATATAAAATTTATGAAAATTTAGGGCTTTGTGGAGTGGTTAGATTTGACTTCATTTTAGACAAAAATAATAATGTTTTTTTAAATGAAGTTAATAGTGTTCCTGGGTCTTTAGCATATTACTTTTTTGTTCCTTCAATTTTTAAAACAATGGGCGAATATATTGACTGTTTGATTGAAGAAGCAATATTTCATAAGCAAAATTTGACAATTGTTAAAAATGAATATATAACAAACATTATTTAGTAAAAAACACCAAAAACACAATTAAAAAACGCATTTTAACAATGATTTTATGTTAAAATGCGTTTTTTTGTGTGTTAATTTGTATATGTTTTATAAATATTGTAACATTCATTAGCTATTTCATTTTTTAATTTTTGTGGAGACAAAATTGTTATATTATCGCCAAATTGCATAAGTTTATGAATTAATCCTTTAGAAAAAATCACTTCACTTTCAAGGCATATATTGTCGCTGTTTTGTCTATAATTTTGAGTGTGAATTTTGATGTTGTTTGTTCCAAGCCAATCAACAATTTCAGGCATAATTTCCTTATGCGCCAAAATCTTAATTTTGATTTTTTCTAAGTTATTATGAAAATCTTTATTCCATGGTTTTGAATGAGTGTCAATTTCAATTCTTTCAAAAGAACAGTTAAGTTTGTTGATTGTTTTTATTCTTGTAAATTTAAAGAGGCGAAATGCTTTTCTTGTTTCGCAATATGCGTATAAATACCAAACCCCTGACTTAAAAACTATTGTATATGGATGAATAATTCTTTTTGCTGAGCTGGAAGAAGCGGAAAGGTATTCGATTTCCAGTTTTCTACATTCAAGTATTGATTCTTTGATATGCTTATTAATGAGTCCATTATTACAAGTAGAACCCCAATTTTCCGTATCATAAACAACCGAGTTTGTTTCAAGTAATAAATCATACTTAAGTTTGCTTTCTGGAAGAGAATTAATTCTTTCTTCTAAAGTTGTCAAATCGTCAGCAAATATTGTTCCCTTGGTCGAATTTACAAAAGAGATGAAAGAGCCGAGTTCGCTTAATGTGAAAAATGATGTGTCAATTTTACTTTCTTTTATAATCTCGTAACCGCCACCTTTACCTGATATACACCTGATTGGCATACCAGCTTCTAATAGGGTATCAATTGCTCTATAAATAGTCTTTACAGAGGTTTCATATTTTTCAGCAAGCATTGGGGCTGTATATCTTTTCCCCGAATATAAAGTCATCATTATTCCTAGTGATACATATTTTTTCATAGCTATTCTCCTTGATAATCTATATTATATACAATAAAGAATAACAAATCAAGCAAATGTCAAACATTTGTTTGATAAATTTATTTTAAATAATATTCTTTATGGTATGTTATAAAAAAAATTTTAGTTATTTTGAAAAAAACACCTCAAAATGTTTTGAAATATACAAAATATAGTTTATAATAGATTTATAAAAATTATCAAACGGGTGATTTGTATGTTGGATTTCTTCAAAGACAGATTAAAAAGAAAAACTTTTGAACAAGCGTTAAAAGAAGTAGAGCAAGAGACTACTTCGACTTCTCGTGAAAAACAAACTAGGGATACTTCTATTCAAAGAGTTTATAAGAGTGAGGTGAAAGAGGAAGAGGTTGTTGGGACTTATAAAATAAAGTCTCCACTTTCTAAACCAGAGACATCTGCTATTGATCTTAAACACTTCAAAGATTGGAGAAAGGTTGACAAGGTTGAAAGTAAACAACCTAAATATATTGATAAAAGGCCTCCTCTTGAATTTAAGAGAGCTCCAGACTATGATGATGTTTATTTGGAAGAAGAATTTGATGAACCAAAGAAAAAATTACCTGGTGGAGAATTTAAAAAACCTGACCCAGAGTTAGAACCATCTGCAGAGCCAGTAAGTACTCTTGATCTAGCTAGAGAAATCTATCCTAATTCTAGTAAAGAACAAAAGGATATGAATGCTTCTTCTTACATCAAAGATAATGCTAGAAAAGAATTTGGCAAGATGTCTCTTCGTGATATGCTTACATCAATTGCTCCTGATACTGTTGAAAATTATGAAAACAGGAAAAAAGAGGAAGAAAAGAAAATCATTGATGAGGAAAAGAAAAAAGCTGTTGAAACTAGAATCAAAGTTGAAGTTGTTGATTTTGATAAGCCTAAAAAAGTTCTCTCTCCAAAACCTATTCCTAAAGAAGAGCCTAAGGTTGAGGAAAAGAAAGAACCCAAAAGTGAACCTAAGGTTGAGGTTAAGCCTCAGCCGAAAACTGTTGTTAAAGCTACACCAAAGCCTACAACTAAAAGGACAACAACTAGAAAGCCTAGAGGAAAGAGCAAGAAGCGTTTTGATGCGGATGTTATCTCTGCTGTCAACTGGAAAAAATCAAAAAAGTAATTTAATTTAGCTTTTACCTAAAGGGCGGTTTTAATAATAAAGATAAGACCGCTCTTTATATTTCATTATATAAGGACGGACTTTCGTGAAGTATTTCTTTCTTAAAATTAAAGATGTTGGACTTTCTTTGCTACCAATTCTTTTGGTAGTTCTTGTTCTGCATTTTGGTTTTGCGGATTTTGACTCGTCTCTTATGTGGAAATTCGTTCTTTCAATTGTTATAATTGTTATTGGCGAAGTGCTTTTTTTGTCTGGTGTTGATGGTTCAATAATGCCAATGGGGGATTTTGTTGGTAACTCAGTTAATAAATTTTCTAAGCTTGCCGTAGTGTTATTCTTTGCTTTTATATTTGGACTTTGTGCAACAATTGCAGAACCAGACCTTAATGTTCTTGCTACTCAAGTACAAAACTCACAGTTAATCAACATACCTAAATTTTTGTTTGTGTTTGTTGTTGGTGCAAGTGTAGGGGCACTTATAGCTTTTTCACTTTTTAGAATATTAAAGAACATTAACTATAAAATTGTTATGTTTGTAATATTTCTTGTTGCTTTTATTCTTGCAGTATTTGTTCCTGAAAACTTAATGGCAATAGCCTTTGATGCTGGCGGAGCTACAACAGGAATTATAACATCACCTTTTTTATTAGCTCTAGCTTCTGGTATTGCAAGTAAAAAAAGTTCATCTTCGCATAGTGATAATTTTGGTGTTATTGGTATTGCTTCAAGTGGTCCAATTCTTGCAATATTATTCTTATCTCTTTTAACGGCAGGAAATGGAGCAAATGTTGTTGAAACAGCTGAGTCTCTTAATATTTTTATTAGTGTTTTAGTTGATACGGCAGTTGGTTTAATTCCTTTAGTTGCAGTTTTCTTTATTTTTGATGCTTTGTTCTTAAAGATTTCAAAAAAGAAAAAGAAAAATTTAATATTTGGTATTATTGTAACATTCTTTGGGTTATATTTATTCTTGTTTGGAATAGATTATGGAATGCTTGAAATGGGGTCTGCTGTAGGTAAGTTCTTAACCACAAGAAGCCCGACTTTTTCTATTATTTTATCTGTGATTATTGGCTTTTTAATTACATTTACTGAACCATCTGTTAGAGTTCTTGGTAGTCAAGTTGAAGAAATTACAAATGGAAATATTAGGAAAGGTTTTGTAACAATTGCGATTGCTGTTGCAATGATGCTGGCAGTATCTCTTTCAACAGTAAAAATAATTTTTGATATTTCAATTTGGTATATTTTGGGTGTTGGCTATGGACTAATTCTTTTATTGATGCCATTTTCAAACACAACATTTGTTTCAATAGCTTTTGACTCAGGGGGTGTTGCCTCTGGACCAATGAGTGCGGCGTTTATTTTACCGCTTATGCTTGGTTTTGCTTCATCTAAGGGCGGGGCGGTTGAAGGCTTTGGACTTATTGCTATTGTTGGTATGATGCCTATATTAGTAATTGAAATAATCGGTGTTGTTTATAAAATCAAGTTATATGATATTTCAGCTAAAGAATATAAGAAAAATCTTAGAATTGCATATGGTATGGATATGTATTCAAATATTGATTCTCTTGAAGAGGCTTACAATCGTAGAAAAGCACTTAAAGAAATGGAAGAAGAAAGAGAAAAAAATATTGCAGAAGAGATTATGATTGCTCAGCAACTAGAAGTGATTAAAGCAATAAAGGAGGAAAATGATGGCGAAATTACAAGTTAGACACGAACTTAAAAAAACTCCTCCTAGGAGAAAACCAAAACTTAGTGAAATCAATGAACTTACACTTGCGGTATTTATCATAAAAAAAGAAAACTCACTTAAACTTAGAGAAACCATAAATCAGCTTGGTGGAAAAATTTTAAGTGAGGTTAAGGCGAAAGGTGTCTCTCGTAGTTCAGCTTTTGAAGCTCTCAATATGGGTGCTCACGAAATGGCTGTGTTTTTTGCGGTGGCGAGAGTTGAAGATGTTAAGGATTTTATGCAATTTATAAGTGAAAAATTTGAACTTTCTTTACCTGGAAATGGCAAAGGTTTTACTATTGATATAGATGGATACCTTGGTGCTAAAGCACTATTTATTGAATAGGAGGCTGTATGGAAATTTTTGACGAAGATATTTTTGATGATGACTTATATAAACTTGTTGTTACTATTGTTCAGCGAGGCTACGCTGATGAGGTTGTTTTTGCAGGAAAATCTGCAGGGGCTAAAGGAGCTGTAATTCTTCAGGGTAAAGGTGCAGGCTCTAGTGAAAGAAAATTCTTTGGGTTTAGAATTGATCCTGAAAATGAAGTTGTTATGATGCTTGTAAAAGAAGAACTTGTTGTTCCAATTATGAAGGCAATTTATTCAGTAACTGACTATAAATCTAGTGCAAGAGGTATGGTTTTTGCTCTTCCTGTTTCTTATGTTACAGGAATGACACATATAAAAGATGACGAAGAATAAACCGTCATCTTTTTTTGTTCTTATTTATTTTACTAACTCTAAAATTGTTTCAACCAAAACTTTATTTCCCGGTTGAATGTTAGATTTTTCAAGAGTTTTAACGAGTAATGGAGACTCTTTATATGTTTCTATTATATACGGAAGTAGTGGAGTGTCTTCAAGTTGGTCTTCAGTAACAAAATTTGCATAACCTAGACTATTGAAGTATTTAGCGTTGTCAACTTGGTCTCCTCTTGATGTTCCCTTTGGAAGAGGGATTAATAGCATTGGTTTTCTTAATACTGCAAGTTCAAAAATGGTATTTGAACCGGCTCTTGAAACAACAATGTCTGCAGAAGATAAGACTGTACCCATATCAAGAGTAAAATCAATTTGTTTATAATCTTTCATATTTATTTTATTATCAATATTATTTTTACCTGTCAAATGAATAACATAAAATCTGTCAGTAATTTCTTTTAGTTCTTCACGGATTTTATTATTTATAGATTTTGAGCCTTGGCTTCCACCAGTGACTAAAAGAACTGGCTTATTTGTATGAATACCAAGCTTTTCTCGGCTTGTTTTTTTATCCTTGAAAAGGTCATCTCTCATAGGTGAGCCGGTGTATTTTCCTTTGTTTTTTACAGATGATGCTGTCTTTTCAAATGTTGTACAAATTACTGTTGCAGAGGGTTTTGAAAGTTTATTTGCAAGACCCATTTCCAAATCACTTTCGTGAGCCACAATAGGTATTTTTAATTTCTTTCCAGCAATAACGACTGGTAATGAAACAAATCCTCCTTTTGAAAAAATAATATCAGGCCTTTCTTGTTTTATTACCTTTTTTGCAGAGTGTATGCTCTTTAGCAACCTGAATGGAATTAGTAGGTTTTTAAGTATCTTGCGTCTTACAAATTTGGTTGCCTCTATTGGATAATATTTTATATCTTTTTGTTCGTGAATTATGTCTTTTTCAATTCCGTTTTCTTGACCTATGTAAATAATCTCATTAAAGTGTTTTCTAAAATCATTTAAAAGTGCAAGGTGGGGCATAACATGACCAGCTGTACCTCCGCCAGTTAATAAAATTTTCATAAAAAAAATTCTCCTTATAGTTATTATATGGTGATTTTATTTTTTTATTATAAAAAGGAAAAATTAAACCAAATAAATTAGTTTTGCTTATAAAGATTGTCTTTTTGTGTAACATATATAAGTAATAGCTTATATATTTAATTAAAATTGGTTTTTTCGTTGAAAAACTTGTTATTTTGTTTGCGGTTACACAGGAAATTTGGTATACTAAAGAAGTAAAAATATAATTAAAAGGACTATATTATGGCAAAAAGTGTAAATCAAAAATCCTATGATGCTAAGGATATTCAAGTTCTAGAAGGACTTGATGCTGTTCGTCTTCGCCCTGGTATGTATATTGGTACAACTGGGCCTAAAGGGCTTCACCACCTTATTTGGGAAATAGTAGATAACGCTATTGACGAAGCTGCAAATGGTCATTGTGATCGTATTATTGTAACTTTAAACAAAGATGGCTCTGTTTCTGTTGAAGATAATGGTCGTGGTATCCCTGTAGATATGCACCCAGTACTTAAAAAGAGTGCTGTTGAGGTTGTATATACTGAACTTCACGCCGGTGGTAAATTTAATAACGACAACTACGCTTATTCTGGTGGTCTTCACGGTGTTGGTGCGTCAGTTGTAAATGCACTTTCAAAATGGTGTAAAGTTGAAGTTTGTCGTGGCGGTAAAAAATATGAAATTGGTTTTGAGACTGTAAAAACCAAAGATAAGGTTAAGTGCGGTCAATGTACAAAACCGCTTACTGAACTTGGCAAAGCTACAACAACTGGAACTACTGTAACATTTCTTCCTGATGACTCTGTTTTTGAAACAGTTGAATTTGATTATGCAACAGTAAAAAAGAGAGTTAAGGAACTTGCGTTTTTAAATAAAGGACTTGAAATTTGTCTTATTGACCAAAGACAGGGTGAAGAAAATGCTGTCTATAAATCATACAAATATGATGGCGGTCTTAAAGATTTTGTTAAGTATATTAATGAAGGTAAAAATATTTTATATGACGATCCAATTCTTTTTGAAGGAGAAGAGGACCAAATTAAAGTAGAGATTGCAATTCAACACACAGACAGCTATGCGGAAAGTGTTTTCTCTTTTGTAAACAACATTTCAACTACTGAGGGTGGTACTCACGAAGTTGGATTTAAGTCTGGTCTTACAAGAGTTCTTAACGATCTTGCTCGTAAAAGTGGTTCGCTTAAAGAAAAAGATAACAACCTTATGGGTGAAGATTTTAGAGAAGGTCTTACAGCAATAATTTCTATCAAAATGAAAAATATTCAATTTGAGGGTCAAACAAAAACCAAATTAGGTAATCCGCAAGCAAAACCAGCAGTTGAAACTGTAACAGTAAACAAGTTAAGTGAGTTCTTTGGGCTTCGTGGAACAAGCAAGACTCTTTCAGCAATTATTGATAAAGCTATTGGTGCAGCTAAAGTTCGTGAAGCATCTAAGAAAGCAAAAGAACTCGCTAGACAAAAAAATAGCGTTGAAAACTATACCTTAGTAGGTAAACTTGCCGCTTGTACTGGAAAAAACTATGTAAACAATGAACTTTTCATTGTTGAGGGGGACTCTGCGGGTGGAAGTGCTAAACAGGCTCGTGATAATAAGTTCCAAGCAATATTACCTCTTCGTGGTAAACCTCTAAATGCTGAAAAGAAGAGAATTGACCAAGTTCTTCAAAATGAGGAAATTAGGACAATCATTTCTGCTCTTGGCGCTGGTATAGGTGATGACCTCAACTTAGAAAATCTTAAATATCACAAGGTAATTATTCTTGCGGATGCTGACCAAGATGGTGCACACATTAGAGCAATTTTAATTACTTTCTTCTATCGTTATATGAAAGAACTTATTAGTGAAGGACATGTATATCTTGGAACACCACCGCTATATAAGCTTACAAAGAGAGGTAAGGTTGAATATGTTTATAGTGATGCTGAACTTCCAGAAGCCATTGAAAAGATAGGTGGAAAACCTTATGAAATTCAAAGATATAAGGGACTTGGTGAAATGAACCCAGAGCAACTTAGAGCAACTACTATGGACCCTGCAAATCGTACTTTAGTTAGGGTAACCCTTGATGATGCTCACGAGGCTGAAAAAATGATAACTGTACTTATGGGTGATAACATTGAGGCTCGTAAAGCTTATATAACTGAAAACGCAAACTTTAATAAAAATGTTGATGAAGTTATGGAAGCGACTGGACATAAGAAAAAATCTTAAACTTTATTTTAACTTATTTACTAAATTTACCCATATAAAGGAAAAGGATATTTATGGATAATGAATTTGAAAACAATGATGAAATTTTAGGTAAAGATGTCTCTCAAATTGATATTGAAGACATCCTTGATAATGGCGTAAGTGATGAAATGGTTTCTGGCGCAACAGAGGAAGAAAAAAAAGAAAACAAGAAAAAACTCAAACAACAAATTCTTGTTTCTGCAAACCTCGGCAAAAATGTAATTGACAAAAACCTTGATGTCATTATGCACGAATCTATGTTGCCGTACTCAGAACATGTTATTTTAGACAGGGCTCTTCCAAGAGTAGAAGATGGACTTAAGCCTGTTCAAAGGCGTATTCTTTATACTATGCACGAACAAGGATTAACCCCTGATAAACCTCACAAAAAGTCTGCGAAGGTAGTAGGTGATTGTCTTGCTCGTTATCACCCTCACGGTGATACCTCTGTTTATGATGCAATGGTTCGTTTAGCTCAAGACTTTAACCTTAGAGCGACACTAGTTGACGGTCAAGGTAACTTTGGTTCTATTGACGGAGACGGGGCGGCGGCTATGCGTTACACAGAAGCTAAGATGACTCCACTTGCTCTTGAAATGCTTCGTGACCTTGAAAAAGACACTGTTCCTTGGATGCTTACTTATGATGACTCTCAAGAAGAACCTGTGCTTCTTCCAAGTAGATTTCCAAATATTTTAGTTAATGGTGCTACTGGTATCGCTGTTGGTTTGGCGACAAATATTCCTCCGCACAATCTTGCTGAATCTATTAATGGTGCAATTGCATATATTGATAATCCAGACATTTCTCTTGATGAAATGATGAAGATTATTAAGGCTCCTGACTTTCCAACCGGTGGCTTTATTGTTGGAAAAGAAGAACTTCGTCAAGCTTATGAAACAGGTAAGGGAAAAATTATTATTAGAGCTAAAGTCCACATTGAGGGTGGAGATGGCGAAAAGAAAAATATTGTTGTAACCGAAATCCCATATCAAGTTAATAAAGCTAAACTTCAACAAAAGATTCTTGAAGTTAGAGAAAGTAAAAAAGATGTTCTTGGTGGAATAACTGAAATTCTTGATGAAAGTGATATGTCTGGTATGAGAATTGTTATCAAAATTCGAAAGGATGCTGATTACAAAAAGATTCTTGAATACCTATTCAAATATACGGATTTACAAGTTTCTTATGGTATCAATATGGTTGCAATCGCTGATGGTAGACCTCAACAAATGGGACTTCTTGATATTCTAGCGTACTATGTTAATTTCCAGAGAGAAGTTATCTATAGAAGAACAAAATTCGACCTTGATGCAGCTAAAGAGCGTCAACACATTTTACAAGGTTTAGTAATCGCTGTACGCAATATTGATGAGGTTGTTAAAATTATTAAAACAAGTGAGTCTGTAACAGTTGCTAAGCAAAGATTAAAAGAAAGATTTACATTGAGTGACAGACAAGCTCAAGCAATTCTTGATATGCGTCTTGCTAGACTTACCAGTCTTGAAATCTTTAAACTTGAGCAAGAACTTCTTGAACTTGAGAAGAGAATTGCAGAACTTACAAGAATTTTAAGTAGTAAAAAAGCTCAATTTGAACTTGTAAAAGAAGAAATGGGCGAGATTAAGAAAAAGTATAAAGACGGCAGAAGAAGTGATATTATAGATGCTCTTACTGACTATGAAGTTAAGACAACAGCAGGCACTGGAGTTAAAGGACCTGTTGAAAATGTAACTATTGTTGCAACCGCCTCAGGAGCTGTTAAGTGTATGACTACAAGACACTTTGCTCAAGTTTCAAAGGTCTGGAACGAGCGTTCAGGTCTTCACGAAGTGATTACTGCTAGCCTTACTTCATCAAGCGACAAGACGGTTCTTGCTTTCAGTAACCTTGGAAACGCTTATAAACTTGACTTAGGACTTCTTCCTGACAATAAGTTTAGAGATAAGGGAACTCCTCTTAGCAAGATTATGCCGTCTGCATCAAGTGAAGAAAAAGTTGTATTCTTTATGGAACTTGGTGACAATCTTCTTAATGAAAATCTTCTATTCTTTACTAAGCAAGGTATGATTAAAAAGACCGCCGTAAATGAATATCAACTTCTAAAAACCGCTTATCAAGCAATGAAGCTCAAAGATGGTGATGAAATCATCAATATTGAATTTGATAAACCTAACACAACAATACTCTTTACAACTAAGGAAGGTATGAGCCTTAATGCGGAAAAGAGTGATATTCCAGTTCAAGGAAGAATTTCTGGTGGCGTTAAAGGTATCAATATGACAGAAACTGACGAGGCCGTGCTTATTACTCAAATTTCACCAGAAGACAGTGTAGTGCTTATTTCAAATACTGCATATGCAAAACGAGTAAATGTTAACGAGATTGATGTTCTTGCAAGATATAGAAAAGGTGTTAAGATTTTTGATCTTAAGGGTGAATCTTCAAGTGGAACTAAAGTGATTGCTTCTGCATTATACAAAGCTTCTAGTGATGTTGTAATTATTAATTCTGCAGGAGATTACTCAAATATTTCTGCATCTTCTATAGAAGAAGACACAAGAGCTTCAAGAGGTAGATGTTTATCTATAGGTCAAGCACAACTTGCATCTGCTTATATTAGAACTTTATAATTACAAATTATAATCAAATATAGTTTGATAATTTAATTGATTTTTAATTAAAAATGTATAAAAGGTGATAAAATTTGTCACCTTTTTATATTTTTTTAATTTTGAGCCACTTTTTATTTGACCTCAGCACTTTAATTTTGATATACTTATCTCGTAAAGTTATGTGAACTTAATATGACTAGATGCGGGTACATATTAATAATCATTTTTGCAAATAATACTTTAAAGGAGAACGATTTTGGCTAAAGAAACAAATAATAACAATTCTATATCAAAAGAAGACGAAATTCGTTCTTCTAAAAAGAAAAAGGTTTCAACCGAAGTAAAAAGGGAAGCGACAAAAGAGTATGCTCGTAGAGCAAGAGAACATAGAGAGAAACAAAAAAGACTAAAAGCGTTAAAAGGCGGTAAGTCAACTCAAGTTCTCGAGCCAATTGTAAACGAAGGAATACCTGAGGTTTCAAAAAAGAAAACTAAAGAGAAGAAACCTAAAGTTGAAGAAATTAAAGTAGAAGAAAATTCTCAAAACATTGAAGAACAAAACTCTAATACAAAAACTTCACATATAGATTTGGACGAACTTAAAAAAGTTCAAGAAGAACTAAGAAGAGAACAAGGTTTTGAAGAACCTGAAATTGATTATTCATATCATAAAACCGTTGATGATGCCGAACCTGAAGGTCAAACAGAATTATCTCTTTCTAAACCAGAAAAATTTAATCCGCTAGAAACCCAACCTGAGGTTATTGAAGATGAAAATATAGAAGCAAATGATAATAATTCATTTTCCTTTGACTTTAGCGGTTTGGAAAAGAATGAAGAATCTCAACTAGAAGAAGATTTTTCATTTAATGTTCCAAGTGAAGAAAATACCGAAGATTTTTCTTTTGACTTATCTCAAGTTGAAGAACCAGAAAATAATTTTTCTTTTGACCTGTCTCAGGCTGAAGAAAAAGAAACAACAGATACACCTTTTTCTTTTGATTTATCTAAGGTTGATGATAATGAAAAAGAGCAATCAGCAGAAGAGGTTTCTGCAATCACAGAACCAATAGAAGAGGAAACTCCAATAGAAGAGGTAGAACCTGTCAAGCCTCAACACAACATTAATGTTACAATGGCTGATGGTTCTCCAATCCCTTCAAATCTAAATCTTAATATCAGTATTTCAATTCCTGAAGGAGTACAATCAAGTGAAACTGTTATAAGACACGAAGGAGAACCTACTAATACTAGAGTCGAAACATATATCAATGATAACACAAACAGTGTAAATGTTATTGATGATAAAACTCGAAATGCACTTGCTGAGTTTGGTGTAGAAAAAGCCGAAATTAAGCAGGAAAATGATGTTAACAATAGTCAAAATTTTGATTTAAGCAGTATTGAAAGAATATTAACATCAATTGAGGAAAACACAGCAAGAGCTAATGCACTTTCACAAGAAAAAGCCAAACAAGAAGCGCCGGTTGTAGAAGAAAAAATTGAAGACTCTGCTCAAGCACCTGTTGAAATGCAACAAAAAGATGAAATTGTTCCTGAAAAACCTGAAGTTCAAGAACTTAATACGAACGAACACATTTCAAAAGTTTCAAATGATGAAATTGAAGCAATGAAAAGGCAAATTGCATTTGAAAGAGGTGAAATTACAGAAGATGAATATCTTGCTGGGCAAAAAAAGGATGAGCCTAAACAAGAACTCCGTCAAGATGTTTTGGATGAAAAAACTGAAGCTGTTAAAGATGAAGTCAATCAAGAAACTGCTTTAGAAAAACCAATTACAGAAGCTGTTGAACTTGAAAAAACAGAAACTCCTAAACAAGTAGCAGAAGAAAATAAAGATACAAATCAACACATTTCAAAAGTTTCTAACTATGAAATTGAGGCAATGAAAAAGCAAATAGCCTTTGAACGAGGCGAAATCACAGAGCAGGAGTATCTTGATTGGATTAAGAGCCACGCTGATATTGAAGAAGATTCTGTAGAAGATACGGCAGGTGAGTCTCAACTTGAAGAGGACTTAGAACCTCAAGATGTAGAAGAGACCATTGATGAACTTAGTGAAGAGACAGATGAAGATTTAGGCGAAGAAGAGGAAGAAAATAAAGCTCTTGAAGAAATAAAAAAAGCTTCTAAAAGAAAAGATGATACTTATATTGCTCCTGAAGAAAGTTTGCCTGATGATATAACTAATGAGGAAATTGAAGAACACTTTAGAGCACAAGAGGAAGAAGAACAAAAGAAGATTGAAGAAGAAGACCTCGCTGAATACAAGGGTATGACGGAAGAGGAAATTGCTATTGCAAAACAAAGAAAAAGGAAACTTCAGGAACTTAAAGCTAGATATAATACTAAAGAAGCTTCACAGTCTGGAGGAGAGGGTGATTATAGAAAGAATCTTGACTTCTCTATTAATACTAGCATTAAAAGATTTAGGGTAAAACCACCTAAAAAGCCTATTATCATTGCAGTTGCTTCAGTGCTTGCGTTTTTACTTGTTGTTGGTGTCGTTAGTTACTTTATTATAAACAGGCCAGCACCTCCTGTGGTAATGTCATCTGTAAGTCTTTCACAAACTTACACCTATCAATATGTTGGTGATGAACTTGATATTAGAGGCCTTTATGCAAACTGTAAATATAGTGATGGTTCAATACGCAAAGTTAAAATAACAGAGGAAATGATATCAAGAAAAAGTCTAAATATTGATGAAGATAATATTATACAAGATTATGATAATTTAGATTTTGAAATCCCAGAAGGTACAAATAAGTCCACATTCGTTTATTTTGCAGTAAATGGATTTGAAGCAAAACTCGATATTAGGATTACAAAAATAGAAATTGAAAGTATATCTGCAGAACTTATAGGTCAATCATTTAGTGTTGGACAGGTTATTAGTTTTGACAATTTCTTAGTATTGGCTAATACCGTATCTGGAGAGAAAGTAAGAATTGATTCAAAAGATTGCCAATTATCTATTAATGGATTGGTTTTTCAGGCTAATGAATTAGGATATATGGTTCCTGGTGATTATGTGGGTATATACGAACTTAAAATTGAATATTTGCATAATAATTTATCTTACTCAACAACAGTGAATATAAATATCAAGCAAGTATAATAATTGAATTTATCTTTTAAATAAAAAAACGGAAGTATTACTTCCGTTTTTCTTTTGCAAATTTTTAGTTTGAGAACTAATTGGTTATAAATTGTTGGTTTAATGAATAAAGTTTATTGTTCTTAGGTTGATTTGGAGATTTCAAAATTCTACATAAAAAGACCATCTCTCTAATAAAAAGTCATACTTTTTTTAGGTGAAAAGGACACAATTATTATATTATAGGAGTGTTTCCGTTCAATATGAAAATTTCGTGCTTTTCTATAAAACCGTTAAAAATATTTTTTTCATTATTTTTAGTTTGTATATGTCTAGGGTTTATGTTGGTGTCAACATCTTCTCAAACAGTTTATTTTGGTTATGCTTCTAGGAAAGTTCCAATATATAGTGTTGAAACAAACGAAAAGAAGGTTGCTTTGACATTTGATGCTGCGTGGGGTGCTGATAAAACTAGTAAAATAATAGAAATATTAACTCAAAATGATATAAAAGGAACATTTTTCCTTGTTGGCTTTTGGAGTGAAAAATATACAGACAAAATCAAAGAAATTGACGAGGCTGGATTTGATATTGGAACACACTCAAATACACACCCAAAAATGAGTACTCTTTCCGCCTCTCAAACAAAATATGAATTAGAAACAAGTATGAAATATATAACTGATGTCACTGGCAAACCAGTTAAGTACTTTAGACCGCCATATGGGGATTATAATGACCAATTAATAATTACTGCTGATAGCTTAGGACTTAAAACAATTCAATGGTCAGTAGATTCTCTTGATTGGAAGGGGCTAACTGCAGAACAAATATTAACTAGAATTAAGGTTGGTGTACATAACGGAGCAATTATCTTATTTCACAATAATGCAGATAATATTGTAGAAGCTCTTCCATTAGTGATTTCATTTCTAAAAAGTGAAGGGTATTCAATGGTGAAATTAAGTGAGCTTATTTATGATAGCGACTATGTTATAGATAATAATGGGATACAAAAAAAAATAAAATAGGAGAAAAAAATGAATAGCAATTTAGAAAAAAACAATCAAGTAATACTAAAAGGAAAGGTCTCAACAACGCCAACATATTCTCACAGTGTAATGGGAGAAGGGTTTTATGAGTTTATACTTAGCGTACCAAGACTTTCTAACGAGGTGGATTTGCTTCCAATAACCATTTCAGAAAGACTTCTTGGAGAGCTTAAAAATGATGGAGAAGTTGCAATCAATGGACAACTTAGAAGTTATAATAAACTAGAGGGTGAAAGAAGTAGACTTATACTAACAATTTTTGCTAGAGAAATTTTAGATAGTGAGCAGATTTCTTCTACCAACCAAATATCTATAACAGGCTATGTTTGCAAAGAGCCAATATATAGAACAACACCATTTGGTAGAGAAATTACTGACCTGCTTGTTGCTGTAAACAGAGCGTATAATAAAAGCGATTATTTACCTTGTATTGCTTGGGGAAGAAATGCAAGATTTGCCGGAGACTTAGAGGTTGGTGAAAAGATTGAACTTACCGGTCGAATACAAAGCAGAAAATATCAAAAAAAGATTAATGAAACCGAGAGTGAAACAAGAACAGCGTATGAAGTTTCAGTTGCAACAATAATGAGTATTGTTTGCGACCAAAATGAGGAAGAAGAGGATTTTCCTGAAGAACATTATGATAATGTGATTATTGAGGATAATCAAAATTATAATATAAATATTGGCGAAAACATTTGTTAAAAAGTTATATAATTTATAGTATTTTTACAAAATAAATAATAAAATTTGAAAGAAAACATAAAAAAGCAATCTATATTTAGAGAGATTGCTTTTATTTATTAAAAATATATTTGTATAACAAAAAAAAGAACTTAAAAAGTTCTAAAAATCAACATAAAAATGCATAACAAAAACACATTTGTATAAAATGTGGCAAAATAATATAAAAATATACAATTTAATTTTTAAAAAATTAATTTTTAAAAACTAATTGTTTGTATTCTTCTATGGTTTTTACTTGTGCATTAGTAAAATCACCCATAATTGTAATGTGAACATCATTGTCTTTGTTGAAACATTTTGTGATGTTTTCCATTATTGATTCTTTAGTTATCTTGTCATAGAATTTTTCGATTTGTTTCGCTGTTTTGGCTTTTTCTTCGCCATATCTTAAGTATTTGAGTAAATTATCATAAACTAAATCTTTATGGCTTGAAGGCCTCCTTGTGTCCCTAGAAATGATGTAATTTTCTTTAAATAAATCAATGTCTTCTTGTGATAGACCGTCTTTTTTTAGTATTTGTATTGAATCGCCAAGAACGCTTAGTATTTTGGATATATTTTCAATACTGCTTGTTGTGAAATCAACGCCAATCCATAAAGTATTTTTGAAATTATTATAATCAACACCTGTTCTACAAGAGTAGGCAAGACCTTGTCGTCTCACTTCATAATGATACAAATCTTTTCTATCCCCGAGACTGTCGCTTAAACAATCTAGATTATAGTCATATCTGTAGTTATGACCATCCGCATCCATCTTAATTGTTATAACAGCTTTATAACCTTTGTCATTATTTTGAACCAAATTAACACCAGACTCTCTATCTATTTCATAAACTTCAACTGGAAGTATTGTAGATGGTGTTTCAGGGGTTTTAATATGATTAAGAAAATATTTTTTAACAAGTTTTTTGATTTTAGAAAAAGAGAGATTTGTTGTTACTGAGATTATGAATTTATCAGTCACAAAGTGTTCGTCTCTATAATTTTCTAAATCTTTTGGTGTGATAGTATTTAAAAAGTCATCAGTGCCAAAAATTCTATCAGCTTGAGTTTCTAAGCTTTTAAAATTCTTTTTTATATACATTTCGTGCATCACCATATGACTTTTTCGACTATTATCAATGTATCTTATTTTTTCTTCTTGAACAACCTTTACTTCATTGCTTAATTTTTCTGCGTCAAAAGTTGAGTTTAGAAGAACATCACTTGCAAATTCAAAACTTTGTTCAAGTCTTTTATTTGATTGATAAAATGTTACACAAACTAAATCATTATTTGTGTAAGCGTTTAAAAAAGTTATTGCAGACCTGTCATCAATAATTTGCTCCATACTTCTTTTAGTTGTTCCTTTAAAGAACATATGCTCAAAGAAGTGAGGGAGACCATTATTTGCATACTGATGACCACAATAAAAACCGGCATTAATTGCAGTTGCTTTATTGCTTTTTCTTTTTTTGTAAATTATTGTCGCACCGTTTGGAAATTTATAAATTTTATTGTACATTTTTGCCTCTATCTAGTAAATTTGTTTTTAAGACAAATGATTATGACAAGCAATATTACATTAATAATTACAAGCAAAATTCCTATTGTTTGGAGCATTGTCCAAGAATCAGTCTCTAGATTATAAGTATAAATATACCCTGTACATTCATTGCCTTCATTGTCATTGTAGGTAATTAAAGTAAAGTTTGTTTTTGTATCTCTTTTGCCTATTACTTTTACTCTTTTGCCTTTATCTAATAAATCAATAGTTTGTCTATTAGTATCAGTTGAAGTAAATATTTCACTATTATTATGAGTAACTGTAGCATTTGGGATGATTCTTCCTGAATTATCGCTAGACACAATCACGCTCTCTCGATCAATAAAACCAATATCAACGCCATTGACTTTTACTTTTAAATACTTTGTACCAAGTGAGGTATAATCACATAAACTGTCTAGAACTTCAATTCTAGAGTATTTTGTGATATACGGATCATTAACATTGTTTTGATTAGGTTTTGCAACATTGATTTCATCTGTTATTTTACTAGGATATGTGTACAATTTTGTGTACGCAATAACTGTTACATAATTCTTTTCATAACTTGTTTCTGTTTTTTGATTTGTGTCAATACTTGCAATATAGCCGTAATAGTTGACATTGTCTTTAGAATAAAGTACATAATACCATCCATAAACCTTGTTTTGATTTTCATCTTGACCTTCACCAATTACAACCACCTCGTCATTAACATTTGCCTCAATTTGTCCTTCTTTACTATAAGGTAAAGATAGGATAGGGGTGTCATTAATCACTTTTAAATATGTGAAATCATTATGTGAATATAAAAAACGATTTATAGTTGGATTTTTTATTTCTTGTTTATAGTAATAAGGAGCAATTTCTTTATCGAAATTAATAATTTTTAACTCTTGAGATGAATTGGATACAAGAGCTAATGTTTTGTTTGTTCCGTGCGCATCAGTTGGAACAAAACCTGATTCGATACTAATTTGCATATCTGTAATTGGTGTCATTGAAACTTGACTAGAGCTAATGCTTAATTCAAAAAATTCAATTGTATTTTGAGTGGTTACTGCAACAACTTTATCTTTATCTGTAATTTTAACAGAGGAAACATCTAATATGTTGTTTACAGAATCAAAACCTGTTACGCCTGTCATTTGTACTTGCACAGTCTCTACGCTAGTAGGATCAATTTGACAAGATAATATATTATTACTCTCATTAATTAGCATTAAGAATAGTTTTTCATCATTACTATCAACAAATATCTCATTATATGAAGATAATGAGTCTTGGAAGTTTGAACTAATTCTAAATTTTGAAACAGAATCAATAGATAATGAATTATCTGTTCTTGTTATTTTTGCAAATTCAAAATCTGCAGTAATTGGATTTTCTGGGCAGGTGAGCATATAATCGTCTTCACCAATTTTTATATGCTTAATAAATTTTGCAGAAGAAAGGTATGAGAGTGAAGAATGCTCAAATGTTAAAGATTCAAAATCCTCAGCATCTATGCAAGTGAAACTCCCAGATTGTTTATTGAATAAAAATAGCGCATCATTACTTATTAAAATATCATCAACACCTAACGCTGTTATATAGTGATTATTAGCTTCTTTATAAGTATTTGTATCTTTATCAATAACTTTTATAGTTGATTCTGCTTTATCATAAACATATATATATTTCCCTGAAGTTCTCACAATGTCTGGCTCTATCAAAAACATAGTGTCATCCATAGCTCGAGTTTGAACTCCACCAATAGTATTATCTATTGCTGAAGCAGAAAAGGACAGGGAAGCACTGGAAGTTTTAGCTTCCAGTGCAGTCACAGTAATTAAACTAAGAACTATAAACAGTAATGATAAACAAGTTGTTATTATTCTTTTGATTAATTTTTTCATTTTATTGTCCTTTATTTTTTTGAGGCACGCTAATACATACCCCAATGGTTTTGGTTTGCAATCTTGTCGAATAATGAAGCTTCGCTGTCAACACATTTTACAATAATAAACTTGATAAGGGTTACAGCTATTCCTCCAGTTGTAATCTCCCAAAAAGCGTGTGCTGCATTTTGAATTGGGATTACTTCCCAGTCATGCAAGCCACTAAGAATTATAGATTTAGTGTCTTGTTCTGGAGAGGTATTTACCGTAATTGTTAAAGATGCACCGAGAGTAACAAGTCTATCCATATTAATCGAAGAGTCTAAAACTAACATACTGTGAAGCAGTCTATGATATGTTGCTGCATATTTTTTTGCACCATTATAGATACCTGTAACATAGTTTGTAAACTTTTTCCATAAACCAACTTTGTCTTTATTGTCATCTGGAGTACAATTGTAATTCTCGTATGAAACGAACTTCATTAGACCTGTATCAATATTTGAATGATATCCAGTATATGCATTTCTGTAATAGTTGAAACCTTTATCGCCTGTTAATGGGAATTTCCAATTTTCTGGCCAGTTATTATGTTGTCCTCTAGCGTGTTCTTGAAGAAGAGGCATATTGAGGATCATATCTTGAGTATTCATTATAACAGGGTAGAAGTTGATGTTTACACCTTCTCTAAAGTTGTGGAAAGTATCATACACTTTGTATTTTAAGATATCATTATGACTAATTCCTGCAAACCTGTTGTCATAATATTTATTTAAAATACTTAAAATTCCTTTTCTTGTATCGCTATCCAAGAAGTTTCCAGTTGACCTGTCTGCAACATTATATACAGCACCAGTATCTGTTGTGTTTCCTGGAGTTTCCCCTAGGAATGCTGCAATGTAGTTATTAAGGTTTTCTTTGTCTTTCTTGGTTAATTTACTATTGCCCAAGAGATCTTCAAGTAAATATTGATAATATAAACCATTTTCAACAACAACTATGAAATAAGCCATAATTTCATAATCTTGACAAGTTGCAGCATTTTTTAGTCCTTTACACTTACTACAATACTTATGTGTTTGACACTTCAATGAAGATAGATCTGCTTTTAATGATTGTTCGCCACTTAAGTGTACCTCTTTGCCAGAAATTTTTACAGTTGTATCAATTGCTATGGCTTTTTCTTGCCACTTAAGAATTAATCCAACATCTAAGTCTGGTAATTCGTAGTTAGGGTCGGTCATAAAATCACTATTACTAAATGCTTCAAGGTTAAATCCTTTAACAGTTGTTGAAATTGTTGGACCTCTCTTAACAGTGTGGTCATTACTTTTTGTTACCTCAATAGTATGGGCTGTAACACCATTTATACCAGTCTTTTTATTCATTGTGATTTTAACATCAGGCAAACCTGTCTTAGAAGCTCTAACTTTTATATCAAATTTAACTGTTCCTAATGCTGTGTCAATTTCAACATCAATGAAATCGGAAACAGGTACTTTTTCTCCATCAACAGTGATTTCAAAAAGATTATCTTTAACTGTAGCAACAGTTGTTGTTCCAACTTTATTAATGTTTACATAGTTAAATATGTTATTTAATTTTGGAATCAATTTTCCATTTTCATCAAGTTTGATTTTTCCTGCAGTATTTGTTGTAACATACTCTGCTTGGTTATAAGAATAACCATTTCTGTAAACTTGATCAAAGTTATAACCATCTAAAGTATCAACATCTAGATATTTTTTAATATCTTCAGCTCTATCATAGTAAGGAAGAGGAGTACCTGCTCCGTATTTTTTTGCACATAATACATTTTGATATGTTCCTGATTTACTTATCTTTTTATAAACCAAATTGCCAGTTTGTTGGCTCTTTGAAATATCTATAAGACTATATTGGATTTTTGTAGGGTAAGTTAATGCATTACCTTCATTATCAACATAAGTGTAAACATAAGGGTCGTGAGAGTCAATGTATACACTGCTAGTAAATTCTCGTTCATTTAATTCGTTTGTGCCCCAATCCCAAGATTGATTATAAGTACCAGCAGAAGGGTTCGTCCATCCTGGTGTCTCTCTTATATAATCTGGATAGGTGAGGTAGGTTGTTGTTCCTCGAAGATCAGTTGCATATTTATCTGCATAATAGTATGTTGGTATAATGTCTGCTAAATTAATAGTAATTCTATATGAAATATAAGTATAGTAGGCAATAATATCTATATCTCTATTCATATCATAGATATAAATATTGTTTCTTGCTGTTGATACTGCAAACTCATCTTTTTCAACATTATAACCTTGAATATCTCCGTGATAAGCACCATCTTTATCATAGTAACCAACTTTAACATCATTATATTTAAGAGTGGTTAAGTGTTCTTCATCAACATGCAAATCATAATTTCCTTTAAGCCCCAAACCTGTATCAAATGCAACTTTGAATTTGTCGTCATAAGATAAACTATCATTATCAAATTCTTTAGTGGTTGCCCAACCAACAAATTGCATAAATAGCAAGTTTTGAGAAGTTAATTTCGCATCTTCACCGTGTTCAACAATTAATGAACCTTTAATTATTGAAGACTCAACATCAAGTGTAGTCATCATTGATTTTTCGTTATCAATTTCACCTTTTTGCTCACCTGAGTTGTGTTCAGCATAAAGTTTTTCATTGTCTTCTTTGAACTCAAAAGTGCTAACATTAATTACATATACTCTTGCTTCATAAAGAGCATATATTTTTGTTGCATACTCCAATGTAAAGAAGTCTACAGTTTCAGCAGAAGTATAATATTCATTACCATCTTCGTCAATATCTGTATTCATTTTGTGTGGGATATAGGTGAATGTTTTGCCTGTAGGTCTTACTGTTTCTCCACCAAAGCCCATTAAGTCATAGGTCGCATCATACCCAGAACTTACCATTATAAAGCCTTTAAAATAGTAACCTTCAATAATTTCTGCTTTTACTTTATAACCAATTCCGCTATATGCATATGGTTTTTGTTCATATTTGACAATATAATCATTGTAGTTTTTATATGTAGGAATATCTCCCTCAACATAATACGACAATGCATCTTTTGTTTCTTTTTCTGGCATTCCGTTAGAACCGTATAAAATTCCTTCTTCTTGATAGTGTTTAATAAGTTTTAATGCCGAGAAGTCAAGATATGCTACATTACTAATCATCATATGGATATTAGTTTGTGAATATTGTAAATCACTTGCAGATTTGTCTGTTGTAATAGCATGTGTTGTTCCTTTATATTGAAGTTCAGCACGAATTCTTTCATCAAAAGGACTATTTTTGAAATATGGTGTTATTTTTACAAGAGATGAATCATCTTCTGCTTTTATACTTGCCTCATCATCAAAGAAGTCTTGAGCATAATTTCTAGTTTTTCCTGAATCAAGGTCCTTTGTTAATGGGGCTTGAGTAGTTATTTCATAATCAGTATTAGCAGCGGTAATTGTGAAGAAATAACCAAGTCCCATTTTTCCAGAACTGAATGACACTTTGAAATCGTGACCAGAAGTCTTAAATTCATTATTCACAAATCCATCATAATCATAGTTTGAAAGAATAGAGAATATGAAATATTTAATATTTTGTGCAATATTATAGAAGTCTGCAACAAAAGAAGTATTTTCTTTTGCTAAGAAGTTGAATGATTCAAATTTTGAATATGCATTTTCACTCTTGTAATAATTTGCAACAGGGAGGAACTTAGCTGTATAAACACCGGTTACTCCTTCATTGAGTAGTGTATCCCAATATTCTTTTGCGGTATCAATATAATATCCGCAAGGTGCAACATTATCTTTATTGTGAAGTTTAGTTGGTGTTCCAGGGACTCCGTTTTCGCCAAGAACATACTCATTACCTTCTTTGAGTAGTATATCACTAATCATTACACTCTTTGAGTATACAATTGATTCAAAATCTGCATACAAAGCGTAATCATATCCAGGTAAGAAGTGTGTACCAACGGTTATGTTCATATCTTTTTCTGCAAGATATCTTATAAGTGCTTTATCAAATTCTTTATATGATTGACCTTGTGTTGTTCCTATTGTGATTGTAGACAATGTTGAACCTTTTAGAACAGTCATTGTCATATCAATATAGAACAAATCAGGTAAATAGTTATATGTGTACTCAATCATATAAAGCTCTTTGGTTTCTGCAGTAAGGCTTGTACCTGTCTCGTAACCTCCAAGGTCGACAGCTGTAAAGTTTGTGTATAGATTACCAACCATCAATCCGCCCGCATCAACGAATCTATAGAATCTATAATATTCATTATCAACTGAGTTACCCTCTGTTTTTATTGTCTTTTGATAGAACTTAGTTATACCTTGAGCAGATAAAACTTCAGTAATATAAACATCATCAGTTACTTCTTCGTCAAAGTCAATTGCTTTAATGTAAATTTGAGTACTATTTTTAACAAGGCTGGCAGGGTAGGTCATTTCATACTGCTCAGTTTCTGTGTTAAAGAAATATGTCAAGTTTCCTATATCTTCACCGCTTGCGTTAACAAAGGATAATGTTTGTTTTGTTTCGGTGAAATTCTTATAACCGTCTTCGGTATCTGTTTGAGAAATCGCAAATGATGCTTGATTATTACCAAAGTCGGCATCAATTGTGATGGTTAATAAACTTTCTGTAAATATTGCGTAAACAGCATATGAACCATCAGCTTGCTTTTTAAACTTTGTACCACCAAAGTCTGTAGAAAGAAGAACATAGTCACTCGAACTTGAGATTTGTAAATCTTCCTCTTTGTCATCACCAACATAATAACCATCAAATTTAAAGAAACCATTTGTATCTTCGGCTACTATTGGTTTTGATTTTGCTGATACATAAGTAAACTTTGTTGAACTATTATATTTTGCTACAGTAGTGTCATCATATGAAATTTGCAATCCTTCTTTTGGTGTGTTATATAAATTTGCACCTCCGTCAGTCTTTTCAAAATTCATAATTATATAAACAGTAACCTCAACTTGAGTTAATCTATTAAGAGTAACTAGCACATTATCTCTCTTAGTGTGATTGATTGACACTGTGTCATCAAAGGTATTTCCCTCAAATGAGAATGTACACAAATCTTCAGGTAGATACACTAGCGCATCTCTTAGTGTAGCACTTGAAATTCCATCAATTCTCGCCTTGAGTTTTTCTAAAGTCAATTCATCAGCCACTTTTAATTCAGGGTCTGCAAATTCACTCAAATAGAATGTGTATTGACCTTGAACGGCATTCTTTTCCTTAACCTCAATTATGAGTTTTGTTACATGCATATATTCAATCTTGATAACAACATTGTCTAATGCTGTAAATCTTAAGGTTAGGGCAGTATTATATGTTTTACTGTCATCATCTGGAGAAGATTTTATAAATGTGTAAGAAACTGAACTAACCATTCCAGAGATTGATGACAACTGCTTATTTGAATAGCTAAGATGTAAACTGTTTAAGAACAATGGAGAATAATCATAAGTTCCATCATTACCACTTTCAACTGTTGCAAAGTAGATTCCTGAAATCATAAAGCTATCTTTATTAGTTATTGAAAGGTTGTATGTTGAGGATGTTGATGTCGTTTGCATCAATGAAGCAACACCCTTTGTTGTATCATTCTCTTCAATAGAAGCAGTATACTTTCCTGTAAAATAACCAACAATAGTTATATTTGAGCCGTAGCCATCGGCTATTGTATAGTTATAAGTAATGTCTTTATATTGAACTCCAGCTATTGAATAATACAAGAATTGTTTGTGGTCACCAATGCTATAACTTAATGAAATTGTGCTACCCGTTTTAACAGTGATTGTCGTTATTCCGGTTGCTTTAGTTATAGCTAAAGGTTCATAGTATGTACCATCAGTAGAATAGATATTTACATACATTGTAGAAATTCTATCTACCTCTTCAGCACCAGTTACATTGATGCTGAGAGATAGATTAATTTCTTCATTAATAGGATTTATTGCCACAGAGTCTCCAACTCCGTTTGTTGAGGCAGTTCTTGGAATTGCTGTTTTTCCTGTGTTTGCAGAGATAGAACATACAGCTCCATTTATTTTTGTTCCAAGCAAGTTTATAGTTGTTTGAACATTGTTTCTTGCTAGAGTATAAGAATCAATAATTGAATCAATTCTTGAACTATAAGAAGTTGTTATTCCATCAACTAAAACATAAGTTGCTTTCTTTGTTGAAATATCTAATGCTGTTTTTGGATTAACACTGAGTGTCAAGTTAGAGCCACTTACAAATGCATAATATGTAGATTGACTTCCATCACCAATAGCAGTATTAACATAAGTTGGGTTTATAGCAAATGGAGTTCTTACATATGAAACGGTATGACTCGCACCTTTTACAGAAGGAGTGAGGTTTACCTCTTCAACTCTTCTATATTTAGCAATAATATTTGACCAATATCCACCAACATTTGCATCAATTGTGCTTCCAACTTTGATAAATGTATATGATGAAGCAGTACCAATTCTTGCCCAATATCCTTCAAATACATATTTTTTGTTGTCTGCACCAACAATTATTTTGTCGGTTGGTTTATTTGTTGTTACTGCAGAGCTTGAAACAGGATTCGTAGTGTTTCCATCATAATAATCAATTCTATAAGTTGTATTAAATAGAGTACCTGAATAAGGGTCTTTAGCTGAAACTAAATTGAGTTTAGCATAATCGCTTGAAAGAATTTTTAGATTACTCATATGAGAAATTGCATACATCTCTTCGTGAGCATCTTTTACAAACCAACTCTTTCCTGAACCTGCATTAATTGTTGAATATGATTCCGATGCAATATACCTTAATTCAACTGTCAAATCGCAATTTCTACAAGAACTTGGAATTGCTATTGTATATGTTCCGCCAGTAGAGTAGTGAGAAACAGCATTTCCGTTAATATAAGCTTTAAAACTTGCATTTGATATAGCAAATGAAATTGATGTTTCGCTTGGACCAACATATTCGGTATAGTTAGAGATAGCTCCACCTTCATTTGATGTACTGTTATAAGATGTAACCACATAGTTTACAGAATATGTTTTTTCTTTATATATTGCATTTATTACTAGAGATTGACATGGGGCAGGAGTAATATGTTTTACAGTATTAAAGCTGTTTGTTACATATGCACCATCATCTAATAACTCGCCTTGGACAACTTCAAAACCAACAAAATCATAACCAGCTAGGTGAGTGGCTATCAAAATAACTTTTTGATTAGCAACAATAAGTTCGTCTTGCGCTGAAGTTTTACCATCTTCAATTGCAAGAGTAAACAATTTGATATCACCGGTACCAGTATTTATGTTGTTTCTATAGAAATTAGCAGTTGCACTAACCTCAAGAGCATTTGCTTTTTCAATATCTGGTGTTGAACCATCAAATACTCTATTGATTGTAATATTGTTTACAACCGCAACATATCTTGCTGTTAGGTTTATATTTGTACCAAATACTATTTTTCCTGAAGCTTTTGCTTCTGTTAACACTAAATCTGTTGTGATTAATGTACCACCATTATACCAACCAACAAACTTATAATAAATTTCGCCACCATTTCCATATGCTGGGCTAGTAGCTGTAACTGTAAATTGTGAAATTGCAGGAACTTTTATAGCCTTTGAACCATTATCAACAGTTCCTTTAATTGCACTATCTCCAGTACCAAATTCATATACAACATCATTTCTAGAACTAAATATGTCTTGTTTTGTACCATTTAATTCAGTTGCAATAGTGATTGCACTTGATGGTTTAAATGTTGCAGTTATGTTCATTGAAACATTACTGCTTAAGCTTACTGTTTGCCATTCTTGGTCTTCAAAATAAGTAGCAGTATAAGTATATTTTGTGTTTCCAGAACTCTTGACAAGTATATTATCTAAATAGTATCTATCAGCTACCACATTTGACATTTCATACTTAATCTTAACTGATGTGTATTGAGATGCTGAAATATCTAGAATAGACTCATTTGCTCCAAGTCTTATAGTCTTAGTGTTTCCAAAAATATCAATGTATTCAACAACTAAGTCAAACATTGACATAAATTCATCACTAAGTTCACCATTTACTAAATATGTAGCACGGTCTTCTTCACGAATTGTTATATTCTTATATAAATTTAGCGTTGTCTTTCGACCATACAAAGCATAAATATATATTTTATCATTTTGTATCAAATCTGAAGATAGGGTAATGTTAGCGTCTTTTTCAGAAGCAAATGTTTTAAGTACTGTAGTACCTTGCATCATCTTCCATCCAACAAACTCATAAGCATTACTTACATTTTCATCATTAGCCACTAAGTTTACAACGAGACCCATTGGTAATGATATTTGAGTTGTTTTTGAATAAGTACATTCAGTATTTGTTCTTAAATCTTTATATGTCATTGTATAAGCAAATTTGTTTACTGTAGTATTTATTCCTACAACTCTACTGCTGACAACGACATTCACATAAGGAACAAATCTAGCTTCAATAACAAGGTCTTTTGTTAATGTATGTTCGTAATCGTATAAAATTGCACCTGAGGTAATATCTCTTGACATAAGAACATCATCAATATACCAACCAAGGAAGAAGTATTCAGGAAATTCATTTTCTTCAGCTTCTTCACCTTTAACAGAGAACTTAACTGTACTATTTTTTGGAACCGCATATCTAGTTGTCTTTAATTCTCTATCTCTGTATGTTATATAGCTATAAACTGTTGATAAATACTCCGCATCTTGAGCCATATCAACAGAAGAATGTAACATTTGGTTAATTGTAATATCATAACCTTCATCAAAGTTTGCTGAGACACGAACCGCTCTGTCAACTTCGTGAACGGTTAATTTTAAGTAATCAATGTTATCTTCAGTTTCGTGTTTTAACTCACCAGGTGCATCCTCGAGTGGGGTAACAGTGAAGTCAGGAAGAACATAACCTTCAGTTGCATATGCATTAATAATCAATTCTGCACCACTCATAATGTAATAGTGACCACCGTCATAATATCCAAATACCTCAGTAGGTACATTTTGATTATAATCAGGGCTAAGTGCTTCTATCTCATTATAAGGATCAACTTCAATCTGTCCAAAAGCATTATAGTCAAGTTCAACTCTATGAACTCTTACATATTTAGCCTCATAAACACCCTTAGGTTCCATTGCTGAAAGAGACATCTCACGAGAAATTATATATGAAGATGCAGAGCCTGCTGTTCCGTATGAGTCAAACCAACCAAGGAATTTATAGAGTTTTCCATCAATTGTAATGAACTCTGCTTGAACGCTTATGTTAAGTGTTGTGTCCTCACTAAACTTATATTCACCTTTGTTTTTAACAGCAAATGTACCATTATTTTCGGTAACCATATTTCCAGCACCGTCAATATATGAGAAGCTACCATTATAAGCAAGAATTGAGTATGCTTGAACACTACTATATGAACCTGTTCCTGCTTCTACACCAACTCTTGTCGCACCATCTCCCTCAATTGATTCAATAAAGGTGTGGGTGATAGTAACGCTTGAAGCGGCCTCAATAACGGCTCTTGCATAATAGACATCATTATCTTTATCTAATGCAAAATAGTTGTTAGTATTATAATCAATAGTTGAACCCTTACCGTTATCAATGCTTTCAGGGTAGTGGAAGTGAATGTTAAATGCTGCATCAAATTGTGCTGCAAAAGATTTTCTTTGTTCTGGTATTCCATATGAAGATAAGTTTTCATAAGTATCTGTGGTATTTGGATGACCGTTAATATACCATTTTCTTATTACTGAAGAGCCATCAAATGCAACGAGCAATAAGTTTCCAGACATTTCCACATCAAAATATCCATAAAGTTTCAAAGTGCCTTGGTCAATATTTCCTTGAACAAGATTTCCTGCACTATCTTTGACATAATAATGATGGAATGATTTTTCACCAGATTTACCTTCTCTTACTTGGTCGTTATACTCAAGTAAAACTTCAATCTTTTCTTGGTCTTCACTATTGATAGTTTTCACTATTAATTGTGGTTCGCTACCATGCTGTAAACCTATATCATATAAGGCAAAATTCCAACCACTGAAAGTATATTCGCCTTCATTAAATGCATAAAAGTTTTCAACCTCAATATGAACAAGAGTTATTTTCTTAGCCTTGATAGTTATTCTTACTTTTTCATAAGGGTCTTTGTGTTTTTCACACTCAACAATACACTCACTCATAGCATAACTTACGCCAATAACACTATTAAGTGATATGTCATAATGATCTTTAACTTCATTGTTTCTATCAATATAATGGATATGTTTATCGTCATAACCAGTTGTGTAAACAGCTGACCATTCACCATCTTTACTTACTTGATATTCAAATCCATCAAATCTGTAACCACCAACTGGGGAAACAATGAATTGTTGATAAGTATCAAAATAGAACTTACCAGAAATAGTTGTTGTATGTTTTGTATCGTCTACCGTAATTAAAACATCTTTACCTAAACTATCCATATTTCCGGTAGGAAGCTCAATATTCATTTCTCTATTGTCATAAGTAATACTTACATCAACAACTTTCTTATATACTGCAACTATAACAGTGTCTGCAGTAGATAGAGTGAGGTATGGATGTTCAAGCTCATTACTCATAAGAGTAAGTTCAGACCAACCCTCTTTACCAAATTCGCATTCATGGTCTTCGCACTCGCACTCTACATCTGGGGAACAAGTACAGTTGTATTGGTCTTTATAAAGACAAACATTGCTTTTCTTATTATACTTTTGCTCAAACCAACCAACAAAAGCATAACCTTCTTGTGCCATATCTGCACCTTCGAGCAACATAATTGTGTTGGCTGCAATTGGAAGGTCTGCAAGTATTGTCTTATCTTCATTTTCCTCACCATATTCAAGATTAATATAACTATCCTTAAAGTGAAGTTCTACATTTTCACTATATTTATCATCAACATAAATAAGTGGAGTAGGGAGCTCAAACAAATCTCCGTAGCCAAGATAAGTATACTTATTAGTTCCGGCAGCAGTGTAAATTGTGTTTTTCAAGAAATGTTTTTTACTATTGTTTAAAATAAGTCTTGGTTCTTCTGGGTCTGGCACTTCTTCGCCTTCTTCTAAGTCTTTAGGTACTTCAACTTCTTCAGGTTCTGTAAATACAAGATTTCCAGATTTATCATAAGTATAATCATCTACTGTAACAGCTTGAATTGTATAACTATAAATAGGAATAGATGACAAGTTAACAGTATTTTGTGAGCCAGTTCTTATTAATCTTGGTGTCTTGAAATAATAAATCATTTTATCTGGGTCATCTGGGTCTTTGACTTTTATATCTCTAACAGCCCTAAAGATGTCATCCGCAGATCTTAAAATAATAGCATTACCTTCTTCATCAACTTCGCCATTTTTAGCAATAGCGTAATCAACATATAGAAGTCCCGGATTTTTTGCTTCTCTACTTACAGCCTCTAAACAATCTCGTACATTATCAAATATCTCCGAACTATACTTTGCATAAATTTCATTTGAAATGATTTTTTTATTTCTTAAAGTTTGTAAATATGAAGATAATCTAACTTTTCTTCCAGTATTGTTTTCTGTATTTGCAATTGACTGATAATTAATACGATTACCAAAGTTATCATAAATATCAAAGTGATTTTGATAAAATTCTGTGTAGTTACCTGCAAGAACATCACTTGCGATAGAAGTATATCTTTTTGAATGCACTTCATAAGGCGCTAATGGGTTTTGAGGATTTCTATCATATGATATTTTGAACATATAATACAAATAATCATATTTTTCGTCAGCGTCAGCTGATTGGTTGTGATTAATAAATTCCTCGCTTGGTTCAATGATTGGTTCAATATTATAAGAAGGGGAGAAGCCAAGTGAGTGAACAGTTAATTCGGCATCTGATTTTACGCCAACAACAATATATACATCTGTGTGAACATCAAAATACATATTTCTAAGCGTTAATTCGCCTTTTAGAAGTTCATCTTTTTCTGCGTTAACAAGATAAGCCTTATTATCACTTCCAAAGTCTCCGCTTAGAAGTTTTGAGTAATTTGTGTAACTATCCGCAGTGTACTTTGTAAATGTTTTACCCGTATTTGGATTAGTTACGGTTGTTCTCATAATTTGAGGTGTTAAGTTTCCAGTTTTTCCAGCTTTTGCAACTGCTGTTTTAGCTTCTTCTTGTTCATAAAGATTGAAGAAGTTTTCATCAAGGCCAGTAACTGATTCATCAATTCCGTGAGCATTGAAGTCTGCGTGATATTCGCCAGTTAAATTATGCCCTTCTAAGTCTGTTCTTATAATTGTAAACTCGCCATCTCGTTCAACTTTTTCATTGTCTGTAGTTGTATAGTATACAGCCTTAACCTCAATTCCTGAAGCCTCTGGAGGCTCTGCGAAGATGTATTCTGTATAAACTTCAATAAATTTAGCTACATACCTTAAGTTGCTATGAAGTTTATTAATAATGAGTGTATTGCCGTCAACTACAATATTTCCTGTTGACATTGTTCTAAAGAATTGCTCATTATTTCCTTCTTCATCAGTCTTTCTATAAATAGTTATGTTGTTTAATGTGTAATGAGTGTTTTCACCATCAACAACTTTTCTTATTGCTTCATAGAAACTTTTTTCTTCTACTTTATAAACTTGCAAATCAACAAGCCTGCTGAATTGTCTATCATAGTAATAGGCAGTTTCGTCTCCATTACCTTTTTTATAAACCTGAATCCAATTTGGATTGGTTTCAGTGCCTTGATTTACAAAATAGCCTCTTACTTTGTCAAGCATTCTTTGAGGAACTTCAGCCTCTTCGGTTTTTTCTTCGTCAAAGTAGTAAATCTTACCAACACCACGCTCTTCAAAGTATTGAGTTATATAGAAATAAGTTTTTAATGTTTCATTATATTCAGCAAGTAAAATTTCATCACCGTAAACATTGTCACTATTTTTAACTTTTTCGTCAGTTGTATACCAAACACCAGCTTCTTCATCATAAATACATTGATACCAACCTTCGACACGATAGCCGTGACCAGAAGAAGCAACAAGTTTAACAGTTGTGTCTCTGTCTATATAAGCAGTTTTAAATTGAATAGCAGAGTAGAGGTTTCCTTCTTCATCATAAGCAAGTTCACCTCCATCAAGAGAAGCGTATGTGCTTCTGTAGAAGTCTTCACCAACCATAATATCATCACTATACTTAAACATTACAGTGTGATAATTTGTAACACTTCTTGCTATTGGTTCTGTTAAAGAATTATTTAAGTTAAATGAACTAAATGTTAACTGTTCTAAGTCTGGATTATCAAGATAGTTTCCGTCATACTTTTTACCAATCTTTTCAAACACTTGAGCATCTGAGAAGATGTGGCTATTATAAATCATATTCCAATAAAGAACATACTCAAGCAATGATTTTACTGGGGTAAAGAACCATTTATCTCTTGCCTTTAATGCGTTTTCAACCCTTGAGTTAAGTGTTGTTAAGTCTAAACCACTGAATCTTTTTGAATCTTCATCATAGTGAACAACAATACTAACGCTATTATCAGTTGTTTCACTTAATATTGAATCATAGAAGAATTCACCAGTAAATGTGTGACATACAAGATCTTTCAATCTCATAGGTTCACTAGTAGAATAAGTTTGACCTATTTCATCAACGGCAGTACCTGTTTTAAATCTAAACTCATCAAAACTTTCTATATATGCTGTCCCACAAATATGATATTGACCGTTGTCGTTAACGATAGGAACAAGGCCTGGGTACCCAACAGCAATATTTGAAAGCACTCTCACTGGTTTAACGCCTGTAACATAATCTCCACTCATAAGTAATTCAAAGTAGAGAATAATATCACCGGTCGAATGGGTAGATAAAAATCTCTTATAAGTTTGGTTGTATCTTATAGCATAAATGTTTTCTTTTTTCTCAAAGATTGGCATTGATGTATCTCTATCAAGTTCTCCTGTAAACCATAAGTAAGGAGCACCTAGAATATTAGAGTAGTAGTAGCCCTCTTGATTGTTAAATTCGGTTTTGAAATATTCAATCAAATATAACTCTTCTTTAGTTGCATTTTCTACATCAACATCTGCACCACCGCTATAAAGAACGCTTATATCTCCACCTTGGTTAATAGCACCATCAATAACAGCAGTACCTAAATCAATCTTATAAACTCTTTGATAAACTGGTAATATTACAAAATAGCCAGCTTCATTTGATGAAAATCTTAAAATAGCATTTTCTCTATCAATAAGGTTCTCTGTTAAACCTCTATTGTAGTACATAACTTCACTGTTGTATCGTGAGTAAATTTGCCACTCTTTAAATCTATATATATAGTTGTCTCCATTCTCTGCATTTACTTGAACGGTTGGACTTGCCATAATTACCACTGATTCTTTTCCGCTTAAGAAGTACGCATCATTACTATCATAAGCATTCATTACATTCAAGCCTTTATCGAACCAGTAACCATAATACATAGAATCCGAAATATTAAGTTCGGTTGTTTTAGTTCTATACGCACTAGTAACACCACTTACAAGAACTTTATCATAGTTAAACATTGAATCTTCTTGTTGAGTTGCACCTGAAGAAATACCTTCAAGACCAATACATAGAACATTATCGTCAGTATCAGTACCAGAGTCAAAATATATAATTCCGTCTTTTCCTTGAGTATAAGAGTGGATATCATACATAGGAACTCTTTCAACCATTGTTGCATCAGTACGCCACAAAATTACATCTTCTTCATAGTTAATAGTTTTATAGCCAATACTTCCATCGTTCTTTACATACTGCATATAAATTTTTTCTTTATATATGCCAGTTGCTGATATTGTATCAGAATAGAAGAGTTCTACTGAATCTTCATTTAGACCAACATCTTGAATAGATAATTCAATTGGATTATCATCTTCATCAACAAGTTTTGGTTGATATTTTCCATCCTTATATATATAAGGAATAACAGGTTTCAATGTTACAGCATCTAAAATCCAATAAGATTTATCAATATAATCATTAAGAGATAAGTTTGTTACTGTGTCTTTAAATGCATAGGTTGTAAAGTCTCTTATTAAGTTTGAGTCCTCTGTTTTTATTTGAGTACCCATAATTTCAACAAAGTATGCATTTTTAATATCAAAGCTAAGGTTAACAACTGCATCTTCTGTCTTTTTATGTCTCACTGACAAATAAATTACAGGGTTAGGGTATGGAGCACCCGCAAGCAATCGAACACCAGGGAAGCCTTCAATAACAAGTTTTTTGCTAGTATAATCAAGTTCATAGTAATGGTCAAACATATCTGCTTGGGTTGAGCCATTACCTTTTAAAATGAATGCTTCATCTAATGACCATTTATTAAGATTAGAGAATGATGGGTAAACTATTGGTTCACTTGAATCGCCAGTTTGAATATATTTACCAAGCATTGTAACTTGAGTGTTTGTGTTTGCAATTTGAGCAGTTCTTACAAGAGCTGTTTCATTTGAAGCAACAGAAGTTGTTGTGATTTCAGGAATCAATGAAACAGAAGCACCACTAGCTAAAGTTCCTGTATATTTGAACACAGGATTTGAAGATACTGCAAAGGTACAAGGGACTGATTGAGTAGAACCATCACTTACCATATTATATATTTGAGTTTCTGTGTTACCATCTTGGTTTGTAACATAGAATGATGGAACTAAAAATGCTTCATATGTTGTATAAGTTTTAGTAACAACGCTAGTACCAACTTTTTCTTCTTGAGTATAAGTTTTTACAGTAGATGTTCCTGCAATCTTTGTAACTCTAAATCTATCAAGTAAATTACCACTAGAATTTTTGACTTCTATTTTAAATCCTGTATTTTCTTCAACTTCACAAATTGTTTTTGTTTCAATTGTTTCAATTTCGTCTATAACAATAGGATAAGAAATAGGGTAGGTATCAAGTATTCTATAAAAATTTCCTTCATCTGCATTATAGTATAAAGCCGTAGAAGAGATTGTTCCATCTGGATTTAATTCATATAAAGTATATGCATATCTTATTTTTAAACCATTAATTGTTTGTTCTGTATTTTCAACAAACATAAAACCTGGTTTTTGATTTTCTGGTCCAAGAGTATCAGTTTCAACAATTGTATGAGAAGACATATAATTATGTGCACCAAGTATTACATTATAACCAACATCATAATTTAAAATACCTGAAGCATCAAACATTTCTCCTCGTGAAATATTTGAATATTTTTCCAAATCAATTACTGCGCCATTCATATTATAAGCAGCAAATACGGTATCATTAGCAATTAGATCTGCGCCATTTATACTACCGGCAAAAACTTTAAGCCCACCATCATTATAGTAATAGGTTGTGTTAACTTGTTGTTGTCCAACACCTTGTATGGTTTGCAAGTATTGTTTTGCCAATACTGTAATTGGTTGATGTGCTTTACCGTTTATTGTTTCACCAATTGGTTCAATATAGTAATAACAACTTTGAACAATTTTTGCACCAAGAACTTCTCTAAACTGCCTTGCTAGAGTAGTGCTACCTGCCAATATTTGACTACCAAGCATTATTTTGCCTGCTGATTTTAAAGAATCAAAGTTTGTAATTTCTGCAAAATAGTAAGCAATATCAACAGTAATTAAACCTTCTTCGCCGGGCTTGTCACTTTCGACATAATGTTCTTTTGCAATAGGGGATGTATAGTAAACTTTTTCGTGAGCTTGTTTTACATCATAATATGCATAAATATTATTTGTGCCATCAGCTGTAGATTGAACCATTTCTGTTTTATAAACACCAACTACAGTGCTTACTTCGTTTGCTTCACCGCTGGCAATTTCGTTTTTGCCTTCATATTGATAAAGTCTATCACCATCAACACAGAACACAGGGAACTTAATTTGGCTAGCACCAGTTCCATCTTCCATCATATCTCCAGTGATTCTTGATGCATCTACTTTAGTGTATTTTATTAACTCCCATCTTGTTGAAGAACCGGTAACAACTTTTGCAAGTACTTGATATTCATTTTCGTTTGGTTCATTCAATCTATTATAGAATGAGGTAGTTGTAAGACCTGATGGAAGGTCGCTTGTTGTATTGTGTGAGTAAGAATAAGTATCTCCATTATATAACACGAATGTACCCGCTGTTACTGTAGTTACTTCGGTTTCATTTACAGGGACTGTGTAGAATGAATATAAATCTTTTTCAAAATTCATTGAATATTCTTGTTTTAACTTATCATAAGTTCTCTTCAAGATAAATGTTGGTTCGTTATTTTTATTGCCTAAAGAGTAATATACGGCTTGATTATCATTTACTGTTTCAGCATTATAACCAACCAAAGTCGCATTTGATGGTAGCAATATAGATATAATAATATTAGTTGTTATGTAGCCATACTTATCTTCATATGAACTTACGCTTTTAATAACTTCATAAGAAACATTGCCTTCGCTTAGTAGCTTAATGCCTCCTTCAACTTCTGTTTTTTCACCAGTTAGGTCATCAACTTGATAGAGGTTAACCATCAAGCTACTTTCTTCAGCATATTGAGTACCAATAATTCCTATATCTTGTCTATCAGTATAAAGATCATCAGTTTCTTTTACACAAAGGACTTTAGTGTTTATACCAATAGAAGCAATATCTAGTCTCACCATTTGAGTAGAGTGGAACCCATAAGGTAAATTGGTTGCGTCATCAAAAATTGGGTCATCAAGTAGGGGAGCACCAACTTTTTCAAACATCAAGTAGTCTCCAATTTCTAGTCCAGTTACGGTAAAATAAGAACCATCAAAAATAAAACTAATGTCATTAACTCTATAAACAGAAGATAATTTATCTCCTGTTGCATCAGGTTCTCCATTGCCATCTTTATCTTCATTTACATTAAGTTGAATAATATTGAAAGTTCTATTAACATTACTAATACATAATCTGTTTCCTTTTTTATCAAAAACAGAAACTGTAACATCAGTTAAATATTGGTTTCCTCCGTTAAAGAAATTGTCTCCAGCAAAGAATGTTCCACTTAAAGAGAAATTTCTTACTTTAGCAAAGTTTGCATAGAATTTGTATCCATTTACTTTATTGTGTGATACTACTGCAAGGTCGCTTCTTACAGCAACAATTTTATCTGTGTTATCAAACATATTATAAATGGTATCTTTTACATACTTACTAGGAGTGTTTAATTCAGTTATTTGACCTTTAGTATAGTAATTAAATGTTGGGGCTTTAGGATAAGCATATCCCTTTCCACCACAATTTTCACACGAAGCACTTGATGCATCAATTCCAGTTCCTGAACATTGAGTACAGACAGTGCTTTTATAGAAGTTTTCAACTTCAGCAAAAGCTTCCGAGCCTGTTTTTTTCGCGTTTGGAATACAAGAATCACTTGTTGTTATTCTTAATAAATCTTTGTAATAATCATCAACTGTACCAGTGGCAACATATTCAAGCATACTAAATTTAGAATCTTCAATAGTTGTAGATGGAAAAGCATTGGCAATTGATATTGAATTTTCAGCTTTAGTATTCATTGTCCAAGATTGAAGGGCATAATCATAATCGTCTGCAAACTCGATTTGTCGAGAAACAATAACTCTTCTTCCTTCAGGGAATACACCAACCATTGAAGAAATATCATTTTCTTTCGTTCTGTTGTTATAAACCTTTTTTACAGTGTGGAAGTAGTAATCACTTTCGTCATAAATCAATGAGCCATAATCTACACTTGTTGAGTTTGGACTATAAGCAGAGAAAGTCATAGTATAAGCTTCATATGAAGCTGTGTTTGAATAAAGAGAGCTGGTTCTTCCATTGTCGGTTTCTGTTAAGGCCTTAACCTTAATATATCTATTAGTAGAACCTTCTTCAAGTCTAGGATTAAACCTTATCATAAACTTGTTGTCTTCATCAATATAGTATGTCATAAATCCATCAGGGCAAGGGAGGAAATCGCCGGCGCCTGTTGAAGCTTTTCCTACTCTATAGCTAAAACTGAATAAAGATTTAACAGGGTTACCCTCAGCATCAATCTCTTTGAACTCTCGCTTGTCATAATCAAAACTATTATCCACAAACGGAGTTTCTTCATAAATCTTTTTGCCTAAGTAGTAAGGATGTAAAGTTACTTTGAATGTATAATACTTACCATCAACAACAACTTCAAAACTAGGGAAAGATATAGATTTGTTACCGTTTATAATTTTTTCGGCAGGAGTATAAACTTTAATGAGCTTTGTTCCTATAGGATCACTTTGGTCGATTGCGTAAAAACCAGAACCGCTTCCTTCAACATTTGATATTCCAAAATGTTCTACAGCATCAGCAGAAGTAGAGAAGTATTTTGGTTTTATTCCGTTACTGTGGTCATAGTAATTGTAAATGTTTTCATACTTACTGTCCGTATAATAGTTTTCAAGATAGTAAGTTTGGTCATAATTTACATCTTTAGTTCCATCATTAACAAAATAAGCAAGTTCCCAAGTGAAACTTCCTGAAACATCATCAATAATAGAAGTGTCGTCATAGGCACTTTTTGTTTCGGGATTAAAATGAATATAAGGGGCTTGAATCCTTAGATTTCCATCTTTGTCAAAATTAGACTCAGGTGTATCTGGGTCATTAGTCCAATCACAAGCAGAAAAAGTTAAAATGCTTACAAATGAAATAAGTAGCATTAAAATAAATCTTGCTAAAGACTTTGATGATTTTTTATTTGCTATTTTTTTGGATTTTACAAGGCTCATAAAATAAACTCCCTAATTTCGTAAGCCAAACTTTTTTATTAGTTTGAGCAAACGATTTAATATATATTAAATATAACTATAGTTTATTTTATCATATTATGTCGTTTATGCCAAACGAATTTAAGCAATAAAAAAAATTTTTTTTAATTTTTAAAAGTGGACAGAGTGCTGTCTATTTTTATAGTATATTATAACCTCGTAAAACAAATGTTTGAAATGTGATTAAAAAATTTTTCAAACTTTTTTTATAAAAAGTGTCACACTTGAGCTCAAATTTGATTTTTTTGTAATACAATCAAAACAGACGGGGCGAAAAGCGAACGGTTAAATAATAAACGAGAGGGAATAAATGATGACAGTTAAAATCAAACAAAACGAAATGGATTTAAAATTAAACAAAATTAGTAATGGTGACAAAAAACGCAAAATAACACAAAAAAATATCAAAAACAACACCAAAATAATCAAATATGACAATTTTTCTACAACAAACGAAAACAAGCTTCTCTTAGAAGAAGCAAGAAAAACAAATTTGATTGTGTATATAAAAACACTTCTTGAAGCTTATAAAAATTTACCGAACATTATTCACACAATAGACAAAATTATAGAAAATAGAGCATCAACGCTACCAACATCTTATATTTACGGAGACTCATATCTTGCAACATATAGAAGTATTGACAAGGTAATAGATTTGGGAGAAAGAAAAAACAAGCTTCTAAATTTATATGTAATGATTGAGAAACTTCTAGACTCTCTAATCGATAAAGATAGAAAAATAATAATTTTGAAATATGTAAAAAAATGTACAACTGAAGAAATTGCAGAAGAAACAAAGTCTGTAACAAGAACAATTTATAGGAGAATAAATTCAGCACTTGAAAAGCTTGCAACTAACGCATTAAAAAACAATTGGACTAGTTACTTTATAAAAACACAGATTGGAAATGAGCCTTGGCTTGAAGAAATCTTTAATGAAAAATTAAAAAAAGAATTAAAATCACTTTTATAGTTACAACAAATCGTCATCATCAACAATCTCATACGCCGGAAATGACGGTAATTGCTCATCAATATCTACAAATTTATGTTTTGTTGTTTTTCTCGATAATGAACAACCTCTTAATTCATCAACTTTACAAAATTTGCCATTTTTCTTAAGCGTAATGTTTTCATTATCATTTTTACTTTCATTTTCATTCTTTGATAAAAAGTTTTTATCTAAAAAATCTTCAGTTGTAGAACCTGTTTTCTTTTTATTTCTTTTATTTTGAAGGACAAGCAAAACAAAAACTAAAATTATTGGCAAACAAATGAAGATAATTAAAATGCTCTTTATTGTCTTATTTATTGAAACCTTATTTTCATATGTATCATCTTTAGTATTAATAGATATTTCCCCTTCAAGATTGGGAGGAATTGTAGATAAATTTCTAGTCTTTTCACTATAAACATATCCATCATAAACACTAGTGGGGTCGTTGTTTGGACTATACAAACAATAATACCAAATACCAGAAAACCCACCGGTAGGGATTTCTCCATTGATTGAAGCGATATATGTAATATTAGATGTACCAGCAGGCAAGTATACTTTTATATTTTCGTTAGCTGATGCGGTAGGTAAGTGTCTTAGTTGCGTTCCTACATTTTCAAGTATATCAAAAGTTATATTTTCTAAAAATTGAACTGTAGGAATAAAGTCTACAATTTCAACATCTTCACTAGAGATATACCCAACTTGATTTATGTATTGAGCTTTATATATTAAAGAGTTGATTTTGTCAAGAATTACAACAAAGTAAGATTCTGGCAAAATATAATATACATTATTAAAAGAATGGTTAGAGATATCACTTGTTTTATATAAACAAGCATTTTGTTTTATTTTTGCGTATGTAAAACCATCCTTTGAAACAATACTCAAAAGTTCTTTATTATCATTTACATAGCTTTTATTTGTAATCATAATTGCGTGATAAAATATAGGTCGATTTGTAATTAATCTAATAACACTTGCCGTTCCTAAAACAAAAGAGAATGGAGCAAAGACCAGCATAAATGACATATATGAAATTGATATTATTTTTTTCATACATATATATTATCAAAATAATAAATATTTTCAAAAAAGTATTTTGTCTAAATATATAAAACAAACACTAATAAAAAAATATTTTAATTTATAAAAAAATGCATTTTTATTGTTATATTTTGTAAAAATACATCATATTTGTTGATTTTTTAACTATTTTATTTTCATTTTGCATTTTTTTAATAAAACATATGTAGATATTTTTAGTAAAAAAAGCGGGAAAAATATGGAACAAAACAAAGCAAAAATTATTGAACAAATTAATCAAATATCAAACATTTCACAAGAGATATACAGAAGAAAAAACAACCCTTTATCAAAATATAATACAGGGAAAATTGTCCATAAAAAACAAGTGGATTTTCATAAAAATACAAAAAGAAATCGCTGGGTTTTTGGAGGAAATAGAAGCGGGAAAACTGAATGTGGAGCTGTTGAAAGCATTTGGCTAGCAAGGGGAAACCATCCTTACAGAACAAATAAGAAAGATGTTTTCGGGTGGGTTGTCAGCCTGTCTACAAAAGTACAAAAAGAAGTAGCTCAAGATAAAATTTTGAAATATCTCGACAAGTCTTATATAGAAGAAATAATTATGAATACAGGGAAAAAGAATAGTCCAGAGTTTGGCGTAATTGACACAATTGTGATTAAAAATGTTTTTGGCGGACTCTCAAGAATTTCATTCAAATCTTGCGAAGAGGGAAGAGAAAAATTTCAAGGAACATCCCTTGATTTTGTGTGGTTTGACGAAGAGCCTCCTGAAGATATTTATAACGAATGCAAGATGAGGGTGCTTGATAAGTGTGGTGATATTTTTGGAACAATGACACCGCTCAAAGGCCAAACTTATATTTATGACCAAATATATCTAAACAGTCAAAATGATCCTGAAGTATATTGTATTTTTATGGAATGGGCAGACAATCCATATCTTAGTAATGACGAATTAAATAGACTGACAGCCTCTATGAGCCAAGAAGAGTTAACAGCAAGAAGATACGGAAAATTTCTATCAAACAACAAAAGTGCTGTATATAAAGAATTCGACCCAAACATTCATATAATAGAACCTTTTGAAATACCACCAGAATACCACGACCAAATTTCTATAGACCCAGGTCTCAACAATCCTTTATCTGCACATTTTTACGCTTGCGACTATGACGGAAACATTTATGTTATAGCTGAACATTTTGAAGCTGGAAAAACCGTTGATTATCACGCACAAAAAATAAAAGAAATTGCAAAAAATCTTAACTGGAAGCATAGAAAAGACGGAAGGCTTGAAGCTCTTATTGATAGTGCTGCAAACCAAAAAACTTTAGCATCAAATAAAAGTGTAACAGAGTTGTTTTTTGAAAACGGCATAGCAGTAAATCCCAATGTAAATAAAGACTTATTCGCAGGAATATCTAGAGTAAAAACCTACTTAAAAAATGCTCAAGGCCAATCTAAATTATTCATTTTTTCATCTTGTACAAATCTCATTAGAGAACTAAAAAGTTATTATTGGGGAGACGGGGATAAACCAATAAAACTAGATGATCACGCATTAGACGAACTTCGCTATTACATTATGAGTAGACCTGAGCCTCCTCAAGTAAACAAAGAAAAAACCGAAATCCAAAGAAACAAAGAAAAACTATACAAACAGATTTTAAGGCAAAGAAAATATTTTTCTTAATTTTTTTGCTCAAAACTGTCACACTTGAGCTCGCTTTTAAAAATGTTGTTGTATAGTGGACTTATATAAAAAGCAACAAAAAGAGAAATTATGAAAAAACAAAATACGGATTTATATGAAAAAATTAAAAATGTCCTTATAAAAAAAGCTGAAGGCTTTTTCTACAATGAAGAGATTCTTGAATACACAACTGAAGACGGAAAGACAAAAAAAGTAATAACAACTGAAGATGCTGAAAACAAAACAAACAAAATGGAGAGCGAAACAAGATGTGAAAGAGAACAAAACAAAGAAAATAAACTTACTTTATCTAAGAAAAAAGTTACCACGCACTATATTCCGCCTGATCTGCTTGCTGTTAAAATGCTTGTTGAAATTTATGGGAAAAAGATAGACTCTGGCAACGAATTAGAAAAACTAGAATACCAAGAACTAATTAATTTAAAAAACCAATTAATTGAAAAATTAAAAGAGGAGGATTAATATGCTGATTGAAAAAACATTAAAAAACATAAGATGCGACACAGCCTCTTGTCATAAAATGGCAATGTTTAACATTAATACTTCTTCATACAAAGGTTCAATTTACCTTTGCGAAGAGTGTTTTAAAAACTTATATAATCTTATGCTTAAAATAAAAAAAGAATATTCAGCTAAAGAAATAAAAGGAAACAAATAAATGATGAAAAACACAACAAAAAACGCAAAAACAACTAAAAACAACCTCAAAAACAATCAAAAAAACGAAAATTACTATTACAATGAGTACGAAGACAAATTAATTGTTAGTGATATTTTAGAGGATTTTGAAAGAAGAAAAGAGGAACGAAGACCCCACGAATTAACATGGGAACTTAATATGAACTTTATGCTTGGAAACCAATATTCTTGCATTAATCTTACAGGAGAAATTGAACAATCTCCAAAAAATTATTATTGGGAAGAGCGAGAAGTTTACAACCACATTGCACCAATTATTGAGTCAAGACTTGCAAAGCTTAACAAGGTCAGGCCAACCGTTTCTGTGAGGCCTATTGGCAATGAACAAGAAGATATATATTGTGCTAAATTATCAAAAGCCATTCTTTCAAACACCACAAACAAAATTAATCTAAGTGAACTTATATCAAACGCAACGGTGTGGAGTGAAATAACAGGCACCGCATTTTATAAGGTGATTTGGAATGACAATTACGGCGATCCAGTGGCATCAACTAACGGAAAAGAAATTCGCAACGGAGACATCTCAGTTTCAGTTTGTCCTCCTTTTGAAATATATCCAGATTCTTCAGGGTCTCTTGATGTTGATAATTGTGAAAGTATAATCCACGCAAGGGCTTACCCCTCAAAAAAGGTTGAAGAATTATGGAATGTTAAACTTGAAGGAAAAGATATAGACATATTATCTTTTGAGAATATTTTAACCCGTGGTGCAGTGACTGGCAATAGTAATATCACCAAGCTTGCTCATTCATTAAAACACGATCATATTTTAGTGATTGAAAAATATCAAAAACCAACCGAAAAACACCCAGATGGAAGACTCACAATTATCGCCGGAGATAAGCTTGTTTATGATGGCGTTTTACCATTTAGTATTGGAGAAAATAACACTAAAACTTTTCCTTTTATTAAACAAGTATCAATTAATCAAATAGGGAGTTTCTGGGGTACAAGCGTAATTGAAAGGTGTATACCAATTCAAAGAAGTTATAACGCCATAAAGAACAGAAAACACGAATTTATGGCAAGACTTTCAGCAGGTGTGCTAGCTGTAGAAGATGGCTCTGTTGATATTGATAATATAGAAGAAGAGGGGTTAGCTCCTGGAAAAATTGTTGTTTACAGAAATGGGAGCACTCCTCCAAGATTTATTGACGGTGGCTCAATACCAAACGAGTTTAATAATGAAGAAGATAGACTGCTAAATGAATTTATAACAGTTAGTGGCGTCAGTGAACTTATGCGTGACAGCTCGATTCCGTCATCAATAACAAGCGGAGCGGCATTAAGCTTAATTATTGAGCAAGATGAAACAAGACTCTCTGTAACTGCTGAATATATAAGAAACGCTGTGAAGAAAATTGCTCAATTTATTATTCGTCTTTACAAACAATTTGCAAATACACAAAGACTCAGCAAAACCAGTGATGACAGGGGAGATATTGAACTGTATTACTGGAATGGTAGTGAACTTACTAGTGATGATGTAGTTCTTGATACAATTAATGAATTAACGGAATCTCCAGCACAACGAAAAAATATGCTTCTTGACCTTTACAGAAATGGACTATTCTATGATGAAAACGGAAAACTCTCAAACAGGAATAGAGCAAAATTAATCGAAGCTCTTGGTTTAGGAGTCTGGGAAAATTTAAGCGAGGTTTCTAATATACATATCAAAAAAGCAACAAAAGAAAACTTGGGTATTGAAGAAATAACCCCTCTTGAAATAGATGACCACGACATTCATATTGAAGAACACACAAAATATGTATTATCAAACGAAGCAAAATCCGCATCAAGTGAACATATTAAAAAATTATATAGTCATATTTTAGCACATAAATCAATGAAATATGCTCTTGACCAAATTGAAAAAGAAAACTATTTAAAATTAAAATTTAATAAGGAATAACAATATGGAAAACAATCAAACAATGGAACAACCGTTAGATGTTGGTGTACAGGTCGAGGTAAACGAACCAATCGAAATAGAAAAGGACAATTTTATGACCAACAATAACAGCTCCAGTTTTGGAAAATTTAAAGACGCAACAAGTTTACTCAACGCATATGAAAATCTTGAAAAAGAATTTACAAGAAAAAGCCAAAAACTTTCAGCATTATTAAAAGAAAATACAACAAACGAAACAAAAACAACAGACACCAAAAACTTAGAGCAAGAGGTAAAAATTACAGAAGTTTATAAACAAAAAGATTGGCACACTAATGTCTCTAGTTTTTTTAATACTGTACCTAATGCTCGAGAGTATGCAAAAGAAATTTCTAAAATTCTTATTGATGATAAGGAACTTGCTAAAAATAAAAACTGTTTACAATACGCTTTTGCAAAAGCTTTAGCTGAAAGCGAAAAAGTAAAACCTGCTAATTCTTTAGATAATCCAGAATACTTTGAGCAGATTGTTAACAATGAAAAAGTAAAAGCAAAAATAATCAACGATTATCTTTTAAAGATAAATTCAAACAAAAACAATCTGCACATAATCAGTGGTGAACCAAACTCAATTTCTTTGGTTCAAAAAACTGAAAAACCTAAAAATTTACAAGAGGCCTCTCAAATATTCAAAAAACTATTACAATCATAAAAAACGCAAAATTAACATAAAAACAATTAAAAAACACGACATATTTATTATTTAAAGGAGAAATAATGGTAACTTTACAAACAGCAGATAATGCTTTAAAAGAGGTTTATCTTGGTGTTGTTGCAGATCAACTTAACACCTCAATCAATCCTCTTTTAGCTAGAATTAATCAAACAACAAGTGATGTTTGGGGTAAAGAAATCCGTAAACTTGCCCCATATGGAATTAACGGAGGTATTGGTGCGGGGGATGAAGACGGACAACTTCCAAACGCCGCCGGCAACACTTATGCTCAATTTGTTCTTGAATTAAAAAACCTATACGGAAAAATCGAAATTAGTGATAAAGCAGTAAGAGCTTCTCAAAGTTCAGCAGGCGCATTCGTAAACTTGCTTAACGCAGAAATGGAAGGTCTTATCAAAGCAAGTGCTTTCAACTTTGGCAGAATGCTTTATGGTGACGGCTCTGGCATCTTGGCAAATATCACAGCTAATACAACTAACACAATCACAGTTGATAATGTAAAAAACATTATTGAAGGAATGTTAGTTGATGTTGTTGATGCATCAACTGGAGCCCCTGTGCAAAACGCAACTTCACTAAGAATCACTTCAATTAACAGAGCCACAAAAACAGCGACGGTTTCCGGTATTTTATCAGCTGGAAGCTTAGAACCTGATTCTACTACATATGCACTTTGCGTACAAGGTTCATATGGCAAAGAAATCACAGGTCTTTCTGCAATCTTTAAAGATTCAGGTTCTTTATATGGACTCAATCGTTCTACATATAGCTGGATGATTCCTTACATTAAAGACATTTCAAAAGATTCAACATTTACTGATATCAGTGATGTTGTTATGCAAACAGCAATTGACCAACTTGAAGAAGTTGCAGATAGCAAGGTTGACTTTATTGTTTGTTCAGCAGGAGTAAAGAGAAATTATCAAGAGTACTTTACAAGCTATAGAACAAATGTTGATATTATGGAACTTGCAGGCGGTTATAAAGCAATGTCTTACAACGGCATCCCTTTAGTAAGTGACAGATTTGTCGCTCCAAACACAATGTATTTGCTTAATACAAAAGATTTTAATCTTCATCAACTTTGCGATTGGCAATGGCTAGAAGGTGAAGATGGTAGAGTAATTAAACAAACTCAAAATAAGCCTACATACAATGCTACCCTCGTAAAATACGCAGATATCATTTGTGACAAACCAAGCGGTCAAGCAATGTTGACAGGAATTAAAGAATCTTAATAAATAAAACCAAATCCCTCGCAAAATTTGCGGGGGAAATGGTTGTTTTAGGAAGTAATTATGATAAAACCTTACCTTAAACAAATCAATGATGTTTATTTTATAAACGAAAGAATTAAAGAAATTAATAAATATTATTATCTTTTTTACAACATAATCAAAAACAGATATGAAGTTCACGACATTTCAAAAGGCAGAAATTCTCTTTGTTTAACATTAAAGAATTATCCAACCTCAAAAATAATTGAACAACTTATCAAAACAAACACAAAAAACATAAAAACTCTAATGAACGAAATCGAAGCTCACAACAAAAAAATCGAAAAAAACAAGCAGTCGAAAACTTTTGATAAAGCAAATGAAATGTTTAAAGAAATTATGACATTTGCTCAATCTAAAAATCAGTCTCTATCAAGAGAAGATATTCAAAAAATTATAAGGAACTAACACAAAATGACAAAAGATATTATTAAACTTTCAGCAACCTTACTTGGACTTACTGATGTTATTGATCAAATCAAAGAACCAACCAACAATACAGCAAAAGAAACAAGTGATAAAATTGAAGATTTAATTCTTTTCACAAATTTTGTTGTAAGAGAAATAACAAAAAACTATTTACCTTTATCACATACAGAAAATATTTATTCGAACGAAAATTGTGAAATTCCTTTTATCAACTTTTCAAAAACACCAATTGCGATAAAATCAATCAAAAACCAATCATATCAACCCGTAACTTTTAATCTTTACCCTTCATTTGTTAAAGTTGGTTTTCCAAATCAACAATATCAAATCACATACAACTACATTCCTAATAAAATTGAAACTATAGAACAGAAATTAGACTTACCTTTTGGTCTTGGATACGAGACAGTTTCTTATGGAGTTGCTAGTGAATATGCTTTGTCAAGACTACTATATGACGAGGCTGATATGTGGGAGGGTAAGTTCAAAAACTCACTTGAAAACATTAAAAGCAAACATGGAGAAAGACGATTCTATTCTAGGAGGCTTTCTTAATGACAAAAACTCGTTACCCAAACGAATCAAAATTCTTTCTATCAATAAAATCCTTTGATAATGGCGTTAACACACTGGCAGATAGATCAAAAACAGCGATTGAATATGCTTATGACATTAAAAACTTTTCTTTTTATGATGGCAACCTTAAACAAGGAATTGGTTTTTGCGATTTCATATCTCAACTAAAAAGCAACAACACCTCTTTAAAAAGAGACATTGATTCAATAGGGAGTATAGAAAAAGTCTTTCATTTTTATATTTATAATAAAGACACAAATTCAAGAGAAGACAAACTTATTATTATTAATCACGAATTGACAATTTATTATATTTCTTTATTTGATGAAAACCCTGAGTTAAAGTCTATAAGAAACATAACATTTACCAGCATTCCCGTAGCAAAACAATATAGGCTTAATGGTGAAGATGTTATGATATTTTCAAGTATTACAGACAATATGATTGTTTGGAACGGAAAAGATCTTCCTTATGAGGTTCTTGACGCACCAAAAATATCATCAATGGAAATACATTACGAAAGACTTTTTGTAACCGTCGATGGAGAAAAATCGGCTGTGTGGTTTAGTGATGATTTAGACCCAACTAATTGGAGTATTAATCTTGATGATGCTGGCTTTATTGAATTAATTGATGAAAGGGGAGCTCTTTTAAAAGTTGTATCTTTCTGTGATTATTTATATGTGTTTAGGGAAAATGGTATCTCAAGAATTTCAGCATACGGCGACCAAAAAAATTTTTCTGTAAGCAATCTTTATGTTTCTACTGGGAAAATTTATGAAAACTCCGTTTGTGTTTGTGGCGACAAGATAATCTTTCTTGCCAGTGACGGGCTTTATAAATTTGATGGGCTTAACACAACAAAAATACTAAATAATATTTCAAAAAATTTAGCATTTCAAACAAACGAGTTGGTTTGCTCATGTTACCACAACGGTAGTTATTATCTTGCTTGTAAATATAAATTTTTTGATGAAGATACACCTTCACACAACAATGCTTTACTTCAAATTGATATTAATAAATACCAAATTAAAAATCTATGTGGCAACATTGAAATAAAAAATCTATTAAGTTTAAAAAGTGATGATTTGCAAGGAGTATTAGCTGTTGTTAGATCAATAAATGAACAAGATTTTTGTTTATCTCTAATAAACAATGATGGTTGTTATTTTGGTGAACCCTTCAATAAAACATGGACTTCTCCAATAAGCAATCTAAATGGCGTCCAACATCAAAAAACATTAAAAAAGATTTTTCTTGATGCGGAAAATGAAACAATTTTAACCATCTATCACGATAATAAAACTACAGAAATTTTATGCAAAAACACAACAATAAAAAGAGTAAATATTCCTCTTATAAATTTTGGGTTTAAACTGTCCTCAAACCAAAAAGATTGCAATATCAAGAATTTAAAGTTTATGTTTGGTTCAACTAACAGGAGGGAATAATAATGGACTACGGTAAAACAGCTTATCTTAAAATAGTTGATTTAGAAAAAGAAATATCTCTCGCAAAAACAGAAAATTCTCATAATTCATATTTAGAAATAAGCAAACCTAACATTAATGAACTTATTACAAATTTGTCCAACATTAAAGTTCATTTACCACCAATAGATGTTGAAAACGAAAAAACTATTTGTTTTCAAATTGTTGTCAATTTTTCAACTATTACAGAAACACAAATAGGATGTAATATTGTAGTAAATAACACCACTATTCACGAAGAAATAAAACAGCTCAATATAGGTGAGAATGATTTTGTTATATTCAAAACATTTACACCCGTTGCCAACCAAACAATTAATACTTACTTAGAATTTTATACCCAAAATGAACAACCGCTTACAACACTAAAATCTGCAAAAATTATTGTTCTGGGAGCAAAAAACACAGAATTATCCACCGATATCGAGTTAAAAGCTATTCAACTAGAAAAAGATAACTCTATATTAATATCATATATTGACGACAATAAGATTTATTATACTACACAACAACAGACTGAAAAAAGTATTCCAAAAGAAAGTTTTACATTTTTAACTTCAGCAATAAGTCACTGCTTTACGCAGGAGTTTTATCCAACCAACAACATTTTACCTGAAATTGTTCTCTATAGAGTTGATTCCGATGGAAACTTGTATCACTTAAAACCTTTTAATAATTTGGCTGAAACATTTATTGATTCTAATGTAACAACTGTTCACGCTTGTCCAAGCCCTATAATTTCTGGAGAAAGCAATATTGTTGTTTACATCAAAAATGGAGACTGTTATTATTTATCTTCAAAAAACAACAACTTTACAAAACCTCAAAAACTAAATCTTCCTAAAGGGAAATATGTAGATATTCAAATAGTTTCGCATATAGAAAGCGATTGTGTATTCGTATTTGCTTCACACGAAAACGGTTCAAACTATGTTCTACGCTCAAAAATTAATGTTTCTACAACAAATTTAAATGAATGTCTTAAGATGTGTTATGACATCTTTGTTACTAAATATATTGATGTTGCATCATACATAAAGGACAGTAATGAAAAATTAAAGCTTGATTTAACCTCTGTTGTTTCAAGTTTTATTGATTATAAAAGCCTATTTAACAGAGTGGCAAAATCAAACCTAAGACTTTCATATTCTCTAAATCCAACCAGTTATAAGATAGAATTTAATGGCGTTTATGGCGTAAAATTAGACAAAAACATACTAACAGCAGGAGAGTGGGAGTCTTACACTGATGATGCATCCAATTTTGATGGTGCATATATGGATTTTGAAAACGATACATTCGTTGATAACGGGTGGCTAGATAGGTGGCCGTATAATGAAATAAGACCGTGTATACTTAAAGACGGTCATGTTGTTGGGTACCTTAACCCGAACGATTACTCTCTTTTTGAAGATGGAACTTCTGCAAATATTTACAACCATAACTATGGTGATGTAATGATAGAGATTCCAAAAATATATTACAAACTTTCAACAGACGACAACTATATATATGTTCAAATATCTAAAAAACCACGAGAAGGTTTTACAGACAGAGCTTTTTGGCACAACGGACATAATAATGACAAGATTTATGTAGCAGCATATCTTGCAGGAGATGTATATATTAGAGACTATGGATTTTATTCTAATAGTGATACTCTTTTAAACAACTATTACTCAATTAGTTATACAAACTTTTATTCATACAAGCAGAAGCTTAATAGTCCAAATATGGAATTTTTACCCTTTAATGTTCTCACACTTCTTCAGTGCTTGTACATAATAATGTTTAAAAGCACAGACTCTCAAAAATCTTTAGGAATGGGTAGAGGTTCAATAAAATCAAGTTACAGAACAGGCAATGCTAACGACAAGGGTATGTATTACGGAAAAAACCAAACAGATACTGCTCTAAAATGTTTTGGTATGGAAGACCTATATGGTGTTAGAAATACTATTGTTACTGGATTTTATGTGGATAGTGAGGGATATCCTCGCTTTATAAATGTATATGACCCTAATAGTAGTTATGCACCAGCCAATGTATCATCATATATTGGACTAGAAAATCCTTTCATAATAAACAATACTAGAACAGGTACTTTAACGACTATCACCGGTCACAATGAGCTTGGTTTTGTTGATAAAGTGAACACATCAATATCTAATTCGTCACTAGGATTTACAGACCATTGTTTTACACTAAAAAATACTTCATCTATGGTGTTTGGAATTGTAAGAACTGGTGGAGACTATGGAATGTTCAACACAAAAACTGTGAGAGCAAGTGATTTTGACCAACTTTGGAATATTCGCCTTGTTTATTATCCAAACCTAATTTAATAGGAGACTCATATGAATATAAATTTACACAATAAATTTGAAATAACTTTAAGAAACAAAACTTACACAGCATACAACACGCTATTAAACAGCGTTTATGATAAAATAACCAACCTTAGTCAATATACCTCACATATAGCAATTGGAACAGGAACAAAAAAATTAACACAAGAAGAACACAAACTAGGTAATTATCTTAGAACATTTACCGCGGAAACTGAAGAAATTCAAGCAGATATCTCTAAAGGTACATTATACATTGTAAAAACAACAACGATACCTGAAGATGATAATAGTATTTTTAGTTTTAGCGAACTTGGACTCACAGACTGTGGGGACTTTTCCCCAACCATTTTTAACCATGTCCTTTTAACAGATAGTAACGGAGAACCGGTAAGTATAACAAGAAATCCAGGAGACTTAATGCAAATCAAAGTTACTATTTATTTAGAATTAACACAAAATTCTTTAGGTTTGTTCACTATTGGAGAAAACCCATTGATTAAACAAATTCTTGGAGAAGATTTAAAACTCGAAGATAATTCTCTCTACGCAATAAGAGGAGATAATCTAACAGAAAACATCCAAACTGCAAGAACCACACCCGATTTGTCTCAAGCAATAAAATGTAATACTTCATATACACAAAATCAAACCACATACGACATTTTATTCTCTGCAGAATTAGGAGAAGGAACAACTGAAGAAATTTTAATTTGCTATGCAAACACCGTATGTATGAGAATTAACACTCTTGAAACAAACGCACCGACTCAAGAAACTTTATTAATTACACCAACAAATAAAGTTCTTGAAGTAGGAGAAAATATAAAAGAAATAAATTCTGTTACAGATGACATAGACCAAACTCAAATTGAGAATTTTAAAACGGTAAAATACGCAAAAAAAATTACAGATAAAATAACTAATCTATTTGATTTACCATTCACATACAATTCAACAAAATTTGTTTCAAAAGATGGAAACTTAATTGCATTTATTAAAGACTCAACTGTCCACCTTTATAAATATAAGGACTACTCATTTGAAAAAGTTAAAACTAATATTCTAGCAGAAAACACAATAAAACTTGTAATGTTTGAAGACATAATTGTTCAATTTTTAACAACATCACCACACATAAAAATATATAAAATTGTAGACGGAGCAACAATTGAAAAAAATGTTGACTTAACCTTTTACAATGCCTCAAGTTACTCTTATGACTGGCTTGATGTGGACGCAAATCTTATGCTTTCAGGAACAATAAAAATAGGTGCAATTTTAAACAATGCAGATTATACACCAATTGTAATCAACTTGACTCCTTCAGGAGAGGATAAGTATATTGACTCAATTGTAAGACCTCAATTAACATCAGCAAAAAAAATATATACAATATATAAAAATAACTATGGAGAACCTGCACTTGGCTTTCTTACAGATACCTATGCAGGGGGAACTTATTATTTTCAAGAAGAGTTTTATGACCAAAGCTCATACTTAAAAGACTCCAACGAAATACAGTATAATCTACTTGCTGGAACAAGCAAATTACTTACATCAGGTAAAACAATATTAGCACAGAAAGAATCAAGTCCTTACCTTTATGTATATTATTATCCAGATTATAATAGTGCACCAACAAATATTAGCCAAGGTGTTGACCATTTTGTTTCCTGTGACGGAAACTACATAATCATTAAAAACGAATTGAACGAATTTAAAATTTATAATTTACATCAAGAAGGGGTTTTTATTCCTTTTGAAAAAGGTTTCCCTGAAGATGAAGTATTTCTTAATATTAAAGATTGTATATTTGTTGGAAATTTAGTTTTAATTTTAACAGAAACAGAAATATATGCATACGCATTAAAAACTTCTAATACAAGAATTGAAGCATTGCCAAGCTATGATAAAAATTATTCCGTTTCCTATAATAAATATAACTTGCTGGGAAACAAAAAACTAGAAGGTGTAAAAATTGAACTAAAACTCAGCTTCAATTAATATATCATTATGGTTTTTAGTTCACATTTAAGTAAACTTGGCAAAGGCAAAAATCTTGCTTCAATTATGGAAAATAAAAACAAGATTTCAATATACTTTTTTAATAACGGAATTACAAAAAAAGAAATAGAAATTAATCAAAACGGACTCGATTTAAAAAGAATTAATGTATCTCTAGGATATAATGAAGTTGTCCCAATAAGCAACAATATATTGGTCACAAGAATAGATAAATCAATAGGAATTATAAATAATGAAAAATAAAATTATTTTTATAAAAAACGCAAAATCATACCTAAAAAATATAAAAAACAACTTAGATATCGCAAATATGCTTAAACATAATTCAAAAGAGATATATAAAGGAGAATAATATTATATGTCAAACAAATACATAAATAATCAAGCAATTTTAAGCAAATTAGAAGAGGAAGAAGAGAAGAAAAAAGAAAAACAATCTCAAACACCCCAACCCAAAACCGCCACTTTAAACAAGGAATCTTTACCCTTAAAAGAAAAGTCTGCAAGTGAAATTGTATATGACCTCAATCAAATTTCAAGAGATTATGGCAAGGGTGATTATATTGATGCTCCCGAAAGTCTCAATCTTGAAAAAAAAGATATTCCAGACAAAACAAATGAAGAACTTGAATCTCTAGCTAAATCCAGCTTAGAAAAAAAGTATGGTGATAAAAAAGAATCAACTAATGTTTCTTTTGAACAAAAAATTAATGATATGATTGCTTCAAAAGATAAAATGAAAGATAATGCATCATATCAACAAGAAGAAATTTCAAGTATTTACGATAAAGGTATCAAAGAAACCGAAAACCAAATGTTAAGAAGAGGACTTGCAAGGTCTTCAATAGTTATTGGCGAAATTAGTAATCTTGAAGGAAGCAAAGCTAACGAACTTGCAAAAGTTTTACAAAACCTAGAAGAGAATTTATCAAAAACTGAAGCAAATATTTCATCACTAGAAAAACAAAAAGAAGACGCACTTTCTTCACTTGATATAGAATATGCATTAGAATTAGAACAGGAAATAGACAAAGTCAAAAACGATTATAATAAAGCAAAAAACGAAGCCATTGAATTTAATAACAACATTGATAAACTTGAAGCCGAATACAAATTAAAACTAGACAAGCAAAAGACCGAAAAGCAACAAGAGCTTGCTGTAATGCAAGATAAGTATGGGAAAAATTATACAAGTATGCTTGTTCAAGATAAACAGTTTGAGTACTTAAAAGAGTATTTATCAGCATTAGAACCAAGCTATGCAATGAACCTTCTTTTAACAAACAAAGACTTTAAAACAATACTTGGTTCTAGATATGGAGAAATGTATCAATATTTATCACTAAAACAATAATGAATTTTTAATTGTATATTTTATGTGTAAATTACTATATTTTATACAACTATAATCAAAAAAATATCAAACAGGAGAAATAAATGAGTTTAAAAGACAAAGTTAAAACCTATAATTTTTGGATAAGTTTAGTCAGTGCCGTTGTTCTTATTGTTCGGATTATTGGAGATAAATTCAACTTTATTGTCGACACAAGTTTAATTATGGATATAACAACAGGCTTGTGCTCTATATTCGTTATTCTTGGTATATTATCTGTACCAAAAAGTAAACAAACAACGAACAACGAAACATCAAAAAACATTGATGAGATTTTATCTAACATAAACTCAAATAGAGAATTAATTACAAAAATGGAAAACACATTATTTAACACAAACAAAGAAAATCTAGAACAGTCTGCCGAAACAAAAACTTCACAACAAACTTTTGACACTAATAACACACAACTTAATTATGAAGAGGAAACCAAACAAGTTTCAGTAGACAATATTGCTTCTATTCAAAACCATTACGATCCAACAAAACAAACATATCCTGAAGCACATAATATTGTAGTAGAACAAATTGACAACAACGAAGAAGACAGTCGTCTTAATCAAGCCAATTCACCTTTTGAATTTTCCAGTAATGAAACTATATTCATAGAAAATACAAACAATGTTCAGGAAGAAAATCTACTTGTAGAAGAGATAGAAACGGGTTCTCAAGAAGCTAAAGACCCATCTTTTGCGGATACAAAACCAACAATTGAATCTTTGTCATATATGTTGGAGTGTCTAAAAAGCAATTTTGACAACATTTCAAAACAATTCGACAATTTCTTGAAAAACAACAAATAATTTCTTAAAAACGGAGAGGGGAAACCCTCTCTTTTTTTTGTAATATTATCCCGCACGCTTGCATTTTATTAAAATCTCATATATAATATACTCATAGTTTAAGTTTTTTACATATAAAAGTCGGCTTTTAAACATTAAAAAAGCTATAATTGTGCTTTTTAGAATAAAATGCATACAAGGGGATATTATGTCTTATAAAAACTCATTTAAACTTTTAACAAATAATTTTAGTATTGTATGGAAACAACTCTTATATATGTTGGCACTAATTCTTATTGTTGCACCAATAACAATCGGGATTTGCTCTCCAGTTGTTGACCTATTGAAAGAAGAGGGGGTTGTTGCGGAGTTCGGTGCGATATTCGAAACTATTTACACTAAACCAAGTGAAATTATAACAGCTATTTCAACCGCTTTTTTACACTTGTCTAATGTAATCTCTTCAAACTTCAAAGCAATTTGGTTCAGCATTATCTTAGCATTTTTCCTTTGCTTCTTCGTATATACACTCTTTAAAGATGTTTCAAACTACAACATCTCAAGTGTAATGTATATGCAAATGACAAGCTTTGTTTCAATAGGGTATACAAGAAATTTAATTTCTACTCTTGGTCAAAGCATAAGATTTGCCTTTGTTAAGCTATTATGTAAAATTCCATTCACCGTGTTAAAAGCTATGGTTCTATATGCATATTTCCGTGTTGTAAACAACTGGATAACAATCATTATTGGTTTATTCATTGTTTCATTAATATTAGTGTTATTGTCAGCTGTAGAGATTTCTTTCTTCTCTGGTATGGCAGGGAAAATGCTTGATGTAAACGGAAATATTTCAGCATTCAAAGCCTTTGGTTTAGGAATTGCAACCACATTTAAAAGTTTTACAAAAGTGTTTACAAATGCAATAATTGTTGTTTTAACAATTACAGTTGTAAATGTTTTCCTTGGCGTATTTACTCTTGGTGTGGGTTTACTTATTTCCATTCCTGCAAGTATGGTTTTTGTATGTATTTTTGAACTTACAACTTATTTTAACTGCAAGGGAAGTAGATACTATTTATCTAGCTCTGTTCTTGCAACACCTTTAAAAGGTGATGATGAAAAAATCAAGGAATAAAACCTTGTATTAATTTTTAACTTAAATTTTTAATAGGAGATTTTTTTATAATGGATAGAATTGACAAATTCTTATCGACTTCTACTGAAGAGACTGTTCAAACTGGAAGAACAAGCAAGACTGGTGGTAAGAAAAATTTGAATAAAAGAAAAACCACAAGTGTTCCCGTTGCTGATATTGTAGAAGAATCAAACGGTAAGAAAAAAAGAATTTTTGCAAACCCAGAAAGCAATAAAGCAATTTCTGTAAGTGCAAAAACTACAAAAAAGACAAAAACAGCAAACAAAAATAAAGAAGCTATTGAGTTTTTACTTAACGCAAAAGATGAAGTTGAAAAAACTCATAAAAGAGCAGGGGTTTCTAAAAGTGGATTAAAAGTTATCTTCCTTGGTGGGGTTGGCGAAATAGGAAAGAATATCACCGCCCTTGAATATGGTGACGACATCCTTCTTATTGACTGCGGACTTGCCTTCCCAGGAGAAGATATGCCTGGCGTAGACCTTGTAATCCCTGACTTTACATACTTAAAAGAAAATGCTTCAAAAGTAAAAGGTATAGTAATCACTCACGGACACGAAGACCACATTGGAAGCCTACCATACCTTCTTAAAGACTTAAAAGTTCCTGTATATGGTTCTAAACTAACATTAACACTGCTAGACAATAAATTAAGAGAGCATAAAATAACAGGAATTAAACAAAATGTTGTAAAACCAAGAAACCAAATAAAACTTGGTTGCTTTAGCGTGGAATTTGTAAAGGTTAACCACTCAATCGCTGGAGCATTTGCCCTTTCAATCACTACTCCTGCAGGAATTGTTTTCCACACAGGAGACTTCAAGATTGACTACACACCAATTGATGGAGAAAAAATAGACCTTCCAAGAATCGCTGAAATAGGCGAAAAGGGAGTAACTCTTCTTATGTGTGAAAGTACCAATGTTGAAAGACCTGGCTACACTATGAGTGAAAAATCTGTTGGTGAAAAACTTGAAAAAATCTTTATTGAGCACGCAACTAGAAGACTTTTTGTTGCGACATTCTCAAGCAACATCTACAGAATACAACAAATCATTGACCTTGCTATAAAATATGACAGAAAAGTTGCGGTTGTTGGAAGAAGTATGATTAACAACATTGATGCAGGTATGAAAATTGGCGAATTTAAGTTCGACAAAGATGTGTTTGTTGATATTGAAAAAATTGCTTCTTTAGAAGACAAAAATGTAATCGTTCTAAGTACCGGTAGCCAAGGAGAACCAACAAGTGCTCTTTCTAGACTTTCAAGCGGTGAATTCAGCAGGGTAGAAATTGGCGAAAATGACACTGTTATTTTCTCTTCAACACCAATCCCTGGGAATGAAAATATGGTTAACAAAGTAATCAATAACCTTTACAAAAAGGGAGCTATTGTTATCCACGATAATGTACACACATCAGGGCACGCCTGCCAAGAAGAACTTAAAACCATTCACTCATTAATTAGACCAAAATACTTTATTCCTGTTCACGGTGAATACAGACACTTAAAAGAACACTGCTTACTTGCCGAAAGTTTAGGTATGGATAAATACAATATGATTATTCCAGAAATTGGCACAGTTGTTGAGATTACAAAAAACGCAATGGTTAAAAGAGGAACTGTTCCTGCGGGCGAACAACTTGTTGACGGTCTTGGAATTGGTGATGTTGGAAGTGTTGTTCTAAGAGACAGAAAACTTCTAAGTGAAGATGGTTTAGTTATTGTTGTTATTGGAGTTTCAAGCATTACTGGAGAACTTACAACAGACCCTTATATGATTACTCGTGGTTTTGTTTACAACACTGAAGCAGACGAATTAACTGAAGAAGCTAAACAAATTTTACTTGACACCCTCGCAACTATTGACTTAAAAGAAGACCACGAATGGAACGAACTTCGCAACCAAATTAGAAAACCTCTACGCAATTTCTTCTATAAGAAAACAAAGCGTAACCCTATGATTTTACCAATCATATTTAGAGTATAAAATATTAAAAATTAAAGTTTGTTAGACATAATCTAGCAAACTTTATCATTTTAATAAAGGAAAGATAATGACAAACAATGAAGAATCTATTAAGATAGACGCAAACAGAAGAGGAGTACCAATCATAAGAGAAGAAAGCCATAAAATTCTTCAACAGCTAACAGAAAAAATCAACCCTAAAACAATTCTAGAAATTGGCACAGCTGTTGGTTATAGCGGAATTTTAATGCTATCATCTGCAAAAGACTCATCTCTCATAACAATTGAACACGACATAAACAAAGTTGAAGAAGCAAACAGAAACTTCAAAGATGCAGGTTTTGAAGACAGAGCAACTGTTGTTTATGGGGATTGTATGGAAGAGGTTTCAATGATGGTGGCGGGAGGTAAATATGACAAATACTTTGATATGGTCTTTCTAGACGGCCCAAAAGCCCAGTACATAAATATGCTTGAGTCTTTAATATTAATGACAAAAAGCGGAGGATATATTATTGCCGACAATGTGCTTTTTAGAGGCTATGTCCAACACAAAGAAACAATGCCAAGAAGATTCAAGACTATTGTTAAAAGACTTGAAATGCTTTTTGAAACAGTAAAAGACCACCCAGATATTGAAAGCTATGAACTTATAGAGATTGAAGATGGTATTTTAGTAATAAAATTAAAATAAGGAAACAAATATGAAAACTAATGCAAAAGTTGAACTACTAGCCCCAGCGGGAGATATGGAAAAATTAAAAACAGCAATACACTTTGGTGCAGATGCTGTATATTTTGCTGGCAAAAATTACGGACTTAGAGCTATGAGTTCCAATTTTACTGAAGATGAAATGATTGAAGCTATTAATTATGTTCATCAAAACAACAAAAAGGCATATGTAACACTTAATGTTTATGCAAGAAACAACGATTTTGATGGACTTGGTGAATATGTAAAATATCTTCAAGATATTGGCGTAGATGCTGTAATTGTAAGTGACCTTGGAGTTTTTGATACAGTAAGAAGAAATGCTCCAAAGCTCGAAATTCATATTAGTACACAATCAAATACAACAAATAAGTATTCTGCAGGCTTCTATAAAACTTTAGGTGCTTCAAGAGTTGTTCTTGCAAGAGAACTTTCTATTGAGGAAATAAGAGAAATCAAAAAACACAACCCAGACCTTGAACTTGAATGTTTTGTTCACGGTGCAATGTGTATTTCTTACAGCGGAAGATGTCTTCTTTCTAACTACTTGACCGGAAGAGACTCAAACCACGGCGAATGTGTTCAAGCTTGCAGGTGGAAATATTTCATCACCGAAGAAAGCAGACCTAACGAACCAATGGAAATTCAAGAAGATGACAAAGGCGCATATATACTAAACTCAAAAGATATGTGTCTTATAGAGTACCTTGACCAAATAATCGAAGCTGGTGTTAACAGTTTAAAAATTGAAGGAAGAATGAAATCTCCTTACTATGTTGCGACAGTTATCAATGCTTACAGAAGAGCTATTGACTCTTACTACGAAGCAAAGAAAAATGGAGCAGAATACAAACTTGACGAAAGCTTAGTTGACGAACTAACAAAAGCAAGCCACAGAGCTTATACAACTGGATTTATGTTTAAAGACGGAAAAATTAGACAAAATCTAGCTTCTGCAGCCCAAGAACAAACAAGCAAATTTGTTGCAATAGTTAAAGAAGTTGAAGAGGGAAGAATCTTAGTTGAAATGAGAAACCGCTTTATGAAAGGTGATACTCTTGAAATTCTTAGCCCTACAAGTGCTTTCAACAAAATAATCACTATTGACAAAATGATTAACAGTAAAGGCAAAGAAATTGATGATGCAAAAGCCGTTTGCGAACTTGTATGGATTTATACAGATGTAAAAGGAATTGAACCTTTAGACATTTTAAGAAAATAACAAATTAGAAAATATGGCAAAAATTTGTCATATTTTTTATTTTTCTCCAATATCATTTGTATATAGGAGAAATTTATGTTGTTATCTGCAATATTCAATCTATTATCGAAAATCTTTCTATTCACCGGCAAAATTAGTAATAAAACAGCCTTTAGCAAACCATTAAGTGATGATGAAGAAAAAGAATGCTTTTTTCTTATAAAACAAGGAGATAAAGAGGCAGAAGAAAAATTAATAAAACACAATTTACGACTCGTTGCACATATTGTAAAAAAATATTCCAACACACAATATGACCAAGACGAATTAATTTCTGTAGGATCAATAGGTTTAATGAAAGCTGTAAAATCATATAATACAGAAAAGGGACATACATTTTCCACTTATGCAGCAAGATGCATCCAAAATGAAATTTTAATGCTTTTTAGAAGCCAAAAGAAATACTATAACGAAATTTCAATTGAAGAAAAAATTGGAACAGATAAAGATGGAAACGAAATTTCTTTGATAGACATCCTACAAGACTCAAAAACAAACATTGAATCACAAACAGAAACTAAACTTTTATTTGAAAAACTAATAAGATATATGGATAAGGTTTTATCTAAAAGAGAAAAAGAAATAATATATCTTAGATATGGTATAGACAGCCCTATGTGTTTAACTCAAAATGAAGTTGCAAAAATTCTAAACATATCAAGGTCATATATATCAAGAATAGAAAAGAAAGCAATCGAGACATTAAGAAATTTTACTAGCGAATACTAATACATAAATAGGGCATTTCATACTTGACATTCTTGTGCTAAAATGCTATACTTTGCCAGTAAAGTTAGCCAGATGATTGCGCTAACTCTGTTAGTGAGGAAAGTCCGAGCATCATAGAGCAAGCATACTTGATAACATCAAGCCAAGGTGACTTGAGGAAAAGGGCAACAGAAATAAACCGCCAACTAACCGCAAGGTGAAGGGCAAGGGTGGAAAAGTGGAGTAAGAGACCACTCTTTGATATGGTGACATATCTCAGCTGTAAACTCTATGCGATGCAAGATGTGGGACACAAAGGGCTGCTCGTCCGTCCCCTAAATCGCACGAGCGGTTTGGCAACAAACCGCCTAGATAGATAATCATCAAATACAGAACTCGGCTTATAGACTAACTTTACATCTTGAAAATTCAGCTATGCATTACGCATAGCTTTTTCTTTTTATGGTGTTTATTAGTTTCTTTTTTTGTCTAAAATAAAAATATGTATGGATATCTTTTTTCTCTTATATTTTGTTTTATAACAATGTTTTTTATTGTTTATATTTTTTTTAATAAGCAAAACAAGTCACAAGAAATATCCAAAATTAATTTTAAAAACATAATAAAACAATCTTTAAAAAAACGCAAAAATGAAGTTTTTAACATAAAAAACCAGCCAACAACAAGCAATTATCACAAAAAAATAAAAAACAAACTTTTACACCTTTGCTTGCACAAATGTAATATTTATAAACATTTATCGTCTTTTTTACAAATAAAAAAACCGATTTATCCAGAGAGGCAAAATTTAAAACAAATAAATGAAATGCTTCCAATAATAAGAGAGGTACAAAACAAAATAAATAAAAATAAGAACACATACAGAAGTATATCAAATCAAACAATAATAGAGGATATAGCAGAAGTATATGCAAATGAAATTTTAACAAAAAATTACTTTAACACTTTTGAAGCGTTTTATTCTTTAACAAAACTCATAAAAATATATAAAAAAGAAGCTGAGATATTAAATCTTTTATTAATAAGTAAACTTACAAATATTTATATTAAACTATCAAGAAACTTGAAAGAAATAAAAAGGCTAGTTATTCTTGGTTCTATAACAAAAAAAGCAAGTAAGAAATCTTCTCCAGCACTTATTTACGGAATTAAATTATTAAACAAAAATTCAAATACTATTTTAATAAAAAACCAACTCAACTATGTTTCAGCCACAACAAAAACTCTTTCAATATTAGATGAAATTTTAATCAAGCAAAACATTATATATAGATACATTCTAACTCTCAGCAAAGGATTATAATAAGCACTTCTATTTTTCTTAAGAAATCAAATTTTCAATTCCCCCAACAAAACAACTAAATATATTTATAATATATTAAAATCGTTTTACAAACAACTGTTTTAAATGCTATAATATGAGGTGAATAAATTACCAATTAAGAGGAGTTATCGCATGAATTTATTTACTGACAACGCATTAAAAAACTCACCTTTAGCAGAACGAATGAGACCAATCTCTCTTGATGAATTTTTTGGACAGCCTCACCTTGCAAAAAAAGGAACTCTACTAAGAAGAGCTATTGAAGTTGATAGGTTGGGGAGTTGTATTTTTTATGGACCTCCAGGAACAGGAAAAACAACACTTGCATCAATAATAGCAAGAACAACCAACTCTAATTTTAGAATGCTAAACGCTGTAACAAGCGGTGTTGCTGACGCAAAAAAAATTATTGAAGAAAGCAAAAACGAACTTGAAATGTTTGGCAGAAAAACATATCTACTCCTTGACGAATGTCACAGATGGTCAAAAGCTCAATCAGATGCAGTCTTGGAAGCTATTGAAAAAGGTTACATAATTTTTGTAGGTTCAACTACAGAAAACCCTTATACAAGTATGACTAGAGCTATCGTTTCAAGATGTAGAATTTTTGAATTTAAACCACTAACAAAAAAAGACATAACAGATGTGATTGATAGGGCTTTACTTGATAAAGACAAAGGACTTGGAAACATCAATGTTATACTTGAACCTGAAGCAAAAGAACACCTTGTTCTTACTTGTGGTGGAGATGCCAGAGTCGCCCTAGGAAACCTTGAACTCGCCGTTCTCAGCACTCCAAGTGTAAAAGGGAAAGTTACAGTTACAAAAGATATAGCAAAAGAATGTACAACAGGAAGAAACCTATCTCTTGACACAGACCAATACTATGATATGCTTTCAGCATTTTGTAAAAGCTTAAGAGGAAGTGATGCTGACGCTGCTCTTTACTGGAGTAGAAGAATGATAAAAGCAGGCATTGACCCTCTTGTAATTGCAAGAAGACTTGTTGTTCACTCTAGCGAAGATGTAGGACTTGCAAATTCTCAAGCTTTAGTTGTTAGTATGTCTGCACTCCAAGCCATCGAAAAACTAGGTGTCCCTGAAGGATTAATTCCTTTAAGCCACGCTATAATTTATGTTTGTATGAGTCCTAAATCAAATAGTGTAATAACAGCAATGGGACTTGCTGATGAAGATGTTGAAAAAACATACAATGGAGCAGTTCCTGACCACTTAAAAAATCATAATTATTCAGGTGAAAAAAGAAAAAAATATAAGTATCCGCACGAATATGGTGGTTATGTAGAGCAACAATATTTACCAAATGAAATAGCTTCTCACATTTATTATTTGCCAAGCGAAAACGGATCTGAAAAATCTATAATGTTGCCAGAATGGAAAACCAAGTTTTTAAAAGATAAAAAATAAAAAACGCAAAACAAAACATAAAAACATTATAAAAACGCTAAAATTTATTATTTTTAAGCAAAATTTACAACAAAAGAGGTGATTTGTATGATTACTGAGAGAGAACTTAAAAAAGAAAAAGATTACTTAAAAGCCGTTTTGTATTTACTTGAAAAAGAGATTCAAAACAATAACATAAAAATTGATGAGTATGCTGAAAAAATCAAAAATGAACTTAAATACACTTGGGATTATGATAATCAAGCAGACCTTGACGAATGGGCAAATAATCAACTTCAAATTGAACGACAAAGCATCTCAGCAATCAATTCTGCAGACAGAGTAAAAAGCTATACAAGAATGCTAAAAAGTGCTTACTTTGCTCGTATAGATTTTGAAACGGAGGGCGATACTATACCTGTTTATCTTGGAATCGCATCCCTTACTGACGGAACAGATTTTTATGTTTATGACTGGCGTGCACCAATTTCAAGTATGTTCTATGACTATGAAATGGGTGACGCTAGCTATGTAACACCAAGCGGAGATGTTATAAAAGGAAAAATAACTCTTAAAAGACAATACAAAATTGTTGGTGAAGAAATAGTTCAAATTTTTGATACTGATATGCAAATCATTGACAATATTTTAAAACAAATGCTCGAAAATAAAGCTTCCGACAAAATGAAGAACATTGTCAATACCATTCAAAAAGAACAAAACAAAGTTATTAGAAAAAGAGATGTTGATATTCTTGTTGTACAAGGTCCTGCAGGTAGCGGAAAGACATCTGTTGCTATGCACAGAATAGCTTATCTTCTTTATGCAGAAAGAGGAAAAATCAACAACAGCAACATTCTTATTCTTTCTCCAAATGAAATCTTTTCTAATTATATATCTGGCGTTCTTCCTGAAATTGGTGAAGATAATGTATATCAAACAACATTTATGGATTTCGTAAGGGGACACCTAGATTTTAAGATTAAAGGCTCTATGAATGACCTTTACGAAACTGTTTATACAGAAAATCCAAAAGCAAAAAATCATACATTAGAATACAACTCAATAATGCTTAAATATGGTGCAACTTATATTCATTTGCTTGAAAACTATATTGCCCTTAAGAGAAATGAAGTTTTAGGCATTGAGGACATAGTAGTTGACGGAAAAGTATTGATTGAAAAAGAATATCTTGAAAAACTTGCCGGAGAACTTGAGTCAAATGGTGTCAGTTTATATGCTCAAGGTAAAAAGTTGATTGAAAAAATTATGCTTCACCTTCAAATAAAAATGGGGGGAAAGATAACTCCTGCTAGCCAAAAAATTAAGAAAACTCTCGAATTAAATTTAAACAAACTAAAGGTTAAAAACCTATTTTTAGACTTATACTCAAACGAAGACCGCTTTGTAAGTATGATTGAACACATCTACAATACTACTGGAGCACCTGCATCAAATAGACTTACAATCAAAGAACTTCACGATATCTTTGTTTACACTCAAACATTATTAAATAAAAACACCTTACCATTTGAAGATGTTGTTGGATATTTATACCTTAAGGACAGGCTTCAAGGCTCTAGTGTTCAAAGCAAAATTAAATATGTTTTAATTGATGAGGCACAAGACTACACAATTATGCAATACAAAATCCTTTCTCATTTATTTAGAAGGTCAAACATAACAATTCTTGGTGATATTAATCAATCAATAATGCCTTTCGCTGTACACCAAAACTATGAGTCAATTCTAAATCTATTAAAAATGGATAGAGAAGGGGTTAAGAGCGATATGCATTACCTAACAAAAACATATCGTTCAACTTACGAAATTAATATGTTCTGTAAACACATAATCGGCGATACAAATATGTACAACCAAGTTGATAGACATGGTGATGAGGTTAGCATAATTAAAGATAATGATGAAGGCGTTTCAAAAGTTTTCGCAGACGCACTTGAACTTCAAAAATATTATAATACTGTGGCTATCGTTACAAAAACTCAAGCAGAAGCAAACTTTTTAAAAGAAGAATTATTGAAAGTGAAAAAAGCAAATCACTTTAAGGTTATATCAGGTAAAGACAAGGTTTTCACTGCTGACAAAATCAGTATCTTACCATCATATCTTGCAAAGGGTCTTGAATTTGATGCTGTGCTAGTTTATAACGCAAGCGAAAAAACTTACCCTATAGAGAACAAAAATCTCTTCTATGTTGTCTGCACAAGAGCATTACATAAACTTAATGTGTATTATAAAGACAAATTAACTGCTCTTATAAAACACTAATTATAATGTTTATATAATATATATCATTTATAATATTATAATCAATATTAAAACACGCACAAAAGAGGAGGATATATGAAGCCACATGATAATAATGTAGCAAACAAAAATCTCATATTTGGAACAAGTGCTTCTACAAAAGGTGCTTTCTACCATAGTATGAAACTTCAAAAGTCAACAGACCCGAATGCAAACCGTGCCGAAATAGTTATTGCTCTGCAGAGAACTAGCTGGTTTGAAAGATTATGGTACCCAACATTCTTTATTGCTGGAATACTCTGCTTAATTTTCATAAGACCATTCAACTTTGAACTTTGTTTTGCTGTATTAAGCCTGTGGCTTTATATGGTTGCAAACAATCTTCTTGCAAGAGGCAAATTTGTAGGAATTTTGCTAAGCATTATATCCGCTTCTTTATATACAGTTGTGTCATTCTTTGCTAAAGTTTATGGCGAAGTCATAATTAATGTGTTACTTTATATTCCTTTAGATGTTATTGCTGTAATAACATTCAAGAAAAACACAAACAAAAAAACGGATGAACTTTCAGTAAAAAAGCTCTCAGCAAAAGGCTACATCATAACCCTTGCATTATTAATTGCCGGAACCGCTGGAGTTTGGGGACTTCTCTATATATTACCAGGACAGGTCTATCCATTACTTAACGCAATTTCAATGTGTGCTTTCCTTTGTGCTTTATTCCTTAGAAATCTAAGATATATTGAGTTCTGGTGGTTCAACCTAATTGGAAACGCTGTAACAATTGCTATGTGGATGTTTGTTTCTACATCCTCAGCAGATATGCTCTACAGCTTACCGTTTACTTTATCATCACTCGCCGCACTTCTCAATAATATTTACGGGATAATAATGTGGCAAAACATTTACAGAAAAGCAACAACAAATGGCGGAGTCTATGTAAAAAAACAAGTAAAAATCAATAAAGTAATTAAACTTAGAAGAAGATATAACTCTGCAATGAAATGGAATAAGAGAATAGAAGAACAACACAAAAAAGAACTAGAAGAAAAAATTTATAATAATAAGGGAGAGGCTGTTTCAAACGCTGAATTTTTAACAAATATTAGAAGCAATTCAAACAGTACTAAAAATAATGGCAAATAGAAATTTAAAAGAAGACATTAATATTTCTCAAAGTTACTCCAAGAGACTTATAAGCGGAAAAGTTACTGCAACTGCTGGTGTACGAAATCCGCAAACATTAAAGATGACTTATGGTATTGGAGCTAATAGAATTGAAGTATTAAGAGCCCTTGAAAAACAAAATAAATACAGACTTATTTGGTACTTAACATTTTTTGTACTAGGAATTGTTTGCTTAATCTTAGAACCAAAATCTTGGTTTTATGTTTTAGACCTTTATATTTTACTATTTAATATAGACTTAGTCAGTGAAGGAAAACTTGTTGGCGTATATATTGGTATTTTAGAATGCTTTATGTATGCATATATTTGTTTTGAGAGCGGACTCTATGGTGAGATAATAAAGATGCTGGCTATTAGTGTTCCTCTAAATATCTTTACAATTGTAAGCTGGACTAAAAACCTAAAAGAGCAAAAGAAAACTTCTTATAAAAAACCTAAAGAAGAGAATGAAGATAAGGTCATCATTAGAAAACTAGACAAGAAAAGTTTTTGGTGGCTTGGACTTATATTTATTGCGATTTATACAGCTTGCTATTTTGGACTTTATTTTCTTAACACAAGCGCTTTAATTCTTAGTGCTGGCGTATTAGCATTAACGCTATTCCAAAAAGTTCTTAATGCTCTTAGGTTTAAAGAGAGCTGGTGGTTTAGTATATTCTCAAACCTAATTGCCACAGGAATGTGGATTCAAGTTATTATTGAAAGTTCTGCAGTAGGACTAAACCTAATGGAGCTTCCTCCGCTATTTTCAACTCTCGCTTGTTTATCTAATGCTTTCTATGGCTATGCAATTTGGAAAAGTATGTATAGGAAAGTCGCTGTTAATGGTGGTGAAGTATTAGCTATAAGAAAGGTCAAAATCAAAAAAATAATTAAGCTAAGAAGACAATATCAAAAGCTGGTTTGGGATAAAAAAATTGACACAGAAAAAAATTCGTAGTTTATACGAATTTTTTCTTTTTTTTAATATAAATGCGGTTTTTTAAAACAAATTAATAACATTTTGCGGTTTTTATAGTATATTTTCAATTATTTCAAAAAGGGAATTTTGAGAGTTTTGTATCTCATCAACAAGCAAAATAAAATCAAAAATAGGATATAAAAACAAATCCGGCTTTCGCATTAATAATCTTGAAACTTCGTCATACGAATACCCATACTTTATTAACTGTATTACAATTTTAGAAAAATCATTAGCTTTTAAAATGTCCTTGTTTTTATTAATTATTAAATCTATCTCATTTTGTGTCAAACATAAAATCTTTAAAAGTTCTAAATTTTTTTCAATCAAATTATTTGTTGATAAAAAGATAACATCTTCAATTTTTAAATCTTTATTGATATAACCAACAATATCACTTAAAGCAGGGAATGGTATATCCTTCCAATTAGAAATTTCATTTTTTAAATTAAAGTATAATTCACAAATATTAAACAAAGCCTTTTTTTCAATAAAATTTTTATTTTTATAATCAATAAATTCTAAATGCTTTTCAACAAATAAATCTTCCGCTAATATCAAATCATCAAACCTTTCTGCGTTTTTATCTTGTAAAAACATAAATCTTTGAAATAAATCAACAGTTTTTATTTTTTCGAATTGGCTAAAACTATTTTCTAATCCCAAAATTCTTGAAAGCATAAATTTTACAGGCAACATAAACTCCACAAAGGACAAACATTCGGGATAAACAAACAAATATTTTTTACTTATATTAAGTTTTTCTAACACTCTTAATTTTACAGTAATATCTTTGTAAAATAAAATGTCTGGATACCTTCTCACAAAATCACAAGCTTTCTTTTGAGAAACCTCAAAATATTCTTCTAGTTGAAGTATTTTTTCTTGCACAATAGTTGGTTGAAGCAAAACAAATTCAGGACAAACATCAAGAATTTCTTTTATATCCCTTTTAATAAAAAGATTAGGGTAATAACAATTGAATTTTTTTGAAAGTTCTTGAACTGAATTAAAAACTATTGAAGGTACAGCCTTTATAACCTTCATAACTTCAGTTTCCTCTAGTCCAAAAGATTTCATAAAGTATCTTTTTACAGAAGATATTTGTTTTTTGTCTACAAAAAGCAGTCTATATTCAATTCTAAAAAGTTTTCTTACTGCTAATCCATATTGGTCAAGTTCTGTTGATAACATCTGTATTTGATTTTCAATATCGTGCTTGGATAATTCAAATAGTTTTGGTTCAACAAAAACAACTCTTAAAACTTCATTGAGAGAATAATTAAATGTCGCTTTCAAAAGTTCTATCTTAGAACTTAAAACAGTTGCAGGAACTATAAGCAAGTTTGGGGTTTTTATAATTAAACTTTTAAACTCAAAAGACTTTATATTATAAGTCTTTCCTAATACATTAAAATTATTAATTATCCCGTATTTATTAAGAGATAATAGAGCAGGGAATTTATTAATTATTTGCACAACCTCAAATTCTTCAAAACAAAACAATCTGTTAAATTCGTAAAAGTAATATTTAACCAAATTAATTTTATCATTATCAACTTCACCAGAAAAGCTAATGCTTAAGCATTTTTTTATTTTATCATCTGTCATATTTTTTCAACCTTTATCAAATCATAGTATTTTTTTGCATAAAAGTCAATCGATTAATTATATTTTTCAAAATTTTACAAAAATAGTCACAATATAATTAATTGTAAAAACAATTAAGATTTTTTTAATTTTTTATGTTAATTTTTATTCTTTCTTAGAAGAATATAAAAAATTATACGCCCATATTATTGACAAAATTTATTATTAGGTGTATAATCAACTTGTATTTGGGAAAGACCCAAAGCCCAAAAGCAAAAAGTTTTTGGAATTTAGGAGGAATTTATCATGAAAGAGAAAAGAGTTCTTGCTATGTTTATCACTTCTGCTGTGACACTCGTTGCAAGCTTAGCTGTTACATTTGGTGTACTTATGACTTTAGCTGACCCTGTTGTGGCTACTGGTGTAACAAGATACCAATTTGCATTCAACTATACTAACAATTCTTTAATCTCTGTTGATGGAAATACATTGAAGTTGAAAGAAGACATCATTTTCCAACCAGCAAGCTCAGTTATTTGGAGTGAAGAAGAAGGAAAGCAAGCAATTTGGTTCAACGGTTCAAACATTGAAGACGATATTGTTTATGGTGACGAATCAATTTCTACAAAAATCAAAGTTATTCCATTTAGAGTAACTAACAAATTTGCTCAAGGTATCCAAGCAAAAATTAAAGTTTCTTACGACAAAGAATCTTCTGCATTAGCTAAATTCACATATGTTAAACTTTATGATTATAAAACTGCAACATTTGTTGACTATACTGATGCTCAAACAATTGACTTAGCTGCTGATACATTTGCTGACTATGCAGTTGTTATCTGTGTTGATGACACTTATAACTTTAGTGTTGCCGACCAAATCAACTGGGGTACTGATTGGGTAGCATTCAATGTTGAAGTTGAAAATATCACTGTTATTGAATAGTCTATCTGTACTAAAGATAAAATAGCAAAATAACAAAAGATAAAACCAAGGTTTCGACCTTGGTTTATTTTTTTATATCTGTATATATTTCAACATAAATCATTAAAATTTTTGTTAATTATTTATCAATATACATTATAAGGAATTACTCATTACATAAATTAAAAACAAAAACATATTTAAAATAAAAGCGAGGTGGGAATCCACTTCGCTTGTTTTATTATTTTACTTCTTCAGGAATAATTGATTCAAATATTACATTATCTGCAACTTTCTTTGCTTTTACAAAAGATTCTTCGTCTCTTACGCACCAAGCTAGAAGAGGAATATCGCTATATTTTTTCACATATCTATTTGGAAGATTTTCAATTTGATATGCAATAAAGTTTGGTTCACTAACTTTCTTATTTAAAAACATTCTTTTAAGAGCGAATTTTTTTGCAAAACCTATTGAGTCATTTCCTTTGAAGAATGATGCTAATTGACCTCTTTTTACATGAGGAGCATTGATTTTAAACCACTCTAAACTGTATGGATTGAAAGATTGAACGGCATATTCACCTTTGTATGCAGAAAGAATTTTCCACACATTTTTTTCAAAACCAACTTTACCATTATTTTTAATTTCAATAAGGATAGGAGTTTGACCTGCAATAACCTTTAAAGCCTGTTCAAGAGTAGGGATATGTTCGTTAGTTTTTAAAAGTTTTAAGTCCTTAATATCATCATATGTATAGTTAGAAATAAAACCATCTGCGCCAGTCATTCTTCCTAAAGCCTCGTCATGAAAAACAACTATAGTTCCATCAGCCAATGGTCTTACATCAAATTCTATAGCATAACCTTTTTCAATTGCTTGTTTAAAAGCACCAATAGAGTTCTCTGGTAAATTATCATCATGTAAGCCTCTATGAGCTATATATTTTGTACAAATCCACGAATCAAATATGTTCATAGTCAAAACCTCTTATATTTATATAAGTACATTATATTACATTATAACTAAAAAGACTAGTATTTTAGAACATTTTTTAATAAAAATGATAAAAATTATTCAAAAAATAGTGTTTTTTTACTGATAAACACTGTGAAACTTTTTAAAATCAACAATTTATCCCGATTATTTATCTTTATACTGCACAAAAATTATGTTTTTGATTGCAAAAAACAGTCTTTTGTTGTACACTTTATATGTTATATAAAAGCGTACAAAATAAAAGGAATTAGCAAAAATTTATGAAGAAAAACTTAGACAATATAAGAAATTTTTCCATCATTGCTCATATCGACCACGGAAAAAGCACTTTAGCTGATAGACTTATGGAAGTTACAGGAACTGTCTCTGCAAGAGACGCCCAAGACCAACTTCTTGACTCTATGGAACTTGAAAGAGAAAGAGGCATAACTATCAAACTCACACCCGTAACAATGAAATACACCAAAGATGGAAAAGAATATATCTTAAACTTAATAGATACGCCGGGACATGTTGACTTTACATACGAAGTAAGTAGATCGCTAGCTGCTTGTGAAGGAGCGGTATTGGTTGTTGACGCAAGCCAAGGTGTTGAAGCTCAAACACTTGCAAATGTGTATCTCGCTTTAGAAAACGACCTGTTTATTTTTCCTGTACTTAATAAAATAGATCTTCCAAGTGCTAGACCTGAAGAGGTTAAAACTGAGATTGAAGAAATTATTGGTCTTGATACAAGCTATGCACCAATGGTTTCTGCAAAATCAGGACTAAACATTAAAGATGTTCTTGATGTTATTGTAGACAAAATTCCTGCACCAAAAGGTGATAGCGAAGCTCCTCTTCAAGCTCTTATTTTTGATAGTTATTATGATAATTATAAAGGTGCTATTTGTTTAGTTCGTATTATGAACGGAAGTGTAAAAGCTGGAACAAAAATCAAAATGATGCAAACAGGAAAGACTTTTGATGTTGTTGAAGTTGGTATATTTACCCCAAAAACAACAGAAAAAGACACTCTTGAAGCAGGTGATGTTGGATATATATCTGCCAGCATTAAAACCGTAAGCGACATTAGAGTTGGTGATACAATAACAGAAGTGGGAAGAGAAAATACAGTTCTTCCTGGATATAAACAAGTAATGCCTGTTGTTTATAGCGGTATTTTTCCTATAGACGGAGATAAGTATAATCTTCTTAAAGACGCTCTTGAAAAACTAAAATTATCCGATTCTTCACTTATTTATTCACCTGAAACATCTACAGCACTTGGATATGGCTTTAGATGTGGATTCTTAGGACTACTTCATATGGATATAATAAGTGAGAGATTGGAAAGAGAATTTGGATTAGACCTTATAACAACAGCCCCAAGTGTATCTTATAAAGTATATAAAACTAATGGGGATGTGCTTGAAATTTCAAACCCTAGTAACCTTCCAAATGTTCAAGAAATTGCAAAAATCGAAGAACCTATGCTTAAAGCCCATTTGTTCACTCCACCTGAGTACTCTGGTGCTATAATGGATTTATGTACAAACAAAAGAGGCATCTTTGAAAACCTTGAATATCTTGAAGAAAGAAGAGTTAAGATTACTTACGAACTCCCACTTGCTGAAGTAGTGTATGACTTCTTTGATAAACTTAAAAGTGTGTCACACGGCTATGCAAGTTTAGACTATGAACAAAACGGATATAAAGAATCAAGTATGGTTAAGCTAGACATTCAACTTAATGGTGAGGTCTGTGATGCACTAAGCCTAATAGTCCACAAAGATAAAGCATATGAAAGAGGAAGAGGAATTGCTGAAAAACTTAAAGAGGTTGTTCCAAGACAACTATTTGAAATCCCTATTCAAGCCTGCATTGGCAACAAAGTTATTGCAAGAGAAACTGTAAGGGCTTTACGAAAAGATGTTATTGCTAAGTGTTACGGCGGTGACATTTCAAGAAAAAGAAAACTTCTTGAAAAACAAAAAGAAGGTAAAAAGAGGATGAGAAAACTTGGTTCTGTCGAGCTTCCAAGTGAAGCTTTTATGAGCATATTAAAAATAGATTAATCTGTAAAAAACGCAAAAGTTGATTATTAAAATGTAAAAAAGACATCAAAACTCAACAAAAGGAGCAAATATAATGAAAAAAGACTTAAGTATTTATATTCATATCCCTTTTTGCAATAGCAAGTGTAACTACTGTAGTTTCGTTTCCCATGTCGCAAATGAACCCGAAAAACTTCAGTACATTGAAGATATGAAAAAGGAAATAATACTAAGAGCAAAAGAATACAATAAGTTCTACGCAATCAATACAATTTACATTGGTGGCGGAACTCCATCAAGTTTGCCTCTTGGAGCAATCAAAGATGTTTTGCAGACAATATATAGATACTTCACAGTTAAAAATAGTGCTGAAATAACAATTGAACTTAACCCAAACTCAATCACAGTAGAAAAAATAAGAGAGTATATAATCAGTGGCGTTAATCGCTTTAGTATAGGCCTACAATGTGCAGACTCAAAAGTTCTAACAAATATGGGAAGAACACACTCTCTTGCAGATTTCGACCAAACAATATCTCTTATTCGACAACATGGGATAAGCAATATTAATGCAGATATAATGCTTGGATACCCAAGCCAAACATTAAAAGCCGTTCAAGACACTATTAATCATATAATTTCACTTAACATTCCACATGTATCTTCTTATATGCTTTCAGTTGAAGATGGTACACCTTTACAACTTATGGTTGATAAGGGTGTAAAATATTTACCTAAAGAAAGCCAAGTATTAAAAATGTATCAAACTGTTCTAGACTCTTTAGTTAAAGCTGGATATTCTAGATACGAAATTTCAAACTTTGCAAAACCTGGTTTTATGTGCAAACATAATTTAGTTTACTGGAATAGAGGAGACTATCTTGGTTTTGGTGTGGCAGCGCACTCTTATGTTGCTGGGGTAAGATTTTCTAATGTTGAAGACACTACTCAATACAACAACTGTTTAACATATAAACAAAAACCACCTGTTGCTGTCGCAAAGGAACTTACTAAAGAAGAAAAGAAAGAAGAATTTATAATGCTGGAGCTAAGAACCGCCACTGGCCTAAATTCAAAAGAATACGAAAAAGAATTTGGCGAAAACTTCCTAGCAACTCACAGTAAACAACTTGCTGAGTTTGTAAAACTTGGACTTTTAGTTCTAGATAAAGAAGGCAATGTCAAATGTACATCAAAAGGTTTTATGGTTTTAAATAAAATAATTCTAGACCTTTGTTCTTAATAAAATATAAAAGCACTGAAAATTTCAGTGCTTTTTTTATACTAGTATGTTAAAGCTGTTTAATTTATTAATATATAACACATTATCTATATAATATTAATCAATATAATACCTTTTTAGAAAAGGAAATTAAATTATTCTTCATTAGGCTCTTGGGAGTTCTTATGTTTTTCTATTAACGCTTTTTCTTTTGCAGAAAACTCAATCTTTGAATTTTGCTCAGTTGAAACTTTATCTTGCAAAATTTTAAAAAACTCTTTATCTCCAACAGCAGAATACAAAGCTTCAAAATCTCTTGCTTTTTCTTGGAGTAGGGGACTTGTCGCATCTCCTGTTTCATAAGTTCTTACAATTTCAACCAATTCATTAAGTTTTGTATTTTCTGTAAGCAATCCCTTCTTTACTAAATTTTCATAAAAAATATTAGCACTTGAAGTTAATCTATCTAATCTGTCTTTTCTTCTAACATCATTAAAGAGGTAGTGTCCAACACCATTTTTTATTGCATCACTATGACAATCATATATTGCAAATTTTCTATTTACTACAGGATTTCTACCAATCCTATGAAGCAAATCTTCTTTCAAAAATAAATCAACAACAAAAATTCTGTCTTGACTATACAATTCATCACTATTATATACATCATAAACATCCTTTTCATCATCTGTATCATAATATGTTTGAATATTAAATACATCAATAAATGTAGAATCAATATTTTCAGGAGACTCCAAAACAACCTTGACATCTTCACCGAAAGCTTGCTTTGCTATTACTGCACAAGCAACTCCACAAGCACTATCTTTACGAGTAAACACAATAACTTTCATATTGCACCTCCATATATAATAATTATATCATATTTATACTCAAAAATAAAGAGTATCTAGTTTTTTTCTATAAAAACAATAAAGGTCAAAAAAAGTCAAAAAAATGTCATAAATCAGTTGACTTTTAGATTTAGCAGTGATATATTAACTTCTGTTAGCACTCAAAACAAAAGACTGCTAACAAAATGAATAAAAAATTGCTAATAGGTCATAATATAAAAGGGAGGTGGGACAAATCGTGAACTTAAGCGAAAGAAAAAAGAAAATATTAAGCGCTGTTGTTGATGAAAGTATTAGAACTGCCGAACCAGTAAGTAGTAAGGATGTTCAAGAGAAATATATGAAAGAAATTTCTCCTGCAACCATTCGTAACGAACTTATGGCTCTTGAAGAAATGGGATTTTTGTCTCAACCACACACTTCTGCGGGAAGAGTCCCAACCGCTGAAGGTTACAAAAAGTATGTTGAAGAGCTTATGACAGTGAAAAAACTTTCAAAAAAAGAAGCTGATACAATTAAAGATTCTTTTGATGAAAAATTAATCACTCTTGATAATATTCTCCAAAAAACAGCAAAAACAATAAGTGATGCAACTAATTACGCTTCTGTGGTTTATTACGGAATAGGCAACTCTGCAATTGTTGATAATATTTTACTAATTAAACTCACTCAAACCAATACTCTTGTTGTGGTTGTAACAGATCTTGGAATAATCAAACAAGAAACCAAGGCTATTGACGCAACTGAAGAAGATTTGCGACAAGCCAGTAAAATTCTAACAAATGTGTTTAAAGGAAGAAGACTCGAAGAGATTCAAGATAATAGCAATCTGTTAACTGCAGAGATTATTAGATATAAAGACATATTTGATGCGATTATTCATATTATCACTGAAAGAGACAATGATTTTGATAAATCTATGGCGGTTTCTGGAAAGGATAATCTTCTTAATTATCCTGAATACCACGATATTAGCAAACTCAAAAAAACAATCTCCTTGCTTGACAAAAAAGATGTTTTGTTTCCATTGCTTACAAGTGATAACGGAGACCTTGAAATTAGCGTAAGAGTAGGCGGAGATGAGAATTTAGGCATAACCGACTGCTCAATAGTTACTGCATCTTATAAATCAAAAGGCAAACCTATTGGAACTGCTAGCGTTGTTGGACCTGTAAGAATGGACTATGGCAAGGTTGTGTCAATACTTAAAAATGTAACCCAATTATTGGAAGAAAATATATTTGATAAAAAGGAGATAAAGGATGATTAACGAAAAAAAGACTTGTGACTGTGACGAAAATTGTACTTGTGGTTGCCAAGAAGGCAAAGAATGCACCTGTCACGAAGAACACTGCAACTGTGGATGTCACGATCACGATTGCAATTGTCAAGACGGCGATGAATGCACTTGCGGTGAACATTGTGACTGCGGTTGCCACGATCACGATTGTGGTTGTCAAGACGGCGGTGAATGCACTTGTGGTGAACACTGCGACTGCGGTTGCCACGAACACGATTGTGGTTGTCAAGAGGGCGATGAATGCACTTGCGGTGATGACTGCCATTGTGGCGAAAAACTTAGTGCAGAAGACATCTTTAAGCAATATGAAACAGCATTTAGACAGTTAGAAAATGCACTTATTAAAGCTGACAAAGAACTTGAAGAAACAAAAAAAGTTGCTGAATCAAATGAAAGGCTTGCAGTAACCTATAAAAAAGACCTTGAAAGATTTAAGGAAAGAACAAAAGAGGAACAAGAAAATATCAAAGTAAGTATTATTGCTGATATCTCTGATGAACTTATCCCTGTTCTTGACAACTTTGAGCAAGCACTTAAAGTTTCTGGAGACCCTAAGATTATGAAAGGCTTTGAAATGATTGAAGGAATGCTTAAAAATGCTGTAAAGGCTCTCGGCATTGAAGAAATTGATGCTTTAGGCAGGGAATTTGACCCAGAACTTCATAATGCTGTTGGCAAAAAGAAAACAAAAGATGCCAGCAAAGCAAACACAATTGCAACTGTTTACCAAAAAGGATACAAAATGGCAAATAGTGGTAAGGTAATCCGTCATAGTATGGTTGAAATATATCTTTATGACTAAAAATAAAAACATAAAATAAATAAGAGGTAATTAATTATGGCAAAAATTATTGGTATCGACTTAGGTACAACAAACTCATGTGTGGCTGTTATGGAAGGCGGTGAGCCAACAGTTATCCCTAATGCAGAAGGCTCAAGAACAACTCCTTCTGTGGTAGGTTTTACAAAAGATGGTGAAAGACTTGTTGGTCAAGTTGCTAAGCGTCAGGCTGTGGCAAATGCAGACAACACAATCCAATCAATTAAAAGAGATATGGGCTCTAACAGAAAAGTAAAAGCGGGTGGTAAAGACTATTCTCCACAAGAAATTTCAGCAATGATTCTTGGTAAATTAAAAGCAGACGCTGAAAAATATCTTGGCGACACTGTAACTGATGCTGTTATCACAGTTCCTGCATATTTCACAGACGCTCAAAGACAAGCAACAAAAGACGCTGGTAAAATTGCAGGTCTTAATGTTCAAAGAATTATCAACGAGCCAACAGCAGCTGCTCTTGCTTATGGACTAGATAAAGCTGATAGTGATGACGGACAAAAAGTTCTTGTATATGACCTTGGTGGCGGTACATTCGATATTTCAGTTCTTGAAATTGCTGATGGTGTTTTCCAAGTTCTTGCAACTGCCGGAAACAACAAACTTGGTGGTGACGACTTTGACGAAAGAATTATGAAATTCTTAATTGAAGAATTTAAAAACAGTGACGGAATTGACCTTTCTAAAGACAAAATGGCAATGCAAAGACTTAAAGAAGCTGCAGAAAAGGCAAAAATTGAACTTTCTGGCGTAAACTCTTCAACTGTAAGCCTTCCTTTCATTACTGCAGATGCTACAGGTCCTAAACACTTAGAAGTTACAATTACTCGTGCTAAATTTGAAAGTTTAATTGAAGATTTAGTAAAAACAACTATTGACCTTGTAAAGAAAGCTATGAGTGATGCAAAAGTTTCAAACAGTGATATCTCAAAGATTATTATGGTTGGTGGTTCTTCAAGAGTTCCTATGGTTGTTGAAGAAGTTAAAAAATTCTGCGGAAAAGACCCATTCAAAGGCATTAACCCTGATGAATGCGTTGCTATTGGTGCAGCTATTCAAGCCGGAGTACTTGGTGGAGAAGTAAAAGATATTCTTCTACTTGATGTAACACCACTTTCACTTGGTATTGAAACAATGGGTGGGGTATTTACTAAACTTATTGAAAGAAATACAACTATCCCAGCTAAAAAATCTCAAATCTTCTCAACAGCAAGCGATAATCAACCTGGAGTTGACATCCATGTACTTCAAGGTGAAAGAGAACTTGCCGCTTACAACAAAACTATTGGTAGATTTGAACTTACTGGTATTCCACCAGCACCAAGAGGCGTTCCTCAAATTGAAGTTACTTTTGATATTGATGCAAACGGTATCGTTCATGTTTCTGCAAAAGATTTAGGCACTGGTAAATCTCAAGACATCACAATCACTGCTTCTTCAAATCTTTCTGATGAAGAAATCGATAAGGCTGTTAAAGAAGCTGAAAAATATGCTGAAGAAGACAAGAAGCGAAAAGAAGTTGTTGATACTAAAAATAGTCTTGACCAAATGATTGCCGGCATTGAAAAAGTTCTTAAAGAAAGTGGTGACAAGATTAGCGAAGAAGACAAGAATAAGCTCAACACAGAAATGGAATCTGCTAAAGATGTTTACAAAAACAGTGATGATATTGAAAAGTTAAAAGGTGCTCTTGAATCTTTAACAAAAGTTTCAAATGAAATTTTCTCTAAACTTTATGGAAACGCAAATCCAAACGGAGACCCTAATGCAAATGGCGGAAATACAGACCCTAATAACTTTGGCGACTTCACAACAAAATAAACCAAATTAAAATATTTTACATAAATTTGTATAAAAAATAATTTATTTTGCGGTTTTATTACATTTTTGTTTTATAATAATATAATTTTTAACCAAAAAACCGCAAATGTATTTTAATAAATATTATATTTTAATCATATATTTAACAAAAACCATATTTAATTTTAGCTCGCAAACATTTTTTGTTTGCGAGTTTCAATTAATAAAGAGAGATAAAAATGTCGAAAAATTATTATGAAATTCTAGGTGTAAACAAGTCTGCAACTGATGACGAAATAAAAAAAGCCTACCGTTCTCTTGCTAAGAAATATCACCCAGACCTCAATCAAAACAGCCCAGAAGCAGCCGAAAAACTAAAAGAAGTAAATGAAGCTTATGAAGTTTTAAGTGATAAAACAAAGCGTTCAAACTATGATAACTTTGGCGACCCAAACGGTGCTCAAAACTTTGGTGGTGCAGGTGGTGGTTTTGGAGGTTTTGGCGGATTTGAAGACATATTTAGTAATATGTTTGGAGGCGGATTCTTTGGCGGAAACAGAAACCGAAGAAGTATGGCTCAAGATGGTGCTGACATTCAAGTTAAACTTAACCTTTCTTTTGTTGAAGCATCATTTGGAGCAAAGAAAAACATCAACCTCACGAGAAGTGAAAAGTGTGAAAAATGTAATGGCTCTGGAGCAAAACCTGGTACTAGTCCTAAAACTTGTTCAAGATGCCAAGGCTCTGGTGTAGTTCAACAAGTTCAAAATACAATCTTTGGACAAACAGCAATACAAACAACTTGCCCAGAATGCCAAGGTAAAGGAACAATCATTACTGATAAATGTACAGAATGTTCAGGTTCTGGTGTTGTGAGAAAGAATAGAAACATTGAACTTAATGTCCCTGGCGGTGTAGACAATGGACAAATACTTACATTAAGAGGTCAAGGTGAGGCCGGTATTAATGGCGGAGATGCTGGTGATATGCTAGTAGTAATATCTGTGTCAAAGCATAAGACTTTAACAAGAGACGGTTATAATGTATATGCTGAAGTTCCTATCACATTCACAGAAAGCATTCTTGGAACCAAAATTGATGTTGGTGGAATTGATGAAATAATATCTGTAACGATTCCTGAGTTTACTCAAACAGGTGATAAAATAACTGTTAAAGGAAAGGGAACAAAGAAACTTAATCAAAATGGTTATGGAGACTTAATTGTAACTGTTATTGTAGAACTTCCAAAATCATTAGATAGAGCCCAAAAACTCCTTATTGAAAAACTTAATGAGGATATAAAACCAAATCAATACACCAAGAAAAAGCAATATAACGAAAAAATTAAATAATTATATAAAAAAAGACATAAACAAATTGTGTCTTTTTTTTATTTATGTTATACTTAAAATTGGTATGTAACGAAATTGACTTTTACCAAAATAAAAATCAAAGAGAAATAAATATGAAACTAAAAAGATATTACACAAATGAACAGCTTAAAGAAAATTTATACATAACTTTAGACGGAGAAGAATTTCACCATTTAAAGAATGTAATGAGGTCAAGAGTGGGAGATATGATAGCTTTGTTCAACGGTTCAACAGTAACCGCAGAGGGGGAAATTGTTAGCATAGACAAATCAAAAGCTTCCATCTTTATAAAAAAGGTTGAAGAAAATCCAAGTGAACCCAAAATTAATTTCACTTTATTCCAAGCAGTTTGCAAGGGAGATAAGCTCTCATTAATCACTCAAAAAATAACAGAAATTGGAGCAACTAACCTTTGTGTTTTTTATAGTAAATTTACTGATATAAAGGACAAAACTAGCAAACTAGATAAACTTGAAAGAGTAAGTATCTCTGCAAGTAAGCAATGTGGCAGAAGTTCAATAATAAAGCCTCAGGGAGTAATCGGCTTTGAACAAATGATTGATGAGGCTAAAAATTTAGATAAAGTCTATGTGGCCTATGAAAATAAAGACGGCAACTCTTTGTTTGAAAGTTTGCAAAAGCAAAAAAACATTAAAAACATAGGCTTAATCATTGGTGCTGAAGGCGGATTTGCTGAAGAAGAAATTGACCTTTTAGAAAAAAACAACTTTGAAATAGTAACTCTAGGCAAAAGAATTTTAAGGACAGAAACGGCATCCATTGTTGGAACTGGTCTTGTAATGTTTGCCCTAGAAAAGTAGGAACATATGAAAAAAATATCAATTTTAACACTTGGTTGCAAAGTTAACCAATACGAAAGTAACGCAATTGGAAAGGAACTTGAAGACAATGATTTTGCCGTTGTTTATGAGCTTTGTGAAGATGCTGACGCTTTTGTCTTAAACACTTGCGCAGTAACGAATGAAGCAGAGAAGAAATCTCGTGGTATGATTGCAAAAATAAGAAAGCTTTCGTCTGCTCCAATCTATATTTGCGGTTGCTCTTCACAAAATAATCCTGAACGCTTTAAAAACTACTCAAACATAAAAGCTATTTACGGAACATCATCTAAGCAAGAGCTTGTAAAACTTATTTTAGAAAACACAGATGACTGCATTATACACAGCAAAATTAGTTCTGTTTATGAAGACAGTTATTTTTCAAAAGGTGACCGAACTAGAGTTGTAATGAAAATTCAAGAAGGGTGTAACAACTTTTGTTCATACTGCTTAATACCATACTTAAGAGGTAGGGAGCGAAGCCGAAATCTAGAAAGTATAAAAAAAGAAATTCAAATGCACTCAAAAACAGCAAAAGAAATTGTTTTTACAGGAATTAATCTTTCCCATTATGGTCACGATTTAACCCCAAAACTTTCATTGATTAATATTGTACAATTGATGCGAGAATTTCCAACCATTAGATTTAGATTTAGCTCTTTGGAGCAAGACATAATAACAGATGAATTCTTAACCATTTTAAAACAATCAAATAATTTTGCACCACATTTTCATTTAAGTTTACAAAGTGGTTGTGATAACACTCTTAAAAGTATGAACAGGAAATACCTTTCAAATGAATACTTTAGAAAAGTTGAACTTATAAGAAAGTATTTTGAAAGTCCAGCAATAACAACAGATATAATCGTTGGTTTCCCAACAGAAACCGAAGAAGATTTTGAAGATTCTTATAACTTTGCAAAGAAATGTAAGTTTGCAAAAATCCACGCATTCCCATATTCGCTTAGGTCTGGTACAGTTGCAGAGCGTTTTAAAAATGTTGCAACCAATGTTAAAGAGAGAGCAACAAAACTTGGGGCTCTTGATAAGCAATTACAAAAAGAATATATTGATAGTCAAGTTGGTAAAGTTTTTACTATAATCACAGAAACTCAAGATGATGGCGAGCTATATGTTGGGCACACTGAAAACTTTATTAAATGTTATGTAAAATCGCCAGAGCCTTTAAAACTCAACGAAGTTTACAAAGTAAAAATTGAAAAATTCTATAAAGACGGAGCAATAGCTTCAATTGTATAAAAAGGAGAAATATATGGAAAACTGTATTTTTTGTAAGATAATAAAAGGAGAAATCCCTTGTCATAAAATTTATGAAGATGATAAAACTTTAGCATTTTTAGATATTGCAAATGATATTTGCGGTCATACTTTGGTTATTCCTAAGAACCACTGCAGAAATATTCTTGATGCAAGAGAAGAGGACTTAACAGCGGTTATGAACACTGTTCAAAAAGTTGGCAGACATTATATTGAAAATTGTGAGTTTGATGGATTCAATGTCCTTAATGCAAACGAACCGGCTGCTGAACAATCAGTATTCCATTTGCATATGCACATACTTCCAAGAGATGTCAATGACGGAAAACAAATCTATCCAAAACTGGAAAAAATTGATGAAGACCTTATTGATATTTGTGCAAGACTTAAAATTGATTAAAAAACAAGCTCAAAACTATTGACTTTATAAATTAAAAAGAATATACTATTTAGGTAATGAATGTTCAATTTTGGGAGGTGAAAAAGAATGTCAACCGTTAGAGTAGGTGAAAACGAAAACTTAGAGAGCGCTATCAAAAGATTCAAAAGAAAATGTCAAAAAGACGGTATCATTGGCGACATAAGAAAGAAAGAAGCTTATGTTAAACCAAGCGTTGCTCGTAAGAAAAAAAGCGAAGCTGCCCAAAAGAGAAATAGAAAGGGTTAGAAAATTTAGGTATGCAAATTTGCATACCTTTTTCTTTGCAAATTTTTAATAACAAATAGTAATTTTAAAATTGTAATTTTTAAAGTCAATGCATAACAATTGTTTGTTTTTATTAATAATAATCAACAACAAGCCTTTATATTTACAAATTAATTTGTTTCAATATAGTTATTATTACGCTAAAATTTGTAACTTTATTAATTTATTTCTTCAGTTTTAACAAAAAGCGACCGTTTTTTGTCTTTAGTTTTTTTTGTCGTTTTTTAAGTAACTTTGACTTGTTTTGATAAAAATTGTTTCTCATAACAATGTTTATTTTATAGAGAGTAGAATAAACGAGCATTTTAATAAAAAAGGAGAACAATTATGAGTTCAATCAAACAACTAGCACAAAAGGCAAAAAATAGATTAAAATTACTAAGTAACGGAGATGATGGCGAACCACCAAAATCTTATAGCGAAGCCTGTTTGTCCGCAAGGATTCAGTACGCTATAATTTCATCACAGAAAAAGATAGAAGAAGACGCTTTATATAACAAAGTAAAGAAAATTCTTCTTAAAGACATTGACACAATAAATCCTTTAGCACAAATTATCGAGCACGAAATCTATGACAAACTTAATGATGTACAAAAAGAAAAATATATGTATGTATTAAGTAAGCGTTATAGAGCGATTAAGAGAAGAGTTTTAGAAGAAATGAAGCTCTCTAATGAAAATGTATAAATATTTATAAATGTTTAAAATGCTTTGCCTATAACACCTAAAATATGATACAATAATTACCGTAAAAATTATAAGCAAAGGAATAAAAAAATGAGTAAGATTTTAGAAAATTTAAGTCAAGAACAAAGAATACCCGCCGAAGTTGTCAACGGTCCAGTACTTGTGACTGCAGGGGCAGGTAGCGGAAAAACCAGAATGCTTACTCATAGAATAGCCCATATGGTGTTCGACCAAAATATAGCTCCTTACAACATTCTTGCAATCACATTTACTAATAAAGCGGCAAATGAAATGAGGGAAAGACTTGAAAAAATGATAGGCAACTCTCAAGATATGTGGATTTGCACATTTCACTCTATGTGTTCAAGAATTTTAAGAAGAGATATAGATAAGATTGGTTACACAGCAAACTTTTCAATATACACAGATGTAGAAAAAACAAGAACAGTAAAAAGGCTTCTTGAACCAAAAAACACAAACATTACCGCTGACACAATTATGTGGCATATTTCTAATGCAAAAAACCACTTACTTCCACCTGATGACTATGCAGAAAACATCAGCGACCCACGAAAGAGAGAAATTATTATTTCTGTTTTTAAAGAATACGAAGCTGAACTTAAAAAGTGTAATGCCCTTGATTTTGATGACCTTCTTAATAAAACTTATGAATTATTTCTACTTGTTCCTGAAGTGCTCGAATACTATCAAAACAAATTTAAGTACATTCATGTTGATGAGTTTCAAGACACCAACCGTTCACAGTATGAAATAGTAAAACTGCTTGCTGAAAAACATAATAATATTTTTGCCGTTGGTGATGAAGACCAATGCATTTATTCTTGGAGAGGTGCAGATGTTACTAATGTTTTCGCTTTTACAAAAGATTTCAAGAATGTAAAAGTATTTAAACTTGAACAAAACTACCGCTCAACAAAAAAGATTTTAACAGCCGCAAATAAACTAATAAAAAAGAACGAAAATAGACTTGAAAAATTGCTCTGGACAGATAATGATGATGGGGCAAGAGTCGAAAACTTTTCTACTTATAACGAAACTGAAGAAGCCGAACATATCGCAAGTACAATAAAAAGTCTTTGCAACTATTATGGATACAGTTATAAAGATTTTGCAGTTCTTATGAGAGTAAACTCTCTTTCTCGTGCGGTCGAAGAAAAAATGATTACCTATGGTATTCCATATAAATTATATGGGGGCTTCAAATTCTTTGAGAGAAAAGAAATTAAAGATATTATTGCATATTTAAGATTAATTCATAATCCAAATGATGATGAGGCAACAAGAAGAATGCTTGCCTTCCCTAAAAAGGGAATAGGTGATGCAACCGTTGCTCAAATTTCTGCAATCGCTGAAACTTATAGTAAAAGTATGTATCAAACAATTGTCGAAGGATTAATTCCTGGCTCAGCAGGTAAAAAACTTGAGCAGGTAAAAGACTTGATGCTTGAACTAAAACAAAAAGCAGAATGTATGCCTCTCTATGAATTTGTTGAATATATGATTAATAAAGTTGACTTCAAGGAAGCAATTGGAAATAAGACGGATGAAGATGTAAACAAACAAATGAATGTTGACGATTTCTTACTTTCAGTCAAAGAATTTGCAGATGCAAATACAACAGCAAACCTTGAAGAATATTTGCAATCAATAACTCTTCTTAGAGATATTGATAGTATGAATGAAGATGACAACAATGTAAGTTTAATTACTGTTCACGCAGCAAAGGGACTAGAGTTCAAAGTTGTGTTTATAATTGGACTAAATGATGGATTGTTCCCATTATCAAGAGCAATCAACAGCAGTGACCCTAACGAACTTGAAGAAGAAAGAAGACTTATGTATGTTGCTATCACAAGAGCAAAAGAAAGACTATACTTATCAAGAGCAAAAACAAGATTTAGCTTTGAAAGTAAAAGAAGTGAGTATACTGTACCTTCAAGATTCTTAGAAGAAGCAATAGATGAGGGCTGTTCTCAAAATAATTCTCAAAGCAAAAAAGAAGCAATTTTTGATTATGACGAAGATAATATTGTTGATAGATTTGACCAACGAATTGATTACTCAGTAGCTTCAAAAGCAAACATTTTCAACAGCAATAAACCAACTTCTAAGCCAACAACACAAAAAGCAAGCCCATCAAAAGACTTTTCAAAATACACTCGTGGAACAGTTGTAAAACATCCTCATTTTGGCATTGGAACAATCACGGTTGAAGTCACAGATTTCTCTGCAGGTTTTGTTACAATTAAGTTTGATACTGTTGGCATTAAAACACTATCATTAAAATATGCAAATCTTGAAATAATTGAGTAAAAAAACGCAAAATACAACAAATAAATTGTAAAAAACATATAAAAATTGACAATTTTGCATAAAATAACTAAAGAAAGGTAAATTGTTATGGATGAAAAAATCTTAGAAAAAATGAACAATTTAATAGAAAAAATTAGTAAGGCTTCTTATGATTATTATGTTCTAGACAACCCAACAATCAGTGATAAAGAATGGGATAAAATGTATGACGAACTCAGTGTTTTAGAAAAGCAAACAGGCATAGTTTTACCTTCTTCTCCAACAAATAAAATTGGGGGGACACCTCTAGACAAGTTTGAAAAAACCACACATTATAGAAAGCTTATGAGTCTTGATAAAGCACAGTCTTTTGAAGAGATTACCGAATGGGTAGAAAGAAATCAAAAAATTATTTCTTTTAAACACGAATTTTCTTTAGAGCATAAGTTTGACGGGCTAAGTTTAGCTTTAACATACCGAAATGGAAAACTAGATATGGGCGCAACAAGAGGTAATGGTGAAGTTGGAGAAAATGTAACCAGCCAAGTAAAGACGATAAGAACAATACCTCTAACCATTCCATATAAGGGACTTGTTGTGGTTCAAGGTGAGGGCATTATGAAATTAAGCGAACTTGAAAAATACAACCTCACACACAATGATAAACTTAAAAATGCTCGAAATGCTGCAGCTGGCGCTATAAGAAACCTTGACCCAAAAGTTACAAAATCTAGAAATTTAGACTTTTTTGCATACAATATTAATTATATTGAAGATAAAGTTTTTGCTTCTCAACAAGAAGAACACAAATTTTTAATTGATAATGGTTTCTTGGTTGACCCATTATTTAAAGTTGTACACAGTCTAGATGAAATTAAAAAACAAATAGACCTAGTTGCAAATGAAAAAAGTAAATATGATTTCTTGATTGATGGTATGGTTATCAAGATTAATAACATTGCTGTTAGAAACAAACTGGGGGAGACTATCAAATTCCCTAGAGGAATGCTTGCGTATAAATTTGAAGCAGAAGAAACCACTACAATCTTAAAAGATGTTATATGGCAAGTAAGCAGAAGCGGAAGACTTACTCCTGTTGCAGTACTTGAACCAATTGAACTTTGTGGTGTAACAGTTTCAAGAGCAACCCTTAATAACTTTAGTGAAATACAGAGGAAAGAGCTTAAAATCGGCTCAAGAATATTCATTAGAAGGAGCAATGAGGTTATCCCTGAGGTTCTTGGACTTGCTCAAGACTTAGAAGGTTCTAAAGAAATTGAGAGGCCAACAGTTTGTCCTGTTTGTGGTTCTCAACTTGTTTGGGGAGATATTGAAACAACTTGCCCTAATCACTTTGGATGCTCTAAACAAATTATCGAAAGACTTGCATTTTTCAGCAGTAAACAAGCAATGAACATTGTTGATTTAAGTGTAAAAACTATCGAAAAACTCTATGAACTTTACAAAATAAATTGCTATAGTGATTTATACAAGCTCACAGATAAACAATTATATGCGGTAGAAAATTTTAAAGATAAAAAAGTTGCTAAAATATTAAAAAGTATAAGTGATAGTAAAAATCCAGAACTTGCAAGATTTATATTTGCTCTTGGTATTGATAATGTAGGTATCAAAACCGCCAAACAACTAGCAAGCCACTACAAGACTTTTGAAGCCTTTAAGAATGCAACAGTTGAAGAATTAATAACTTTAGATGACATTTCATATATTGTCGCTGGGGGAATAGTAGACTTTTTCAACAATCCTGCAAATATTGAGGAACTTGAAAGATTAAAAGAAGTTGGCATACAAGTTCAAGACAAGCAAACAGCAGAGGTTCAAGACAGTTTCTTCTCTGGCAAAAAAGTTGTTTTGACTGGCACGCTTTCAAAAATGTCTAGGCCAGAAGCAACAAAAATTCTTGAAAGCTTGGGGGCAGATGTTGTAAGTTCAGTTTCTAAAAACACAGACTATGTTATTGCTGGAACAGATGCCGGCTCTAAACTAGATAAAGCTTTAGGTCTTGGAATAATAGTGCTCAGCGAAGATGATTTTTTAACAAAAATTAATTTATCTTAAAAAAATAAAAAATTTTGTAAAATCGTTTGTATAAGAGTATCACTTGTGTGCTATAATACATTTATTCAAGGAGAAGAAATTTTATGGCAATGATTAATCCACCTGTTGAAGTTATGATTGAAAAAGCAAAGAGCAGATATGCTCTCGTTACCGCAGTTTCAAAAAGAGCTAAGGAATTATTGATTGAACGCCCAGAATTTTTTAAAGACAATAAAAGAGTTAAACCTATTGAGCTCGCAAGTAACCAATTCCATAATGGTGAATACACTATTGAAAGAGCAAAATTAGAGTTATAAACAAACAAAAAGTTAGCAGTTATGCTAACTTTTATTTTGCAGTTTTTAATTTTTAATTGATAAATTATAATATATTTGTTATATTATATACATATTAAAGGAGAAATTATGTTTGCAAAAGTAATTGTTGATATCGCTAGCAGTTTGGTAGACAAGGTTTTTGACTACCATTTTGATGATGCAGACAATTACCAAAAGGGAATGAGAGTGCTTGTTCCTTTTGCAAACAGAGTAATGGAGGGGTATATCATTGATATTACTGACGCACCAATGTATGACCCTAGCAAAATTAAAGATATTATAAGACCTCTTGAAAACTTTGCGTGCATTCTGCCTGACCAATTGAAAATTGCCGATTTTATGAAAGAAAAATATAATATTGGAATGTGTGATGCCTTAAGACTATTTTTACCTGCAGAAATGAGAAGCGGAAAAGTCAAAGAACTCGAAGAAATTGAACTTTACCTTGAGGATAAGGACAAGGCAATTAATTATATGGCATCTCTTAGAAAAAACTCACACGCCCAAGAAAATGCAATACTCTTTATGCTTGAAAATGGTTCATATCTTCAAGCAGAACTTAATAAAAAGTTTGGAGCTAGTGCAATTAACAAGCTAAAAGAAAATGATATTTTAAAATCAAGGGTAAAAGTAAAAAGAAGAAAACCTTACGCAACTGACAATTTGGTTGCTGCAAACAAAGTTACTCTTGTTGACGCTCAACAAAAAGCAAAAGAGCAAATTCTTTCTAAAAGTTATACATATCTTCTTCACGGAGTTACTGGAAGTGGCAAAACTGAAGTTTATATGTCTACAATTGAAGATGTGATTGCAAAAGGCAAAACAGCAATTATGCTTGTTCCTGAAATTTCTTTAACCCCACAAGTTCTTGGTAATTTCCGTAGCCGTTTTGGTGATAATGTAGCACTGCTTCACAGCGGACTTTCAGCTGGTGAAAGATTTGACGAATGGAAAAGAATATTGATGGGGGATGCAAAAATTGTTGTTGGAGCTCGTTCCGCCATCTTTGCACCGCTTAAAAATATTGGGCTTATTGTTATTGATGAAGAACATGACGGCTCTTATATAAGTGAATCAAACCCTAGATACAACACTATTGAAGTAGCTATTATGCGTTCAAAACTTGCGGACTGTTCTTTGGTTTTGGGAAGCGCAACTCCTGATATTGAAAGTTACCACAAAGCAATGATTGGAACTTACGAACTCATTGAAATGAAGCATAGAATCAACAAAAGAGACCTTCCTCCAATTCAAATAATAGATATGTGCAAAGAAATCAAAGATGGTAACCCTGGCATATTCTCTAGAGCTTTGATTGACGCTCTTGATAAAACCATTAAAGAGGGCAACCAAGCAATGCTATTTATTAATAGAAGAGGCTTTTCTTCATTTTTAATGTGTAAAGAATGCGGTTGGGTTGCAAAATGTGAAAGCTGTGATGTTTCACTTGTTTATCATAAATTTGATAATGCTCTAAAGTGCCATTACTGTGATAAAAGATATAGAGTCTTTGATGTCTGTCCAGAGTGTGGAAGCGACAATATCAAACAAGGCTCAGTTGGAACAGAAAAGGTTGTGCAAGAACTAAACGAACTATTCCCAGATGTGAAAGTTCTTAGAATGGATAATGACACAACTAAGACAAAAGGAGCTCACGCTAAACTGCTTGCCGAATTTAGAGAAAAGAAAGCTCAAATTCTTGTCGGAACTCAAATGATAGCTAAAGGACACGATTTTCCAAGTGTAACACTTGTTGGTATTGTTGATGCAGATGTAAGTCTGCACCAAAGTAGCTTTAAAGCGCCTGAAAGAACATTTAACCTCATTACTCAGGTTGCAGGTCGTGCTGGAAGAGCGGATAAGGCAGGGGAGATTTATTTACAATCATATGCTTCAAGAAACTATATATATAGGCTTGCTAGTAAATATGACTATACTTCATTTTATAGAAAAGAAATCAACCTTAGAGAAGTTACTTCATATCCACCTTTTTCAAAGATTATAAGGCTTTTGTTTACTAGCTTTAACGAAGACCTTGCAAAAGAGCATACAAAAGTGTATTATGATAGAATGAAAGAACTTGCAAGTGAGTTTATGGGGGAATTTATTTATCTTGGTGTTATGAAATCCCCTGTAGGTCGCATACAGGATAAGTTTAGATACCAAATCCTTATGCGTCTCAAACCTCAAAACGCAGACCAAATTATAAGTAAAATATATGAGCAGGTTAACACTGTCAAAAACCGTGATGTTTCTGTATTTGTGGAAATAGACCCTGCATCATTAAGTTAGGAGAATAAAATGGCTTTAAGAAATGTATTAAAACAAAATGACCCAGTATTAAGAAAGAAATCTAAAGAAGTAACCGTTTTTGATTCATCTTTAGTTAACCTTTTTAAAGATATGGAAGACACCTTGAAAAAAGAAGACGGTGCTGGAATTTCTGCTGTTCAAGTAGGTGTTTTGAAAAGAGCTTTCATTATAATTGATAAAAAAGAGCTTGTATATGTTGTAAACCCTCAAATTTTATCAACTAAAGGCAAATATAAAAACCTAATTGAAGGCTGTTTATCTGTCCCAAACAAATGTGGTGAAGTTGAAAGACCAAATGAAGTTGTTGCAAAGTTCCAAGACTTAAACGGTAACTTTGTTGAAAGAACTTTTGTTGGTTTCTCTGCTAAAGCTTTTTGCCACGAGTATGACCACCTTGATGGAATCTTATATATAGATAAGGCAATTCGTATGTTTGATAGTTATGATGAATATTATGATTATCAAGACAAACTTGCCCGACTCGAAAGAAAAGAAAGGAAAGAAAAGAAAAAATAGCAAAAAAAATAGATGGGATTGGTTACCGAAAATAATTCGTACCGGGCCACCTCGTCGACTAAGTCAGTTAGGTGTATCAACCATCTATATAAGTATTATATTCTAATTAATCAAAAAAGTCAACACTAAATAAGGAGAAAAAATGAAGACAGATTTTTCATTAAAAGAATTTCAACAAATGGATCCTGTTTTGTATGAAGTAATTGCTTCTATTATTCATGCAAGCATAGAGCCTACAAGTTTGGAGTTGAAGATGATTCATTCTAAATTTACTGAAAAACAATTTATTGAATTAGTTGCATTTATGACAGAAAAAATAGTAAATAATAAAGGTCTAATGTTAAAGGAGTATGAGCTTTATAAATTATTGTTTTTATATCCAGAGGCTTATTTTGATATATTAAAAATGCTTATTGAAATTAGTTGCGTTGAATATAATCGAGGTTTGCCAAGAACGAGAGATAAACATGTATTTTTTACATTTTTAAATTGGTTTGATAAAAAGACAAAAGAAATGAAAGTAATTGATGATGAAATTTATGTGGATATTAATAAAATAAATAATAAAACAAAACAAGGTGTTTTAACTGTCTTGTGTGTAAAATATTATGACAAAATAAAAGAAATATTTGATAAATATGAAATGTGAACCATTTAATTAAAAAAGTCAACAACAAAAAAGGAGACAATATGAAAATTATATTCTTAGGAACACCTGAATTTGCAATACCTAGTCTTGAAAAGCTTATTGCATCAAGACACGAAGTTATTGCTGTTGTAACTCAAATGGATAAACCTTCTGGAAGAGGTAACAAGCTTACACCTTCTCCAGTAAAAGAGTATGCTCTAAAAAACAAAATTAAGGTTCTTCAATACGAAAAAATCTCTAGAGACGGCCTTGAAGAATTAAAATCGCTTCAACCAGACTTAATGATAACCGCTGCCTATGGTCAAATTTTAAGCCAAGCAATTATTGATATTCCTAAATTTGGCATTATCAATGTTCACGGCTCTGTGCTTCCAAAATACAGAGGTGCTTCTCCTGTTCAAACTGCTGTTCTTAACGGAGATGAAGAAACAGGTATTACAATTATGCAAACTGAAGCAGGTCTTGACACAGGCGACATTTTGAGCGTTATTAAAACAAAAATAGGAGAGAATGAAACTTCTGGAGAACTTATGCAAAGACTTGCAGTTCTTGGTAGTGATTTACTCCTTGAAACTCTTGATAAAATTGAAGACGGAACTGTTACTAGAGCAAAACAACAACACGCAGATGCAACTATAACTAAAAAGATAAACAAGGACGAATGTATTATCAATTGGAACAAGTCTGCAAAACAAATCAAGTGTCTAGTACACGGTGCAAACCCTGACCCAATCGCAAGAACGATTCTTAATGATACACAAGTAAAAATCTTTAGAGCTAAGATTGCAAACATTGAAACAGAAGAAACAAATCCGGGAACAATCATTGCTCCAAGTAGTGCTAAACTTGGTGTTTTTGTAAAATGTGGTCAAGGCGTACTTGAGATTGTTGAAGCACAGTTCCCAGGCGGAAAAGTAATTCCTGCAAAACAACTTTTTGGAGGAAGGAAATTTGCAATTGGTATGAGATTTGAACCTATTGTATTTCCTTCAAATATGGATTAAAAATTATGAAAATACTTCAAGAATACACATTAAATGAACTGAAAGCAGAAATGGATGCAAGAACTGTTAAGCGTTTTCGTGCTGAACAGATATTTTCTTTTGCAGCAAACTATACACCTATTGAAGATATGAGCAATCTCCCTAAAGAGTTGAGGGAAGAACTTGCAAAAGAATTTACCGCCACCCCTGTAACTATTTATAAAGAGTTTATCAGTAAAGACGGCACAATTAAGTTCCTTTTTAAGCTTGCTGATGACAATATTGTAGAAGGCGTACTTATGAAATACAAGTACGGAAACACTATTTGTATTTCTACACAAGTTGGTTGCAGAATGGGTTGTGTTTTCTGTGCTTCTGGCATTGACGGAAAGCTTAGAGATTTATCTGCCGGTGAAATGATGGGCGAGGTTTTAGCCGTTAATAAATATTTAGGTGGCGGACTTAAAGAAGACCGCAAGATAACAAATATTGTTCTTATGGGTAGCGGTGAACCACTAGATAACTATGACAATGTTGTTAAATTTATAAAGCTTATTTCTTCAAATGAAGGAATAAATATAAGCCAAAGAAATATCAGCCTTTCAACTTGCGGAATTGCCCCTAAAATTAGAAAACTTGCAGACGAAGACTTAGGCATAACTCTTACCATTTCTCTTCACGCAACAACTGATGAAAACAGAAGAAAAATTATGAATATTGCTAGCGCATATAGTCTTGCTGACTTAATTGAGTCTATTCAATATTATTATAAGAAAACAAAAAGAAGGATAGTTTTTGAATACATACTCTCAAGAGGAAATGTAAGCAAAGATGACGCAAGAAGAATAGCCTCTTTAACTAAAGGTGTTATGACTCATATCAATATGATTCCAATCAATAGAACGCCTACAAGCCCTTTAGTTCCAGCAAACAAGGAAAAAGTCACTGAGTTTTTTGAAGGGCTAAAAAGCGCAGGTATCTCTGCAACAACTAGAAGAACTTTGGGTGCAGATATTGATGGTGCTTGTGGTCAACTTAGAAGAAGAGTATTAAAAGAAGAAACTGAAAATCAATAAATTTATTTGACAACACTATTTTTTGTGTGAAATAATTAAAAAAACGAAAGGAAATTATCATTATGTTTAAAAGAGTATCAGCCTCTATACTTTGTATAGACTATAACAATAAAGAAGCTTTAATCAAAGCCGTTGAAGATGTTGAGAATGCAAGAGCAAACTTTATCCACTTTGATGTAATGGACGGCAAGTTTGTTGAAAGAAAAACTTTTGACCACAATCTTGTCAACTTTGTAAAGGCTCACACCTGTCTTATGCTTGATGTACACTTGATGGTTGAAAATCCAGAGAGTGTTGTTGGTGACTATATTAAAGCAGGTGCAGACATCATTTCTTTCCATTATGAGGCAACAAAAGATGCAAAAGCACTTCTTAAAAAGATTAAAGACAAGAATATTTTAGCAGGTATTGCAATAAACCCCAAAACTCCTGCCTATAAAATTAAAGATATTGTAGAATCTGGACTTGCAGATGTTGTACTTGTAATGGGTGTAGAACCTGGAAACTATGGTCAAACATTTATCCCTGGTTCTGCTGAAAAAGTTGCTGAAATTCACGAGTTAAACAGAAATGTTTACATTGAAATTGATGGTGGCGTTAATGTTAAAAATTCTAAGCTATTAAGAAAAGTTGGTGCTGATATTTTGGTTAGCAGTTCAACTATATTTAACGCCAAGAATATGAGAAAAACTGTAAGAGCCTTAAAAGGTAACGATTACGGTGAACAAATTGCTAAATTTTTCAAGAAACATAACTAACTATTATTGATTTAAATAGGAGATTTTCTATGAGCGAAAACAAAAGAGCAAGAGTGAGAGGTATTATAATAAATAACAACAAACTTGCTTCTATGTACAGAGAAAGAGATGGTGAAATTTACTACACTTTTCCTGGTGGCGGTCTAGAAGGGGAAGAAACTGAAACTCAAGGTGTTATCAGGGAGGTCTATGAAGAGTTTGGTATTACTGTTAAGCCCATAAAAAAAGTGTATACATACGAAAATAAAATAAATATTGAGTCTTTTTATCTCTGCGAATGGATAAGTGGAGAGTTTGGAACGGGTAATGGTGAAGAGTTTGATAAAAACAACAAGAACGGACTCTATAAGCCAACTTGGATAAATATTTTAGACATTCCAAAACTTCCGCTTATGCCTCCTGAAATAGCTTCTGCTTTTTACGAGGATTACACAAGAAACGGTGAATCTGTTCGTGATGATATAAAGTCATTTTAAGGGAATTTATATATGAGAATTATTTATGTGCACCACGCTTTAAGACAAAAAAACAACCCTCCTAGTCAAAATGATGACATTCAACCACTGGGAGTAAAAGATGCTGAAATCACAGCCGAACTTCTTAATATGATGTCTAGCTATTCAAACTTAAAGGCAATTTATACATCTCCATATTACAGATGTAAAAAGACGGCTACCATAATAAATAAACTCTTAAATCTTCCAATATATGAAGACTCCCGTTTTAATGAATTTAATAATGTTTTTGAAGCGGTCAAAGGTCAAAAGGGTGATAGTAATAAGGAATCTTGGCTTGACTGTCAATTACGAATAAGGGAAGCCCTTAAAGACATTGTATATAAATATGATGATAAAGACACTGTTATTTGTGTTACAAGCGGGGTTAATATAACCGCTTTTATAAGCCTAGCTTTTAAAGTTAAGCCAAGCAACGATTTGCCATTTCCGTTAGTTCCTAGTTGTTCTCCAATTGGTTTTGATATTGACAAAAGTTGTTTTGAATAAACATAAAAGACGCAATCTTGATGATTGTGTTTTTTTCACACAAAAATTATCCCTTTCATACAATAAAACAGAAAGAGTAGGGGGTGTTTATGACAATAATAGCTATTAAAGCACCAAGATTTTTAGGTGCATTTTTAAAAATGTTTATCAAAAAAGCAAAGAAAGAAGAATCTTTAGAATCTAAATAAAATAAAAAAGTCCAAACTGTACTCTTGAACCGTTTGGGCTTTTTACTAATATATCTTTTACAAAGTAAACTAGGGTACTTGCCTATATATCGTGACAATAAAAAAATCCCAAGCAGGCGAGAATATTACACAAATTGCTGTTTGGGATATTTTATTATTCAATAGTTCTTACATATTTTGCCAAGTCAATTAGGGCGAAGTTTGACTATTTAAGAAAGAAAAAAGAGAGAACCGAAGCAGGAGAATACTACATAAATGACTGTTTCGTTCTCTTATTAATCAACCATACTTTTCTTTTTGGTTAATTAGGGTGGAATTTGCGTATATATCGAGGCAATAAAAAAATCTCAAGCAGGAGTTTATTTACATAAATGACTGTTTGAGATATTTTATTATTTAATAGTTCTCACATATTTTGCTAAGTCAATTAGGGCGAAGTTTGACTATTTAAGAAAGAAAAAAGAGAGAATCGAAGCAGGAGAATACTACATAAATGACTGTTTCGTTCTCTTATTAATCAACCATACTTTTCTTTTTGGTTAATTAGGGTGGAATTTGCGTATATATCGAGGCAATAAAAAAATCCCAAGCAGGAGTTTATTTACATAAATGACTGTTTGAGATGTTTTTTATTAACAAAGATAGATGCGTAAATTACGCCCTAATTATTTGTCTTTCTTAGAACCTTTCATACACTTAGTGCACATATATGCTCTTGTAACCTTACCATTTTCTTCGATTTCAACTTTTTGAAGATTTGGAGCTGTTACTCTTTTTGTCTTTATATTAGAATGGCTTACTGTGTTACCAGTCATTTTGCCTTTTCCGCATACACTACATACTCTACTCATTGTATTTTCCCTCCAATAGTACTTAACTAACGCAGTTATAATAGCACAAACGAAAAATAATTGCAAGTAATTCCAGTTATTTTGTATATAAAAAGTGTATTTTTTTAGCACTGATTATAAAAAAAACTTGCAAAACAGTCAAATATATAGTAAACTATATAAGGTATAAGGAGTAAGAGTCTTACTTTTTGACACCAAAAAAAATAAAAAAGGAAAGTAAACAATGTCTGTAAATACCATAAATTCATATGGGAAAATTTCTGTAACTGACGAGTCTATTGCTCAAGTGGTTGGTCATACCGCTTTGGAATGTTATGGAGTAGTTGATTTAGTTGCTCGTAAATTCGGCGACTCTTTTAGAGAAATGGTTAACAAGCAACGCAAAAGTAGAGGTATAAAAATCCTAACTATTGGTGACCGCATACACATCGACCTTGACATAATATTAAAATACGGCGTAAGTATTAGTGCCGTTGCTGAGTCTGTAAGAAGATCAGTAAAATATAATGTTGAACAGTTTACAGGCATGATTGTAGACTCAATCAACATAAATGTTGTAGGTGTTAGAGTATAACATAAACCTACTTTAATATATTCGGGGGAAAAATGGGTAAAATTGTAACAGGTGCTCAGTTTAGAAAAATGGTTATTTCGGGCGCCAATTATTTAGAGAATAATAAAGAATATGTTGACTCACTCAATGTATTCCCGGTTCCAGACGGTGATACCGGTACAAATATGTCAATGACTATGCGTTCGGTTGTCAAAGAGGTTAATATGATTACAACAAATAACCTTGAAGACATTGCTGACGCTGTAAGTAAAGGTGCTTTAAAAGGTGCGAGAGGAAACTCTGGTGTTATTTTGTCACAGATTTTAAAAGGTTTTTCATCTGTTTTAGTTGATGAAAAAGAAATCAACACTAAGCTTTTTGCTAAAGCTCTTAAAGAAGGTGCCGATGTTGCTTATAAAGCTGTAACTAAACCTAAAGAGGGTACAATCCTCACAGTTATAAGAGTTATGGCTGAAGAATCACTTAAAATTGCTAAAAAGACTAGTGAAATGGAAGACTTCTTGAAAGACACTATTCAAGCAGGTGAGGAAATCTTAAAGATGACTCCTGAAATGCTTCCTGTTCTTAAAAAAGCTGGCGTTGTGGACGCCGGTGGTAGAGGTCTTTTGGTTGTACTTAGCGGTTTCTTAAAAGTTGTAATGGGTGATGAAAGTGAACTCAGTTTTGAGTTTGATGACACTGTTCCAACTGATAGCACAGATATGCCAACAGTTGACTATAATGACCTTGCTGATATTGAATTTGCTTATTGTACAGAATTTTTTGTTATTAATATTAATAAGAAAACTACGGAAGCTGATATCGACAAACTTCGTGAACAACTTATGGGGCTTGGCGACAGCGTAATTTGTATTGGAGACTTAAACCTAATCAAAGTCCATGTTCACACTAACGAACCTGGCGTTGCTTTAACTCACGCATTAAAACTTGGCGAAATTAACGGTGTTAAGATTGAAAATATGCTTGAGCAAAACAGAGCTCTTAAAATCCAAAACGAACCAGAGCAACTTAAACCTATTGGTGTTGTTTCAATTTGTGCAGGTCAAGGCCTTGCAGACCTATTTAGAGACCTCAATGTTGACTATGTTATCGAGGGTGGTCAAACTATGAACCCTAGTGCAGAAGATATTGCAAAAGCTTGTGACAAAGTTCCTGCTGAAACAGTATTTGTACTTCCAAACAACAAAAATATTGTTCTTGCTGCTGAACTTGCTAATGACCTTTCAAGAAGAAACATTGTTGTTGTTCCAACACACTCTGTTCCTCAAGGTATTACTGCTGCAATCAATATTGACCCAGAAGCTAGTGTAGAAGATAATAAAGCAAACCTTATTGCAGCTATTGGTACTGTAACAAGCGGTTCTGTAACATACGCAGTAAGAGCAACTTCTATTGATGGCTTCAAACTTAAAGAAGGTGACTTCATTGGTCTTAACGAAAAACATATTATCGCTAAGGGTAATGAGCTCCAAGATGTAACAATTGCTACTGTTGAGAAACTTCTCAAAGAAGACGCTTCAACAATCACATTGTTCTCTGGTACTGATGTTCAAGAGGCTGAGGCTGACGCTCTAGTTGAAAAACTTGCTGAAAAGTATCCTGATCTTGAGGTTGCTTGCCATAAGGGTGGTCAACCATTGTACTATTACTTAATTAGTATTGAATAAGATATAAGACTCTCAAACCTGAGAGTCTTTTCTTTTTTAATTTTTAATTAAAACACAAATATATTTGATAAATTTAATCATTTATGAGATAATACAAATATGGAACTTAAAGATATAAAAGGAATAGGGGAAAAGAGAATTCAAATTCTCAAAAATAAAGGTATTAATTCTGGGGAAGATTTGGCAATGTATTTCCCTAAGACTTATTATGACCTTAATTCCAAAGAGACTTTTAAAGAAGACGGTAAGTATAAACTCATCAACTGTGAAGTAACAGGAGATGTAAAACTTGTAAGAATAAAAAAAACTTTCAACTATTCTTATGCTGAATGTACAGATATTGAAAACAACTCTTTTAAAGCCGTTTGGTATAATCAACCATACATTAAAAACGCTATTAAGACTGGCGATAAATTATATTTATATGGCAAAAATAGCAACACAAAACACAACTATTTTGTTGTATCTAGTTTTAGAAATCACAACAAAATTCAAGAAGGAACAAACCTGCTTCCTGTCTATCGAACTTTTGGAGGCCTTGGCCAAACAACACTTTCTAGCATAATAAATGATGCTGTTCAAGAGATAGAAACACCGACTTATTTACCTGAATTTTTTGAAGAAAAACAATTCACATTAAGCCTAAAAAAAGCCATTAAAACCATCCATTCACCAAACAGCCTAGAAGAGTTACACTCTGCAAAAGAAAGGCTTGATATAGAAAATATTTTGCCTTATATTAAAATTAGTGAAGACTTAAAAAATAACAAAAACCTCAAAAAACAGCAAAAATATGTAAATTTTGATGATATTTATAATAAATTTTGCGATTTTTTACCATACAAGTTAACAGATTCGCAACTTGAAGTTTTAAGCGATATTAAAAAAGATTTTTACTCTTCAAGCCCTATGAACAGGCTTGTTCAAGGTGATGTAGGAACTGGAAAAACAATAGTTGCATTAATTACTTGTGCAGTATGTGTAAAGAGTGGTTATAACGCAGTGTTAATAGCACCGACAGAAATTCTTGCAAAACAACACTATCAAGAGGCGACCAATTATTTTAACCAACTTGGACTTAATGTATTGTTTTTATCTTCGTCAACAAAAGCAAAAGAAAGAAAAGAAATTGTTTCTATTTTTAATAGTTTAGAACCTACACTTTTGATAGGTACACATTCGTGCTTGAGTGATGATTTAGATATGTCTAGAACTGGTCTTTTAATTATTGATGAGCAACATAGATTTGGAGTTAAACAAAGATCTGCAATCCTTGATAAAAATTCAACGATAGACTTTTTAATGCTTAGCGCAACACCAATTCCACGAAGTATGTCAATTGTATATTATGGGGGGCTTGATGTATCTTTGCTAAATAATCCTCCAAAAGAAAAGCAAATTCAAACAAACATTGTATCTCCACAAAAAGAGAATGATATGTGGAACTTTATTGAAAACAAAATTCAAGATGGCTCAAAAGTATATGTTGTTTGTGCAAACATTGATGATAATGATGACGATTTTTATCAAGGCCTTTCAGTAAAATCAATGTATGACAAACTTTGCAAAAGATTTTCAAAAGATATTGTCCTTATGGCTCACGGAAAACAAGATGGCGAAACTGAAAACAAGACTCTCAGCCTGTTTAGAAATAGCGACTATAAGATTTTAGTTTCTACCACCATTATTGAGGTTGGTGTAGATGTTAAAAATGCCGACATAATGGTTATTGTAAGCCCTGAAAAGTTTGGACTGGCAACTATGCACCAATTAAGAGGTAGAGTAGGAAGAGCTGGACAACAAGCATATTGTTTCTGTTTATCACAAAACATTAGTGAAAAATCAGCAGATAGAATACTTTTCTTCAAAGAAAATCTTAACGGTTTTGATATTGCTGAGTTTGATTACAAAAGCAGGGGAAGTGGCAATCTTCTTGGGACTACCCAACACGGAAAGACTGAAGACATATTTGAGCTTATTTCTCTCAATACTTTCAACAAAGCAAAAGATATTTATGAAAAATTAAAAGAAGAATATAACACTGATGAGGTTTTTGAAAAAAGTCTACTTTTTAATAAATTATCATTCAAAACCTTAAATTAAAAATTATTATTTAAAGTAAAAAGTTGCAAGGGGGGGGGTAATTTTATGAAAACAAAATCCTTAATTAAAAATAAACTTTTAGCCTTAATGTTGGCGTTTTGCCTTTTTATACCGACATTCCTTTCAGGTTGCTTTTTCGACAATCTATCTCCAGATAACGAAGATATTCCACCTGAAACATCTATACCAAGTTTAAATATCACAACTGACAGTCAACTGGTTTATAGCGAAGCAAATAGTCGCTATGAAATAACTATTGCTCAAGGAGAATCATATACACTTAATGTAGATCTTGGAGATTATACAGGTGAAGATTATAGTATTATTTATTCTTGGAATTCTAGTGGAAATAATTATGCAAGTATAGAAAACAAAGTTATTTCTATTATCTCTGATGCTCCAACTTATGCCAACCCACAACTTACTATAAAGCTACAAAAAAATGGCTCCACAAAAGCAATAGAGACAAAGAAAATATATATTACAATTACTGAAAGAGCTTTTGTGTCGTTGGTTGCAAATAACAGTGATGTAGAAGTTAAAAAGTCTAATCAATATGGTATTGATTATGAACTAAAAGTTCCTCTTGCTCATAGGTTCTACCAAATGCCAACCGTTATAGTAGATGGTTTCGAAGAATATGATGTGTTTTATCAAAACAGTGATGATGAGTATCATAAAGATAATATAGAATTTAAGATTGATGAGGACAAAACATACTTTAGAATTATAGATGAGTTTGATTTCTTGTTTCCTGTTAAGTTTTATATCTTAATAAAAGACAAGAGTGGCGAATTAATTAAACAGCTAGTCTGTGAAGCTGTTGAAACATTAGATAGTGATGAAGTTATAGAAGTTTATTATGGCAATGATATGACTCCTATTAAAAATAATGGAACTATCTATATAGAAAAGACAGATACTAATGTTGTTCCTCTTAAGTTCTATTTTAATGGTACAGAACTAGGATCATATAGCTCTGCTTATACACTAGTAAACTCTAATAATGATATAGAAGTAAAAACAGGGTCTACTGTTTTTGGTTGGGAGTGGAGAATAAAATCTCTTGGAATAGTGGCAGACAGTGTAATAACTTTCACATACAATTGGGACACCCCATCAGCAGAGGAAAACATAACTTCATATGAGTTCAAAATAAATGTTTCTGTTTGTAATGAAAAAGAGCTAACAGGCTTAGTTGTTCCTATGGGTGCAGATGCATTTACTATAGTAGACAATAATGTTTATATAAATGGTAAAATATATGCTATTTATAGTGTAGGAAATCCTGAGGCAATAAACGGTAAAGATAACTTATCTATTCAAATTTCCAATACTGCAGATGAAAACATTAAAAAAGTGACACTTTCTTATGAATATAGAGGTGTGACTAAGCAAGTAACTTATGATGTTGAAGTTAATAAAACTGCAGACTTTACAAAGACAGAAATTACTCAAAATTATCAAAAATATTGGCAAGAAAATGGATATGTAACAACACCTTATGAAGGTGAGGCAAAAATCCTTGCAATACCTATTTGGTTTACAGATTCAAATGAATTTATTAGTACAGATGATACCATTAAAGATAGCAATAACAAAACTCAAAGAGAACAAATAATTGAAGACTTAAATACCGCTCTTTTTAGAGAAAATGAAGACCTTACTTTCCGTAGCCTTAGAACATATTATTTGGAAGAGTCTTGGGGTAACCTAAAAATAAGTGGCAAAGTAACCCCTTGGTATGAATCTAATACAAAATCTACCGACTATAGCGATAAAGACTCTGCCATTACAACACTTACTATAAATGCTGTAAAGTGGTATTTTGACGAAAGTGGGACAAATGAAACAAGAGCAGATTATGACGCAAATCATGATGGTAAAATAGACCATATTATGGTTTTCTATGGCTCTAATTATCACTGTTTTAGAAATGGATATGCTGTAGCTTCTGGCTGGTGTAGAAAAGTAGGTGACACAACTGACAACTACATCTCTCGCTCTAGTTTCAGTTGGATTTCGGCTTTAGATCCATATGGAATAAATGGACTATCACCAAATGTATATAGCCAACTTACCAAAAACGATCTATCTACAATTCACGGAATAAAAGCAGACACAATTATTCACGAATTTGCTCACTCTATTGGTATTCTAGACATATATGACACATCAATGAAAAGCGAACCAGCAGGTGGATTTAGTATGCAATCAGGCAAAACTGGTGGTCACGACCCATATAATATGATGGCTATGGGCTGGGCAAATCCTTATGTTTTTGATAGTAGCGACAACACTCTTTCAAATGAAATAACTATAACTATCAACGATTTTCAATCAAGTGGAGAGCTTATACTACTAACACCTAGTTGGGATAGCGAAAAACAAATATTTGATGAATATATTCTACTTGAACTGTTTACTGCTACTGGACTAAATCAATATGATGCAAATGAACTTAAAATACCAAATTTGGTAGGTATTAGACTTTGGCATATAAATGCAGAAATAGATAGTTCTACAAATAGGCATCACAATACAAATAATTCATTAGAGAGCAACTATGACCTTGTTCATTTTATAAGAAATGATGCCGAGTGTGAGTATAGGTCTCTTACAGCACTTGATAAGCAAGACTACTTGTTTGATGAAGGCGACTCATTTGATATGGAAACATATAAATCTCAATTCTACAATGCAGATGGTAATCTTGATGATGGCACATCTCTTGGTTGGAGTTTTGAGGTAACAGATATTACAACTGACAGTTACGGAAACGCAACTGCAACTATTAAACTTATAAAAAATAATTAGTAAACAAAAAATGACTTAACCTAAGTTAAGTCATTTTTTATGTTTATAAACTTGTCATAATTTGATTTTCTACAAATTCAATCCATTCTTTTTCAATTATATCCAATGGTTTATCATTTGCAAAAGTGAAATCATAATCATAATTATTTACTTCGTCATCCGATTTATTTCCGTAAACTTTGTTTTGAAGGTCTGCTCTTGGAGTTATAAGAAGAGCATAAGTTTTTGTTTTTGAGGAATTTTTAAACTTCTCAATCTCGTGTGGTTCACGAATATGTACAAACAAAAACTCTTGGTCTGTTTGCAAAAACTCTTCTTGCTCTGCAAGAAGATACTGCATAGGGAACTCATTATATTCAGTTAAAAGTTTCTTTAAATCAGACAAGAATTTTCTTGCCTTATCTGTCTTTTCTCCGTTCCATCCACAATGCTTAGCAATCTCTTTAATTGGAGTGATTGAAGAAATGTTTTTTACTTTATGGTAACCGCCTAGAATCTCTACAAGAGTATCTTTTCCACAGCCACCAACACCATTAATTACTATTGTTATCTTTTCCATAACTTCATATTATTTCTTTTATTTTATAAAGTCAATAAAAAACAAGTACAGAAAATTTTATGTGCATTTCTCACAATTTATTGTAAATTTTATAACTCATATAATTGACAAAATAAAATCTGCCATTTATCCTTATAAAAGGAGAGAAATTATGAATAATCTTACAATCAAACACATTAAAGCAAATGCGGTAACAGATGAAGAATTTGTATAAATATACAATGTTGAACAAAATTCAGCTGGAGATCCATATTCTAAAGAAGGCTTAAAAGAAATAGTTTTTTATGAAAATAATGATAATTTTTTATGCTATGAAAACGAACTTCTTGTTGGAGAGGCCACTTTGAACCCAAACTCAAAAAGACTTGGAGGAAGCATATATCTTATAAATATATCTGTGCATAAAGATTATCAAAGGCAGGGAATAGCTTCTGCAATGATGACAAATATTATCAATTATTATAAAACCACGATGCCAGAAAAACAATTATCCCTTAATGTAGAAAAATCCAACACAAAAGCTTTTAATCTATATAAAAAATTTGGCTTTTCTGTTATTGAAAGTGATGACGAAGATTATCTTATGGCACACCCAGCTTTAGATAATGAAAACGATAAAAAGTAATATTTTAATTATAAATCATTTTGAAAAATAAAAAAGAAACCTAAATTTTAGGTTTCTTTTTCGTTTGTTTACGCGTTAGGTTCATCTTCTGCTTGTTCTTTTAATTCAATAATGTTTTTACAAGTTTCTGTGAATACTGTTTGATTACCTTTTCTGGTTTCTTCATCCCAACCTTTTTTGTTATAAAGTTCTTTTGCAAGTTCTATAACACCATTGATTCCACCTTCAAACGCTTGAGCAACAAACAATGGACTTTTTTTATCTTGAACATATCCGTAATCTATTGGTTTCATATGATAAACTTTAATTTTCCCAGACTCTTCATCAACTTTGACATCTTGTAATGCTGTAACAAAATCATAATAGTTATCAAAAGAATTTGCGAACTTTCCGTCTCTCATATAAGAATGATATGTGCCGTAATCTGCAATAATATATTTTTTCACAAAATCCTTAATTTTACCAGACTCATAAACAAATTCAATATATTTAGTTTTTTTATTTGACCCATCTTTACTTTTAGAATCTATATCATATATTCTAATCTCTTCAAAAACTCTTGCCATAAAACACCTCCAAGTGCTTTTTATATGTGTATATTATATTACATAAAAGTAATTATTTCAATACTCAAATTATAAAGAAAAGTATAAAAAGTAAAAAAAAATAAAAAATATTATAAAAACACTTGCAAAACATAAAAAGATTTGATATTATATATGAGTCGCAACCCGAAGGGGAGTGATAATGGGAGTTTAGCTCAGCTGGGAGAGCATCTGCCTTACAAGCAGGCGGTCGTAGGTTCGAGCCCTACAATTCCCACCAACTTAATAAGCCTTAGTGGAGCAAGCTAAGGCAAAATGCGGGAATGGCTCAGTGGTAGAGCGTTGCCTTGCCAAGGCAAATGTCGCGAGTTCGAATCTCGTTTCCCGCTCCACATTGAGGCAGGTAGTAATACTTGCCTTTATTCATATCTGGCACCATAGCCAAGCGGTAAGGCAGAAGTCTGCAAAACTTTTACGCCCCAGTTCAAATCTGGGTGGTGCCTCCAAAATTATGCCGTTGTGGCGGAATAGGCAGACGCAAGGGACTTAAAATCCCTCGACTCACAAGGTCGTACCGGTTCAAGTCCGGTCAACGGCACCAAGAATAAGTGGTTCAATCCTGGGAAATATCTAGCATTGAGCCACTTTTCTTTTTGTTGTATATTTAATCCTAAAATTATAGGTTGACACAAAAAAGTTTCGATTTTAGTATAAAATTTTGTGTCAAATTTTGTGTCAAAATAAATATCCACCAGCTAGGCTGGTGGATATTTATTTATTTTTAATTAATTTGATACAATAATCATAATAATATGATATAATAGATGTATGGAAACAGAATATAATTATAATGAATTAGAAAATTTAGTAAAATCATTTTTAGAGCAAAATAAAACTCTTGACCATATTTATGTTGAAGGACAAGGTGAGGTTTTGGTCTCTTCTCCTCATAGCGTTTTTCAAACCAGAAAAGGTAAGTATAAAGCCCCAGAAATAGGAGCTTTAAAAACAGCTCTTTTAATTCATAAATCAACAAACTGCCACTTTATTTCAAAAACTAAAAACAATAATGATGACCCAAATTTTGATAAAGAAAGTAATTACAAAAATACTATCAAAAAACTAATTAATGATAATAAAATTAGGTATATTTTAGACTTTCATAGTCTTAGTAAAAAAAGAAAATGTGAAGTAAATCTAGGCACTAATTTTAAGAAAAATATTAAAAGCAATAAACCTTTATATAGAGCCTTAAAAAAAGAGCTTAAAAAGCAAGGATTTAAGACAAGAATCGACTTTCCGTTTAATGGAGGGAAAAGGACAATTTCAGGCTCTCTAAAGACTGAATTTCCACACATTTGGACAATTCAAGTTGAAATCAACTCAAATATTTCTGGTGTTGAACACAGCTTTGTAAAACACCTAAAATTAATAAAAATCCTTTGCAATTTCGTAAGTAAAATCAACACCTATCAAAAAATCAACTAAAAAACAATCAAAACTCACTCATTTATTATATAATAATAAAAAATATATAAAATAAACATTACCCCTTTACTAGTTAAAAAATGTATGTTATAATTAAGCAAGAGAGAGGGTGATATTATGATCGATATGGAAAAAATTGAAAAATTAGAAAAAGCAATTTCTTTTTTAAATTCACTATCAAACGGGATTGACCCATTAACAAACTCAGCAATCACAGCTGACACTTTCAAGAGGGAAGAACTTGTAGAACTTATTACTTTTTCTTCAACAATTTTAACTGATGTGTTGAATAACAAAGGCGAAGTTATTCAAGTTGTTAGGCCTGCAAAATTTGACAGCAAATTTGTAAATATTGCAAATGTAAAAATATCTCAAAAGCCAATAGCTATTTCAACTTTGGTTATGAATATCAACAAAGAATCAACCAACCGTAAAATGAGAAATCTTGGTGCATCAATTATCAAAAACTGGCTTGTTGGTAATGGTTATGTAACAGAAGAAAAAGTTGCCGTTTTAAAAAATGTAAATGAATTAAGACTTACTGAAAAATCTCAAGAAGTGGGAATTATTGAAGAATCAGTTGTTGACCCATCTACCGGAGAGGTAAGAAGTGCTGTAAAACTTACAGATAAAGCCCAAAACTTCATTATAAGTAACCTCGCAACTATTATTAGTGAAAATCAAAACTAAAAAAAGCCTCGCAAAAAGCGAGGTTTTTATTTTGCAAATTTTTAATTCTTTATTAACTGAGGTTCTTCATAAGGAAAAGTGTCTTTAAGCATATCATCACTTTTTGTCATAAAGAATGTATTTTTTATCTTTTGTATTTTCCATAATACCTCTCAAAAAGCAAGTTTTATTATATCAAACAAAACCAAATTTGTACAACAAAATACAAGTCATTTTTGCTTTTTGCCAAATTTCTAAGTCATATCTTTACTAAAGTAAAAACTTATGTTAAAATAACAGAGCAAAGGAGTAACAATATGGAAAATAAAGATTCATTACTTTTAGTTAAAAGTCACGCAAAGGCAGTTGCAGATTTTTCTCCAATTTTAACCGACTATTCACCAATGATAGTAAGCCACCCTTTTACAAAAAGTGGAATTGTGCCTTATAAGTCTAGTGATGATAATTCTTCCTTTGAATATCTAGATATTACAACAAGCAGAGAAAATCTAAGAGTTTGGCAACAAATGACAAAAGATATTATAGATAGTTGCAATTCTATTGAAGAGGTCTTCACTCTTGTAGACCCAAACTATAGATTATTCTTTTTAGGCATAATTAAAAATTCTGTTTCAAAACAAATGTTTTCTAAACTTTTAGCAGACGCTTATACAAATACAGAATTTCCAAACTCAAACCCTAATGTTACAAAAGCTGAAATGATAAAAATGTTTAAATATGCAGACAAAGAAACTTTAATGGGTGAGAATGATTATGAAGTTTATTCAAAAATGAAAACTCCTATTAAAATATATAGAGGTACATCATCTGTCAAAAAGGAGCATATCAATGCTTTATCTTGGACTCTAAGCAAAAAGGTGGCTGAAAAGTTTGCAAATAGATATTTTTGCACTGGATATGTCTTTGAGGCAGAAATAGACAAAAAAAATATTCTTGCTTTTTTCAGCAATATGCAAGAAGCAGAAGTTGTTGTCGAACCAAGCCAACTAAAAAACATAAAACAAATAAACGCTGACGAACCGGAGAAGGAATAATGATAAAAAAGATAAAACTCCCACCAATACCTCATAGATGCTCTTCAATGCTTGAAATAACCGATAATCAAGGAAATGTATTTTCTATGGAAATAGGCGGTAATACTGACCTTTATTGGACTGCAAGAGGTAGAGACTCAAAATTTAATTTTGAAATAGATAAAACTGATGACTTTTATAATATTTTAGACAATCTCTTTGATGAAATAAAAAAAGTAGATAATCAATATTATAAAACTCTTGAAGATAATACTTTTTCTTGGATTAGTGAAGATAGGCCAAAAGAAGAAGCAAACAATCTCGAAATACAAAGACTAAAAGACAGATTTGTTATTACCTTTAATAAAAATCCATCTAATTTTTATCCAATGTGTACAGTCTGTTTTTGTAATAGCGGAAGTTATCATCCCAATGTTGAGATTCTATTTATGGAAATGTTCAACAATCTTACAAATGAAATAGAAGAAGAGCCGGCAAGCGAATAATTTGCAAGCTCTTTCTTTTTTTATTTTACAACACTTGTAATTAAGTGTATAATTTACTTGAGGTGATTTTATGAATAAATCAAAAGTATATTTCACAAAAAACATAACAGCCGACAGCTTAACAAAAATATATGAAGCGCTTAACACTTCGTTGAATGGTAAGGTTGCGGTTAAAATTTCTACAGGAGAGCCAGGAGGGCACAATTTTTTGTCTCCACTTCTTATTAAACCTCTTGTAAATAAACTTAACGGAACAATTGTTGAATGTTGTACCGCCTATAAAGGAAGACGATTTGAACCACAAGAACATTGGAAAGCCATCAAGGAACACGGATTTTTTGATATTGCACCTTGCGATATCCTTGATGAAAGCGGAGAGATAGAAATTTCAGTTACTGGAGGCAAACATCTTACTTATAACCTCGTGGGCGCAAACATTCAAAAATATAATTCTATGTTAATGCTTTCTCACTTTAAAGGACATCAAATGGGCGGTTTTGGTGGAGCATTAAAAAATATGAGCATTGGGCTTGCTTCTAGAAATGGTAAAGCGTTAATACATTCATGGGGGAACACAACAGACCTTCAAAAGTTTTGGAGTTATTCTCACAACCAAGACGCATTTCTTGAAAGTATGGCAGAGGCTTGCCAAAGTGTAGTTTCATACTTTAAGCCAGAAAATATTGTTTACATCAATGTTGCAAATAATCTTTCAATTGACTGCGACTGTAATAATAATCCTGCAAAACCAGAAATGGAAGACATTGGCATATTTGCAAGTCTAGACCCTGTAGCACTCGACAAATGTTGTTATGACCAAATAGTAAACTCAAAAGACAAAGGCAAGACTTCATTAGTAAAAAGAATGGAAGAAAAACACGCAATATTGATTGTTGAAGAGGCTGAAAGATTAGGACTTGGTTCTCAAGAATATGAAATTATAAATATTGATTAAGGGATTTGTATGAATAAAAGAAAAATAAAAAAATATCAAAACTTTAGAAAAAATTATGAATTTGAATATAAAGATATTATAGAAAAAGATGGCAACTTTTACTTTAATAATGAACTTATTGAAGACCAAGAAAAGAAATATTTCTCAGGAGAAACATTTATCAATATTAGTTATAATTCAAAAGAACATCTTTCAAGAATGCTATCAAATCTTTACCCTATGGAATTTACTTTTAGAGGTAAAAAAGTAAAGAGCATAGAAGGTGTTCTTCAGGGAATTAAATATAAAGATAAAAAAATACAAAACTTAGTATTAAAATACTCTGGTATAGATGCTTACCACACAAGAGGAGCAAACACTTTAGATGTTTGGACAAAAACACAAAGGTTATACTGGCAAGGAAAAGAAATGGCAAGGGAAAGTGAAGAATACCAAGATTTTTTAGATGAGTTATATCTATCAGCAATTAAAAATCCTCTTTACTTAAGAGCCTTAATTTCTACCGAAGACAAATATCTTCTTCACCATATTGGTAACACAGATATACACCAAACAGTATTGACAAGATTTGAATATGAACAAAGATTAAACTCTCTAAGAGCATATATAAAATCAAACAAAAAATAGATGCTATTAAATAGCATCTATTTTTATTTTAATAACTCATAACCTTTATACTATTACTGATTTGAAAATTATTTTTATCATCTTTCAAATGCGACACAATAAAATATTCATATATGTTTTGATAGTCCGTAGATGAGTCTAAAAAGCTTTTATTTTGACCGTCACCTTCAATTACTGCGACTATTTTTTCTTCATAATTTGAAAGATTTCTTCTATAGATATTATACACATTATAAGGCTCAGTTTTAAATTTTAACAACGGTTTTTCACCTTCTTGCATTAAAATTTGCAGTTTTGTTTTATGAGAATTATTGTTATTACTCATCTCTGGAATATGTTTTTTATTAAAAATCGCCTTCATTTTATACCTGTTTTCAGTTTGACTTTGAGCAAGTTCAACCTTGTTTTTTGAAAGTGAACGAATATCAATCTCTTTATAAATTACACTATCTGGAACTACAAAATCTTGAGGAGTAGAAACAGAATATAATCTATCCATAACCATACCACTCATTTCTGTTGGATAAGTTGAACCATTAATAATACTGTCCATTCCTTCGCCAACACCCGTTACTCCAACCCAACAAACAATAGTATGTTTTGTGGTATACACCACACTATATGCATCTGTATTTTTATTTGAGTTTATAAGACCAACAGTACCTGTTTTACTTGCAACATCAAAATCAAATCTTGAAAGCCTTTTTGCTGTTCCATTTTGAACAACACCTTTTAAAACATCTGTCACAAGGTACGCCGTTGCTCCATCCATAACAGCTTGTGAAGCACTACTTTTCTCATACAAAATATGACCATTTGAATTAATAATTTTTTCAACAAAACCACTTTCTTCATATGTGCCAAAATTAGCGAAAGTAGAGTAGGCATCCGCCAAACTTTTTATTGTTATCCCCTCAGTCATACCACCTAAAGCAAGCGCTAAATTATTATCGTTTTTAGAGAATTCAATACCTAATTTTTTTGCAAAATTTTTACCTCTTTTAACGCCCAATCTTGATAGTGTTTTTACTGCTGGAACATTAAGTGATTTTTCAATAGATTCACGAACAGAAATAGCACCTAAAAATCTTTTGTTTGCATTATTTGGACTATAGCCATTTATATTAATTTCTTCATCAATTATAATGCTTTCTGGATACAAAATTCCATCTTCAAAAGCAGGGGCATAAACAAGCAACGGCTTTATAGTTGAACCCGGTTGTCTTTTATTTTTTGTAAGATTAAAACCCTTATTAGATACCGCACAAACAACACCTTTTGTCTTGTTATCAATAATAAAAACACCTTTTTTTATCTCTCCATTAGAAAGATTTTTTGAAACAAATTCATTTCCTAAAAACATATCTACAACTTCATATTGCAGAGTTTTATCAATGCTTGTATATATCTTTAGCCCCATATTTTTAAGTTGCATTTTATTGATATTTAACCTTTGGCAAACCTCACTTAAAACGCAGTCAAAATGAATATTTGCTTGTTTTAAGCTTGTTTTTACAATATTTTCTCTTGTTTTTGCACTTTTTATATATTCTGCATTATTTATAACCTTGTTTTTAAGCATTGCTTTTAGAACAACTTTTTTTCTTTTTTCAGCTTCATTCTGTTTAGTTATTGGGTCATAATAGGATGGGGCATTTATAACCCCAACAAGCATTGCTGTTTCTCCAATTGTTAAGTCTTCAACTTTTTTATCAAAGTAAAATTTTGATGCTTTAGCTAAACCATAACAACCATTTCCAAAATAAATGTTATTAAGGTAAAGCTCTAATATTTCATCTTTAGAAAACTCCTTTTCAATTTTATAAGCAAGCTTAATCTCTTTCATTTTTCTTGTTAAAGTTTTCTCATTATTTAAATGTGTATTTTTTGCAAGTTGTTGAGTTATTGTTGATGCTCCTTGAGAAAATTTTTTGCTTTTTATATTATTCAAAACAGCACCAAAAACACGAATATAATCAACGCCGTTATGCTTCAAAAACCGCTTATCTTCAACCGCTATAAAAGCACTTTTTACAACCTTTGGAATATCTTCACTTTTCACATAAATTTTACCATCAAAAACACCCTCTGTTTCAAATTCTATTCCATTTTTGTCATACACTTTCGTTTGATTTATTTCTTGACCTAAAGCAAGCTTTGTTTTGTCTATTTTAACACCCGCAGTTGTTTTTATAAACACAGCAAAAAAACTCATTATCAACACAAAAAATATTGCCGACAATACTAAACAAATTTTTCCAAAAACTTTCTTTGCTTTATAAAACATACCTAGGGGTAGTATGTACAAAAATAAAAAAATCTATGTAACTTTGACGATTTGTGTTGAAAAAAATAATTAACATATGTATAATAATAAATATATTTATTAAGGTGGCTTTTCCGCCCCCAATCACCAAAAAGAAGGAATGAATATGAAATACTTAATTAAAACTTATGGTTGTCAAATGAATGTTCACGAGAGCGAAAAACTTGCGGGCATTTTGGAAGATATGAAATATACTCCTTGTGAGAAAGAAGAAGAGGCTGACATTATTCTTTTTAATACTTGCGCTATAAGAGAAAGTGCAGAACAAAAAATATACGCCCACATTGGTGAATTAAAGAAATTAAAAAAAGAAAATAAAAATCTTATAATTGCCATTTGCGGATGTATGTCTCAACAAAAAAATTATCCGGAGAATATTTTGAAAAAATTTCCTTTTGTAGACATTATTTTCGGGACTCACAATATCGCAGAGTTTAAAACTTTTATTGAAAAAAGAAAAGCAACAAAAAAGAAGGTTGTTGATATTACTGAAGTTGAGAATATCATTAAGCGTGATACAATGCCAAAGAAAAGAACTAGTGGTGTTAACGCCTGGGTTAATATTATGTACGGTTGCAACAACTTCTGTACTTACTGCATTGTTCCTTATGTTAGAGGCAGAGAAATTAGCCGACCTCTTGAGGATGTTGTCAGTGAGGTAGAGGAGCTTTTAAAACAAGGATATAAACAAATAACACTTCTTGGTCAAAATGTCAACTCTTACGGAAATGACCTAAATGATGAAAATTGTACATTTGCAAAACTTCTTCAAAAATTAGATAGTCTTAATTATGATTTCTGGCTTACATTTATGACTAGCCATCCAAAAGACATCTCTACTGAGGTAATTGATACAATTGCTTCATCTAAACACATTTTCCACTATTTGCATCTTCCTGTTCAATCTGGCAGTACTCAAATTTTAAAACTTATGAACAGAAGATACACAAGGGAAGCTTACTTAGAAAAAATCAAGTACGCTAAAAGTAAAATCCCCGACATTGAGTTTTCTAGTGATATTATTGTTGGTTTCCCAACAGAAACAGAAGAGGATTTTCTTGATACTGTTAGCCTGGTTCAAGAAGTTGGTTATGCTCAACTCTTCACTTTTATATACAGCAAAAGAAGAGGTACTGTTGCGGAAAAGCTAGACGGTCAGGTTGACCTTGCAACCAAAAAAGAAAGATTAAGAAGACTTATTGATTCTCAAAGCAAAAAGGCAACTGAGATTGCTGAAAAATACATTGGAAAGACTGTAGATGTTCTCGTAACCGATATACACCCTAAAAAGAAAGGCTTTTTACTAGGAAGTACTTTTACAAACAAAAATATAAATTTTGCAGGTGACTCAAGCTTGATTGGTCAATTTGTAAAAGTAAAGGTTCTTTCAAGTAAATTAACCGTGCTTACAGGAGAAATTGTAAAGGAGTAAATTATGCATATTAAAGACATTGCTGATAGATCAAAACTTTCACCAATGATGACTCATTATGTGGAAACAAAAGAAAAAATTGGTGATACCATACTTTTTTATCGTTTAGGCGACTTTTATGAAATGTTTTTTGAAGACGCAGAAACTTGTGCAAAAGTTTTAGACTTAACCTTAACAGGTAAAGATTGCGGAATTGAAGAAAGAGCACCTATGTGCGGAATTCCTCACCACGCAAGCGAAAGCTATATTGCAAAAATGATAGAAGCAGGATACAAGGTTGCTATATGCGAACAACTTAGCGACCCCTCAGCCTCTAAAGGTTTAGTCCAGAGAGGAATAGTAAGAATTGCAACACCTGGAACTGCTCTTGAGGATGAAGTACTAAAAGCAGACAAAAACAATTTCCTTTGCTCTGTATTTGCCGATAAAAATAATATCGGTATTTGTTGGGCAGACATTTCAACAGGACTTATGGAAATGTGTGAATATACTGGAAACGAGTACATAAAATACCTTGACGATACCCTTTCTAGAATTAAACCAAGTGAAATTATTTGTAACTATGGTGCACTTGCTATTCAAAAACAACTCGGTTGCGTAAGACTTGGTGTTGTTCCTGATTTTTATATGTACGAAGAGACTGCTTTTAGTTTTTCTAAGTGTGAAAAAACTTTGAAAAAACAATTTGGCGTGCACTCTCTTGAAGTATTTGATGCTGAAGACAAAAGATATGCTATCCGCTCTGCAGGAGGTCTTTTGGCATATTTGCAAGAAACTCAAAAAAGATTTATTTCAAACATTAAAAAACTTGGCGTTGTCAAAGATGACAGATATATTCATATAGATATCAACACCAGAAGAAATCTTGAACTTGTTGAAAGTATGAGTCTTAAAAGAAAAAGAGGCTCTCTTCTTGGTCTTCTCGACCATACAAAAACACCTATGGGTGCAAGAAAGATGAGACTCTTTATTGACCAACCTTTAAGAGATGAAAGGCTTATAAACGAAAGACTTGATGGAGTAGAGGAGCTTTCTAATAAATTAATGCTAAGAGATAACCTCTATGAACTTTTAAACTCAATGCAAGATATTGAAAGAAAGTGTAGCAAAATCTCTGCCGGAACTATTCTTCCTAAAGAGTGTTACACTTTGGCAGAAACCCTTAAAAATATTCCATATCTAAAAAACATCCTCTCTCAAACAGAAAGTAAAATTTTAAGAGATGCTAATAATAAAATCATAGACCTTACTGAACTTGCTGATATGCTTATTTCTGCAATTAACCCAGAAAGCTCATCGTCTCTTAAAGATGGCGGTTATATTGCAAAAGGTTTTAGTACAGAACTTGATCAAGCAAGAACAATGGGCGAATACGGAAAGCAATGGCTTGCCGAACTTGAACAAAACGAAAAAGAAAAAACAGGAATTAAGAACTTAAAAACCGGTTATAACAAAATCTTTGGTTACTATATCGAAGTTACAAACTCTTGGCTATCTCAAGTTCCTGAAAATTATATCCGCAAACAAACAACCACAACAGGTGAAAGATATATAACTCCTGAACTTAAAGAGATGGAATACAAAATTCTAACAAGTGTTGATGAGGCTTTGAAAATTGAATCTAAACTTTACCAACAAATTAAAGACACACTAGCTTCTTACATCAATGAAATGCTAGAAACAGCAGACGCTATTGCTATAATCGACTGCTTGCTCAGTTTCTCTCTTGTAAGCTTAAAATATCACTACACAAAACCTGTAATTAGCAGTTCTATTTCTCATATTAAAATTGTTGATGGAAGACACCCAGTTGTAGAATCTTTACTAGATGGCGGAACATTTGCCCCTAATGACACTTTACTTGACCAAGACGAAAACAGGACTATGCTTATCACTGGTCCAAATATGGCGGGTAAAAGTACTTATATGAGGCAGGTTGCAATAATTACACTTATGGCTCATATTGGTTGCTTTGTCCCAGCAAGAGAGGCTGAAATAAGTGTTGTTGACAGAATATTTACTCGTGTGGGTGCAAGTGATGACTTAGCTTTTGGTCAATCTACATTTATGGTTGAAATGACAGAAGTGGCAAATATTTTAAACAACGCAACAGATAAGAGTCTTATCATTCTTGACGAAGTAGGAAGAGGTACTTCTACTTATGATGGTCTCAGTATTGCGTGGGCGATTATGGAATACCTAAGCAAACACTTAAAAGCAAAGACCCTTTTTGCAACTCACTATCACGAACTTACTGAACTTGAAGGTGATATTGATGGTGTTAAAAACTATAGAGTTATGGTAAAAGAACTTAATGACTCAATTATCTTTTTACATAAAATCGCAAGAGGAAGCGCAAATAAGAGCTTTGGTATTGAAGTTGCTAAACTTGCAGGACTTCCTGATGAACTTGTTGTAAGAGCAAAAGAAGTGCTTAAGGTTCAAGAAGATGCCAATCGTCAGGCAGCTATTGAATCCGGCAATTTTGTAGATGTAGAAAGTTACTGTCCTAACGGCGTAGAAGTAATCAACATTTTAAGAGATATGGATATGAATACAATATCTCCAATTATGGCTTTTGGAACACTTCAAAACCTTGTAGATAAAGTAAAAAAATAAATTAAAAGGAGAAATTTATGGCAAAAATAAATGTCCTTGACAGTAGTGTATACAACTATATTGCTGCAGGTGAAGTTGTTGAAAGACCTGCATCTGTAGTAAAAGAGCTTGTTGAAAACAGTATTGACGCTGGTTCTACTTATATTGAAATAGAAATTAATGGTGGCGGAATTGATAAAATTCGTGTTGCTGATAATGGCTCCGGAATTGAAAAAGAATTTTTAAAAACAGCATTTTTACCTCACGCAACAAGTAAAATATCTAAAGTTGATGACCTTGACAATATTTTAACTTTGGGCTTTAGAGGTGAAGCTCTTGCTTCTATTGCAGCCGTTTCTAAAGTAACTATGACAAGCCTTGCACAAAACGAGACTGTAGCAAACACAATAACCATTGAAGCAGGAAAGGTTATTGCTGAACACGAAACAGGCGCAAAACAAGGAACAACCACTATAGTTAGTGAACTTTTTTACTGCGTTCCTGCAAGGCAAAAATTCCTTAAAAAGCCACTAACTGAGCAACAAGAAATAACAAACCTTGTTTCAAGATTTATTCTTGCACACCCAGAAATTGCCTTTACTTATGTTGCAGACGGAAAGACAATCTTTTCATCTACCGGAAAAACTTTAGAAGAGGCAATATATAGTGTTTACGGTAAAAGTGCAGTCCAAGAAACCCTTAGCGTATCTCTTTCAAGAGACGGTTTAACAATTACAGGATTTGTTGGTAGACCTAGTTACAGCAAGCCTAACAGAACATACCAAACACTTGTAATAAACGGTAGATATGTTATTAACCAAACAGTTGCAACAGCAGTCACAAACGCTTATGGTGAAATGCTTATGAAAAGAAAATATCCTTTCTATGTACTTCACCTAAATATGCCTGGAGACACTGTTGATGTAAATGTTCATCCTAACAAACTTGATGTTCGTTTTGAAAATTCAGGCAGAATATACAGTATGTTCTTCGAAGCTGTTTCAAGAGCTTTAGATTCTATGGATTATGTAGCAATGGCTGAAGATAAAGAACTTAATAAACAAGCTGAAGAATTTAAAAACCAAACAATTATTCAACAAATGACAAGTCTTGAGGAGTTTGAAGACATAACAATTTCTACACCTAAAGAAACTCCTAAGCCTACACCTGTATTTACAATCGAACCAAAACCAGCCCATAAAGTAGATAAAGCCGGCGTTAATTTAAACCCATTCTCTTTTGATTCAAAAAGTTTGTCTCAAGAAGAAAAACAAGAGTATCAAAAAACAATTATTGATACAGCTATTATTTCTGCAAGTAATACAGATTCAGTAAAAGACGGATTTGGTCTTGGTTCAAAGCTTCTTGAAAGACTTTTAGAGAAAGACGAAAAAGTTGACGAAGATTATCAAGATGATGAAAATGCAAAGAAAGAACCTCAAAAAATTGAAACAACTCAAGAAAAAATTGATATTTTACCAACTTTAAAAAGAGTAGGAAAAATCTTCAACACTTATCTTATAATTGAAGTTGATAATGATGCTTTCTTTATCGACCAACACGCAGCTCACGAAAGAATTTTATATGATAGGCTAAAGAAAGAATACGATAACAAAAATATTGTTATTCAACCTTTACTTTTCCCATATGTTCTTTCTTTAAACCCATTAGAAGCAAACATCTTAGCTGAAAACATTGAGCATTTGCAAAATCTTGGTTTTGATATTGAGGAGTTTGGTGATAACACATACAAAATTAGTGCAGTTCCAGCTCTTGTAAGCGAAATGAACTTTGATGTATTCTTTAGCGAATTTTTAGCAGAGTCTAAAAATATTGCTAAAAAAAGTAGCGAACTTATCAAAGACTTTTTAATGCAAAAAGCTTGTAAAAGTGCAATAAAGGGCGGAAACGATTTATCTCAAAATGAAATCAATCACTTATTTGCTCAAATGGGTAAAGAAAAAATTGCTCTATTTTGCCCACACGGAAGACCTATTGCTATTAGAATTAGCAAAGGCGAAATTGAAAAATGGTTCAAAAGGATTGTATAGATGACTAAAGTAGTAATAATTGTTGGTCCAACAGCGGTTGGAAAAACAGCACTCTCTATCGAACTTGCAAAAAAATTTAATGGAGAAATTATAAGTGCAGACAGTGTCCAAATTTATAAAGGATTAGATGTTGGCTCTGCTAAAGTTACAACAGAAGAAGCGGATGGCATTATTCACCATATGCTTGATATTGTAGAGCCTACCGCCACCTTTAGTACAGGAGAATATTCAGCTATGACTAAAGGCATTATTGAAGACATAACAAAAAGAGGAAAAACTCCAATTATTGTTGGAGGAACGGGACTCTATGTAAATAGTGTTCTTTTTGACCTTGGCTCTACTTGTGGAAGAGATGAAGAGTACAGACAAGAGCTTATGTTAATTGCAAAAAATGAAGGAAAAGAAAAACTACATAAGATGCTTGAAGAGATAGACCCAGAAAGTGCAAGTGAACTTCATATAAATCAATTAGACAGGGTCATAAGAGCACTTGAAATTTATCATATCACAGGTAAGAAAAAGAGCGAAAACAAAAACTCTACAAAAGCAAACTATGATTATGTTTTAATTGGATTAACTGATGACAGAGATGTACTTTATGAAAGAATAAATTTAAGGGTTGACAAAATGATTGATAATGGGCTTATTGCTGAGGTTCAAGAACTCATTAACAAAGGACTTACTTTAAAGCATCAATCAATGCAAGGTATAGGATATAAAGAAACCTATGCTTACCTTACTAATAAATGTACAAAAGAAGAATTTCTTGATAAACTCAAACAGAACTCAAGAAACTATGCAAAAAGACAGTTTACATTTTTTAAGAAAATGCCAAATATCATTTGGAAAAAATATGCTGAAAAAGAAGAAATATTTAAACTTGTAGGAGATTTTATTAATGAATAGAGAAGAAGCTATCAAACTAGTAAAAGACTGCGAAGAACAGCTTAAGGCTAGCTATGATATAATTGATGATATTGCTTTATATAACACAGAAAAAGTACTAAATGCTTTTAGAGAAGCCAATGTCAACCTTACAAATATGGCAGGCTCTAGCGGTTACGGTTATGAAGATATGGGAAAACCTAAGCTCTGTGCTTTATATAAAGAAATATTTGGTGCTGAAGATGCTATTGTTTGCCCTCAAATCACTTGTGGAACTCACGCTTTAGTTCTTCCTTTGTTTGGCATTTTAAGACCTGGCGATTTGATGCTTTCAATCACTGGTAAACCTTATGATACTATGGATGATATAATCCACGGTAAGGAAGGAGAGGACATTGGTTCTTTAAAAGATTTTGGTATACGCTATAAGCATATTGATATGATAGGCGACTTAATAGATGTAGACGAATGCCTAAAGGTTATAAAGCAAGATAAACCAAAAATGGTATATATGCAACGCTCTAGAGGATACTCTTCAAGAGAGGCTCTTTCTGTTTATTATATGGGCGAAGTAATTAAAAAGATTAAGGAAGTTGCTCCTGACACTATTGTTATGGTAGATAACTGCTATGGCGAGTTTACTGAAAAACACGAGCCAACAGAGTGCGGTGCTGACATTATGGCAGGTTCTCTTATGAAAAATGCAGGTGGCGGAATTGCCCCAACCGGTGGATATATTGCGGGAAGAAAAGACCTTGTTGAGCTTTCTGCAGGCAAACTTACTGCACCGACTCTTGGAATAGAAGTTGGTTCATACATTGCAAGCTATTATCCTTTTTTTGAGGGCATTTTCGTTGCACCACACATTGTTGCAGGTTCTCTTAAAGGAAATATCCTTCTTGGTAAAGTTTTGGCTAATTTTGGCATAAAAAGCACTCCAGAAGAAGGTTTGATTCCTCACGATATTGTCCGCTCTATTATGTTTGGTGAAGAAAAGAAGCTTGTCGACTTTTGTCAGTTAATTCAAAAGCTTTCTCCAATAGATTCAAATGTTGTGCCAATGCCTTGGGAAATGCCAGGGTATAAGGACAAAGTTATTATGGCTGCCGGAACATTCATCCAAGGTTCTACAATGGAACTTAGCTGTGATGGTCCAATTCGTCCTCCTTACATTGCATACATACAAGGTGGTCTCACATATGAACACCTAAAAATTGTAGCAATTGAAACTGCTCAAATGTTATAAAACCACAAAATAAAAAGTACCAAAAAATTGGTACTTTTTTTGTTATTAGAATTTCATCTCTTTTCCAAGAATTGCAGAATATATATTCATATACTTTAAGCCTGAAACAGGATTTGGGTTTTTGAATCTATAAACCCTACCATCTGTTAAACTTAATTGTATACCATTTGCAGCTTCAATAGCATAACCGTTTATAAGTTCAAATGGAATAACAATAGTTTCTTTTTCTGCCACAAGTTCAAAACGATTTTTATATAAATTCATTTTAAACTCACCAAGGTTCGCATTTTTGTATTTATCAATTTTTTGCTTAACATCAAAACCCTCATCACTTGTAATAATTTGGTCATCAGTATATACTGAATAGTCCAAAGATTTAACATATGCTTTTTGCATTTCATCAAGCTTATCAAGTCTCTTTTCTGGAGCACCCTCTAAGAAACCATACTCTGTATATGTTGCTTTAAAATCACATTTATCACAAGTAACTTCGTCACCTTTACCGTGAAGAGAGGAAATAGCCTTACACTTAGGGCAAATATAAAGCATTGACTCAATGCCTTCAGCTAAGTTTTCACCAGGATATTTAATCATATCTCTTTCTTGAATATCATAAGCATTAACTCTAATCTCATTTTTAATAACTTCAAACAATTCTTCATTTGAAAGAGCGTCAATTTCTTCAACCGACAAAATCCTTTTTGCAAAACCGTGATATCTTCCCGGTCTTTTTACCTTTGACCAACGAGGATAGGTGAGATAACCACCTTCAAAAGTATAAATAACTACTGGAACTTTAAGTTTTTTTGCAAGCTTTGCAATTGATGGTTTCATCAAACTCATATCACCAGCGAAAGATTTATTGCCTTCTGGGAAAAGAGCAACTGGAGCACCTTGCTTAATTACAGATAAAATGTTTCTTACAGTTTCAGTATCTGTTGTAGATTTTGTAATAGGAATAGGGTGTACTAAGTGACGAATAAGCTTTCCAACAAAAGGTTTAGATGATACATGGTCACTCATCACAAAATAAATTGGAGTATCAAAACTTTTAGACATTCCAAAAGCATCATAGTCTGTTGTATGGTTTGCAAGCACCAAAAATGGTGGTTTTATATCACACTTATCATAAGTGTAGTTACATTTCTTTTTAAGTATTAATTTTGTAATAATTGGCGAAACTATTTTATTCCAAGTTCCGTGTCTTTTTTTAACTTTTATAGCCATATTTTTCCTCTTCGCATAGTATTTTCTTCATTATAACATACATAGTATCGTTTTGCGAAACACTTTTACTAAATTTTTGTAATTTTTTTATTGATTTTTAAATTGTTAATTCCACATAAAAAAACACATAATTTAAACAAAATTTTATCAATCGTTTGTATATACGCTTTTTGTTATGTTATAATAATTATGTTCCGTTTAGGAAAAATTTATCTTTACAAGGAAATATTATGGATTTATTTAAAAAATGTGACGAGCTTACAATGGTTAAGAATGCAAAATCTGCAGGTATTTATCCTTACTTTCATACACTTGAAAGCAGACAGGACATTGTAGTTGAAATGGAAGGCAAGAGAGAAGTTATGATTGGTTCAAATAACTATCTTGGCTTAACTGGTAATGAAGAAGTTATCAATGCTGCTGTTGAAGCAACTAAGAACTTTGGAACAGGTTGTTCTGGTTCAAGGTTTTTGAATGGTACAACAACTGCTCATGTAGAGCTTGAAAAAGAGCTTGCTGAATTTTTACAAAAGGAAGACTGTGTAACTATGAGTACAGGCTTCCAACTCAACCTTGGAGTTATCTCTGCAATTGCGGGAAGAAATGATGTTGTTCTTTGCGATAAAGAAAACCACGCATCTATTTATGATGCTATTAAGCTTAGCTATGCTGAACTTATAAGATACAACCACAATGATATGGAAGACCTTGAGGAAAAATTAAAAACAGTTCCTGAAAATAAAGGCATTTTGATTGTTACTGATGGTGTATTTAGTATGAGTGGAGATATTTGTAATCTTCCAAAACTTGTTGAACTAAAAAATAAGTATGGCGCAAAACTTATGGTTGATGATGCTCACGCTCTTGGAATTTTGGGTGAACACGGCAGGGGAACTGCTGAGCACTTTGGTCTTGAAGACGAAGTTGATTTGATTTGTGGTACATTCTCTAAATCTCTCGCAAGCCTTGGCGGATACTGTGCTTGCTCACACAGAGTTGCTGAGTTTATTAGACACAATTCTAGACCATTTATTTTTAGTGCTTCAATTACTCCAGCTTGTGTAGCAGCTGCTAGAAAATCTCTTGAAATCATTAAAAGAGAACCTGAAAGAGGTAAAAACCTTCTTGCAATCACTGACTATATGAGAAAGTGCTTAAAAGAAAGAAACATCACTTTTAGAGAGAGTGCAACACCAATTATTCCTATTTATACTTACGAACCAGAACTCACTCTTACAGCTTGTAAGAAACTCTTTGATGAAGGCGTTTATGTAAACCCTGTTCTTCCTCCAGCAACTCCAGTAGGAGAGTGCCTAATTAGAACAAGTTATACAGCAACACACACTAAAGAGCTTATGGAAGAAGCTGCCGACAAGATTGCAAAAGTTCTTACTGAACTTGGAATTATAAAATAAAAATAAAAATCTAAAATAAAAAAACCAATGGCTTTTAATGTTTACCATTGGTTTTTTATTTTATTTATACTGACGAATTAAGCCAACAACCTTGCCGAGAATAACTGCATTTTCAACAATTATTGGCTCCATATAATCATTTTCTGGTTGAAGACGAATGTGACCATCTTCCTTAAAAAATCTTTTTACAGTTGCACTATCGTCAACCATTGCAACAACAATTTCACCATTTTCAGCAGTTGCTTGCTTCATAACAACAATCTTATCACCATCATAAATTCCAATATTTACCATACTGTCACCAGACACTTTTAAAATAAACATTTCATCTTGTGTGTTACCAAAAATATTATCACTAAAAGCAAGTGTGTCTTCAACATTTTCTGTTGCAAGAATAGGTTCACCAGCGGCAACTTTTCCAACTACAGGAATCTTTGTCCTGAGTTCTGCTTTAGAAGAACCATTTATTTCGATGGCTCTGTTTTTTTGCTTCTCTCTTGAAAGTTTTCCTTGTTTTTCAAGCTTTCTTAAGTGATACACTATTGTTGCTGTTGAAGAAATATTTAGCCCCTTGCACATATCTCTTACTGTTGGGGGATAAGAATTTTCTTGCATAAAATCTTCAATAAATTTTAACACTTTAGCAGTTTGGTCAATCTTTTGTTTTTCCATAGCACAAACTCCCTTTTCCATAATTATTCCAATTATAGCACATTTGTTTTAATATTGTAAACAAATGTTTGCTATTTTTTTAATAAAATGATTGAAAAATAACAAAAATAAGACTATAATGTCTCTTGAGGTGTATTATGAAAGAAACAAATCAATCTAATCAAACAAAAAACTCAACAGTTTACAAAATTGGTAGTCCTTGTATTCTTGACCCAGACTTAATTTGTACTGGTTGTAAAGAATGCCTAATGTGTGATTTAAACCCAGAGAAATATTGTGACAACTGCGGAATGTGTCTTGATAGCTATAACACTGACGAAAAGGGATATGTTTCAATCAAGGTGGATAAAATCGTTAAAGATGGGGAAGAGGGTGATTCTTCTGTTTCTTTAGAAGATTTATTAAAGCACTATGGGCTTGACGGTCTTGATGACTAAAAAAAGATTATTATTTGTTATAACAAGTTGACAATTATGCTTTGCTTTGCTATAATACATATATTGTCAAAGGGGAGTGGCTCAACGGTAGAGTAGCGGTCTCCAAAACCGTAGGTTGCGTGTTCGAATCGCGTCTCCCCTGCCAATAATAAAAAGACTAGAAGCTTTATGTTTCTAGTCTTTTTTGTTTGCATAAGGGAGCAAGATTCGAACACTTTATGGGGACCCCGCTAAATGAAACTTAAATTTAGTGGGGAGAGGAGAAACAAATCCGTTTTTCAAGGTGCAGTTTTTTGTATAAAAAACAAGCCATTGTCTAGGATTTGTTTTGACGAAATCGCGTCTCCCCTGCCAATAAAAAAAAGACTAGAAGCTTTATGTTTCTGGTCTTTTTTGTTTTCATTGAAAGCGCAAGATTTAAAATTCCTATAGTATATGTTGATATAAAGAAAACTATTATCATTTTCAAATTATAATCAAACAACTTGACTTGAGAATGCAAATTTGATAATCTATTTATTATGGAAAGAAAAAATGTAACAATTTATACAGATGGTGCTTGCTCTGGTAATCCTGGTAATGGAGGCTGGGGTACTATTTTAATGTACAATAATCACAAAAAAGAACTCAGCGGAGGGGAGCAAAACACAACCAACAATAGAATGGAGCTTCTTGCAGCAATAAAAGGCTTAGAGCTTTTAAAAGAGCCTTGTAATGTCTCTTTATACAGCGATTCTGCATATATGGTTAATGCTTTTTTACAAGACTGGGTAGGTAACTGGAAAAAGAATAATTACAGAGGTGCAGATAAAAAAGAGATTAAAAACCTAGACCTTTGGAAAAGACTACTTGCTCTTACGGAAACTCATAATGTAACATTCATAAAAGTAAAAGGACACGCAGATAATGAGTTCAATAACCGTTGCGACCTTTTGGCAACTTCTGCAATAGAAAGAATAAGCGAATAATATATAACATAAAGGGAGAAAACAAATGAATGACAATATCTCTCCAATTAGAAAAAAATATGATTTATTTTTATTAATTTTTATGGGTTTGGTATTGTTTGGAGCAATTCCTTTTGGAGCTTGCGACAAACTTGAAGGAGGCTTTTTAGTATACTTTATTGTTTATATCGCCCTAACTGTTGGCACAATAATTACAATCTCTGCTTTATTTCCATATGTTAGAAAAAAAGAAATTGAGTTTTTTAAAAACAAATTTAATATTGAAAATATGAACAAATCAATAAGTTTTGATTTTAAAGAAAATGATTATATATTTTGTTGCGATCGCTCAACAGGAAATCTTACTTATGTGGATGTAGAACTTACACCAAAAGGTTTAAAAGATTTATTATACAAAGAGGAATATTTGTACTCATCTTTTAAAATCTATGCGACATATCAATGTGGATTTGTTGGCGAAATTTATAAGGTTATCATAATTTTTGAAAATGATAATCAATATTATTCTATAAAATTAGATAACACATTGTATTCATTAATAAAATACTACAACCTAAATGTAGATAATTTAGATAATGTACTTAGCGAGTGTGAAACTAATTTAAAAACATTTTTTAAAAGTAAAAAATTAAAAAAAGAAGCTATTGAAAGAAATAAAACTGAATATTTCAACAATATAGTTAGTGATATACTAAAACTACTTAAAGAAAAAGCGGATTATTCAAATTATGAACTTACCATTAAATATCATAAAGATTTTATAATTAAGTATAACATTAAAAAACAAGAAATGTATATAAACGAGAAATATTATTGTATTGTGGAACACCAAGACATACAAGACTTCATAGAAGAAATCACTAGCGATATGTATTACTTTGTTGAATATAGAACTAAACGATTAAGTATTACTCCTTATTTTAAGCTGATAAATAAAAAGAAAACTAATATTGATAAAATAAAGAAATCAAACAAAATTTTAAGGATATTTGATATTAATAGTTTAATTTATAATAAAAAGCAAACCAATTAACTGGTTTGCTTTTTTATATCATATTTTTCTTATTTTTGCGTTTTATTTTTTATACATGAAAGTTTTTGCTGTTAAAATATACTGTATGCAAGATTGCATCCGCAAGAGGATATAGAGACAACAAGCAAGGAACTATCCATAATAAGTGGTTATAGTTTGGTTGAGCAAAACTATAGAAACCTAATTGCAAATTAATGCAATATATAATGATATATAATTGAACTGTTAAAAGTATTGCAAACAGAGTATAAATTCTTGATGCATACCTCGCAGGTTTTTTCTTATAAGGATTGATAAAATATATCATTGTATAAATAATTGGGATTATTGCCAAACAACAAATACCAATTAGGAAATATTTGTATGAGAAATCATACCCATAAGTGTTTGCATCATAGTTAGACATAATGAGGTAGGTAAGAGATACTATGAATGCAATTATACTGAATGCAGTCCAAGAGTTTATCATATTAAGTTTATTAGACTCAATATATGACCTTGTATGCTTAGATTCTTTAACCATTTTGTAGTGAGGTCTAACAACCAAACCTTCTTTTTCAAAATCAGTTTTAAGTTCCGTGTAATCCATTGCAGACTGATTAAATACTTCTTTTGATGGAGCAGTATAATCAATATTAACTTCTTTTTCTTGAGCATCATCTTGCTTATCATAATTTCCATAAGTGATGATACTTGTTAATTTTTCTTTATACTCTTCGTCTGTATACTTTGGAGTAATATTATCATAATTTTCTGTTGACTTATAGAAATCCATAAGTTGTTGATTGCTTTGAATTTCAACATCTTCATAATCTATTTTACAAGCCACAGTTTTATCTTCTGCACAATCTTGTTCTTGCTCTTCAGTTTTGTCTTCTGTATGAACAACATAATCTTCATTATCTTCAAATAAATCTTCACTAAAAAGCTTTAATTCATCATCAACAATTGCTGTTTTTTCTGTTTCGTCTTTCTCTTGCACAAATGGAGAATATATTTCATCATCATTATTTTCTTCGTCATCTTGTTCAATTTTATGATTGAAATTTTGCTCAAAAGAACTTGCACCGAAATCGTGATAAACTGGAGTAGAAGAATCTTGCTCTGGCTCATAAATATCATCAGCTGAATCTTCTTCATCTTCAATAAATTCAATATTAGAAAAATCTTCTTCAACTTCTTCCTTTTCTTCAATTCCATCAATTTTCATTTCTGGAGCCGTATAATCAGGAGTAGGGTCAAGCACTTCTTGAGATTCAAAATAACTATTTTTTGATTTAGAAACAAAATCTTCCATTCTAAAACTAAATGGTGAAACTTCCTCTTCTTGAACCTCTTCAACGGCTTCTTCTATTTCTTCTTGAGGCTCGTCTTCTACAGCTAAAGTAGGGGATACTTCATTTTTAACAGTATGTCCTAAAAGCTCTAAAATGTCAAAGTTGTCATCATCAGTATCTACAGCGTCAACTTCTTGTTCTTCAGTTGTTTCTTCCTCAACAACTGATTGAACTATTTCTTCTGGTGAATATTGTTCTTCTAGTTTTTCAACATCTAAATCTGCACCAAAAACATCATCCGTATCTTCAAAAATAGAAGATTGAGCTTCGTCAACCTCTTCAAAAGGGACAAACTCTTCAACTTGTTCTTCGTCTTTTTCTGTTACTACAGCTGCAAGTTCTTCACCATTTGGAGCATAGCTCACAAGCACGCTTTGGTCTTCAGTTTCTCGAACATCAATTTCTGGAGTCCAAGAGTAGGTAATATCTTCCTCTTGTTTGTCATCTTCCTTTTCTTCGGTAACAACAGTCCAAGGAATTATCTCTTCATCATCATTAACAGATAACATTTCTGTAATATTTGAAGTTGTATTTTCTTCAACATTATCTTCACTAATTTTTGTTACTGTTTCGTCTTCTTCAATTTCTACTAATGTGCCGTCATCAATTTTTTCTTGAATTTCTTCAAGTTGCTGTTCAGCTTTTTCCGCTTTTTCTTCTAAATCCTCAATTTCATCTTTTTTCACTAATGCATATGAAGAAGCATCTGCATAAGTATTTGAAATGAGGTTATCAATAATTTGGCGTGAGCGTTGCCATTCTTCTTGATTATGTCTATAGGTATCTTTGCCTTGGTCTGTTAGTTTATAGTAGTGTCTTTTTCCGCCAATGTCACTGTCAGTCCAGTATGAAGAAATAAGCCCTTGATTTTCAAGACGCTTTAAACAACTGTAAAGGGTAGGTTGTTTCAATTCATAAGTACCGCCACTTTTTTCTTCAACCTCTTTACAAATTTCTATACCATACTTGTCACCCTCAAAAAGAACCTTCAAAATTATGGTGTCAATATGGCCACGAATTAAATCACTATCAATACCAGACATAATAATACCTCTATTTATGATTTATCACTATTAATTTTAGTTTATATTGCCCCATAAAGTCAAATAAAAATAAAAGTTAATTATTTTTTATAGTATATAATTACAAATATATGATTATTGGGAAGCAAAATCTTGTCAAAATTTGATTACAAGACTAATTTTCTTATAAATCACCATCTTTATTAGAGTTTAGTTTTGACAAAATCCATCCACAAAATAATTTTTTATTTATTATGTACCAAAAGAATAGTTGCTATAAATTATAATTTTGGCATATAATTATAAACATCAAGGGGAAGAATATGATAACACCAGACTTAATCACACGAAGCAATAGAAGAACATTATCTTTATCAGTATTAAAAGATGGTCAAGTGATTGTGAAAGCGCCAACAAAAATGAGCCAAGAAGCAATTGATAGATTCATCTATGAAAAACAACACTGGATAAGAGAAAAACTTGCTGTAATCCATCAAAATCAAGCCAAATTTGACGATATAATCCATATGAAGAAGTATCTGCTATACGGAAATCAATATGATGTAAAAATTGCAAATATAAAGAAAATTCAAACTTCAACACAAGATATGTGTATCTATATACCAACAAGTATTGAACCCGATAAAATATTTTCAAAACTCAAAAACTGGTACAAAAAAACAGCAAAAACCATTCTTGAAGAACGCCTCAATTATATAAGCAGTATTATAAAATTAAAACCAAATCAATTCAAAATTAGTGATTCAAAAGGTAGATGGGGGGCTTGTAATAGCAAAGGAACTGTTAATTTGAATTATCGTGTTATTATGCTACCACCACAAATTATTGATTATGTAATCGTGCACGAACTATGTCACTTAGTTGAAATGAATCACTCAAAAAGATTTTGGAATTTAGTATCTTCATTTATGCCAAATATGGAATCACAAAAACACGCAATAAAAGAATATAGTTTTTTGCTATCTTTATACGGCAAACAATAAGCAAACAACCATAATTAAATGGTGAATATAATAAAATTTAAAAGGAAAGAAAATTATCTTTTCTTTTTTTTTGTGAAAAAATTTTATTTTGGGGTAGGAAATAGGGTAGTGCTGTTTTCTTTTATCTTAAAGTGACTTAAAAATAATTATAATATAAAAAATATAATAAATAAAAAAGATGTATTATTAGCTACAAAATGGGGAAATTGAATAATAATTTAATAAATAGAACTTCCAAACAAAAATTTTGAAAACAAAAAAAGCCAGCTTTTATTAGCCAACTTTCAAACGAAATTTATAAAAATATTGATAAAATTGAAGTGTGTAAACTATTTTTCATATAACGCTTTAATAAAATATTCAAATACTATAACATATTAAATCAGCAATTTTTTAGAAATCATCCTGACTCACACAAACAGCACAAAAGGGAGGAAAATAACACACTGACCAAACAGTTATTAACAAAACACCCTCAATCTATTCGCAAAAGACAGCTTTTGCGAACTTTTTACAACATAAGTTATTAAATTTTTAACAACTTATTGAATTTGCTTGACTTAGATTTTTTCTAGTTTAGATAAGGTTTTTTGTTTTTTACAACTATACTCTTACAAATTTTTATATAATTTACTATATTTTTATTATAACACAGTTTTATGTTTTTTGAGCCAAACACTGACAGCTTTTATTTAATTTTTTCACAAATAAATCGCACAGAAAAAATATTTTCTTGTACAAAACTCTTTATTTTTGACGAGTTTCTATAAAATACTCTTTATTTTCAGCGGGTATTTTTTTTTATTTTAAAAATTCTGTCTCAGCACGCCTAGATAAAACATCTTATTTTCTTACAGAATACCAAAATTTTCACCCACAAAAATTAATGATTTTTTTAAAAATTCTGTTACAGAACGCCTTACAAAACACATTATTTATTTTTTCATTTTTTAACAAATTCTAACACAGAGCAAATTTTTTAATGCGGATTTTTTTTATAATTATAAAAAAATTCTGTATGAACACGCCTAAAAAATCACCAATAAAGCTATATAACTGTAGCGTTTTATAAAAGACTAAGCATTATTTTTCTTGGGTATTTTAACAGATTTTTATAAGATTCTGTATGAACACGCCTAAAGATTTCGCTATTTTATCATCTTTTTATAATACCAATCAATAACTTATATACAACAAATTTCTAGCAACACTAAACAACTTACTATTAATAAAATATACAATATACTGAATAATCCACATAAAAAAGACGAATCAAGAAACTCAAGTACTTTTCTAAATTCGTCTTATTGATAGTTTTTACAAAATTATATTTTTTATTCGTTTTTTTGTAAAAATTTTTAGCGTTTTTACTCGCCTAACATAATACCTAAATTTTCCAATGAAAAAGAGGCTATTTTAAGACCTCTTTTTTTATATTGTACTCACCTATTTTTTAGGCATTATTTTTTCTTGACCACCCATATATTTTCTAAGAACTTCAGGAATTGTTACTGAGCCATCAGCATTTTGGAATTGCTCAATAATTGCAGGAAAAATTCTTGATGTAGCCAAACCACTACCATTAAGTGTATGAACAAACTCTGTTTTTCCAGTTTTTGCATCTCTGTATTTCATACCAGAACGCCTAGCTTGATAATCACGAGCGTTTGACACAGAACTACATTCTTTATAGATACCCATACTTGGAATCCAAACTTCAATATCATAAGTCCTACACATACTGTCAGAACAATCTCCAGCTGCAAGCTTTACAAGTTGATAATGAAGGCCAAGTTTTTCAACTAAACTTTGAGCCTTTTTAACAAGTTCTTCAAAAGCAAGGTCGCTTGTATCTCTTGTTGTGTATTGAACCATTTCTACTTTGTTGAATTGGTGACCTCTTATCATTCCTCTTTCTTCAGCACGATAAGAACCAGCCTCTCTTCTATAACATGGAGTATATCCAGCAAATTTCTTAGGAAGTTCAGCTTCTTTTAAAATTTCACCACGATAATAGTTTACAAGAGCAGTTTCAGCTGTTGGAAGTAAGAATTTGTTTCCCTCACCCTTTCCGTCAATCCAGTAAACATCATCCTCAAATTTTGGGAATTGACCAGCACCTAAACCACATTCATAGTTAAGCATATGTGGTAAAAGCATAAACTCATAACCGTCTTTTATGTGCTCATCAATAAAGAAGTTTAATAGAGCCCATTCAAGTCTTGCACCATCACCAGTGTAAATCCAGCCACCGTTACCGTGAAGCTTAGCTCCTCTTTCATAATCAATTAAACCAAGATTTTTACAAAGGTCAACATGGTTTTTAGCCTCAAAAGCAAACTCTGGCTTATTACCAAAAGTGTAAATTGGCTTATTGTTTTCTTTATCACCTGGTAAAAGGTCTTCGTCTGGAAGGTTTGGCAAACACATCAAAATATAGTTGATTTTTTCACTTACTTCATTAAGTTCAGCGTCAAGCTTAGCGATTTCTTCACCTAAAGCCTTCATTTCTGCAACAACGCCAGAAACATCTTTACCTTGTTTTTTAAGCATAGGAACTTCACTGCTAACCTTGTTCCTTTTAGCTTTCATATCTTCAACAATTTTAGTCTTTTCTCTTCTTTTGCCATCAAGCTCAAGAAGTTCAGTAAAGTCGATATCTTTACCACGCTTTTTATATCTTTCTTTAATCCCTTCAGGATTTTCTCTAATAAGTTCTAAAGCAATCATAATAACACCTCAAAAATAATGTATATATATGATACAACTTTTTCAGCATACGGTCAACAATTTTATGAAAATTCTTGCAATGCCCTACCCCACAAACCAAAAAAAGCACAACAATTTCAAAAACTATTCGCAAAATAGTTTACAATTCTAGTGAAAATAAATTATAATATCATTATGAAAAATACAAGTTATTATACTGAAAGAAACAACAAAAATATTATAAAAATACGCACAATCCTAAAAGATTTGCCAGAGTTTTGTTATGACTTCTTTACAGGAGTTGAAAACACAACAAGCACTCTAACCAGGCTTAACTATGCTTATGATTTGCGTGTTTTTTTTGATTATCTTTTTAATGAGACAAATGTTTTTCAAGGAAAAAACATTTATACTCTTGAGGCCTATGAACTTGCGAATGTAAAAACTGCACATATCGAAAGATATATCAGTTATCTTTCTTCTTACGAAGACCTGGAAGGCAAAATTAGAACAAATACAGAAAGAGGAAAAGCTAGAAAACTTGCTACTGTTAGGGCTTTTTTTAAGTATTTTTATAAAAGAGATGTCATTCCTGCAGATGTTTCAACAAAAGTTAGTATGCCAAAACTTCACGATAAAAGCATTATTCATCTTGAAGGTGACGAAGTCTCAAAACTTTTAAACAATGTCGAAAGCGGTTACGGACTAACTGGTCACGCTGTTGGATTTCATAAAAAGACCAAAAAAAGAGACATTGCGTTGCTAACCCTACTTCTTGGAACCGGTTTGCGTGTTAGCGAGTGCGTTGGATTAAACTTAACTGATATAGACTTTAAAATCAACGGCTTAAAAATTACAAGAAAAGGCGGTAACCAAGTTGTATTGTATTTTAGTGACGAAGTGAAAGTTGCTCTTGTTGACTATATTTCTCAAAGAATAGAAAATCCCCTTCTAAAAGACGAACCTGCCCTATTCTGCTCTCTACAAAACAAAAGGATTACTCCAAGAGCAGTTGAAAAGTTAGTAAAAAAATACGCAAGTATTGTAACACCATTAAAACATATAACCCCCCATAAGCTTAGAAGTACTTATGGTACAGCTTTATATAAAGAAACTGGAGATATCTATATTGTTGCAGATGTCTTGGGACACAGAGATGTTAATACAACTAAAAAACACTATGCAGCAATTAGTGATGATATAAGAAAAAGCGCAGCTTCAAAAGTGAGATTAAGAGATTAAAATATGTAAATTAATTAAAAAAGGCAAAACTTAAAACGGTTTTGTCTTTTTTTTGTTTTAGATATTGAAAAATGATTGAGCATTTTTATAAAAAATTTTATCAATCGTTTCTTGCGTATGTCCAAGAGTTTTTAATCTATCTTCTAATAAGTTTAAGCTTTTATAATCTTTTAGGCTTCTAGGCAGGTTTTTAGTCCCAAAATAATCTGTTCCAAGACTCACATAATCGTCACCAAAACGAGAAACCACATAATCTATATGCCTAGCAACATCTCCAACAGTTGACTGCTTGTTTTGGCATATAAAATCACTTACAAACGCAATTCCAACAAGGCCTCCACTCTCAACAACCATTTTTATTTGATAGTCTTTTAAATTTCTTCTGTGGGACTGAAGAGACGCAACCGCTGTGTGAGAACAAAACAAAGGTCTTTGCGTAAGCATTGAAAAAGTCATAAAAGAGCGCTCGCTAAGATGGGCAGTATCTATTTGTATATGGTTATCTTCAAGAGACTTTACAACTTCAATTCCTAAAGTTGTCAAGTCTCCCCCTTCAATAGCACCACCAGCCAAACAGTTATCACTGTTCCAAGAAAGAGAACAATATGCAGGTGCAATATTAATAATTTTATCCAAATTATTTTTTGAATAAAAATGCAAATCTTCTATCGCAAGATAAAGTTTTTTATCTTCGTGATTACTGTTAAAAGTCTTTACAAAATTACTTGAAGCCTCTACCCTCTTCATTGCATAGTATGAACTAAGGTCGCTTGTCCAAACGGCCGAAAATATCCCACTTACATTTTGCATATTGGAGTTTTCAAGATAAGCAATTTTTTTCTTGTCGTTTTTAATTTCAACTAAAAAATCATTGTGTAAATCAATAATCTTACTCATACAAAAGATTATGCTCAAAATCAAACAAATATAACACCTATTTATAAATAAAAAAGAGAGAATCGAAGCAATCAAATACTACATAAATGACTGTTTCGTTCTCTCAAATTTTCTGTACCTAAATGTGTAAAATTACACACAATAAAAAGTTAAGTTTATCTACACATCTTTTTTAGGGTTTAGTTTGTTTCATAGGCAAGGCTCAGCAGTTTTTACTCACTTGACTTTATTTATCATAAACATACAGGAGTTTATGATTTTTACTCTTTTTTAGGGTGAAGTTTGCATATTTAAGAAAGAAAAAAGAGAGAATCGAAGCAAGAGTTTATTTTCATAAATGACTGTTTCGTTCTCTCAAATTTTCTGTACTTAAATGTGTGAAATTCGCCCTAAAAAATTAGGTGGCTGTGGCTGACGCTCTAGTCTCACGAATAATATTAACCTTAATTTGTCCTGGATACTCAAGTTCATTCTCAATCTTCTTTGCGATTTCTTTAGCAAGAACTATCATTCCGCTATCATCAACCTCTTCCGGTTTAACCGCAATACGAATTTCACGGCCTGCTTGAATAGCATAAGAAGTTTGAACACCTTTGAAACTGTTTGCAATAGCCTCGAGTTTTTCAAGACGCTTAACATATGCATCCAGTGATTCTCTTCTCGCACCCGGTCTTGATGATGAAATAGCATCTGCAACTTGTACTAAAATAGCTTCAATTGACTTATACTCAACACCACCGTGGTGAGCTTCAATAGCGTGAATAACCTCAGGACTTTCTTTAAATTTCTTTGCAATGTCAACACCAATAGAAATATGTGTGCCTTCCATTTCAAAATCAAGAGCTTTACCAATATCGTGAAGAAGACCAGCTCTTTTTGCGATTGTAACATCGGCACCAAGTTCACCAGCCAAAAGACCAGCAATATATGATGTTTCAAGTGAATGCTTTAAAACATTTTGACCATAAGAAGTTCTGTATCTTAGACGGCCAAGAATTTTAATAAGTTCTGGATGTAAGTTGAAAATACCAGCCTCAAATGTAGCATTTTCACCAGCTTCTTTAATAGTCTTTTCAATATCTTTCTTTACTTTTTCAACAATATCTTCTACACGAGCAGGGTGAATTCTGCCGTCAGTGATAAGTTTTTCAAGAGTAAGTCTTGCAACTTCTCTACGGATTGGGTCAAAACTAGAAAGAATGACAGCTTCTGGAGTATCATCAACAATTAAATCAACACCAGTTGCAGTTTCGATTGCTCGAATGTTTCTTCCCTCTCTACCAATGATTCTTCCCTTCATTTCGTCATTTGGAAGAGGAACAGCAGTTACTGTTACTTCTGCAGTGTGGTCAGTTGCACATTTTTGAATAGCAAGAGTGATAATTTCTCTGGCTTTTTTCTCCCCTTCTTCTTGGGCTTTTGCTTCAATATCTCGAACAATGATGCCTGCATCTTTTCTTGCTTCATCTTCAATTGTTGCAACAAGTTGAGCTTTTGCATCTGCTTGAGTTAATCCAGATACTCTTTCAAGTTCCTTAGTGATATCTTCTGCTTTCTTTTCAAGTTCTTTTTCTTTATTCAAGAGTTCTTGCTTGCCATTTTCAATTTGAAGCTTCAAATCATCAGCGGCTTGAATTTTCTTGTCGAGAACATCTTCTTTTCTATCAAGAGCTTCTTCTCTTTGAACAATTCTATTTTCCATTCTTTGAACTTCCGCTCTTCTTTCACGAATATCAGCATCAGTTTCATTTTTAAGTTTTAAAGCCTCTTCTTTGGCTTCAAGCATAGCTTCTTTTTTATAAGCATTTGCTTCGTTTTTTGCATCTTCTACAAGCTTTTTAGCTTGCGATTGTGCTGCACCAAGGCGATTTTTTTGCACAAAATGGAACACAAGGAAACCAATCCCTGCGCCAAGCACAAGACAACCGAGGGCAACACCAATAATTATGCCTACCATAATTAAAATCCCCCCTGTAAAATATAAAACATTTATTGTAATATTATCTATTATTCATCTTTCGTAAAAATAGAAAGAATGTTACTATAAATGAACTGCGTACAAAAGTACACAAAAACATATTAACACACTATTTTTTTTATTGTCAAGTGTTTTACAAACACTGAGCAAAACATACAAAAATATTTTGTCATAATCTAAACTTTTATACTGTTATTTTTTAATTTTAACAATAAAAAAGACAAGCAATATTTTTACCGCTTGTCTTATATTTTTTAAGCAACAACTTGTTTTTTAGGAAGAATATAACATTCCTTTTTCTCAAGTATTACCTCATTCAAATATGAGTTTTCTGTTTGATTGTCACCAATAACACTTGAAAGTTCAATATTATCATATTTTCGTTCACCCAACTCACTACCAATAAATTCAGCACTAAGAGGATTGTTAATAGTCATCTTCTTGCAAATTTGAATTTTATTTTCATCTGTTATATTATTATCTATAACGGTTGCACTTGAAGAAATCTCTTGTAGATACATTTCTAGCGTATAGCCATACATAACTGTTAATTGGGCATTAGTATCATAATAATTCCAATAAGTGTCCCAAGAGCTTGGAATACTTGAAGAATTCGCAACATCTGTATAAATTATTGCGGATGAGCACAAATAAAATGGAACATTTTCCATAACAGACGGTGCGATTATTGAAACACTACTAGGTATATAAAAACTTTCAACAGCAGAGCACTCATAGAATGCAGACTCATCAATTGTTAAATTAACATTAGGAATTATTACATTACCCATATATCCACACCTAGTAAATGCTCCTTTTCCAATTCTTGTAACAGTATCTGGGATAGTAATTCCTGTTATACTTGCAGCTATCTCACCTCTAGCAAAAGCCATATCTACAATCTCTGTAAACTCATCATTAAGAGTTACCGTTCCGCCAATTTTAAACGCCCTACTAGAAACAGAATTGCTTTTTGTTACCGGTTTACCATTATAATATTTAGGGATAACAACATTATTTGTTGCATATATTAAAGTTTTAGTTTTAGGAGCAAACATTGGTTCTGTGTTCGCTGATATAGGGAAATTAATATAGTAATCATTGTTTGTTCCTTCAACAAATGTTGTTCCAGTAGGGACTCGAGCCGTCCTTGTATACAAGTTTACTTCCCCACTAAGTAAATTAATTGTGTTGTTCTTAATAGTTGTCATATAAATATCATCTAAAAAGTATCCACAACAAGACTCATAATCAAGAGGCATATCGCTTTCAACAACAGTATAATTTGTTCTTGGTTTAGTTATAGAGCTGTGATAAACATCATCAACATAAAAATTAATTGTTGCAGGAGGAACAACTATATTCCCCTCATTATCAAGCGAACAACCATAAACAACCTCGAGTTGTTTTCCACTATCATAATAATTCCAATAAGTCCCCCAGCCACTTGGTTTACTTGAGGCATTTGCAACATCTGTATATATTACTAAACTACTTGAACAACCATTAAATGGTGCACTGTAATCAGATGAAGCTGATATAGTTGCTACACTACTTGGGATATATACACTTGCTAACCCACTGCAAGAAGAGAATGCTTCATTCCCTATACTTTTTACACTATTTGGTATTATTACACTTGTTAATCCACTGCAATATTCAAATGCAGCACTCCCTATACTTGTTACACTATCTGGCATTATTAAACTTCCGGTTAATCCACTACAACCATTAAATGCAAAATTCCCTATACTTGTTACACTATCTGGCATTATTAAACTTCCGGTTAATCCACTACAACCATAGAATGCATATCTCCCTATACTTGTTACACTATCTGGGATTATTACACTTGTTAATCCACTGCAACCATAGAATACAGAATTACCTATACTTGTTACATTATCCCCTATTGTTATACTTATTAATCCATCGCAATAATAGAATGCATCATCTCCTATACTTGTTACACTATCCCCTATTGTTACACTTGTTAAGCCATCGCAAGAATGGAATGCAGAATATCCTATATTTGTTACACTATCTGGAATTATTACACTTGTTAATCCATCGCAATAATAGAATGCATAATCTCCTATACTTGTAACACTGTCTGGAATTGTAATACTTTTGAGATTGGCTACACCCAAAAATGCTTGTTCGGGAATTATTAAAACCCCAGACTGTAAACATAAATTTACCTCATTATTAAATTCAAAGTAAGACATTTCATCCGAGCCGTAATAATCAATGCTAGTCTGCACATTATCATATTCTTTTGGTAATACAACAATGCCTTCCACATCCTTGTTTGATAATCCTATTTTATATGTTTGAGTAGATGAATCATAAGTAAAAGAAAAATCGCTTTCCGGATT
>JAFVWN010000059.1 GCA_017501645.1 Clostridia bacterium | reverse complement strand
TAACAAGTGTATATATTCCAAGCACAGTAACAACAATAACTGCTTTATATTATTACTCTTCACCATTTAGTGATTGTTCAAGCAGTTTAGTAATATATACAGATGTTGCAAATGCCTCAAGCAAACCAAGTGGTTGGAGTACATATTGGAATTACAAGTCTTCAAGTGCTACTTATACAACAAACTACGGCTACACGCTAGAGCAATATAAATCTGCGGTTGGATTAACTTTTGCTCAAAGTGGGGCGGAAGAAAGGGCAAATGATATAGAAATTACCGAAAGTGTATATCAATGTCAAATAGAAACTCCTGAGGCTATACTTGAGAAAAGAGAGTATGCGATAATTCCTAAAAGTATAAAAGAAAAAATAGCATAAGAAAAAAGGCAGGGAAACCTGTCTTTTTTAATGATGAATTAAGAATGAAAAAATGATGAATTAGGGCAGACGCTCCGCTTGGGGTATAGTAATGATGGGTGATGAATCACAAAACAAAGTTTTGTCTTCCGTAGGAACAGAACAAAACCAACAGGTTTTGCAATGAAGAATGATGAATGAAAAAATGATGAATTAGGGCAGACGCTCCGATTGAAAAAGGTTGGAATTTGGCGGAAAATTAATGAAAAATGGAGAAAGTGGCGAATTGCTTGATTTTTTGTTTTTTCTTATGTAAAATATAAATTATAAATTTATAGTAAAAACGAGGTTTTTTATGGCTATTTATTATGTTCTCGGGGCGATTTTTGTTATTGCCGAAGTTGTCATTTTTACACTTTTCATTCGCTCAATGATTAATAGTAAAATGATTGCACAAAAAGAAAATATCAAGTATTTTGTGCCTACTTTTATCTTGCTTTATGTTATGTATTTGACGGCGTCATTTTTCTATAACTTAGAAGCACTTAATGATAAAATTTCTATTGATGTTTTTTACAGCTTTTCACTTATTAATTTTGTACTTGATACTTTTGCATTTAATATCAATACTGCTCTTATTTATCCACTAGTAAAAGAGTCTGTGTTATTCTTTATTGCATATTTTGGTGCGTCACTTCTTGCAACTTTAACAACTGTTCTTACAGTAACTGCACTTTTAAGAACAAGAGTTTCAAACTATTTCAAAAGAAGAAAAGCATTTGCAAGAAATTGCGATATCTTGATTGGTGCTAGTGATGCGTCAATAGAGTACTATGAAAAGAACGGAAACTGTCTTATTTGGGATGACAGACTTGACAGTTCTCAGTATGTTGACCTCCTCAACAAAGGATTTATTGCTTGCAGAGAAAAGTTAACTGTTGCAAACCTTTATAATAAACTCAAAAAGGGCGAGCATCACATTATCCTTTTTAAAGGTTCAAACATTGAATATGCGGACATTCTTAACATATTCCAAGGTGCAGTGAAAACTAAAGAAGAAAAAATCAAGTCTGGCAAAATCAAAGAAAACTTGACAAATCTTCTTTATCTCCACATAGAGTCTACTATTGAAGAAATGCAAACTCTTCGAGACCAGTTTGTTGCTGGAGTAGACGATAGCTGTAATTCATTTGTAACCTGCTTTAACAAATATGAGCTTTTAGCTCGTGATTTTGTAACGACTTATCCTATTTCAAAATACATTCCTCGAGACTTTTTAGAGCCTAATTTAGCCCTTAAAAAAGACAAACAAATCAATGTTGTTATGATGGGGTTTGGTAATATTAATAAAGAACTTTTTGAAATGATGGCTATTGAATTTCAGTTTGCGAAAATGCAAAAAATTAATGGCAAAGACAGGTTTGTTAGTAGCCCTGTGAATTATTATATTTATGACACAGATGAGTCAAGGCTCAACACAGACACTTCTGCAAAACTTTTGTATGACTACGAAACAATTTTTAACGGAAGCGACCTTCCAAAGTTTGACAAATTCTGTAATGTAGAGCTTAAAAAACTTGATGTTAACTCTCTTGAAGTAAGAAAAGAACTTGACAAAATTGTGAACAAAGACAGCTTTACATATATTATAGTTTCTCTTGCTGGAGACCTTGAAAATGTTGCATACGCAGAAAGTTTGCAATCTTATTTTTACGGTAAGGACAATATTAAAGTTTTTGCGAGGGTTAAGGAAGACCCATTATATAGCCAAAAGAACACTTGTGACTGCCCTAAACACGAACAAAACACTGTTGAGTTTTTTGGAAAGTCAAAGAATATTCTTACACACAAAAACATTGTAAACGAAGAACTTATTGAACTTTCTCAAAGAATCAACAAAAAATATATGCAATACTCAAGACAGGGCAAAAACAACAAAGTTGAGTGGGAAAGACTTTTACTTGTTAAGCAGTACTCAAACATTTATCAAGCACTCAACATATTCTTCAAACTTAATCTTCTTGGATTTTGGGCTATTAAAAAAGATGTTTATGAGGCTGACAAATCTCACTATAAAATAGTGTCAAAAGAAGACTTCTATAATTCTTATAAGACAATCAAAAGTCAGGACTTAAAATACAGCGATTACTTTACGACTGAGAAGTTTAACCTTGTTGGTTTCATTGAGCATTCTCGTTGGAATGCATTCCATTTCTTACTTGGCTATAAACCTATGAATTTTGATGAAATCAAGATTGAAAGAACTCAAAAAGAGATTGATGGAAAGATGGTTACAAAGGTTTCTCTTGATGACCAACTTCACGGCAATATCAAAAAACATATTTGTTTGACTAGCAATTATGAGGGATTAGATTTAGTTATAAGAAAAGAGTACCTTATGACTCGAGAACAAGAAAACTACAAGAATTTTGACCCATACAAAGATATTACAGATGAAGAAATCAATTCTGCTGAGTTTAAAGAGTTTTCTAATTTCTATTACTATGATTTTATGGTACTTGAAGATATTTATCAAATTTTAGAAGAAATGAATTATATTATCGTGGAGGATTAATATGGATAAAAGAGAATTTGAAGTTGAAAAGTGTGGTAAAAGCATTCAAAAGCTTTACGCAGGGCTAAAAGAGGCTGGAGTTGAAGGCCTTTACCCAAAAGTAATTGAAGCACAAAGTGGTACTATGTTCTTGGCTATTTTGCCAGAGGTTGCAGAAGGAAATATTGACAGTGGTGATAATATCTTTATTGATGTTGAAGAGTGGGGATACTTAAACGGTGATGAGTCTACTGCTCTTACTGGTGAAATGACTTTTAACTATGGTTTTGGTCATTTGCATATTGATTATGGCAGACATAACCCGCTTGAAAACTGTGTAAGCAGAATTGTAAACCTTGTTAAAGGTATTCAAAACAAAACAATGTATGCCTATGGCATTGTAACACCTATTGGTTCTGTTATTAGCGGTTATAGAGATGTGCCAGAAAATCCAGAGGTTACTTTTGAAATTGATTTGAGTATGCAATGCGTTTACAATTATTATGTGAACAATATCTATAAAGAGGGTATGCCGGATTACCCAGAAAAAGATGTTTTTTATCAAATTATAGAAAAGCTTGAATCTGCGCAAAAAAAGGATATGCTTTATTGGGTATTGTGGAATGAAGAGGCTCATAGATGCGAACTTTTTGGCTCTGGAGAAGAAGGAAATAAAGAAGAGAAAAAATAATGTTTAAATCTAAAAAACAAGAAAAAAACACATTTGAATTTATAACAAGAGCTGGTTCTAGCACCTTAGGAAAACCTAAGGTGTTTCTTGCGTTTCATCAAGATGATAAAGAGGTTGCTTTTGAGATTGCAAATGATATTTTAAGCTATGCAAATGTTGCAATTTGTTATCCTACACATAACAAAGTTTCTCGTGACGAAATTGAGTTTGTAATTTCTATGAGCAGTCTCTTAGTATTGCCGATCACAAACAAACTTTTGGCTGAAGAAAAAGAACTTTTTAAAAACTGTATTGATTGTGCAAACAAGCAAAACATTTCTATATTGCCAGTGCTGTTTGATAAAAACATTGATGATAGTTTCAACCAACTTTCAGGAAATTTGCATCTTTGCATAAAAAACAATTCGTCAAGTTTTGAAAAATCTTACGACCAAAGGCTTAAAGAGTTTTTAACCAGTCTCTTTATTAGTGATGATTTGGTGAAAGAGGTAAGAGAGGCTTTTGATACCTATATCTTTTTAAGTTACAGAAAAAAAGATAAGTTTGAGGCTCGTGAACTTATAAAGGACATTCATAGCGATAAACAACTTAGAAATGTTGCTGTCTGGTATGATGAATTTTTGTCTCCGGGTGAGAATTTTAATACAGAAATAGAGGATGCTCTTAAAAAGAGTGACATTTTTGCACTTTTAGTAACCCCAAACTTATTAGAGCCAAGCAACTATGTTTTAAGCACTGAGTATCCAATGGCTCTTAATGAAAATAAAGAGATTTTGCCCGCCGAAAAAGTCAAGACTTCTCGTCATTCGCTTGCAAAAAATTATCAAAATTTACCAGAAGTTATTGACGGCTCAAATGCGTCTGCGTTAGTTAGAGCGATAAAGGATAAGCTTAAGAAATTAGCTGTTTATATTACTGATAATCCAGAGCATAATTATTATGTGGGGCTTGCGTATTTATATGGGATTGATGTTGAGTTAAACAAAGGAAAAGGCATAGAAATTCTTAAAGAATCAGCAAAGGCGGGATTTGTTTTGGCTATGGAAAAACTTGCAAATATATACAAGTTTGGTGACGGCGTCAAAATGAGTCTTAAGGAGTCTTTGCGCTGGACAAATATGGCAGTCGAGGCTTATAAAACTCTTGTAAAAACAGATAAAAATTATGAGATAAACCTTGCAACAATGCTAGTTAAGGCTGGCTATTTGTACTCTTGTCTTCGAGAAAATAAAAAGGGATTAGAGGTTACTTTTCAAGCCTTGCCGATACTTGAAAATGCAAAAACTCAAAATATAGATTTTGCCATTGATTTATTTAAAGCTCTTGATAGCTTAGCAGACCAGCTTATGCTCAACAAAAGAGAGGATGAAGCGTTAGAAGTGCTTGCAAAACTCGATGCGCAAATCAAACAATATGACTTTAAAAATCAAGAAGATATGTTGTTTTTTAAAGGGCAGACCTGCTATAAACTTGCAAATGTGTACTTGGGGATTGATGATGATATTAGGGCGACTGAAGTTCTTGATGAGGCCCTTGAAATTTTTAGAAAACTTTTTGATATAAATCCAAATAAATATGAGTATTTTCTTGCCTGCATTCTAGACTCTCTTGCAAGTATTTACTTTGTGGATATGGATATAAAAAATACTGTCAAGTACAGAAAAGAGGCAATGTTGCATTTTGAAAAAGCTTTAAAAGGAGGAATGTCTATTGTTAAAGAAGACTATTATAATTGTGTACTCCTTTTAAGTGAAGAACTTTTGCTTAATGACGAATATGACGAGCATTTTAACTGTTCTAAAAAACTTTACGATATAACAAAAGAGAAAATTGAAGCGAATGAAGAAACTAGTGTGATTTTGCTTGCTAGAGTAGGAATGAAACTTGGGCTTGCAAGCATTGCAAACAATAACCTTGAAAAAGCAAAAGAATATCTTGAAGAATCGTATGAACTTATCAAAAAAGAAATGAAAGCAACGGGCATTCCGTATTTTAATGATATTGCAATTGTCCAATTGGCTCTTGCAAGAGTATTCAAAAGTCTTAAGCAAATAGATAAACAGGTCTACTATCTTACTGGATGTGTTGATACGATTTGTAACTTCTGTGAAGAAAAAGAACCAGAACATCTAGATATGCTTACTGAAATGCTTGACTTTATGTACAATATTATGGAGTCTCAAGATTGTAGATATGACTTTATGCAGTACTATGAACAAATCCTAAGGTATTTCAAAGAATGCAACGACATAGACCTTTTGGGTGATATTATGAGACTGGCTCATACGCTTAGTGTTCTTTATGCTGTCAAAGGTGATTTTAATAAACAAATTACAGTGCTTTTAGAAACTTTAGAATACAGCGGTAAAGCAGAACATAAAAAAGATATCAGTTATATTGATGATGCATTTTTGTTGTTTAGTGTTGGAATGGCTTATAAAGAATTGAATAATGAAAAGCAAGAAGAGTACTTTTTGAAGACTCTTGATTGTTGCGAAAAAAACTTTGGCAAAAAAGTGCCTGAAGAAGCTTTTGAAATGGTTATGATTTGTGGTGAAAATCTTCAAGAGTTTTACCAATCTAAAAAAGAGGTGCTCAAACAAAAATTAATTGCTCAAAGAGTAAATAGGTTAGTTAATAGGAAATAATTATGGACTTTAGTAAGAAAAGTGTGCTTGTTACTGGCGGAACAGGTACTGTTGGAAAAAATTTTGTTAAATATTTATTAAAAAACAACCCTAAAAGAGTTGTTGTAGTTTCAAGAAACGAACTCAATCAAGTGAATTTAAGAAGGGAGCTTGTTCTTGAAATGGGTGAAAGTATTTTAAGTAAAGTTACTTTTGCTGTTTGTGATATTCGCAACAATGAGATTTTTAAGCGTCTTTTTGAAGGTATTGATATTGTTGTTCATACGGCAGCACTTAAACATATTGATGTGTGTGAGGTTAACATTCAGGAAACTATAGAAATCAATGCTCTTGGTACTATGAATGTGGTCAATAATGCAGTTGATTATGGCGTTGAAAAGGCTGTTTTGCTTTCAACTGATAAAGTATGTGCACCAAACACTGTTTATGGAGCAAGCAAGCTTATGGCGGAAAGAATCTTTTTGGATGCAAAAAAATATAACAAAACCAAGTTTGCTATATTAAGATGTGGAAATATTGCGGGTAGTAATGGCTCTGTAATACCTGTATTTAGAAATCTTTTAGCAAAAGGACAAAAAGTTTTACCAGTAACAACAAGTGAGTCTTGCAGATTTTGGTTAGAGGTAAAAGATGTTATTGTTTCACTTTGTTTTGTTCTTGAAAATATGGGTGGCGGAGAAGTGTTTATACCTAAAATGCCGTCTTTTAAAATAGTTGACCTTGCAAAAGCTATGTCTAATAATGATGAGGTTGAATATTTTGGACTTCGCAAGAACGAAAAAGAGAGCGAGGGTATATTTAATGAGGGAAGAAATATTTTTGAGAGTGATACAATGTTTGTCGAACTTAATGAAAAAATAGATTATTCTAAATTCAACCCATCTTTTAAAAAAGTAGAAAACCCAGTTTATACCACAAAAGAGAATGACAAGTGGCTATCAATTAATGACTTAAAACAAAGGATTAAAAATCCTGAAGCATAAAAAAGGGAAGAACTAAAAGGTTCTTCCTTTTTTACTATTGTTCATTGTATCTGTCCCAGCCCCACCAGTCAGGTATCAAATCAATAAGCTTGACAGTTTCTTTTGTTTTTTGGTTTGTTAGTATTTCCATATCTTTATTTTTTGATGAAAGTTGCATAAAAAACTCTCTGCAAGCTCCACAAGGAGTCCAACCAACCGTACCGTCAGGAGCTCCATCAACATAGCAAACAAGCCTTTTTACAACTGTTTGTTTTGAGTTAATATACATATTTAAACCCGCAACTCTTTCTGCACAAAGAGCAATTACACCACTTGCGCCCTCAATACAAAAGCCTGAAAAAATTTCACCATTTTCTGCCTCTAAAGCACAAGCAACATGATGTGCAGTAATAAAAGGAGATATTTCTTCAGGGTGGTATTGTTTCTTTGCTTCTTCACATAATTTATCCCAAATATCCATAAAATTCACCTCAATTAGATATTAACATAATGTTTTTATAATGTAAAATGATTAAAAAGAAAAAAGAATATTATTTTTTTACAAAAAATTGTTGCATTTTTAATTTTTTGTGTTATAATAAGTAGGCTTGTTAGAAAAAAGCAATTAATTTTTGGGTCATTAGCTCAGTTGGTAGAGCGTTCGACTCTTAATCGAAATGTCCGGGGTTCGAGCCCCCGATGACCCACCAAAAAAGCACCTCACTTGTTGAGGTGTTTTTTTTATGGAATTGAGGAGGCGAGAACCCCCAAAGAACAGGGCTCCCCAAAAATGAAGAATGAATTTTATGGGAAGAGGAGCAACCGCAAGAAAGGTCGAGTTTTTGCGAAAAGCAAAACCGACAAAAAGGGCGAGTTGAGACGATCGAGCCCCCGATGACCCACAAAAAAACACCTCACTTGTTGAGGTGTTTTTTTTTATGGAATTGAGGAGGCGAGAACCCCCAAATAACAGGGCTCCCAAAAAATGAAAAATGAATTTTATGGGAAGAGGAGCAACCGCAAGAAAGGTTGAGTTTATACTCAATCTTTTTTTGTTGTAAGAAAATATGAAATCTGTTTTCGCAGATGAAAAATAAATATAGAAACGGCAGTAAGATATCTTTTTTAAATAAAACTGAAAAAACCCTTAAAATCGTTTGGAGATTTTGAAATTATTATATATAATAATAAGTGTAAAGGTGTAAACTAAAGAGAAGAACGAACAATAGATAGATAAATTATAAAGAAACATCAACAATTCATCATTATTTATCCTAAGCGGAGCGTCTGCCGTAATTCATCATTTTTTCACTCTTAATTCTTCATTGCAAAACCTTTTGGTTTTGTTTAGTTCCTACGGAAGACAAAACTCTGTTTTGTGATTCATCATTGTTCTTCAACCCTTGCGGGTTAGTTCCTACGGAAGACAAAACTTTGTTTTGTGATTTTTCATTCATCATTATTTATGAGGGGTGCCATAGTGGGTAAGAAACTAAAACTTATATTATTTGTATTATTACCAATAATATGCCTAATAGTAGCAGGCATACCTTTTACTTTGGCGGATTATCCTGAAACACAAATAGAGCAAACAATGACTGGCACAAGTGCAGAAGACACTGGTGCTAGCACCGCAGATAAAAGTATGAAGGGCGGAGCTTTATATATAAGTGGTGGGGCTTCATACACAATGACAGGTGGCTCTGTTACTGGGAAAACCAACCAATATGGTGGGGCTGTATATGTAACCAACGGTTCAACCTTCACAATGACTGGTGGAACAATAACTGGTTGTACTGCACTTTATGGCGGAGCAATCTATGTAGAGGCTGGCGGAACTTGTAATATTACTGGTGGTACAATTACTGGCAATAAAGCCCAATTTGCACCAGCAATTTATGTAGAAGATGGTGGAGTACTTAATGTAGACCAAACCGCAGTAATAAAAGATAATGAATATGAGTTATATGGTAACTTGCTAGAGGTTTATGTTGACGGTTCTCTTGTGCAATCTCGATATATCAAGGCTGATACATATACAATTGACGAAAATGAAATGCCACTTGATTATGAGCATTGTTGCGGATACTTTTTGGACGAAAAACTTAGTCAATGTTCATTTGGAGAGATAGCTCTTACAAGTGAAGCAATGGGCTTTGCACCAAGAACAGCAGATGCAGAAAATTATGTTGCAAGACTTTATACAAAAACTGCAACCCCTAATAATTTTACATTTACATTCAATAGCTCAACGCAAACTTATATTATTAAGAAAAAATCATCTTCAATTAGCGGTCATATAGTACTCCCAAAAGAATATGAAAATGTGCAGACTAGTATATATTCTGGACCTTACTCTGATGGGGCTTTTTATGGATGTAGTGTTTCAGGAGTGACATTTCAAGAGGGGGTAACGCAAATACCGCAAAGTACTTTTTATAATAATGCTTCTTTAAGTGGAGACTTAATAATTCCTAACAGTGTGATAAGTATAGGCCAGTATGCTTTTTATTCTTGTAGTGGAATAAATGGTAAGTTATTAATTGGAAATGGTGTGCAAAATATAGAAAATTATGCATTTTATGGATGTTCTAAATTGACAGGTGGCTTAATAATCCCTGACAGTGTTGCAACACTTGGTGATAGTGCGTTTAGAAATTGTACTGGCTTTAATGAGGATTTAATTTTAGGAAAAAACCTAACAAGTATTAGTGCTAATGTGTTTTACAATTGTGAATCGTTGACTGGAAATTTAGTATTACCAAGCACATTGACAAGTGTCGGTAATTATGCATTCTATAGATGTATGGGGCTCACTGGTAAATTGGTTATTCCTAGCAACATAAAAAGTATAGGAAATTATGCGTTTGCTTATTGTAGCGGTTTTAATGGTACTTTAACTTTTGAAAATGGTGTAGAAACAATAGGAGAGGATGCATTTGATTATTGTAAAGGTTTTAATGGTGATTTATATTTGCCGACCAGTATTGTATCCATTGGAAGAAATGCTTTTTGGGAGTGTTCTGGATTTACAGGCGATTTAACCATAGAAAGTGGAGCAGTTGGAAACTATTCTTTTTATAATTGTGGAGGTTTCTCTGGCAGTTTAACCATAAGAGATGGTGTAACAAGCATAGGTGTTTCAGCGTTTAAAAATTGTTCTATGCTTAATGGTTCTTTGGTTGTCCCAGGTAGTGTTTCAACAATAGGAGAGAGTGCATTTGAATGTTGCAGGGGATTTACATCAATTGAAATAAAAAATGGAGTAACTGTAATTGATGCAAATTGTTTTTATGCCTGTCAAAAGCTTGCTGGTGACTTGGTAATACCGTCAAGTGTTAAAACTGTTGGAAGCGCTGCGTTTTCTGCTTGTTCGCTATTAAACACAATAACAATTGAAGAAGGCGTTGAGAGTTTGGGTATTGGTGTGTTTTATAGCTTAACAAAAATCAAAGAAATAAAGATTCCCGCATCAGTAAAAAGTATTGGTGGTGCTTTATTTAGTTTCGCTCATGTACTAGAAAAAATTGAAGTTGCCACAAATAATCTGTATTATGACAGCAGAAATAATTGTAACGCTATCATAAATACAGACACTGGAGAATTATTGCAGGGATGTCAAACAACAATAATCCCTGATAATGTTACAAGTATTGGACAGTTGGCTTTTTATGGGATTTATAATTTAAATAAAATTTTTATTCCAAGTAGCGTATCTGTGATTTCTGCAAGTGCTGCAAACAAGGCTCCTTTTTATAGTTGTTTAAGCAATTTGGTAATCTATACAGATGTTCCAAATGCTGAAAGTATTCCAAGTGGTTGGGGGACTTATTGGAATTATTATGGTTTTTCAACTCAACTTCAAGTTGTTTATGGATGTTCGCTTGATAGTGAGGGGAATATTGTGTTGCCCACAAACGATATCAATATTTATGTTGATGGAGCAACAACGCCTACAAAAACATTAAGTTTTGATTTAAGTGTGACATCTTATACTATGGTTGAGAGTGATATGCCTCTAGAGTACGAAAATTGTTGTGGGTATTTCTTAGATGAAATATTAATAACAACAATAAAAAATGATGTTGTTGATTTATCTAATGGAGATGTGAATCTTTATACGAGAACGGCAGACCCAAGTTTGTTTAGTTTTACAATGGATGGTGCTGACGGATATATAATAACTAAAAACAGTGCAGTAACATATAGTGGAACAGAATTTAATCTTGTAATGCCAAGAGAGTATGAAAACAAAACAGTAACAACAATTGCAGATAGTGCTTTTAGAGGAGATTTTGGCGGGTGTGGTGTTGTTTGTGTTGTGCTATCAAGTGAAATAACAAAAATTTTAAATAAAGGTTTCGATTCGGATGATGTAAATCTGAGTTGTATACAAGAAATCAATCTACATGATAAAATAACAACTATAGGAGATGATGCCTTTTATCACTGTCTAGGAAATATGGAATTAATTCTTCCAGAAAGTTTAATAAGTATAGGTGATAGTGCATTCTTTTATTGTGATGGATTAACAGGAAACTTAATAATACCAGATAGTGTAACAAGTATAGGAAATGGTGCATTTTCTTATTGCAGTGGATTAACCGGAGAATTAATAATACCCGATAGTGTAACAAGTATAGGAAATTCTGCATTCTATTATTGCAGTGGATTAACCGGAGAATTAATAATACCCGATAGTGTAACAAGTATAGAAAATTCTGCATTCTATTATTGTAGAGGATTAACAAGTTTAACAATCCCAGATAGTGTAACAAGTATAGGCTCTTCTGCATTCTGTTCTTGCAGTGGCTTAACAAGTGTAATAATCCCAGATAGTGTAATAAGTATAGGCTCTTCTGCATTTTCTTCTTGCAGTGGATTAAGAACTGTAACAATACCAAATAGTGTAACAAGTATAGGGGATTATGTATTTCGTTCTTGCAGTGGATTAACAAGTGTAATAATCCCAGATAGTGTAACAAGTATAGGGAGTGCTGCATTTGAATATTGCAGTGGATTAAGAACTGTAACAATACCAAATAGTGTAACAAGTATAGGTATTTGTGCATTCTGTTCTTGCGGTGGATTAACAAGTGTATATATTCCAAGCAGTATAACAACATTAGCTGCTCCATATTATTACGATGCACCATTTCGTAATTGTTCAAGTAGTTTAGTAATATATACAGATGTTGCAAATGCTTCAAGTAAACCAAGCGGTTGGGGAACATATTGGAATTATTATTCAAGTAGCGGAACTCTAACAGTCAACTACGGCTATACACTTGAACAATATAAATCTGCGGTGGGGCTTGAGTTTGCACCGAATGGGGATAATTCAAGCGGAGAAGAAGTAGAGACGATAGAAAATGCTAATTCTTATAAAATAAATAATTCTTATTTAAAAGAAACAGTACTTGATAAAAAAGAGGATTATATTTTGCCTAAAAAACAAGTGAAAATAGCATAATAATTATAGTTATTGCGTTGTTTACTAAAAAAGAGAAAAGAGAGATTTTAAAATCTCTCTTTTTTGTTGTAATTAGTATAAAAATTAATGGTGAAAGGTGTAACTTTTTTGCCTTGTTATCTATTGTTTATGCGTTTGGTTCGCTTTCTTCGCTTGATAAAGATTCATTGAGTTTTTGTTCAACCATAACTTTAATTTGTTCTGGAGTTTTGTTCTTAAAGTCTTCCTCAGTAAGCCCCTCAACACCAACCAATTCTTTTGGTGGAGTAGGCATCTTTTCGTTAAGTGGTCTCCACAAAACAAGAGTGTTATTTTTATCAAGTTTTGGGTCGCTTGCTTTTCCGTGATATTGAACAACTACCTCGTCACCAAAATAATGCTCTTTTATGGCATTCATTGCACTCCAAGTTGGGTGTTTTCCGGTGCCAACAACTTCAATTCTTTCATAGCCTAAAGCTTTTTTGTATTTTATTTCATAACTTCGGTTATCTGTTGTTATGACCTCAGTTGCTTCAGCCTCTGCAGGGGCTTTATCAAACTCGTAAAAGTTTGGAACAGGCATTGTTTGTGCTGTTGGTCTCCATAAATGTAGGCATCTGCTGTGATTGTTGATATATTCTGCTCTTTTAGGGTGAATTTCAATTACAACTTCATCACTATTGAAGAATTTTTCTTTAACTGCAGACATAACTTCGTGGCTCGGTATAAAGAACCTGTGAGATACAGAAACATGGTCCCAACCAGCACCTGTTGACGCAACTACAGAATAGTAATCTCCGCAAGTACGCATTTCAAAAAATCCTTCTTTTTCAGGGTCAAGGTCTTCAAAAATAAGTCCAGGAACATTAATTCTTAACTTGTCTAATTTTTTCAAATTCTTCATAATCTTTCTCCTTTTGTGCGTAAAGTATATCAAATATATAATTTTTGTCAAGAGGGAGCAGTTTTGAGTGTTTTATTTAGTATGAAAATCAGCTGTGAAAAATGGATAATTTTAGCTAACACAAATTAAAAAAAGACAAGATTGTTTATACAAATCTTGCCTTGTCTATACTTGCTGGAAGAGAGGAAGAAAGGTTATATAGGTTTGTTCCTTTTTGGTTTAATGAAAGAATTTCTTTCTCTTGCTCGTTAAGGTTGTTATAGTCCGTGGTAGAGACAATTATTTTTGCTTTTGAACCGCTTATAATTTCTCTTAATTTCTCTTTTTTATCTGCTTTGCAAACAAGTAAATTTACTATTGAAGTTTGTTTTTTTGTGTTCTCCATTAAACTTGAAGAAAGTTCAAGATATGGATAGGTAAGGAGCTTGCGTATTCGTTGTTCTCTGTGGGCTTTACTTGTGCAAGCTGAAACAACCTCTTCAAATGTCCCGTTTGTGCTTACTGCCTTGAAAATTAAAGAGCTAAGAGAGGTGTTATAATCGTGATATTTTTTTAGTTCTTCAAGAGTTTTGCTTCTTATTGAAGATAAAAGAAGCGTTTTGCTAATATTCATTTTTCCTTCAAGTTTGCTATCAAGTTGCTTCAAATCTTCATAAACACAAAGAGGGACAAGTTCTTTTGTTTGATTGATTTTTCCTTCTAAAACCAAATTTCTTATATGACTTGCTCCTGCAAACTTTTTTTCGTTTCCGTCAACAGTTATAACTTGTTCATTACAAGAGTTATAGCCGTTATCAATTCTCTCAATGTATACGGGAGTTATAGCAAGTTTATCCCTGTAAATAGCAGAAACATAACTTAGTGCTAAAATGTTGTTTGGACTTGCAAAAATATCCTTAAGTTGCTCTTCAAAATCTCCAAACTCTTCTAGATATGCTTTATAACTTGCAACTGAGTAACTGTCTCCATTTTTCATAAAAGTTTTTAGTGATTTTTTAAAACTTTCAGTTTCAGTTGCTTTGAATTTAGCTATCTTGTCTAAAATATCTGTAAATTTTGTTTCTACACCAAAAGCAATATGGGTTACGCAACCAAGTTCGCTAAGACATTTTACTGCACCGCCACCAAAATCATCTGCGGAAGAAAGAGCATAGGCAGTAGGGAGTTCAAAAACCATATCTGCACCTAACTTTATTGCGTGTATTCCTCTTGTATATTTGTCGAGGCAGGACATTTCACCACGCTGAACCATATTTCCACTCATAAGGCAAATTACATCAAGCCCTGTTTTCTTTTTGGCTTGATGAATTATATACTCGTGTCCGTTTGTAAATGGGTTAAACTCCGCAATTATTGCACAATAACTCATAAATTTAGTACCTTTTGTGTGTTTTTATTTGAAAAAATTTCAAAAATGATTTATTTTTTCTGTTTATTGTATTATAATACATATTACAATTTTATTGTAACTCTTTTTGTACTTTTTGTCAAAGGGGATTTTGTAATATCTTATGCTATGATAAATATTGTAAAAAATTAAGGAGTAATTATGTTCGGTTTTAAGAAAAAAGAAAAAGTTAAGAAATATGATGTTTTTGAGGGCATTGTTTCTAAAGCTCAAAGCTCTGGTGCAAGAATCGTTCTTCCTGAAGGTGATGACCCAAGAGTTGTTGAAGCTGCAGAAAAAGCTGCTCTTTTAAACATTTGTAAGGTTATCATTATTGGTAACAAAGAAGTGCTTGAAACAAAGTTTTCTAAAAAGGCACTTAGTAATATTGAAATTGTAGAAATTTCTAGTGAGGGTAAAAGAGTTGAAATGTACGCAAGAACTCTTTATGAACTCCGTAAAGCTAAGGGGATGACTGAAGAACAAGCTATTGAGCTTGTTAAAGACCCTATGTACTACGCAACAATGATGCTTCACGCTGAAGATGCTGATGGTATCGTTGCTGGTGCGGTTTATGAGTCTGCTGATGTTATGAGACCTGCATTCCAAATCATCAAGACTTCTCCGGATATTTCCAAGGTTTCAAGTGCTTTCATTATGGAAGTCCCAGAGGGTAAGCCTTATGGTGAAAACGGTTTAATGGTTTTCGCTGACTGTGCGGTTAATATTGACCCAACTGACCAAGAACTTGCGGAAATTGGTGTGCTTTCTGCTAGACTTGCTAAGTCTATCTGTGACATCACTCCAAGAGTTGCGTTCCTTTCATATTCTTCAAAGGGTGACCCTGATAATCCAGAAGAAAAAATCCAAAAGGTAAAAAGAGCTTTCAAGATTGCAAGAAGAATGGATTCTTCAATTATAATGGACGGTGAGCTTCAAGCAGATAGTGCAATTGTTCCATCTGTTGCTGAAAAGAAATGTAAAGGCTCTGTTCTTGGTGGAAGAGCAAATGTCCTTGTTTTCCCAGACTTGAACGCTGGTAATATTGGATACAAACTCGTTCAAAGAATTGCAGGCGTAAAAGCGGTTGGACCAATTCTTCAAGGACTAAGAAAGCCAATCAACGACCTTTCTCGTGGTACAGTTGCTGATGAGATTGTATTGGTAATGGCTATCACGGCATTGCAGAGTAAGGCGTCTATCAAAGGCGAATAGTTTTTTAGGGAAATCTTCACGCATTATGCTTCGTTTACTGCAAGGCAAACCCTCCATATTCGTTTATGCTAATAAAGTCAAACGGAGGGTTACCTTGCGAGCCTTGCCTAATGTGTAAATCTTGCCCTAAAAAGAATTGGTGTGAGTATCAAATAAAGGCATTTGTATACTTTAGCCCTTCCGTTGCGTTAACTGTCGGGCATTGGATAAAAAATGATGAATGAAAAATGAAGAATGATGAATTGTGGCAGACGCTCCGCTTGGGGCATAATAATTAAGAATGAATACGAAAAAAATATAAATATAAAGGAGTTTTTATGAAAACACTAGTACTTAATGCAGGTAGTTCAACTGTAAAATATCAAATTATTGATATGGACAATGAAAAAATTCTCGCTAAAGGTTTATGCGAGAGAATTGGTATTGATGGAAGACACACTCATAAGGTTAATGGGGAATCTATCAAAACTGAAAAGAAAATGGACAATCACTTAGAAGCTATTAAAGAAGTTCTAAAAATTGTTGTTGATGAGAAATATGGCGTTGTTAAAAGCCTTGATGAAATTGGGGCTGTAGGTCACAGAGTTCTTCACGGTGGTGAAGTTTATAAGTCATCAGTTGTTATTAATGATGAGGTTATGGAAAACCTAAGAGAGCTTATTCCTCTTGGACCTCTTCACCAACCAGCAAATATTCAAGGTATTGAGGCTTGTAAGGCACTTATGCCTAATGTTCCTCAAGTTGCTGTTTTTGATACTTCATTCCACGCAACTATGCCTGATTATGCCTTTAGATATGCTATACCTAAAGAAGCCTACACAAAATGGTCTATTCGCCGTTATGGTTTCCACGGCACTTCTCACAGATTTGTTTCTGCTGAGCTAGAAAAAATAATGGGCAAGAAAGGTAAGTTCATCATCTGCCATATTGGTAACGGTGCTTCTGTTTCTGCTGTTAAAAATGGCGAATGTCAAGATACTTCTATGGGTTATACACCTCTTGAAGGTTTAGTAATGGGTTCTCGTTCAGGAGACCTTGACCCTGCAATCTTAGAAAGAATTATGAAAGAAACAGGTATGACTATTGCTGAAACTATCAACTACTTAAACAAAAAGAGCGGTCTTCTTGGCGTTTCTTGTGTTAGCGAAGATATGCGTGACCTTGAAACAATTATCTTCTCAGGTGAGCAAAGTGAAAGAGCAGAGGACTCTAAACTTGCAATCGCTATGCACGCATACAGAGTAAGAAAGTATATTGGTTCATATATGGCTGTTCTTGGTGGTTGTGATGCAATTGCTTTCACTGCTGGTGTTGGTGAAAATGGTAATGAATATCGTGAACAAGTACTTGAAGGTCTTGAAGATTTAGGTATTGTTCTTGATAAAGATAAAAATGGTAAAGACTTTAAGCGTGGTCAAGTTAACGAAATTTCATCAGCTTCTTCAAAGGTTAAAATCTATGTGATTCCTACTGATGAGGAGTTAATGATTGCTAGAGATTCGAAAAAACTTATCGAAAAATAAGTTTTTTCGAGTGATGAGTGAAAAAAAATGATAAATGATGAATTTAGGCAGATTTTGATTTAAAAAATCAGCATTTCAAACTTTATTTCTTATGCGTGAAGTGAGGTATAGTAAAGTTGATTGGTTTTTTGAAGAAATTATAATGTATTTAATTTGTCATTTATCATAGAAAGCGTTTTGAGTCTATAAAATACTTTTTAATGCTTGACAATATCAAATATTGTGTTTATAATATATGAGTGTTAATTTGAGGGGGTATTATGGTCGAACTTGAATTTGCACAGGCATTGGAAGTGCCTAATCAAAAATTTAGTTGTACTTTCAATATTCCACTTGATGTTCAAACTGATGTGTTTATACCTCATATAGTTCTTGGCAATGCAAATGTTAATCTTACTTATTTTGTGGATTATGACAGTAATTTGCATTTGAATGGAAATGTAAGAGTTCCTTGCAAATTTGTTTGCGACAGATGTGGGTCTACTTTTGAGAAAAACTTGTTTTTGGAGCTTAATGAAATTGTAAGCCCTAAGATGAGTGAAGAAGACGAACTGTCTTATGATATGCCAGTAGTTGCTTTAGACGAAATTGTTTCGAGCTTCGTACTGATTAACTTTCCTTCAAAAGTTCTCTGTAATGAGAATTGTAAAGGATTATGCAGTAAATGTGGCACTAATCTAAACGATAGTGAGTGTGAATGCTCAAAAATTAAAATTGGCAAAAATAATCCCTTTGCGGATTTATTAAATAGCGAAAAATTAGGAGGAAAGAAATAATGGCAGTACCTAAACATAAAGTATCAAAATCTAAAGGTCGTTCAAGAGTTGCTAACTGGAAAGCAACTGCTCCAACACTTGTAGAGTGTCCTCAATGTCATGCGAAGAAACCAGCTCACGCTATTTGCACAGAGTGTGGTTACTACAATGGCGAAAAGAAGATGCTTGTTGAAGCTGACAAAACAGCTAAAAACTAAGATTTTTACTAATTAAATTAAACAGGGCGAACAGCTCTGTTTTTTTTGTTGTTAAATAAAAATAACACTTAAAATCGTTTGGAGATTTTGAAAATATTATATATAATAATAAGTGTGAATGTGTAAACTAAAGAGAAGAGTGAATGTTTGTATAAATTAAAAAACAATCCGCAATTCATCATTTTTTCATTCTTAATTTTTCATTGCAAAACCTGTTGGTTTTGTTTAGTTCCTACGGAAGACAAAACTCTGTTTTGTGATTCATCATTATTTTATCCTAAGCGGAGCGTCTGCCGCAATTCATCATTTTTTCATTCTTAATTTT
>JAFVWN010000058.1 GCA_017501645.1 Clostridia bacterium | reverse complement strand
TCTCCGCTTTTATTACTTCCTTTTGCATTGGTGTATGCCGTGATAAGGAGAAAACATAAAGTTACAGAATAGGACTCTGTACAGTATTATTAAAGTTTTACAACATAGTATTCATTTCTGCTTCTGCCTCGACCTCAATAAGTCGGGGCAGTGGTGTTTTGGGAGAGGGGGAGTTTACGTTTTTGTGTTTTTGGAATGTCCTCTTGTTTTTGTAAAGCAAATCTTTTATCTTTGCAGTATTAATTAATACATACATCTAAAGAAGAACAACTTATTTTTTTTATATCACGAGAAACTAAACTTTTATTTATTAACATCAAAAAAATTACGATTATGAAAACAAAAAAAGAAACAAACAAAAAAGGGTGCACTTCTACAAGCACTAATGAAACAAGAAGGTTTTCTAAGACATGGGAAGCTGTGTTGATGTATAAAGGAACTACAATAATAAACGACCCTTCATTATTGCAATAACATGAGATACCTTATTGATACGAACATCTTTGTCTATATGGCAACGGATGGTGAATTGTTGTGCGATGATGTGGCTTCCATCATACAAGATTATGATAATACTTTGTATATTAGCACGGAATCTGTAAAAGAATTGATAATTGCTTATAATAATAAGGGATTATGTAATAAAAGGTGGAAAACTGCGAAGGATATGTTAAACTCCATAGAAAATGATTTTAACATAAAAATATCACATATTAAAAAAGAACATCTACTAACTTACGCAGATTTACACGTGAATAATGATTATCACAAAGACCCATCTGATCATCTTATTATTGCACACTCGATAACAGAAAAAATACCACTTATCTCTAGTGACCGCAGATTTCCTTACTACCAGAAACAAGGTTTAGATTTAATCTTCAACGAAAGATAATACATACCCTTTCTCCCGCCCTGCCTCGACCTCAATAAGTCGGGGCAGTGGTGTTTTTTTCTTTATAATGAATATTTTGGCAATTATACCATTATTTTTTTGGGGAAATTTATTAATTTTACAGAACTAAAGTAAAAATAGAACCTATAATCAACAAAAATACTAAATCAATGAAAAAATTATTACTTTTTACTATTGCTGCTATGGTGGCTACAGTAACCTCTATGGCACAAATTACTACTAGCCCTGCTAATATTCCGTTAGGATATAAGGGTAAAATTGTGGTAACATTTGACCCTACTGGCACTCCGATGGCTGGAAAAACTACTTGCTATGCACATACAGGTGCAACAACAAAGGAAAAAGGGAACTGGACTTGTGCTCCCGAATGGAAAACCAACACAGAAAAGTATAAACTTACTAAGTCTGGTACAAAATGGGTGCTTACCATAGATGACCTTTACACCTACTACGACTGTGCAAATAATATGGAAATCACAGGTTTAAACTTTGTGTTCCGTACTCAGACTGCTGATGCACAAACTGCAGATATTCTTTATCCATTTGGTTTTGAGGACAAAGCTCCTACCACCAAAACACGTCCTGCAGGTATCACAGATGGTATCTTTTATGATGCAAATGATCCTACCAAGGTGACTGTTTCACTTTTGGTTAATCCAAGTAAAAGTGGAGTAAAAGCAAGTAATGTGTATATTCTTTGCGATGCAAACAATTGGAACTTCAACAACAACTACCAATGCTACAAAGATGGAAACTACTTCTGGTACACATTTACAGGCTTAACTGCTGGAAAAGAATATGCATTCCAATATGGTGTGAAGATGTCTAATGGATCTTTTGTGCAAATTTCAGACCCATATTCTACAAAGGTGCTTCACGGCGATGACAAATGGGAACCAAAAACACAAGACCCAACTCTTATGGACTATCCAAATGGTGGTAGCGGTTATGTAACTGTTATTCAACCAGGTAAAAAAGCGTTCAATTGGAGTAAAGAAACATTAAATTTCAAACGTCCAAACAAAAACAACCT
>JAFVWN010000057.1 GCA_017501645.1 Clostridia bacterium | reverse complement strand
GGTTCTCCAGGTTTATTCTTTTTTAATACAGCATGAGTTGTTAAAATTGATAAAAGTAATCTTCCATTTTTTCCAAAAGGAACTTTTGTATCACTTGTTAAGGTTAAAGAAATATTGTTATAAGTTCGAGTAAATAAATTTTTCTTTACATCCTTTAATGGCAAAGATGCTGCAATAAAAGGACTAGACATATAACTTCTGTACTGAAGTTCTTTTTTTGAATGACTTTTTATTTCTTCAAGAGGAAACAATTCTTCAATTTCTGTTATTTTTTCATCTGCCATTTTCTTTACCTATTGTCTTTTATAAGAGTGTTGAGAAATTGTTACCTTTCCCGATTCCAAATCTTCCTTGAAGTAATCCATAGCGCACATAACAAAATGATTCATTGATATATTTTTCATTGCACAGAAAGCTTTAAAATTAGCCCTCTCCCCTTTTGCCATAGAAACCAAAAATTTTTCTTTCTTTTCTTTTTCTTCAGAAATTATAGGCTCTGCTACTGGCTCAATTTTTTTTTCTACAGTGGGAGTTAGAGGTTCAACTACGGCAGGTCTTACATTTGAAAAATTATTATTAATTGCAGTTTCAAGAGGATTTGTTTTTTTCACTGTTGCACCTGCATTGAAATTTTCTGGTTTTTTCATTTCATCATCTCCTTTGTAATATTTTCAATAGCATCTAAAGTTTCTTTTCTTGCTGAAATGTTTTTATCCTGAACATATCTTTTTAAGATTTGAGCTTTAACAAAAGATGTATCTGTTGGGATAGTTAGGAATTGAGTATCATCAAAGTTTTTCATGAAGTTTTCTGCAAATAAAGATTGGAATTTCATACGTTTATCTTGTTGGTTCAAAATTACAAATGAGATTTTTGAAAGCAAGTCGTCACATCTAATTTCTTTTGTTGTTGAATCTAAGTTTTCAATCAAAGTTTGGAATCCATCTGCTGAGAATTGATCCAATCTTAAAACAGGAACAATAACATCTGCTGTAACAGCAACACCTTTTTCGAAGTTTCCAAAAGCAGGAGAAGTATCTGAAATTACATAATCAAAATCAGAAACAGCCGGGAAGATAATATCTGCAAAAGCATAATATTTATTTGTTGTTGAAGCGTAAGCTTGAAGATTTCCATTGATTGCAAAAGTTGGAAGGATATAAAGATTTTCTACGATTGTTTGTGAAATAGCATCTTCAACTTTGACTTTTCCTGTTAGAACATCTGCAAGTTCATATTGAAAGTTATTTGCAAGCCAAGAAGAAGAGTTACCCTGAGGATCACAGTCTATTAATAGAGTTTTGTGTCCTTGAAGTGCTAGTTGAATTGCACAAGTTACAGATACAGAAGTTTTTCCTGTACCACCCTTTCGGTTTAAAAAGCTAAATGATTTCATTATTTGAATCCCCTCTTATATAATACTATAAATCTATATTTATATAATTTCAAGTATAAAAATATAAAAAGTTATATAAATATATCAAAAAGTATATATTTATATATTCGAATAATTGGACAAAAGGAAATAGATTTTTTATCAAAGATGTAAAAGAAAAGTGTAAAGCTCTTTAATTATGAAGTTTGATTTTGGTTTTGAATCTTTCCAAGTTTTAATGTTTGTTTTGTGTTTTATTTAAGGTGATTAATAGTTCTGATATTTTTTGGAATTCTTTTAAATATATAAATTTTATTATTCATATTTATTATATATTGGACATCTGTGTCTGGGGGTGTATGGACACAGATGTCCATAGGGTATAGTCAAGTATGGCATCCTGCTTTT
>JAFVWN010000056.1 GCA_017501645.1 Clostridia bacterium | reverse complement strand
TATGGAATTTCTTCGATTGTTGCAGACATTGCATCTGTTGTGTTTACAGCACGAATAATTGCTGGCCAACCTTCATAGCGTTTTCCGTCTTTTACACCAACGCTCTTGAAATCTGGAACAGAAATAAAATATTGCCAAACTTTTCCTGCCAATCCAGCGTTATCAAATTCTTCGCGTAAAATTGCGTCTGCTTCACGCAAAGCATGCAAACGGTCGCGAGTAATTGCTCCAAGACAACGAACACCAAGTCCAGGTCCTGGGAAAGGTTGACGATAAACCATGCCTTTTGGTAAACCAAGTGCATCACCAACAACACGAACTTCATCTTTAAAAAGCAAACGAACAGGTTCTACTAGTTCAAATTGCATTCCTTCTGGAAGTCCACCAACGTTGTGATGAGCTTTTACACCATCACTTTCAAGAATATCTGGATAAATTGTTCCTTGTGCAAGGAAAGAAATTCCTTCTAATTTAGAAGCTTCTTCATCAAAAACCTTAATGAATTCACCACCAATGATTTTACGCTTTTTCTCTGGTTCCGCCACATCTTTTAATAAATCCAAAAAGCGGTCCGTTGCATCAACATAAATAAGATTTGCATCAAGTTGATTTTTAAAAACTTCAATAACTTGTTCGCTTTCGCCTTTGCGCATTAATCCGTGATTAACATGCACACAAACAAGTTGTTTCCCAATTGCTTTAATTAATAAAGCAGCAACAACAGAACTGTCTACACCGCCAGAAAGAGCAAGCAAAACCTTTTTGTCTTTTACTTGTTCACGAATTAAAGCTACTTGTTCCTCAATAAATTTTTGAGCCAACTCTAGTGTAGTAATTCTAACCATATCATCAGGTCTTTTGTTAGGTAAATCCATTTTTTTTACTCCTATGAGATATTTTACCGTATTTTTATATTCCGTGAAAAGTAATTTTTTAAATTTTTTTTTTATTCAACTTGCATATTTTTTCATTTTTCCCTACTAGACACAAAGATTTTGCACAAACACCATAACAAAAAGGACTGATTCTCTTACAATTTAGAAAATCAGTCCTAAGAACAAAATTAAAAATATATTACACGTTGAAAAAATTGTTAGCGAGTACCAATGTTTTTCCAACGGAAGAAGTATGAAGCTCTACTAGCCTCATCATAACCAACCCATTTATTTGTTTCAGAATCAGTAAAACCATCTTTCATTGTCATATACAAAGTTTCACCTGGGTAAAGAATATAATAAGATTTTAACGGTGTATAAAAACATTCACCTGCATACCAAATAGAAGGACCATTTTCTTGAGCATCGGAAGGTACATCACCTGCAACAAAACCGTGGTAAGTTGGAGCACTTATGTCCCATGTAATCCAATACCATTCACCTCTTACAGTTGTTTTGTCTTTTGCAGACTTATTAGTATCCCAATTATCTGGAGTTTGAAGTTTCATCATTTTAAAGTTAGAAGGGTCTCCCCAAGAAAGAGGGAATGGATCTATAGTATTTCCACCACTATCGCTATCTCCACCTATTATCCAAATAGTTAGTTTTTCAACGTGAACTTGATTTCCATTGTACTTAATAGAAGTTAAGAAATTACCATTATCATCAATTTCACCTATGTTTTGGTCATCAGCATTTCTGTATTTATTTCCAATGTCAAATTTTAATACCGTTCTTGCAGCATACTCGTAAGCAACATCTGATTTTGTAGTACCTTTAGAAGCTTGAGCTGCAATGGCAAATTTCATTCCTTTAGCAGTATCAAAAGTAAGTCCAGATGTTCCAAGAGTTATTATTCCAG
>JAFVWN010000055.1 GCA_017501645.1 Clostridia bacterium | reverse complement strand
TTCATTCATCATTAATCATTCTTATATCTCAAGCGGAGCGTCATTATATTTTGAAAAGCTACGCTTTTGGTTCCTACGGAAGACAAAACTCTGTTTTGTGATTCATCATTACAAAACCTATTGGTTTTGTTTAGTTCCTGCGGAAGACAAAACTCTGTTTTGTGATTCATTATTGAAAAACCTTTTAAGGTTTGGCTTGTTCTACCCCTTTGGTGCAAGCACCACCTTTCCCCTGTCCAGAGGAACCAAGCTAATTGAACCAATCTTTTATATTTCTATAATTATATTCCATAATTCATAATTGTTTCTAACCCCCTTCGGGGCTGGTTCCTACGGAAGACAAAACTCTGTTTTGTGATTCATCATTACTATACCCCAAGCGGAGCAACTTTATATTTGAAAAGCTTCGCTTTTAGTTCCTACGGAAAGCGAAAACAAGTTTCGCCTTCATTCTTCATTCTTAATTCATCATTGTTCCTAACCCCCTTCGGGGCTGGTTCCTACGGAAAGAAAAACTCCGTTTTGTGATTCATCATTGAAAAATTGTCAAGTTTTTACTTACAACCCTCTTAATATATTCTACCCCCCCCCCCCAATTTTTGTCAAGTAAAATCAAGGGGTGTGTTTTAAATTTTTAATTGTTTTTTATAAATAAAAAAGGAAGTCAAAACAACTTCCTTCCAAAACATAATAAATGTTATTCACTAATTTTTAAAATAATCGCAAAAACTTTCTATATCTCCAGCACCTAAAACAAGAATCATATCATTTTTCTTTGTTTTTTCAATCAAATACCTTTTCATTTCGCCATAATTGTCAAATGAATTTGCTTGTTCCCCCACCGAGCCTAATTCTTTTGCAAGTTCTTTTTCATCAATACCTTGAGACCTGTCTTCCCTTGCAGGATAAACTTTATACACAAGGACTTCTTTTGCACCTTTAAAACAAGTTTTAAATTCATCTAATAAAGACAAAGTTCTTGAATATGTATGGGGTTGAAAAACAACATACACATCACCCTTTGAAACTCTTTTAGCAAGACTAATTGTTGCCTTTATTTCTGTTGGATGGTGGGCATAATCGTGAACAATACTAACACCAAAAACTCTCCCATAATCTTCAAATCTTCTCTTTACTCCTTTATATTCAAAAAGGGCTTTTTTCATAATCTTAATATCAATACCATATTTCAATCCAACAATAATTGAAGCAAGAGCATTATTAATATTATGCTTTCCATAAACTCCAAGTTTTATATTTGCTAATTTCTTTCCCAAAAAGAAGCAGTCAAAAGAATATTTACCCCTTATATACTCCCTTATATTTCTTGCCTGCAAAACTCCATTGTTTTCACAAGAATAAGAAACGCTTATGCTTTTGTAATTTTTCTTACAAACCTTATCATCACCATAAAAAACAACCAATCCACCCTTTTTTGTATTATTTGCAAATTTTAAAAAAGAATTGTTAAGTCTTTTTACCGTTTTAAAATAGTCAAGATGGTCGCTTTGGATATTAAGAATTACCGAAACATCACTTTCAAGTTGCAAAAAACTATCATAATACTCACAAGCCTCAGTAATAAAATATTCTTCTCCTCCCACAATTGCGTTTGTTTGATAGTCCGTTAATTCCCCTCCAATATGTACTGTGGGATTAAGCCCTGCTTCTATAAAAACTCTTGCAATCATTCCTGTTGTTGTGGTTTTTCCGTGACTGCCAGCAATAGAAATAATATTCTTGTATTCTTTTGCCAAAAGCCCAAGCATTTCCGCCCTAGATATTACTTTTTTTCCTAGCGTTTTTGCATAAACCATTTCCTTATCATCATTAGGAACAGCCACACTATAAACTACTAAATCGGCATTGTTCAACTGATTTGATAAACCATTTATACAAATGTCAATATTTTTTTGTTTTAATAATTTTGTGGTTTTACTTTCTGTTTTATCACTCCCAGAAACTTTATAACCTTTACTTTTTAAAATAACCGCAAGTGCACTCTGTGAAACTCCGCCTATACCTAAAAAATGAATGTGTTTAATATTTTCCATACTTTATAATATGAATTAGTTTTATTTTTTGCCAAAAAAAGACAGTACAAAAAGTACTGCCTTTTATCCGCCATAATTTTTTTGCCGTTATATAGTTATATAAGAGCAAAACCTAAGAGATTATTCGGCTTGAGCGTTCTTAGCTTCTTCAAAAGCTTTCAACACGATATCACGAATTTGTTCTCTTGTTTCAGTGTTCAAAGGATGAACAACATCTTTGAACTCGCCATCAGGAGTTTTTCTGCTTGGCATTGCAATGAAGTAACCCTCATTACCCTCGATAACCTTGATGTCGTGAACTACAAAGCAATCTTCAATAGTGATTGATGCACTAGCTTTAATTTTGCTTGATTCGTTCTTAACAATGCGAACTCTTACATCTGAAATTTTCATGTTTTACTCCTCTTTTTTGTTAAATTCTAGCCTATATTTATAAGCTAATATAATTTTATAATATATGAAATAAAAAAGCAAACGAATTGAGATATATTTTTTGAAATATTAAAATTTGTTGATTTTCGACAATACTACTTGTTAAACTCTTTCAAATATTCTTTTAATCCCTCACTTGTTTCTGGGTTTTCAAGAGCCATAGCTATATTGCATTTAACAAATTCTAATTTATTACCCAAATCCCAGTATTTAGCACTAAATTCACGCGCAAGAACCAAATTATCTTCACATCTCGACTTAATAGCTTCTGGCAACCCTAATTCACCATTACCATAAGGTTGAACTTTAAGTATTCTCTCATAAATCTCAGGCAAAACAACATATCTCGCAAGAGAAGCAAGGTTGCTTGGCTGTGTTCCCTTTTGAGGTTTCTCTACAAAGCCCTTAACCTCAACTGTTTTATCGTCCAATGCTTTCCCCGGAACAACAATACCGTATCTATCAACAAGTTCATCATTAACTTTCAAAGCCCCAAGTATATACTTTCCTGTCTTTTCGTGAAGGTCAATAAGTTCTTTTGTTGCTGGCAAATCCCCATCTTTAGAAATACAAACATCATCACCAAAAAACACAATAAAAGGCTCGCCTTTTGTGTATTTTTTAGTAACATAAACAGCCCCACCTGTTCCATTCCATTTTTTTGACTGGTAAACAAAATTAAATTTGATGTTATCAACTATTTCTCTCCAACTATCAAGCAAGTTTTCCTTTCCGCACTTTTCAAGCCACTTTTCAAGCTCTTTATCGTGTTTAAAAAACTTTTTAACATCCTTTTTTTGTTTAGAAAGAACAATTGTAACCTCTTTTATGCCACTATCCAAACACTCTTTCAAATGAAACATCAATGCTGGAGTGTTACCTACTGGAAAAAGTTCTTTTGCTACCGCTTTTGTTGCAGGCAAAAATCTTGTGCCCTTACCACCTAATAAAATAACTGCATGTCTTACTCTCATAATTCACCTCTTAATATATTATTAATTAAAAAAAGAAAAGGACAAAGCCTCTTCTTATTTAAGTTCAACTTTCAAATGCAACTTCTTGCCTTTTCTTACGATAAATGGCTCGCTTGTCTTGACAACCATATTAACATCAGTAATCTTATTGTCATCAATTGTAAGACCACCTTGTTGAATAAGTCTTCTTGCCTCACCATTAGAAGCTGTAACACCAATTCTTGTCATAAGCTCAAGAACACCAACACCTTTTTCAAGGTCAGCTTTTGAAACTTCAACGCTATTCATATTTTCACTTGCACCTTTACCACTAAAGATTTCTTCAGCAGTTTTTTGTGCAATATCAGCAGATTCTTTACCGTGAACAAGACTGGTTACAGCGTGTGCCATAACTTTTTTGGCAGACCTAATATCTTCTCTGCAAATTCTTTCAATTTCTTCAACATCCATATCGCTGAACCAACGAAGAATTGTTGCAACATCTTGGTCATCAATGTTCATAAAGTATTGATAGAAATCGTATACACTTGTCTTGCCTTGGTCAACCCAAAGAGCACCACCTGAAGTCTTACCCATCTTCTCGCCCTTAGAGTTCAAAAGAAGAGGTGTTGTCATAACATCAAGCTCTTTTCCGCTTTTTCTTCTTACTAGTTGAGTTCCTGCAACCATATTACCCCATTGGTCACTACCACCAATTTGAAGCACACAGCCATACTTTTCATTAAGATGCTCAAAATCGTATGCTTGAATAGGCATATAACCCATTTCAAGGAATGTGAGACCGCCAGAAGCTAGACGCTTTTTATAAGCCTCTGCAGAAAGCATAACATTAACATTAAAGAATGTTCCAACATCACGAAGAAAGTTTACATAACTGTAATCTTTCATCCACTCGTTATTGTTTAAAATAGTTGCTGGGTTTTCACCATCAGTTTTGATAAATCTTTCACTGAACATCTTGATTTGAGCAAGGTTATTGTCAACTCTTTCTCTATCAATCATTGTTCTCATATCACTTCTTCCAGATGGGTCACCAATCATAGCTGTTGCTCCACCAATAACCAAAAGACCTTTATGTCCAGCCTCTTGCAAAATTCTAAAAGTTCTTAAAGAACAAAGGTGTCCTAAGTGAATGCTATCAGCAGTTGGGTCAATGCCAAGATAGAAAGTAAATGGCTCTCCGTTAAGCATTTCTCTTAGTTTTTCTTCATTAGTTGTTTGATAAATTAGCCCACGCTTCTTTAAAAAGTCGTATGGTTCAAGTCCGTTAATTTTCATGGGATTTTTCTCCTTATATAATATATTTGATAGTTTAGCACAGTTTATATCTTTTGTAAATTACTATCATAATTTTTATTGATTATTTTCTGTGTTTTCGCAAGGAACAGGCTCTTGCACAACAGCAACAACTCTGGTTTCTATTGGAAAATCTTTTTCTACTTTCTCCATTTTTGCTAAGAACAAGCAAAGGAACGGGAATGCAAATGAAATGATTAAAGTTAATATTCTAAGTCCTGTTACATCTAGTAATAAGCCAAACACAAGCATCAATCCAAAAGTTACAATTCTTGATAAACAGAACAACAGCTCAGTTAGTGTTTGATGCTCGGCAATATCTTCATAATGCCCTGTCTTTTTCAATATAATTGTTCTTTGAACATCAAGAGCATACGCAAGGAGCGTCAAAGAAACTGTTTCTGCAATATTGAACACAATATATGTCCATTGTGTTATCTTGCAAGCAACCATAACCCCAGCCATAAGAGGAACAACACTCATTATCACATAAAGGACTCTTCTTCCCCCAACTTTTGTAAACTTCTTGAAGAGGAGTAACGCCGTTATTGAAATAACTGAGAATCCTGCTGTAAATAAGCCAAGATTTAGGTTTGTTTTGAAAGTTGTAATAGACAAAATTGAAACAAGTGAAGTACAAATAGTTGTCGCCCCATAACAAATTGCTACTGGATAAAATCTTTTAATTCTTTTTATATCGTCAGTTTTTCCTCTAAGTTTCTTCAAGTACCCAAAGAAGTTGAAGTTTGAGTTCTCTGGTCTTTGAGACTTAATAAAGAAAGAAAATACAAGTTGAATTGCAACAATAACAAGCACATAAATTGCAACAACCGCAAATGTTGATACATCAATCATAAAACCAATAAGTATTGGGAAAACTACATTTATAATCTTATTAAGAAGTGTATTAATTGCAACAAACTTATCTGCGTGAGCTCTTGGAATAATTTCACATTTCATAACATTATAACTAGACCAATAAAAGCTTTCAGCAATACCATATAAAGCACCCGCCAAGAATGATAGTTTTGCAAGTTCTTCACCTAAAAAGATTAAAAATACAATAAACGCACCTTTTATAATGATGCCAACTCGGTAATACCAAATTCTGCTACTTCTATCTACTAAATACCCCATTAAAAAGTAGCAAACAGCCATCACCGCATAAAGAGAAACATAAAAAAGACCAATAGAAACAAGAGAGTCTCCAAGAGGAGCTCCTGCGTTTACTTGAACAATGTAAGACACCAAGAAAGTGCTTGCAAACAAGCTTATTATATTGTTAATAGAACTAGTAATTTGCATTGACCACGAAGACATATTCATCTTTGAGTTACTAGAAGTGCCACTTGGACAATAATTAAATCCCATAATTTTCCTCTTTTTTAGTGATTTCATCCTCTATTCTAACATAATTATGCCAAAATAACAAATTATTAAGGCTATTTTTTAATTTTCTTTTAAAAAGATTTTGAAAATTCAAAAAAAACATATATAATATAAATAATAATTGATTTATAAGGAGTTTATTATGGGTTTCATTAAAGCCAATTTATTAAAAGCCATTGAATGGACTGATTCTTCAAAAGATGTCATCTTGTACAAATACCCAATGGACGGAAGACATATTCAGTTTGGCTCAAAACTAACAGTAAGGGAAAGTCAAGTTGCAATCTTTATGAACAAAGGTCAAATTGCAGATATCTTTACTCCAGGAATGTATACATTAAAAGCAAGTAACATTCCTATCTTAACTCAACTTCTTTCTTTGCCTTTTGGTTTCAAGTCTCCATTCTATGCAGATGTGTTCTTTATTAACACAAAACAATTCACAAACCAAAAATGGGGTACTACCTCTCCTATCACTATGCGTGATAAAGATTTTGGAACTATTAGACTTAGAGGTTACGGAAGTTACGCTTTCAAAGTGTCTAACCCTGAATCTTTCTTGAAAGAACTTAGTGGCACAAATAGCACTTATACTACTGAGGATATTTCAAGTCTTCTAAGAAGCCATCTTGTTTCTTGTATCAGTGACACTATTGCAGAGTCTAAAATTAGTGCTCTTGATTTGAGTGCAAACCTAAACGAATTTTCTAATGTTGCACTTAATGTTGCAAAGAAAGATTTTGAAAATCTCGGTTTAGACCTAACAAAACTTATTATTGAAAATATCTCATTCCCTGAAGCTGTTGAAAAAGCCATTGATACTCGTTCTTCAATGGGTCTTATGGGTAATGTTATGGATGATTTCGTTAAATATCAATCTGCTCAAGCAATTCGTGATGCTGCTCAAAATAAAGGTGGAGCAAGCGTTGGTGTTGAACTTGGTACAGGTATGGCTATTGGTGAGATGATGAGAGAAACTTTAAAAGCCGATAAACCAGAGAAAAAACGCCCTACCGCATTCTGTCCAGAATGTGGAGCTGAAAACAGAAAGACTGCTAAATTCTGTAGCGAATGCGGAAAAAAGATGACTATTCAAAAAGGTATCTGCCCTGCTTGTAAAGCCTCTCTTCCATCAAAAGCAAAATTTTGCCCAGAGTGCGGTCAAAAAATCTAATTAACACAAACAATTAAAAATAAATTTATTTTATAAAACAAAAAAGATATGGATTTTCTCCATATCTTTTTTTATTGAAATAAAAAAGAACTAAATTTCAAGATACACTATAATAATTATCTTTTAAATTTAGTTCTTATACATTTTTATCTTAAATTAATATATTTTTCTAAGTTGAACAAATTCCACGCAGTTTTTTGCTCTGGAGGATAAGCCCTAAACACCATCTTTTCTTTTGTTGTAGGATGATAGAATTTAAGTTCAACAGCAAAAAGATTAAGATTGACTTTTTCCATATTTTCTCCACCATACTTTTGGTCGCCTAAAATAGGATTTCCAATGGTTGAAAGTTGAACACGGATTTGATGCCCTCTTCCTGTTGCAAGTTTAACTTTTAATAAATGTAGCCCCTCTTTACTCTCAAGAAGTGTATAGTCAAGTTCTGCTCTTTTTGCACCTGCAGTAGACATAGGAACAACTTTAACTTTATTATTTGATTCATCTTTCAAAAGATAATTTACAAGTTTTGTTTGAGTAAGCTTCAAATTACCTTTTACCACAGCAAAATAGGTCTTTTCTGCTTCATTATTCTTAAATTGCTCACTTAGTCTTGAAGCCGCTTTGCTTGTTTTTGCAAAAACCATTACGCCACCAGTAGGTCTGTCAAGTCTGTGAACAAGTCCAACATAAACATTACCCGGTTTGTTATATTTTTCTTTAATATATTCCTTAACCATTGTAAGCATATCTTTATCCCCAGAAGCATCCTCTTGAGAAGGGATGTTTTGAGGCTTCAATACTACTATCAAATGATTATCTTCATATAAAATATCCATTAGTTTTCTCCTATAAAGATGCCAGAAGTTCCACAAGGAAGCAACACACCTTTTTCGTTGGTTGGAAGACATAATTCGTACGCTTCAATTTTACCATTGAACTGTTTTAAATTCAAGCCTAAAATGTTCTTTAAAACAGTAGCTCCAAGCCCTGTTGTATAACTATTTATTAACACAAATAAAGGCTTGTCACTCAAAACTTTTGTTGTAAGTTCCACGAAATCATAAAGATTGTCTTCAAGATTCCAAACCTCGCCGTTTGCACCTCGTCCGTAGCTTGGAGGGTCCATAATAATAGCATCATATTTATGACCTCTTCTTATTTCCCTTTCAATAAACTTACGACAGTCATCAACAATATATCTTATTGGCGCATTAGAAAGACCTGAAAGACTAGCGTTTGTCTTAGCTCTTTCAACCATATTTTTTGCGGCATCCACATGACAAACACTTGCCCCCGCACTTGCACAAGCCACAGTTGCGCCACCTGTATAAGCAAATAAATTAAGAACATTGATTGGTCTTCCTGCATTTTTAATAAGTTCAATCATTCTATCCCAATTATATGCTTGCTCTGGGAAGAGTCCAGTGTGTTTAAAACCCATAGGTTTAAGTTGAAATCTTAAATTTTTATAGCCGATTATCCATTCTTCTGGCATTTTCTTTAATTTTTCCCAAGCTCCGCCACCAGTTTTGGTTCTGTGATAATGAGCGTTAAGTCTTGGTTCTTTTGAAAGATTTTTGCTTGCTTTCCAAATAATCTGTGGGTCAGGTCTTAAAAGATATATATTTCCCCATCTTTCAAGTTTTTCTCCATCTCCAGTAGCAAGAATTTCATAATCTTTCCAATCATTAGCAATATTCATATTTTCACCTAATATTAATAATTATCAAGAATTGTTTGCATATCAATTGTGTCGCTTGTAACAACCACGCCAAGAGGAGGCTCGTTGTAATTACCATTTTTAGTAATAATAACAACAGAGAGTCTTCTGTTTGATTGGAACAAATAAAGAATGTTATCAATAGTTATAGAACTTCCCACAACCTCATAAGAATGAGAACCACTAGAAAGGTCAAGAGCTTCGCTAACCGGCATCTTAACAAGGTCATCTAGGTCAATTTTTGCCGCAATTGTTGCACCAATGGCCTCAACAACCATTTTTCTATTAATCACACCAACCAAACTGTCAGCCTCGTAAACAGGGACAACCGAATATCCTGTTTGAAACATTTGAATTAAAACTTCACCAAGAGCAGTTGTTGTTTTACAAGTATACACAGAACGGTTTGCGACAGTATCCATAACTCTAGGAGGAGTACAAATTAGTCTTGCAATTGATTCTAATTTTTCCACAACTGCCGTATTTGGTTCAGCAATAACCTCTTCTCCACTTCTATGAACAATGGCATTTCTAAGTCTGCCGTATTCAATAATATCGTCTTCGTACTTTTTTATAACTGAGTTAACAGAGGCAACCTTTCGCACACAGTCCGAAAAACTAATTGCAGGTTTAATATTATAAATATCCCTCATACCCTTATCTAATCTGTTGTAAGCATCAATAAATCTTCTTGCATTAGAGTCAGCCATTCAAAATCCCCCTTTATAGATAAATAATAACATATTAAATAAAAGTAGGTCAAGTAAACAAGAGAAAAAGCCCTTATATATCCCCATAAAATAAGCAAGCCGATAACCTTTTTGACATAAAAAAACAAAATTTACGCAAAAAAGAATTTGCTAAAATCTTGCCTTGTTAAGATTTATAGTGTATAATATATTTGCTGTGCTAGGTGGGGAGCTAGCGGTGCCCTATTCTTGAAATCCGCTATAGCAAGGCTGAATGCACTTCTCGGCAATAGGTATGGAAGGCTGGGAATAGTATGTGATGTTGATACCAAGGTCTTGTGGGATAACCTTTTGTGAACCGTGTCAGAGCTTAGCGGCAGCAGCACTAAGCAAACTCGGTTATTTGCCATAAGGTAGCTTTGGAGTAGTTAACAGCTATTTTATCGCTTCGGTATTTATTGACAAAAAGTGATGCACAGCTTTTTTTAAAAAGCAAAAGCCTCTAGGATTTTAGAGGCTTTTATAAATATAAAAAACTTAATATCTAAGATTTTAAGAAAAAAAAAGATGAGCAATTTGCTCATCTTTTATTTTACTTATTATTGTCAATATAAGCAACAAGGTCGCCAACTGTAACAATACCAGGAATAGCCTCATCTGGAATTGAAATATTGAATTCATCTTCAAGAGACATTAAAATTTCAACAAGGTCTAATGAGTCAGCACCTAAATCCGAAGCAATGTTTGTTTGAGAAGCAATTTTTGCCTTATCAATTCTTAATTGTTTTGCAAGAATTTCAATAACTTTTTGTTCTGTCATAATTCCCTCCACTAGTGACAAATTAAATCTATAAATATTATATTCTTTTTTTATATGTTATGCAAGTATTTTTCACAATTAATTGAACCAGTTTTGGTTATCTGCAGAAACTGTTTCTTTAATAGTTACAGAAATATCCATAGGAGAACCATTTCTTTCAATATAAAAAGTTACTTTATCACCTTTATTAATTGCGAATGCGTGGTCTTCAAAACTATAAGTGTTTGTAACATTTACTACAGTGTCACCATAAACAAAACCTATTATCACATCATCTTTTTTAAATCCAGCAGACTCAGCAACAGAGCCAGCTTCAACTTTGTTAACTACAACTTTTTGTTTTGTAATAAGTTCACCATCAACTACATCATCCGTAAGCCCATTAGAACCAGCCCATAATTCAAGACCAAGCACAGCTTTTACAGGCCTTGTATTTCTTATGATATTTTTAGCTAAACTATAAGCAACATTACTAGGCGTTGCATAAGCCATATTATCAATATAATTGTTTTGTGCAGGTATTGAAAGTGCTTTTGCAGTAACAATCCCTATAAGTTCACCCTGAGCATTAAACAATCCGCCACCACTATTTCCACCATTGATAGCAGCAGATGTTCTCAAGACTCTTCTTACAACACCATCAACAGGAACAAGGTCTGTAAGACTTGAAACAATACCACTTGTCACACTAAATCCCATAGATTGAGGGTTTCCAATAGCAATTGCCCCCTCTCCTAAAACACACATTGCACTGTTAGCAACATCACAAGGTTTACTCGCACTTTTCGCATATTCTTTAGAGTTTTCAATTTTTAAAACGGCTATATCATAAACCGAACTATATCCAACAAGAGTTGCTTTCTCTGGAACAAAACTATCGTGTAAAAGTATATGAGCTTGAGTAGAATAGCCTTTTACAACATGATAACAAGTAACAACATATACCTCACCAGTTTCTTTGTCTGCTTCAAAAATTACTCCAGCACCATTACTTTTCATTTTGAAAAATTGTTGATAATTTGGAGTTTCAGTCGAATCAGTTGTATAACCAGCATTGACACAAACAGCGGAAAGTTTTGCCTTGCTTGTTACTGCAGCAACATCTACTGTTGAAGAAGATGTAATATTTACAGTGGTGTTTTTCACCCCACCGCTTTTATTATCTTTAAGCACACTTATCACAAGTCCGCTCAAAATCAAGTTTAGAGCAACTAAAATGCAGACAACAAATGTGAGGGCTTTACTTGATGTACCGCCCCCTGAGGATTTGCTTGCCTTTTTATTATAATTCGTTTGCCTTACAATAGGTTCTTTATCGTAAGGTATTTTCTTTTTTTGTTTTTCTTCGTATTCGTAATCGTAATATTTCATCTGTTGCTCCGCTATAATTTTATTTTACATCATTTTTATTAATATTAACAAGCGATTTTATACCAATTCCTGCAGAAACTATAAAAATAACACCTAAAATTGACCATAAAACTATTTTAAAGACCGTTTTATCATCATTATCATCCTCAAGTGCTTCAATTTGAAACACTGAAGAGTATTCTTTTTGCGTTGGTTCAACAACTCTTGTTGCATCCACAAATGCAGTTAATTTATGTTTCCCTTTTTTTGTCGCTGTTATTTCCACAACACCTTCCCCAAGGTAATTCACCTCAAGTCCGTCAGTTGATGTAAATCTAAAATCCGAAACAGAATTAAAAATAGTGCTTGTTTCAAGAACTAAAGTATAAGTTTTTCCCACCTCTATTTTTTTCATAGATGTTCCAAAAATTATTGGTCTAAGCTTTCCAACACTAACAACAACAGATGTTGATATTATTGGTTTTTCATTACTAAGACTTGTATTAAAACATTGATAATAAATTTGGTATGTACCCTCTTTTGAAAATGTTACAAACTCTCCAAATGTTTTATATTCAATGCTTGTCCCAGAATCTGGAGCTTTGACAAGAACTTTCCAAGTTACATATGGAGTTTGTTTGTTGCTTAACTCATAAAGGTCACTATCACCGTCCCAAGCATAATCAATAGCCTTTTCTTTACTTGGCAACATTAAACTGTCCCCAACAACAAGAGAGTTTACAATCTCTGGCTTGAAAAAATTAAGCGAATAAAATCTGTAAGGTTGCTTTTCTACAGTTATATAATCTTCTTTACTTTCCGCAAGATAAACATCATAAAAAACAAGACTAGAAAAATTATCAATTTCTGTTGTTGCAGAAGTAAAGCTCACTATGAGTTTAGTTGGAGAAATTAAAGTATTCCCGCTCTTGATTTCCCCCTCACAAACCGCAGTGTTAAATGGTAAATCAAATTTTATAAATCCATAAGGTAGCGAGTCTATTGATAAACTTCCTGTGGCGCTTACAAGAGAATATAGCATAGATGAAGAAAGCCCCCAAGTCATAGTTGAGCCATTTTCAAGTTCTAATGTTAGAATTAAATTGTGTAAATAGATTGTGTTGAAATAAATCCAAAGGTTAAGACTTATATTGTTATCTAAGGAAACATCATCAACTTCATCTAGAAGTACATATTTGTTTAAAATTTGGTTTCTTTCCTCTTCTGCAGGTAAAATAAATGACATTCCTTCTCTTCGTGCTCCACTTTCAAAATCAAAAGGAGTAAAACTGTGAGTTTGCTCAGTAGAAATATTATATTTACCTAAAGTTTGACTAGGATTTTGGTTATATAACGGAGACAAAAGAGTGTGCTTAACTGTAACTTCTTCAGCAACCGCAAAACTAGAAATTTGAGGAACAAAAATTCCGCATAACAAAACCAGCGATAATAAAAATGTAATCATCATTGATTTTAGTTTGCTCATTTTATCCCCTCCTTAAATATTGTTGATACTCCAATCAATTGGAGTTTTACCATTTTGCACTAAGAACTCATTAGTCTTAGAAAAGTGTTTATTTCCAAAAAATCCATTGTACGCAGATAATGGGCTTGGATGTGCAGAATATAGAACAAGATGTTTCTTGTTTTTTATAAGTTTCATCTTACTCTTAGCATTCCCTCCCCATAGCAAAAATACAACAGGGTTATCACTTTCGTCAATTTTTTTAATTATTTCATCAGTAAAGGTCTGCCAACCATATGTTGAATGTGAATTTGGTTGCCCTTCACGAACCGTCAAAGTTGTGTTTAAAAGAAGAACACCTTGTCTTGCCCAAGAAATAAGACAACCGTGATTAGGTGGGACAAAACCAACATCACTTGCAAGTTCCTTGTAAATATTCTTTAATGATGGTGGCGGAGTTACCCCTGGCATCACAGAAAAACATAGTCCATGAGCTTGCCCCTCACCGTGATAAGGGTCTTGTCCAAGAAGTACAACCTTAATGTCTTTAAAATCACAAAGTTTAAGAGCAGAAAATATTTTATCCCTAGGCGGATAAATTTTTCTTGTTTGATATTCTTCATCCACTTTAGCAAGAAGCTCTATAAAATACTCTTTTTGAAACTCCTCATCTAAAACATTGTCCCAAGAATTACCAAAAAACCTCATATTCCACCTCTTATCATAATTAGTTTAGCACATACCACAACAAAACAGCAAACAAAAAAGAGAAGAAACTTTATTTTCTTCCTTTTTTTTCAGTTAATTATTATAACACAATAAGTAATTTATCTTTTTCTATCAATATTCATTCATTATAGTAGATTATTTATTATTATATTTTCACAACACCTCATTACAATTTTGCACTAAAAAAACGAGGTTGTTGCCTCGTTTTTCTATGCTTTAAAATAATGTAGTAAATATTAAAATTTACGCTGTTTTTACTTGTTTTTTAGGTAAAACAACATACTCCCTCTTATCAAGTAACATTTCATTCAAATAAGAGTTATCAAGTTGATAAGCCTTACTTTCTTTTACAACCTCAACTACAGCACTGCTTATATTTTCGCTATCTGGAGCAAAAGTCAATCCTACCACAGATTTATATTGCTCGAGAGTGTAACCATAGTTGACTGTTAGTGTACTTCCACTTGAATAATAATTCCAATATGTATTCCAACCACTTGGTTTACTTGAAGTATTTGCAACATCTGTATATATTACTAAACTACTTGAACAATTATAAAATGGTGCATTTGAATAACTTGAAGCAGAAATAGTTGTTACACTGCTTGGAAGATATACACTTGTTAATCCACTGCAAGAAGAAAATGCTGAAGAACCTATACTTGTTACATTATTCCCTATTGTTACACTTGTTAATCCACTGCAATATTGGAATGCATAATTACCTATACTTGTTACACTATCTGGGATTATTAATTCTCCGGTTAATCCACTGCAATATTGGAATGCATAATTACCTATGCTTGTTACACTATCCGGTATTATTAATTCTCCAGTTAATCCAATGCAATAATAGAATGCAGAATCTCCTATACTTGTTACACTATCCCCTATTGTTACACTTGTTAATCCAATGCAATTAGAGAATGCAGAATCCCCTATACTTGTTACACTATTTGAAATTTGATTCAAAAAATCACCACTACAATAAGAAAAAGCAAAATCTCCTATTGTTGCTATGTTATTGTGTAAATTTACAGAGCCAATATTCATCGGTCGGTCCCCCTGATCCGTATCAAAACAACAATTAGATATTGCAGTTATCTCACTTGAAAGCACAATATTAACCAGACCACAAGAACCAAATTTTTCTTTGAACGCAGAATCTGCAATTGTTGTCACTGTTTTGCCATTATATTCTCTTGGCATTATAAGGTTAAATTCTGTTCCACTATATGTTACAGAAGTGTTTTTAGTTATTATATATCCTCCCGTACCATCTGTTGTAAAACTAAACAAACTCGGGTCTGCAGTTCTCGTATAAAGATTAACATCACCATTAGACAAGTCAATAGTGTTATTCTTTATTGTTGTTCTTAATTCATTATCTAAGAAATATCCACAACAAGATTCATAATCAAGTGGCATTTCACTTTCTTGAACAGTATAACTTGTTCCTGCTTTTGCTATAGAGCTATGATACACCCCATCAACATAGAAATTAATTGTTTTTGGTGTTACAATGTTCCCCTCACTATCAAGCGAACAGCCATATACAACTTGAAGTTGTTCTCCGTTAGCATAATAATTCCAATAAGTCCCCCAACCGCTTGGTATACTTTCCGCATTTGCAACATTTGTATATATTACTAAACTGCTCGAACAATTATAAAATGGCGACCTTGAATAACTTGAAGTAGATATTGTTGTTGCTGTGCTTGGAATATATACACTTGTTAATCCACTGCAAGAAAAGAATGCATCATTACCTATACTTGTTACACTATTCCCTATTATTACACTTGTTAATCCACTGCAAGAATCGAATGTATAATTCCCTATACTTGTTACACTATTCCCTATTATTACACTTGTTAATCCACTGCAAGAATCGAATGCATAATTCCCTATGCTTGTTACACTATCCGGTATTATTAATTCTCCAGTTAATCCACTGCACTCATAGAATGCAGAATATCCTATACTTGTTACACTATCTGGTATTATTAATTCTCCGGTTAATCCACTGCACTCATAGAATGCATAATCTCCTATACTTGTCACTTCTTCTAGCACGCTTAAATCTGTACAATTAAATCCTTGTATTATTGTATTTGTACTTTTTTCTATTATTGCGTTCTTCCCTCTGTCTTCATATGTTGTATTACCACTAGTCACTTTTACTTCTGTTAATCCAACACAATTATAGAATGCATTTTCACCTATACTTGTTACACTATCTGGAATTGTTACACTTGTTAATCCTGCACAGCCCCAAAACGCTCCAACGCCAATACTTATTACACTATTAGGTATTACCAAACCATTAATCTTAGAACAAGCCTCAAAAGCACTTTGCCCTATACTTGTTACACTATCGGGTATTATTAATTCTCCGGTTAATCCAACACAATTATAGAATGCACCATTCCCAATACTTGTCACACTATTTCCAATTGTTAAACTTGTTAATCCACTGCAAAAAGAGAATGCTGAAGAACCTATACTGATTACACTATTCGAAACTATTAAACCTGTTACTTTTCCGCAATATTGAAACGCAGTACTGCCTATACTTGTTACACTATCGGGTATTATTAATTCTCCCGTTAATCCCATACAATATGAAAACGCAGAACTTCCTATACTTGTTACACCATTCGGCACTATTAAACCGGTTGCTCTGTCGCAACCATAAAATGCAGAATCCCCTATACTTGTTTGTACATTATTATACTCTTTAGGCAAAACCATCTCTACACTTATTGTAGTGTCTTTTGCCTTTATGTCATATGTTCCTGTCGTTGTATTTTCTGTAAATGTAAAATTATTAGGATTGGCTGTTCTTGTATAAATATTTATACCTTCACTGCCTGCTGTTGCTGTTCTTGGAGCAAAAGTTATTTCTTCTCCTGCAGAAGTTAAATCTATTGTATCATTTTTTATTGTTGTTCTAAGTTCGCTATCTAAAAAATATCCACAACAATGCTCATAATCTATTGGCATATCCGCCTCATTGAGTGTATAACTATCTCCAGTTGCATTGATTTTTTTTGAAAGTGTTCCGTCTACATAAATATTAATTGGTGTTGTCTTTTCTAAAAATATGTTTCCATCAACTAACGCTTCGTCACTCACTTGTAATAATCCGCCAGTTTCCACATAAATTGCTGGGGCATTCATTCCATAGTTTCCAGTAATTGTTCCTCCATTGATATAACATTCACCACCATTTGCGACATAGATAGCTCCGCCATATTTTGCATAGTTTCCAGTGATTGTTCCGCCTGTCATTGTAAACACCGCACCGTCACTTATATACAAAGCTCCGCCTTTCTCTGCGAAGTGTCCACTTACCTCTCCACCACTCATATTATAAGTTGAGCCGGCAGAAAGATAGATTGCTCCGCCTTTTTCTACACATTCACCAGCATTAATCATATCTACT
>JAFVWN010000054.1 GCA_017501645.1 Clostridia bacterium | reverse complement strand
CTGCATCAAGCGACGCTCCAACCGATAATGCTATTAGTCTGTTGCAGTATAGAGTGTCGTTTATTGCATAACATTCCGCGAGTGCCTTTATGTGCTCATATGCTCGACTATACATTGACAAGTCGTACCCATCTTTGTCGCGGTATCTGTATGTAGAGTTAAAATCGTTCCAATTTTCAGGAAACGCTCTGAAAAAATCCAATTGCAATTTTTGGGATTGTGGATTTTGCAATAATGCCCTATATGCATTGTTTAGTCTTGCTGTGTCAATGGGAAAATATTGCGCTGCGATTGTTGAAAGAAACGTTGCAAACAGTAATAGTGTAAGAAAAAAGCGTTTCATAAGATTTACTGTTTCTAAAAATATAATTACTCGGAGTTTACGTTTATTTTTATTCCATTATGTCCGTAGTTGTCAAAAAAATCAAAAAGTTCTTTTGTTTTTTTCTTAGAATTCCAGACACTATAAGTTTCTGTCACTTTATCATATGAATAATTATCGCCAGGCAAGAAACAGCCTTCCGTGTCCTTTCCATAATTACCAGAATGAATGGCAATACCACTACGACCAGGCACGCTGTCTACATACCATTTATAAGTTAATTGAATATCCGCTTCTCCTCTTTCTCTTCTTTCTGTATTTATTCTTTTTTCTAATTCTGTCTTAGAAATGACATTGTAGTTCCCTTGTGCAATCGATGCATCACTATTTTTTACTTTTGCTTTATTATAATTTGTTTCTGGTTCAAGAAAATAACCTTTTATTGAGTCTATTTTATTGCCAGTTCCATCGTATGCAATTGCGGTGAATTCGCTTACAGTGCTTTTCTTTCCATATCCGATTCTATTTGTATTTACCACAATATTTGTTTTTGGCTTTTGTTGTTGAACATAGCCTTCATTACCGTCCTCATACGCTCTTGCTCTCTCAAAGATATTTGGCATTCTCTGGCTGTTGTTAAAAAAGTTACCCATAATTATTGCACTTTAAAATTACAATGCAAAATTACCGTATGACCTTTTCTGCGTGATTGTTGAATTGCTATTTTGAGTTCACTTTATGAAACAAATATAGGAAGAAACGAGCGAGAAATATCAAGCTTGCTTGAATATTTTTCACAGCGAGTGCCTGAATATATCTGCCGTAAGGCGAATATACAAAACGGGGAGGCGATTGTCAATGGTTCTCAAAGGAAACTCCCTTCTTTTTTCACTTGTTTTAACAAAAATGAGGAGACTAAAGAAGGTAAGTAAATAAGCAAGTTTATTCTCGGAACACAACAGAATAACAGGTTTATTCCGCATTTAATCGAACAAAAAAATAAGGGAAACAAGTTTATTTTATTCTAAAATACGCAGAAATACTATTCTTTGTATATATGAACATATCTGTTTTCATCTAAAATGAATCTTTGTTCAAAAGAGAATATAGGTCCGTGATTGGTAATTTCATGTGTAGCAAAATATGCACTCCAGTTCCCTATTTCTGTATATGCTTTTACAGTGTCATTGTCTATGAAAACGATTCTGACAAATGTATCATCCAGTGTGTAGCTGATTTCCTCTCTTAACTCTTGTGACATCTTATACGGCAACAACCAAATAACATCCTCGTCATCATAAGGATGTATTAAATACATGCTCTCATACTCTTCTTCACAGTAATCGGCAAAAGAAAATGCTTCTTCAATAGCCTGTTTCTCAAGTGGAAGTTCAAGCATCGGTTCAGCAGGTTTACAACTGACAAATAACAATGTTGTTAATATTGTTATTATAATATTATTTAAGCATATATAGTTTCCCATTGTTTGCTGCATTTGTAAATCTAATCTTCCTGACTGTCTAAATAACCATTGAATATTTTTTTGTGATTACTGTCAATGAACTTACGTTGATATTCCTCTTCTTTGTGTGGCAATAAAGTCGGGTAGTTTATTCCATTGTAAAAAT
>JAFVWN010000053.1 GCA_017501645.1 Clostridia bacterium | reverse complement strand
ATTGGCTATGCCAATGAAATTTTCTTCTTCGGAGTAGGGAATAATAACAGAAAATTTACCTTCTTCTGACAATAGTTTTTCTGCAGATTCTATTAATTCTTCAAAACTCAATTCATCTGTATGTCTAGCAGTGTTCCTATTTTTCTCTGGAGCCTTTAACGAATTGATAAAGTAAGGTGGGTTACTCACTATGAGGTCAAATTTTTCTTCACATTGAGAAGAAAAATCTTGAATACTTTTGTTTATTATCTTTATTTTCCAACCTGTAGAGGTGGCATTCTCTTCTGCTTGTTTTGCTGCGTTGGCATCTAATTCCACTCCCGTAACCATAGCTTGTGGACAACGTTGAGAAAGCATAATACCTACCAAACCTGTGCCTGTGCCTATGTCTAGAATTCTTCCTGAGTCTATTGTAGGGGCTAAAACGCCCAATAAAACTCCGTCTGTACCCACTTTCATGGCACATCTGTCTTGATGTATTGTAAATCGTTTAAAAGAAAAATAATTGTTTGCCATTCTGCAAAGATAGTCCTTTTAAATGATAAATGATAAAGATAAATGATAAATGACGCGTATTGATGAGGTGTGGTATAAGTAAAGTAGATAGGAAGTGTTTTGTTTTTTTTAACAAATGGAAATTAAACAATCGTTTGCAATGGTTGGTCAAAGAGACAGAAAACGCCACCGAGGTGGTACAAAAACAATAAACATTAAACAATAAACAATAAGTAATTAACATTAAACATTTAACATTATGAAAAAGAGATTATTTTTAACCACAGCATTTGTAGCAATTTTTGGTTGTTTTGTTAGTATGGCAGATGTACATGACAGAGATTACAAAGGTAATAGCAAAGGTCATAAAACAGAGAGAGTAGATAAAAAAGGTGATAAAAAACATGATTCCCAAAAAGATAAAGTTAATAAGAATCATAAACCAGTGGCTCATAGACCACACAAACCAGCACCAAAACCAGTTTGTCATGTGAAACATCATCACAAAGTAGAATGTCATAAAAGACACTGCAATAAAGTAGTTTTTAATCCATTTGATCCATTTTCTGTGCGTGCATTTACCACAGCTGCAGTAGTTGCTGCGATACTAGATTAAGATGAATATTTTTTAAGGTTAGTTAATAGGAAATAAGAGGTTGATTCAGCGAATCAACCTCTTGTTTTTTTATTCCTAATTCCTAACTCCTAATTGCCTACGGCGATTGTTGGCTGCGCTCGGCATAGTTCAAACAAGTTTGACTCTGCTCTCACTTGCACAACAATTCCTAACTGTACGTAAGTACTTCTCTAGGCGGTCCATACCCTCTTTTATGTTCTCTAAAGAGTTTGCGTATGAGAATCTTACAAATCCTTCGCCTCCTGTTCCAAAATCCACTCCAGGAGTGATTCCCACGTGAGCTTTTTCTAAAACATCAAATGCAAATTTTAATGAGTCGTTAGTGTATTTTGAAGCATCAACGAAAACATAAAATGCACCTTGAGGAATAGCAGGTAGTTTAAATCCCATTTTTTGTAAACGGTCTATAAGATACAATCTGCGTTCATTGTAAGTGTTGAACATAACTTGTTCATAGTCAGAAGTGTCACGCAATGCTGCTATGCCTGCTTTTTGTGCAGTGCTAGAGGCACAGATAAGGAAATTTTGAGCTAGTTTTTGCAGAGCTGGTATGTATTTTTTAGGTGCAATAAGATAACCCAAACGTAGCCCTGTCATTGCGAAGCGTTTGCTAAATCCATTAAGAACAAAAGCATTATCTGTATATTCTAGAATGGAATGTGCCTTACCTTCATAAACTAGACCATGGTAAATTTCATCAGATATAATAGGTACACCCAATTCTGAAATTTCTTTCATAAATGATTCTTCTAGGACTATGCCTGTAGGGTTCATTGGGGAATTTATGAAAATAGCAGCAGTTTTATCACTTATTTTTTCTTTGATGTCTTGAACTTGATATTGGAAACCATTTTCAGCTTTTAGAGGAACAGAAACTGGTTTTGCGTGAGCTCCTAAAACAAAATTCTTATAACAAGCATATCCAGGATTTGATAAAATAACTTCTGAATCTGTGTTGCAAAGCAAAATCATTGTTAGAAGAATGGCAGGAGAAGAACCACTCGTTACCAAAATTTGGTCTTTATCCACATCTACATTATATTCTCGTTTGTATAAATTTGCTATTTCTTGGCGTAATTCTGGATCGCCAAGAGAGTGAGTATAATGTGTTTGGTGATTTTTATATGCGTCGGTAACTGCTTTTGTTACACATTCTGGTACATCAAAGTCTGGTTCGCCTACCTCTAAGTGAATAATATCAATGCCTTGTCTCTGTAATTCATTTGCTCTTTCTAACACGTCCATCACAATGAAGGAAGTCATCTTATCTACAAGTGGATTCATATTTTGCTATACTTTATTAATTTGTATGCAAAGGTAATGAATTTTACTTACTTTTTTTCTGTGTTTTTTACTTTCATTAAAACTTTGTTACATATTTTTTGGAAAGATAAGTTAAAAATAATATATTTGCGTTGTAAAACAATAATTAATCCGATTTTTTTGAAGATTAAAATGTGATAACAGACAATATTTATAACTATTAAAAACGGAAAAAAATGAAAAAGTTAAGTTTTTTTGCTGCTATAGCAGCTATGTTAGTAGGTTTCGCTTCTTGCGAAAAAGTTGAGCCAACAGCGCTTGAAACTAGCGACTTAAAAGGTACAACCCTTGCTGGTTATGTATATTATACAAAATTAGATGATGCAATGGCTCCAGAAGGTAAACAACAATTTGAAGGAAAAGCAAATGTAATAATTGAGGTGACCGAATT
>JAFVWN010000052.1 GCA_017501645.1 Clostridia bacterium | reverse complement strand
CCTAAAATATTTGATTATTTTTTTAGTATATGCTAACATTACATTATATAAATAAGTTATATAGTAATATATGATATATATCAATATAAAGGAGCAACCGTATGGAACAAGAGGTTCAAACAAAAAGAGGAGTTCTTGAAGGAATCATAAATGACCTTGAGCCAACACTACTTGATTCTCAAAGAAACATCAACATTGCAAACTTCATTACACACGAAGCTTGCCAAAAATATTATCGCATATATAATAAGCAATGGGTTCCAACTTCATTTATCGAATTTAACTTTGAAGAATACAAAAGATATAGGTTTATGTCAACCAACTATCTTCGCCCATTCTTTGATATCTATAAACCTGAAGACCTTGGAGCGATTGTAGAAAATTATTACAATAGCAACTATAGTATTATCAAGAAGAAATCAAATAGAAATGACGAACTCTGCTATTATATAGATGTAAGATTTTATATAGACGCAAAACTATCAGATCCCGATATGCTAGGAAAGTTTGATGAACCTCTATACAAAAACTTAGATAACATTTCAAAACATATGGATAAAAGTGATGAGATTTTAAGCCTAAAGGAAATTTACGAAAACTATATGATGAGAAAAATCGTTCTTGGTCATAAAGTAAAAAATTCAAATAAGAGATTAATAGACGAAACAATATCTTCACTTGAAGCAAGAGAAAAACAATTAGCCGAAGCACAAAAAGAACAAAAGGAAGAAATTAAACCCGATAAAATGCTTGTTGGTGAAAAATCAGCTATTCCAAATCAAAAAGGAAGAGTTGTCAAAATGTTCTTCCCTAAACTCTCGCTTCCAAGCCCATACCCTATCCTCACAGATAAGAGCAGAATTAACAGTGAGATAAGATCAAGACGATTTGCTTCTCCTGATAAACAAATCACTCTTATTAACAAATACAAAATGAATGGCGTAAAATATAGCACAGGCTTTATTGCAAAAAGAAAAGCCGCTCAAAAGCCACCAAAAAAGAAATTTGATTTCGATTTTTAAAAAACTTGACAAATATCGACTTAGTGCTATAATGAAAGCAACTAAGGAAAACTTGTCATAAAGGAGAGATACTTATGGTAAAGTTAATTTTTAAGATAATATGGACAATAATAGCCGTACTATGTGTAATCCTAACCATATTCTTCTTGTTTGAAAGTGACGGTTCTGGAATCGAATCATTAAAATCAGTATTTAGTGACGGATTCTTCAACGGAATTAAAACTTTCTTTGTAGATATATGGAACGGATTTAAGTCAGTAGTTGGATTATAATATTTGAGCACCAGTTTTTGGTGCTCTTTTTTATAACCTTTTTAGCAAAATCCCCCACTTCATAAATTTTATGTTGCACAAACACCCCACAACCACAGCATTTTTTGACAGTAATCATATTATCCATATTAACCAACAAAAAAAGAGAGCTGACAAACCCTCTTTTTTATATCCTATAATAAATTTTACTCACCCATTTCTTGCGGTTTATTACTTTTAGATAAGCTAATCTGCTCCACTAACATATCAACCAGTTTGCTATCAGCACTTGACTTTGCAAAAATCGCATTAATATTAAGCAAGTATCTAAAATTAAAACTATCATTATACTCAAGTTCTTTTTCTTCATCTGTATTTGATGCCAACGCAAGCTCTCTCGTATGTAAAAGTTTTTGTGCTTTTTTCACAACAGTTCTTGCGTAAGACCTGTTTTTTATTACAGCCATTTTTAACCTTTCTTTAAGCTCTTTTCCTTGCTTCCCTTCAAACATTTCTTTATTATAAGGTTCACAATCCTGAGGGAACTCCATTTTTTCAATACCAAGCATCTGCTGAACTGTAAGCCCAAAATTTACAAGTTCACTTTTTGCTTCTTCTATTCTTAAAAGCCCCTCATTTTCTATAAAACTCAAGACTTCACTCAACCCATTATCATCAAAGCAAGCAAAACATTCATTTTTTTGAGTAATCATATCTTTAGCCAAGACCAAAAAGCTCTCCCTCATTCCTAAAACAGAATATGCTTGAGCAATATTATCAGCTAAATTATTTCTTAAACTTTCAGTATTTTCAACACTAATCAATTTACAATCCATAGCATCTCCTTTAATTTCAAGAGAGTATATCACTGTTTTTATGTTTCGTCAATACCACTCTTTTTCGCCAAAACACATTTTGTTGACAAAATCACACCTTCATTATATAATCAATATATATATGGAGAAAATAATATGGCAACTTTAAGTCTTGAACAATATCAAAGAATGGTTAACGGAAACACAATCACTTTAGAAAAACTCAACAACAAATTAAAAACACAACAAGAAAAACTAGAAAGCGAAACAGACTCTCAAAAACAACAACACCTAAAAAATCTTATAAAAACAACTGAAACCTCAATAGATTTTTATGAAAGAAGGAAAAAAGCTTTACGCCCACCCACACAAGAAGACATTGACTACAGAATGAAAGTATACAACAACTTTTCAAACGAAGTAAAATCAATAATACCAAAAGACTGCCCAATATGTTTTCACGGAACAAGATATTTTAATATTGAAAACATTATTAAATCTGGAGGTCTCTCTTCTTCTGTTGACAGAACAGGACACGCAACTAGTTATGATGCTGAAGACCAAGTTTCAGTAACCGTTGTAAACACTATTGAAACAACCATACAGGGATATACAGGTCTCACAGATTTTGAAGTTCCCTCAGGTTGTGTTTTTCTTGTTTTACCAAAAGATGAAGCAGAATACAAATCTTCAAGGACCTCAATGCTAATAGGAAATGTTGACTTTAGAAAAGAACCAGAGCGTCTTGCAGGAATTATAACCTCACCAGAAAATGTAGAGCAAATAAGAGAATGGTGCAAATCAACAGACATAAACTATAATCTTAATAACATCTGCGATTTTAATGAGTTTTTACAAAGAGTTAAAAACAAATACAAAGCAACCGAACCTGAAAGCGAATAAACAATAAAAAAAGAACTTAAAACTTTAAGTTCTTTTTTATTTTGATTTATGCGTTTGGTTCATCTTCATCATCATTTCTTTTATCTTGAACCATAGACTCTCTTACAGCCCTCACAATAATGTCGGCTCTTTCCTCAAGAATTTCTTGCATAGTCTCTAAACTTCCAAAATATCCAACATTATCCAAAACCTTACCATAAGTTGATGACAAACCATGGCAAGCACCAATCAAATCATTATACACATTTAAGGTGTCACATCTTTGAACAATGTGAGATTTTAATCTTAATGCTGAAGTATATAGATTATCAATATTAACTTTCTCACACTGCTTATTTAAAAATTCCTCTGTATAAAAAGCTTCTTTTTCAGCAAATCTTCCTTTAATGTCTTCATCAATGCCAAAATCAAGAAGAGAACCATTAACTTCTCTAAGCAAAGTCTTTACTTCTGCCTCAATTTGCTCAAGTTCTTCTTCTGCCTGATATAATTCAAACAAATCTTGTGCCTCACTATCCCCCATTCTTAAACAATAGTTATGGTTAGAAACACAATCAACTGCATTTTTAGTAAAAATTCTCTCTTCTCTAGCCATTGACAAAATGTCCACTAAAGACTTTGCAATGCCATCAACAAATGTTGAACTTTCCATATTTCTAATTCTTGAAGCGATTTCTTTTTTATCCATACTATTCTTCCCCTTTTTGTTTGTTTTGTAAAGCTATTTTATCAAATGGATTTTCTTTATTTGGATCAACAAAAACAAAATCTTTTGCTGAAATATCAGCTTCTGGATGTTTCTTTTTATAATCCATCGCCATCAAAGCACCCGCAACATCAATTTTATAGTCTTCACCATCAAGATTCATAACCATATAATAATGAAGCATTTCTCTTATTTCATTCTCTGGCCTAACAGTTTGATACCCATCATAACAAGTTACAACCCGATTTACTTTCTTATTTTTAATACCAAACTCTTTAGCAAACCACTCAAGTTCTGTTGAAAAACTAAAACAAGTACCCATATTTAAAGAATGTAAACTTGGAGTCATAGGGATTTTATGTTTCATATCAGGGTCTTGAGCCCTCATTGAAGCACAATGAAATCTCTTACCTCCATACTCAAAAGGCATAAGATACGGTCTTCTATCAAGAAACTCGTTAGGAGATTTCAAAACACTGTAGTCAAATTTATACTCACTCAAAAATTTCTTAACAATAAAAGCCATTTTGTCAAACTCTCCTTCAATCACTGAGGCTTGTTCTAAAATAGCATTTCTTTTTTCATCATTTAATTTTTTTAATGCTTGTAAAGTAAAAAAGTCAAAACTCATAATATTTTACCTTTTCCCCACAAATTTTATTGTAACAATTATACCATACACCACAGTGTTTTGCAATACCCTATAAAACTTTATAAACCAACAAAAAATAACAAACAGTTTTTCTGTTTGCCATTTTTAATTCATAATTTATTTCTCTTCCTCGCATTCTTCACCAGAATCTTTTTTCCCTTGTAAAGAATCAACAACACTTAAACTTCTTGTTAGTAATTCACGAACTGAAGATTTATATGCTTCATAGTTAGAGTTGCCCCACTTTTCTTTTAAATTTTCTGCTTCTTTTGCAACAGCATCTGCTTTTGCGTCCAAAGTTTCAATATATTTACTTTGCAACGCATTATGACTTTTAACAGTTGAAGCATCCGCTAGCGACATTCTTATAAAAGCAACATTATATCTTTGAATTGTATCTTCTAAAACAGGAACTCCAGTTTCATAAACAGCAATATCATCAATATAATCTACAACCTGCTTTTTAAGTTCTTCAAAATCAGCAAGTACTCTTGCATTTTCGCCTAAACCTTTCTTCGCTTTTTTAATAAATTCTTTAGAAACCTCATTTTTATTTGATTCGTTTTCCATATAAAAATCAACAATGCCATTCACAATAGCATTTGAGGCATCTATAACCTCTAAAAGTCCTGTCAAATTTTTTCTTAAAGCCCCACCAAGTTTAGTTATTGATGAAATTCCACCAGCTCCGGCTTTTTTCTTTATTTTTGTAATCATATAAAACCTCTTTTGTATTTTTTGTGAAAGTATATACTTATCTTGATTATTTGTCAAGAGAGATTATTTTTAACAAAAAAAACAAACCGCAAAATCACGATTTGTTTTTAATTTAATTAGTCATTGTCTTTTTCTTCAAAAGATTCATTCAAAAATCCTAATGATTGAAGAACCGAATCAACACCTTCAGCCATTGTAACTACTGAAAGTGTTAGATTTTCTGTTACAATATCAGCAATATCTAAATAGCTTCCCCCAACTTGAGGAATCCCCTTCTCTTCTGCAAAATCAGCAAGATTTGCAAGTTTAGAGTAAAATTCAGCAGACTTTTTAATGTGTTTTTCTAAAAATTTATCAGCTTTTTGCTTTATAGACAAAATTGTTACAGTCTCATCTTCTTGTTTTTGTACAGAATCCCCTTTTACCTCAGGCCTTGTTAAAACAACTTTTACCTCATTATCAATAACATCTGCTTCTACACCCTGCCAAAAATCTTCAAAATCATTCTTAACATCTTCAAAATCTAGTGCAGTAACTCCAAGTTTGTCATCCACAAAAGATTCTGCATACTCTTTACAATATCCTTGAGCTTTCAAATGAGATTTAATAGCTAAACCTACTTGTGTATAAACCATTTTTGCTTCTTCAGCCAATGTAATACCATCAGCAATAGCTTCGCTTATTCCATCAACATATTCTTGCATTCCATCATAATAATATTTCATACATATTTCCCCTTTCTAGTTGCTTAGTACACCAAAAATTTCTATTTTTATAAGCAAAAATCAATTTTTTGTGCTATATCTTAAAATAATCAACAATTTTTATTGATTATTGAAGTTAGACAAAAAAAAATCACTGTTTCCAGCGACTTTTTTTAACTTTGATTTTGTTAAGTGATATGTAAGAAGTATACTTGTTAATTTTTTCGGTTATGTTTTATACTTTGATGTGTTTACTGATCATCAAAGTCTGTAAGTTTACTTTGGTGAAAGTAAAGTTACAAATTTACGAAATTTTATTGTAAATCATTGCTGACTTACTCATCGACAAGATGTAGTGAATTACACTACTCCTTTAAAGGAGGTGATCCAGCCGCACGTTCTCGTACGGCTACCTTGTTACGACTTCGCCCCAGTCATCAGTCTCACCTTAGACGGCTCCTTCCCTTGCGGGTTAGGTCACCGGTTTCGAGTGCTCCCGACTCCCATGGCGTGACGGGCGGTGTGTACAAGACCCGG
>JAFVWN010000051.1 GCA_017501645.1 Clostridia bacterium | reverse complement strand
CTGTCTGTTAAAATTATCCCAAACATTCTTTTCCCCTGTCAACTATTTTTTATCAAAATCTCAATCTTTTGACTCTCTCATTATATATTATTTTTTTTATTTCTCCAAATGATTTTCACTACTTTTTTCATTTTTTTATTAGTTTCTGCAAAAACTTAAAATTTTATACAAAATCCAACATTAAAAAAGAAGAGGCAGTCCTCTTCTTAATATATCTTTAATCAATGTAGTTAACCTTTGAATAATCAAAAGTCTTCTTTTTGGTATTCTTTTGAACAGATTTGCCAATCACTAGGCTCATATAACACTCATAATCACTTGGGATACCGTATTTTTCTTGATTGCTTTTATCTATGCCCCAACATATATCTTTAATAATACAAGACGAAAGCCCAAGCCCCTCAGCCATAATTGTCATATTTTGAATAGCATAAGGACAATCTTCTTTAGACTTATTCACTTGACTTTTATTACTTATAACAATAATCACATCTGCACCATAAAAAGGATTGAAGTTTTCAGTTTTTGCCCAATTCACTCTCCAATCTTCACCACTTTTTAAAAAGTTAGCCCTACAAGTTTCCACAATCTCTTTTTGAGTTTCTTTATTTTGTATAACAGTAAAATGCCAAGGTTGAGTATTCATACCACTTGGAGCAGAAAGCCCAGCTTCAACAATTTTTTGAATATCCTCTTTTGAAACAGTTTCCCTCAAATACTTTCTTTCACTATGCCTTGAAATTATTAAATCATAAAGTTCCATAAGTTCCCCCTTTTCCTTTAAAACCGCCATAATTACTGGTTTTTATCTTTTTTTTCCTTAGTATTATATCACACATAATACCTCTTTGTATACAAAAAAAGAGCAGTTTTTTATTGCTCTTTTTCATCTTCAAGGAGTGATGCTAAATATGCATTTTTCACAATTCCTTTACCTAAATTAATAACTCTGTCCCAATCCTCTGATTCATAACCAGAAAAAGCTTGAATTTGCCTACATTTCTTTTCAAAGCTTTCAAGATACTCACCATCTTCAGCCTTTTGACCATTTGTCATATGCAAAATACAAAACTCTAAAGTCTTAGGGGTAAAAGGAAGAACCGCATCACCATCCATATATCTACCATCTTGAACTTTCCTTAACATTATAAACTGAGGTAGTTCGCCATAAGGAATGCGAACATCATCTTCCAAAATTAAGCTTTGATAATAAAAGCCATCAAATTGAGCATCTTGATACTTTTCTAAAAAATCTTGCTCTTGCTTATATAAATCCGCAAGCGTTCTTTTGGTTCTTTCAGCTGTCTTAATCGCCCTTTCTGCTTTACGAGTTTGGAATGTTTCTTCACGATTGGTATTTAGGTAATTTATATATCTAATTTCTTCTTTAAACCTATCCCACACCCTTATAAGGTCTGCATTTTTGCCATCATCAACAGCCCCATTCACATACTCAAAAACACCATCTTGTAATAACATATATTTCCTTATGCTAGAAGATGTTGCTGAATTAAATGTGAGCATAACCATTGGTTGACCTTTTTTACTAAGAGTAACTTCAATTTCCGCTGGTTTTTTGATATATGAATTTGGTAAAATTCTATTTTGCTTCAAAATGCTTCCAAAAGCTGTCCAATCTGCATTTTCAAATTCGTACATACTTATATCTGCCACAAAAGGCTTTTTATTTTGCTTTTCCTCAACCTCTAATGGCTGTTTATTGTCGTTTTTTTCAAATATAACTTTCTCAACTTTTGCCTCTTGCTTTTTATTCTTTTTTAAAAAATCAAATAATCCCATATATTTCTCCTAAACTTTATTATGAGGGTATTATACCTTAAAAAAATAAAAATGTATACATTTCGATTACAATTTGTATACATTTTAGTTGAAAATTTTTAAATTTTAGTTTTTCGAGTCTGCCTATCAATATTCAGCAATACACCAACCGCACTCATAAACACTACAAGAGATGTTGAACCTGCCGAAATAAACGGAAGTGGAAGTCCTGTAGGAGGCACAAGTCCCGAGCAAACACATAAGTTGAGGACAAACTGCACAGCGATAATTGTAGTAATGCCTGTTGCTAAATAACACCCAAATCTAGTTGTAGATTTTACAGCAATCATAATCCCTCTTACAATCACAATTCCAAACACCAAAACAAGCCCTACAGAGCCAACAAAACCAAACTCTTCTGCAATTATCGAGAATATAAAATCACTTTCTGCAAATGGCAAGAAAAGATATTTTTGACGAGAATTAAAAAGTCCAACCCCTGTAAGCCCACCACTAGAAAGAGCATATAACGATTGCACAAGCTGAAACCCCTCACCGCTAGCTGAAGCAAACGGGTCTGCAAAAGCAACAAGGCGTCTAAGTCTGTATGGCTCAGCAATAATCAAAAGAGGTATTAACACAATCACAGGAATTGCAAGTTTGCAAAAATCTTTAAACCTCGCCCCACCAACAAAAAGCATTGCAACAAGAGAAACACCTGTACATATCGTGATTGACATATTAGGCTCTAAAATAATCAAGCAACAAATAAGCCCACCTGCTAGTATTGATGGCAAAACACCTTTGAATGACTTAACTTTTCTTTTTGCCTCACAAAGCGAGCAGGAAGCAAAAAGCACAAACCCGAACTTGGCAATTTCACTAGGCTGAATTGTTGTTACTCCAAGATTAATCCACCTTGTAGCCCCATACACCTTTACTCCAAGACCAGGAACAAAAACAAGAGCCAACAAAACCACACTTATTCCAAGACCAATCCATTTTAGTTTTGCAAGCTTTTGATAATCAATAAAATACATTGCAACAAGCCCAACAAAACCAAGAATTGCCCCAAACAACTGCTTTTTCATAAAAAAGTATGGGTCATTATAAGTAAGTCCAGCACTATAAAAAGATGCTGAGTACACCATAAGCACACCAAAAGCCACCAAAAACAGTACCGCAAAAAGCAGAACAAAATCAACTTTCCACCTTTTATTACCAACCCTCAGCCCTACAAACTTCAACCTTAGACACCTCGCAAACTTATAACAAATTATATGTCCTAATTTTTCCCAGTATGTCAAGCCATCTAAAGATTGTATCCCGCCACAAAAATATTTTATTGTATTATAAAACCTTGCAATTTTAAACTCATATAATCAAAACTTTTTTTGATTATTCATAAAAAAAGACTTGCCTATATTCTAGACAAGCCTTAATTTCAAGCAATTTTCTTTTTATCTATCACAATAAAGTCTTCTTGTTTGTTCACAATAAAATCTTCTTGTAAAAGCTTATTGCAATCATTGATTTCCAACAATTCTTCACAAGAGACATCAATTCCCATTTGGACTGACTCATTATTAGTGATAGGAGCAAACTCGAGCCCCACCGCAGATTTATACTGCTCAAGAGTGTAGCCATAAACCACTTGTAGTTGATAAGAACCATAATAACAATTCCAATATGTACCCCAACCGCTTGGAACGCTTGACGCATTTGCAACATCTGTATATAATACTAAACTGCTTGAACAACCATTAAATGGTGCATTTGAATAACTTGAAGCAGAAATAGTTGTTACACTGCTTGGAACATATACACTTGTTAAACCACTACAACCATTAAAAGACTTTGTATTAATAGTTGTAGTTGTGTTTGGTATTATTAATTTTCCGTTTAATCCTGAGCAACCACTAAACACACCTGTTTCAATATTTGTCAAACCATTCCCTAAAACAAGTTCTCCGTTTAATCCTACACAATGATTAAAAGCATACACTCCAATACTTGTTATAGAATCTGGAATAGCTAAGCTTCCTGTTAATAAAGAACAGCGATCAAACGCATAAGCACCTATACTTGTTAAAGATTTATTAAAAGACAACTCTCCTGTCAACTCATCACACTCAGCAAATGCATAATCCCCAATTGAATCAACACTCTCTAACACCGTCAAATCTGAACAATTAAAACCAAAACGAAGAGTGTTTGTGCTTTTTGTTATTATAACATTTTTACCTCTATCTTCATAAACGGTATTCCCTGATTCAACCATAACGCTTGTCAATTTAAAACACCTATAAAACGCCATATCACCTATAGTCGTTACGCTATTAGGTATTGTCAAACAACCTGAAAATCCTCTGCAAGTGGAGAACACCCCATAAGATATAGTCTGCAAGTTTTTACCTAATATTAACTCGCCGTCAAAATTTGTACAATTTGAAAATGCGTCTCTACCGATGCTTAAGACACTATCAGGTATAACTAAACTACCTGACGCCCCACAACTTTGAAAAGATGCAAGACCTATGCTTTCTACATTTTCCCCCAAAGTTAAGCTTGAAACACCATTACAATAATCAAAAGCATTGTCTCCAATTGTTGTTACTGAATTTCCAATAACCAGGTCTCCATTAAACTTTTTACATCTATAAAAAGCCCTTGCTCCAATACTTATTACTTTATCCGGAATTATTAAATTTCCTGTTAATGCCTCACAATAATTAAAAGCATATTTATCAATTACTGTTACATTTTCTCCAATTGTTAATTCCCCTGTAAGTCCGTTACAATTGCTAAATGCACTATCCCCTATGGTTGTTACACCTGTACCTATTATTAAGTCCCCAGTGAATCCTTTACAACTAGAGAATGCTGAATTCCCTATGATTGTTACATTATTTGGAATTATTAAATCCCCTGTAAACCCTGAACAGCCACTAAACACATATTTACCTATTACAGATACATTTTTTCCAATCACTAAAGAACCTTTTAGATTAGCACATCCATAAAAAGCATAATCTCCAATTTGCGTTACACCATCACCAATAATTAAGTTTCCTGTAAATCCTGAGCAGTTATAAAAGGCTTGTAAGCCAACACTTGTAATATTTGGGCCAATAATCAAATCTCCCGAAAGACCACTGCAACCCGAAAATACATATTCCCCAATAGCACTCATCCCTGCAGATAATGTTAACTCACCATTAAATCCGCTACATTCATAAAATGCCAGTCTTCCCAAACTTGTCACTCCGTTAGGAATTGTTAAATCACCAGTAAACCCATCACATCCATAAAATGCACTTTCTTCAATCGTTTTTACCGCATCTGGTATTTTTAATTCACCAACAAGCCCTGAACAATCATAAAATGCATGTTGATTAATTTTTGTAACACTATTAGGAATTACCAATTCACAAGCGAGCCCCGTCTTATAACATACTCCACCACCAATAACACTTACGCCCTCTTGAAAAGTTATCCCTGTCATAGATAAACAGTTATAAAAAGCTGTTCCTTTTAAAGACATAGATGAATATATACTTGTTTGAGTATTATCGTACTCCTTTGGGAGAACTATATGCCCACTTATTGTAGTGTCTTTTGCTTTTATGTCATATGTTTGCGTTGTGCTGTTGAATGTAAATGTAAAATTATTAGGATTTGCTGTTCTTGTATATAACTTAGCAACATAATTTTCTGCATCTGCTGTTCTTGGTGCAAAGCCCATTGCTTCACTTGTAAGAGCTATCTCTCCGTTTGAACATTCACTAAGTCTTTCATCTAAAAAGTATCCACAACAATGCTCATAATCAAGTGGCATTTCGTTTTCGTCAATTGTATATGTATCCGCCTTGATATATCGAGATTGCACAAGAGAACCATCTACATAAACCTCTAGCAAGTTACCATACTTTTCATACTCATTATCTTTAATTACTGCTGTTTGGTCTACATTAAGTATACCACCATCTTCTACATAAATTGCTGGTGCAAATTGTGCTTTGTTTCCAGTGATTGTACCACCAGTTATATTACAAGTTCCTCCAGCCTCTACATAGATTGCCCCACCATAAAGTGCAGTACAACCAGTGATTGTTCCGCCTGTCATTGTAAAGGTTGAACCGTTTGTTACATATACTGCTCCACCATATTGGTTAGTCTTTCCTGTAATAGAGCCACCAGTCATTGTATATGAAGCCCCGTTACTTATATATAAAGCCCCGCCTTTAAGAGATTTATCTGCAGTGCTTGCACCTGTATCTTCTGCACTTGTGCTGTTCATTGTTTGCTCTATTGGTGTTTCAGGATAATCTGCCAAAGTAAAAGGTATGCCTGCTATTACAAGACATATTATTGGTAACAATATAAATAATACAAGTTTTAGTTTCTTACCCACTATGGCACCCCTTTAATGAATGATGAATGAAGAGTGAAAAAATGATGAATTGCGGATATTTCTTTTTTGTTTTGTCTTCCGTAGGAACTAAACAAAACCAAAAGGTTTTGCAATGAAGAGTGAAGAATGAAAAAATGATGAATTGCGGATGATTCTTTCTTGTTTTCGCTTTCCGCAGGAACTAAACAAAACCAAAAGGTTTTGCAATGATGAATGAAGAATGATAAATGATGAATTGCGGCAGACGCTCCGCTTAGGATAAAATAATGATGAATCACAAAACAGAGTTTTGTCTTCCGCAGGAACTAACCCGCAAGGGTTGAAAAGTAATATTGCGGATGGTTCTTTCACCTTCTTCCACCTATCCGTTCCACTCTTTAGTTTATACTTTTACACATACTATTATATATAATAATTTCAAAATCACCAAACAAAATCAAGCACTATTTTTATTTTTTTATAAATCACTATGTCTTGTCCTTTAGCCCCCTAACAATGTTACAAAACACATCACCCCTCTGCTCATAACTAGTAAACATATCAAAAGACGCACAAGCTGGAGACAATAAAACGGTTTCACCACTCTCGCTTAGCTCATACGCAAGATTGACCGCATCTTTAAAACTTTTAACCTCGTACACATTAGATACACCTTGTCTGCCTGCAGAATCAAGAATTTTTTGTTTAGTTTCTCCTAAAACAATAACATTTTTTAAAAGAGGATTTTTATCTTCAAAAAGTTTGTCAAACTCATAGCCTTTATCGCTTCCACCAAGAATAATTGAAAAGTGCTCAGTCATTGCCTGCATTGCAACAATAGTGCTGGAAATATTAGTCGCTTTGCTGTCATTAATAAAAGTCACGCCATTAATTTCTGCAACATATTCAAGCCTATGCTTAGCCCCTTTAAAACTTGGCATCCTCAAGCAAATATTTTCTATTGTTTCACCAATTAAAATACTTGCCAATATTCCTGCAAGAGCGTTTGCTATATTATGCTTTCCCTTGAGAGCAATTAAAGACTCATCCATAACAAATTTGGTTTGATTTCCATCATTAAAATATATTTTACCGTCTTTTAAGTAACACCCTTTACACTCTGTTTTTAACGAAAAGAAAAACACTTCACTTTTTATAGCTGTCAAATCTTGCCCCATAATTATTGGGTCATCTAAATTAAGAATGGCCTTATCGTACGGCTCTTGATTTTCAAAAATACGAAACTTGGTTTTTATATAGTTTTCCATTGTCTTATGGCGGTTCAAGTGGTCCTCGCTAATATTTAATAGACAAGCAATTTTAGGCTTAAAATAACAAATTGTTTCAAGCTGAAAACTAGACACCTCTATAACAGTTATGTCTAACATAGTACTATCTAAAACAACGGTAGATAGGGCTTTTCCAATGTTTCCCGCCACTCTTACAGTCCTCTGCCCACCACTTAATAAATGCCCCACTAATGAGGTTGTTGTAGTCTTTCCATTTGTGCCAGTAATTGCAATATTATCACTAACTAAATACCTACTTGCAAACTCAAGTTCACCAACAACTTCTATCCCTCTCTTTTTCGCCTCAACCACAAGCTCGTGGGAAAGTTCAACCCCGGGACTTACAACCACCATAGAAAGACCGTCAAACAATTTTTGCTTGAGATAAGAAAATCCAAATTTCTTTTTATCATCAACAACATAAGTCCTAAATCCCAAATCTTTCAAGAGTTTACTTGCCCCTTTTCCGCTAATTCCCTTACCAATCACCAAAATTTTCTCCATAAAAAAACACCCCCTTTTAATATGGTATGAAATCTTATAAAAAAAGGACATAGAAAAAAGGCGGTAACCCCGCCCTTTTTCTTATATAATAATTTCAAGCAGTAAGCTTATTCCCCCAATCATAATTGTTATCATACTGTAAACCACAGTTATACGAACTTCGTGTACACCTTTCTTCTCAAAGTGATGATGAAGCGGAGCCATTAAAAATACTCGCTTTTTTGTAAGTTTGAAATACCCCACTTGAATGATAACTGAAAGAGTGCTAAGCACAAACATAAAACCAAGAATTGGAATATAGAGCATATTTTTTGTAAAAATACCAATACACGCAACAAAAGCCCCAAGAGCCAAAGAACCTGTGTCCCCCATAAAGATTTTTGCAGGGAAACAATTGAATATCAAAAAGCAAAGCATTGCCCCAATTACAACAAAACCAAGGGTTATAAGGTTTTTATACTCCATTAAAAGTATTGATGAAGCAGAATCCATTTTTGTGGAAATTGCAACAAACAAAATTGCGACAAAACTTATCGTATAGCACATTGTTGTAGAGCTTGCAAGTCCGTCAAGCCCATCAGTAAGATTAACCGCATTTGTTGATGCTAAAAACACAAGCACAGTAAGAGGGATTATCCACCACCCTATATTTATAGTTTTTGATGTAAACGGAATATAAATCTCGCCACCTAAATATTCGCTATTGTAAACAAAGAATCCAATAGTTATCGCAATTGCAAGTTGAAACAATAACTTTTGGTAAGCCCTAAGCCCCAAATTTCTTTTAAACTTAAATTTGATAAAGTCATCTAAAAAACCTGTTATGCCATACCCTAAAAAAACAAGCAGAGTAACACCCGCAAGAGTGTTTGCTCCAGTAAAAAAGATATACCCAACTATACTTATTGAAAGCAAGAAAATTATGCCACCCATAGTAGGAGTTCCTGCTTTTCCAGTGTGGTTTTCTACATAATGCAAAATCGTCTGCTTAATTTTCTCTTTTTTCATAAAAGAAATCACAAACGGAGAAACCAAAAGCGTAAATAAGAAAGACACCACAAGTGCTTGAACATAATTAAAATACGGCATAGCAACCCCCTTTTAATAACGAATGTAAGTCAAAGCTTAACAATATGTACTTATTCTTTTTCTCTATTGTCTTTTTTTTCAATCAAAGACTCGACTACCTTGCAGTCACTATAAGGAATTTTTTCACCATTAATCTCCATATAATCTTCCGCCCCTTTTCCAGCTATAACAACACTGTCACCTTTTTTTGCCATAGATATAGCAAGTTTGATTGCATTTTCTCTATCAAGTATCACAGAGTGTAAAGCACCAACATCCATACCCCTTTCAATCTCGCTTGCAATTTCATCAGGAAATTCATTTCTTGGATTATCACTTGTAATAATTGTATAATTAGCAAGGCGAGAAGCAATATTCCCCATAATTGGTCTTTTTATGGCATCCCTGTTTCCTCCACAGCCAAAAACAGCATAAACTTCACCCTCTGTAATTTTTCTTGTTTCGGTCAAAATGTTTTCAAGACCATCAGGAGTGTGCGCAAAATCAATAATAACCCGCACACCATTAACATCATAAGTATTAAATCTCCCTGCAACTTTTTCAAGCTTGTTAAGACCTCGAGAAATTACAGAAAGAGGTATACCAGCAATTATTCCTGCAGAGATTGCCCCAAGAGCATTTGAAACATTAAAACCGCCAGCAAGGTTGATTGTAAACTCTTCTTCTCCTTTCGGTGATGCTATTTTGAAAGTAGTGTTAGTAGTATTATGCTTCTCTTCAAGAACAATTATGTCTGCCTCTCGTAATTTTTTTTGCTCTAAATCTCTTGAATAAGTAAGTGCAGGAATCTCTATGTTTTCAAATAATTGTTTACCAAACTCATCATCATAATTTACAACCCCAAAACTAGACACTCCCTTTTGAAAAAACTTAGCTTTGGCTCTTCCATAATTCTCCATTGTTTTGAAGTAGTCTAAATGGTCTTGAGTGAGGTTTGTAAAAAGTGCTATGTCTGTCATAACTCCCCGTATTTTCTGGAGTTCAAGGGCGTGAGCAGACACTTCCATTACCACACAGTTAACCCCTCTTGCTCTCATTTTTGCAAGGGTTTCTTGTAAAATTATAGGGTCTGGAGTTGTGAAATTTGACGGATATTTTTTGCCGTTTATATAGATTCCATTGGTGCCAATAATACCAACACTTCTCCCCGCCTCTTTAAAAATTGATGCTAGCATAAAAGTTGATGTTGTCTTTCCGTTTGTTCCAGTAACTCCAACAACAAACATATCTAAACTTGGGTTATCATAATAACTAGACGCAAAAAGACTCATAGCCTCACGAGTATCATTAACTATAACATTTGTAATGCCCTCTTTAAGCTTTTTAGGACTTGATGAAACAATAACTTTCGCCCCATTAGAAATCGCCTCTTCTATAAACTGATTTCCGTCAACATTGCTTCCTTCAAGGGCAAAAAACACCCCACCGTCAGTTACTTCCTTTGAATTATGATAAAGTCCTCTAATGTTTTGATTAATATCCCCCACAACCTCAAATTTTGCCTCAAACTCCTCAAGCACATCACTAAGTTTCATTTTATTTCCCCCTAAAATAATGTATCTATAAAATATATTTGTTTCCCCTCTCAAATATTACCTTTCTGTAAGCCCCAACACAAAAAGACATCAAAAAGATGAAATCCTCTCACATCTCCACCATTCTGCATTACTATATCCCAAGCAGAGCGTCTGCCTTAATTCATCATTTTTTTCATTCTTAATTTTTAATTGCAAAACCTCTGGTTTTGTTGAGTTCCTACGGAAGACAAAACTCTGTTTTGTGATTCTTCATTATTTTATCCCAAGCGGAGCGTCTGCCCTAATTCATCATTCTTCATTCATAATTATTCATTAAAATAATCCCTAAAAAATCAGCAAAACAATATCTCCAGACGCAACCACCGCTCCCGGTGCTACTATTTGGTCTTTTACATAAACCCCTTCACCAGAGGTTAAGTATTGAAGCCCAAGTGAAGATAATATTGATACAGATTCAGTAAGCGTTTTTCCAATCAAATCTGGAACAACCACACTTGCTGAATTAAGTTTGTCTTGTTGTGCCAAATTTTCATCACGAGGAGTTTCTCTTAGGTCAAAAATTGCCTCGAAAATCTGTTTTGCAACGGGAGAAGCAACAACTCCACCATAGTATGCCCCTTGAGGCTCATCAACCACAACCAAGACCGCATATCTAGGTGTTTGTGTTGGATAAAAACCAATAAATGATGCAACATATTTCCCTTCTGCGATTTTTCCATTCTCGTACTTCTGTGCAGTGCCAGTTTTGCCACAAATATCGTAGCCGTCTACTTTTGCGTGCTTTCCACCACCAGTGCTTACAACAGCATTAAGCAACGGATTAAGAGTGCTAGAAACACTACTTTTCACAACCTGCCTAAGCATTGTTGGAGTTTTTTCATATACAACACCGCCTAAGTTATTTGTGATTTTTGTAACAAAATGAGGTTGCATAAGTTTTCCCCCATTTATGCAAGCAGACACTGAAGTTATAAGCCCTAGCGGAGTTAGAGCCACAGATTGCCCAAATCCCATTCTAAAAAGGTCGCCAGCCTTTACTACACTTTTAGGCATTAAAACCCCTTTGCCCTCTCCTGGAAAATCTAGGTTATAGCCAGTAGAAATACCAAAGTCTTCTAAATAGCGATAAAATTTTTCAAGTCCTATTCTGCGGATTAGTTCCATAAACACGCAGTTACAGGAATTTGAAAGCCCCTGCCCAAGACTTTGAGAACCGTGTCCTGTTCTTCTATGGCACTTAATTTTTACACCGTCAACCATTCTATAACCTGCACAATAGAAATAGTCATTGGCAGATGTCAACCCTTCGTTAAGAGCAATTGCTGTTGTTATAATCTTAAATGTAGAACCGGGTTCATAAGCATCCGTAATGGGGATAGCTTTTGAAAGTTGCAAAAGAGTCTGGACATCATCACGAGGAATTTCATTGAGGTCATAGCTTGGTTTTGTTGAAATTGCCAAAAGTTCCCCTGTTTGAGGGTCCATAACTATTGCTGAAGCAGATTTTGCACCGCTTGAAAGCTTTGCATTTAGGACAATTTCCTCAACTGCCTTTTGTATTTTTAAGTCAATGGTAAGCTGTAAGTTAAGACCATCAATCGCAGGCAAATAATAACCAAGAGAAGAATTAATTGTTGTACCTCTTAAGTCGCTTTCAACCATACTTAATCCGTTTACTCCCTTAAGATACTTGTTGTACTCTGCCTCTAATCCTCCTTGCCCATTCCCATCACTGCTTACGAAACCAAGAATTTGAGTAAGAAGATTGCCATATTCATAATAACGAGAGGTATTTTCAACAAAAAATATTCCACTTTTATAATCCTCAAGAATAGTTTGTACAACGGCTTTCTCTTGATTTTTGCATACAAGAACTTCGCTAAAACCTTTTTTTGATACTTTTTGATAAACTGTATCAAAATTAATTCCTGTTGCATCACTTATAACCCTTGTAACACCGTTCTCATCTTTAATATCTGCGTGGCGAACATAAATGTCATATGTTGTATAACTCGTTGCAAGAACAGCCCCATTTCTGTCTGTAATATTTCCCCTGTCTGCAGTCATAGGCAAATCTCTAAGCCACTGCTGATAAGCTTTAGATGCAATTTTGTCACTTCCAATTAGTTGAATATAAAAAAGTCTACTCAAAATAACAACCAAAAAAAAGACCACCAGCAAAATAAAAGCCAGCAATCTTTTTTTAATTGAAGCATATGTATATTTAATTTCCATAAAAACTCCCAAGTACAACCTACTTGTTGAATTTTATGAACAACCAACAAAATTTATGAATTATAAGAAATCAAGTAATCTTCTTTTTGAAATAGATTAAAAATATTCACCTCTTTCTTTAACGCATAATCAACAGCCATTTTTGCTCCGCTTTTGTTTTTTGAAACATCAATATAACAAATTACAAAATTGGATTCATTTATTATTTTTTGATTTGCAACTATTATATGTTGTTTGAAATAACACTCCTCCGTTTCAAAAAAAACAGTCTCACAATCATCATATAAATCAACACAAGACACATTTGTAAATTTTGCCCTATTTAATTTTGATAAACTTGTAAAAACAACAACTATTTTAATTTCATATTTTTTTCTTAATTCACGACATACAGATAATGCAAGACTATCAAACTCTCCGTGAGTGCCAATCATAAATCTATAATATCCATCATTGATTAATTTTTCTACAACTATTAATAATCTTCTTCTTATCAAAAAAGCATTTATTAGTTTTCTATGACCGAAAAAAGAACAGGTTTTCATATTCTAACCCCACTACCGCCTTTCAATTTGTGTATTAATTATTTTTACTATAGCATTTACCTATATTAAAAGCTTTCAGCTACCGCCGTAAAAGGCGGTATGTTTATTATAAATTTCTTTTATAATTTTGTCAAATACTAATATAGGAGAAGTTTATGAAATTAAAAAGAGCAATAGCTTTAAGAATAAGCAATCTTATGATAAAAAACAAAATACCCAGCCAGTATGATTTATGTAAAAGAGCTGGATTAACGGAATCCACATTAAGAAACATTATTAACGAGGTACACGAAACAGTAAATATTCTTACCTTAATTAGAATCTGTGATGGAATGAATACAACAATTCAAGAATTTTTTAATGACGATTTGTTTAAGCGAGAAAATTTAGATATTGAATAATCAAAAAAACACAAAACCCACCAGCAAAAACTGGTGGTTTTTTTGCCAATAAAAAAACAGACTGACATATTTCAACCTGTATACATTCTTAGGATAAAAATATTATTCCACCTTTCAACACTATTTCGGTTATAAAAGTGGATTTTTTATTTTTATGCTGATTAACAAAACACATTCAAAAATAAGACAAAGTTTACGAATATAAGAAAAAAAAGAGAGAATCGAAGCAGACAAATATTATATAAATGACTGTTTCGTTCTCTCGAAATTTTTTTGCATTTAGATTTGTAAAATATAGTTTGTTTTTATGAGAACAACTTTCTTATAGACTCACATAACTCTTCAAACCAGTTAGTTTGAGCTTTCTCTGTTGTTCTTTCTGCCATCTCAAAACCACCAACACGAACAATATCTGTTTCTTCTGGTGTTTTGAATTCGCCATTTGTGGCGGTAATAATTGCATCAGCCTCTGCAAGTGATTCATATTCAGTCTCTAGGCCTGCAACAATTTGTGTTTGAGTTGCAACAATAGCTTCTTTATAGGCAATATCACTAGTAAATCCGCTAATTGCGACTGCGTTATAGATACATAGAGCAACAATAATTGCTACAACGATTGAGTAAACAGATACAACTATCTTACCTCTTGCATTAAGCTTAGGTCTTGCATAAGTTCTTACTTGAGCCTCTTCGTGAGCAACAATTTCTGTTTTTCTTTCGATAGAGGGTGTTGCCATTGTTTGAGTAGGAGTCTCATAAGTTGAAGTATCAAAAGAATAGCCTTTTTCCACTTCAAAAGATGGAGTTTCAGTATAAGTTGGAGCTTGATAGTATGAAGTTGAAACTTCAGGTTCAGCTTCAAAAGTATAAGGTTTAAACTCAGGAGAAGCAATCCTGTCAGTAGTAGGACTTAAAGGTCTGTAGCCAGCAAAAAAGTCTTGCTCGGTTTGTCTAGCAGTTTGTACTCTTGTTTGTGTTTCTGTCATAATTGTGTTCTCCTTTATAAGTTTTTGCCTCATTGCTTAGTGAAGCGAGGTCTTTTATAGTTTTTCAATCACTCTAAGCTTTGCAGAGCTTGACCTACGGTTAATTTTAAGTTCTTCCTCAGTCGCAGTAATTGGGTGATTTGTAATAATTTTAACTTTCGGTTTGTTGCCACACACACAGATTGGAAAATCGCTTGGACAAGTACAGCCAGTTGCAAGTTCTCTAAAGGTGTGCTTAACAATTCTGTCTTCAAGAGAATGGAAAGAAATAATTGCAAGTCTTCCACCCTTTTTAAGCCTGTCAGCCATTTCTTTGATGAACTCTTTTAAGCCATCAAGTTCGTGGTTAACTTCAATACGAATTGCTTGGAAAGTTCGTTGAACATTACTCGAACCATCATTTCCTTTATATTTAGGAACTGCTGAAAGAATAATGCTTTCAAGTTGTTTTGTAGTTTTGATTGGGCTTTTCTTTCTCTCGTTTACGATTTTTCTAGCAATAGATGAAGCAAATCGCTCTTCACCAAAGTCTTTGATAACTCTTTTGAGGTCTGCCTCGCTGTAGTCATTGACAACATCCATAGCAGAAAATGAAGCATCACTGTTCATTCTCATATCTAAGGGTGCGTCAAATCTAAAGCTAAATCCACGAGAAGCTGTATCAATTTGGTGACTACTTACACCAAGGTCAGCAAGTATACCATCAACTTCCTTAATCGAAAGGTCATCAAGAATATTACTTGCGTTTTTGAAATTGTCATTTACGAATGTAACTTTTTTGAAGTCCTTAAGACGCTCTTTAGAAACATTGATTGCAGTTATGTCTTGGTCGATACCAATAAGTGAAATATCTGCAGTTTCAAGCATAACTTTTGAATGCCCCGCACCGCCAAGAGTACAGTCTACATAAACGCCACCGTCTTTTAAGTTAAGAGAATCAATTGTTTCATTCAAAAGTACAGGAATGTGAGAAAACTCCATATTACACTCCATACTTAGTCAAAGCAGAAGCTGCTTCGTCATAAGACTCTTCAGTGTTATAAGCATCAAAAGTTTCTTCAGCCCAAATTTCAACACGATTACCAACACCAATTGTTACGATATTCTTTTGCATTTTAGCATAGTTTCTTAACTCTTGAGGTAAAAGTATTCTGCCTTGCTTATCTTGTTCTGTTTCAAAAGCAGAAGCAAGAAGTGCACGAACTGGTTTTTGAGCCTCAACATCAAAGATTGATACTTGAGAAAGTTTTGTGTATAGCTCTTCAAATTCAGTTTTTGAAAAAGCGAACAAACATCCGTTAGTACCCTTAGCAACAATAAAGCCTTCGCCAAGAGCCTCTTTAAACTTGGTAGGCATACGAAGACGACATTTTTCATCAAATTGATGTCTGTAAGTTCCAATGAACATATTTCGTACCTCCTATACCTTGTTTACAATTAGATTATACTCATATAAAAAACATAAGTCAACCACTTTTGACCACTTTTTAACAAAATTATTGACAATTTGTTAATAAGTCGACCCTAAACACCCGTTTTTAAGCAAAAATGTGGTGTTTTCAAGGATTTTTGGGCAGTGGTTAAAATTTTTGGTATTTATCAAACATTTGTTTTATAGGCTGTTTTTAAGGCTCTGTTTCTCCCCTGTTTTTATCTCAAAATGTCCAGTTTTAATTTTTTTAAGCGCACAAAAAAAGAACAAGCAAAATTACTTGTTCTTCTCTTTACCATAAATAATTATCCACAAATTTTCATTTGTTTTTTCGGTAAGATTATATAATCTTTTTTCTCAAGTATTATATCATTCAAACAATCATCAGTTTGGCAAGCCTTAACAACTTCTATAGTTTCAACATTTTCGCCATTTGGAGCAAAAGTAAGTCCAACCTCCGATTTATACTGTTCTAATGTATATCCATAGTTTACGGTTAGTGTTCCGCTATTTGAATAATAATTCCAATATGTATCCCAACCACTTGGAACGCTTGAAGCATTTGCAACATCTGTATATATTACTAAACCACTTGAACAACCATTAAACGGTGCATATGAATAACTTGAAGCGGTTATTGTTGTTACTGTGCTTGGAATATATACACTTGTTAAGCCTGTGCAAGAATTGAATGCAGAAGAACCTATACTTGTTACACTGTTTACTATTGTTACACTTGTTAATCCACTGCAATAAGAGAATGCATAATCTCCTATACTTGTTACACTATCTGGAATTGTTAAATTTCCTGTTAATCTACTTAAACCAAAGAATGCATAATCTCCTATACTTGTTAGACTCTTCCCTAACGATAAACTGGTTATTGCACTACAAGACTGAAATGCCCTCTGGCCTATACTTATACAACCTTCTAAGTCTAGTTCAGACTCTAACAACACACACCAATAGAAAGCTTTTTCACCAATTAGTTCTACTGAATCATGAATATTTATTGCGGTTAAAGTATGCCCTACAGGCTCAGTAAATGAACAAGCACCGATTTCTTTTATTGAATCCGACAAGACCATGGTTGCTATATGTGTTTGTCCCATTTCATAACTTGCTTTTGTTGAAACTACAGGTAATCCATTATACTCTTTAGGCAAAACTATATCAAGTACAGAACTAATTGTTAATTTTCTAGGTAAAAACAGACTCTCTGTTGTTTGAGGTATTATTACACTGTAAGAATCTTTCGTATCGTTAAGTTCAAAAACAAAATCACTCGAAACAACAGCTGTTCTCGTATAAAGATTTACATCACCATTAGACAAGTCAATATTGTTATTCTTTATTGTTGTTGTTAGCCCTTCATCTAAGAAATATCCACAACAACTTTCATAATCTAGAGGCATATCACTTTCTACTACTGTATAACTTGTTCCTGCTTTTGTTATAGAACTATGATAAGTCCCATCAACATAGAAATTAATTGTTGGTGGTATTACAATATTCCCCGCACTATCAAGCGAACAACCGTAAACAACCTCGAGTTGTTTTCCGCTATCATAATAGTTCCAATAAGTCCCCCAACCACTTGGTTTGCTAGAAGCATTTGCAACATCTGTATATATTACTAAAGTGCTCGAACAATTATAAAATGGTGCATTTGAATAACTTGAAGCAGAAATAGTTGTTACGCTGCTCGGTATGAATATCTTTTCAAGTCCTGTACAGCCACCGAAAGCTCTTTCTCCTATATTTATTGCAGTGTTTGGAATTATTATACTTCCCGATAATCCTCTGCAATTTAAGAATGCTCCCTCGCCAATATTTGTTACATTATTGCCCATTTTTAAACTCATCAAGCCTTGGCAACTAGAAAATGCATAATCTCCTATGCTTATTAAGCTGTTCGGTAGAATTAAATTTCCTGTCATATACCAACAATAAGTGAACGCACTATCTCCAATAGTTTTTACTCCATTTCCTATAATCAAACCTTCAGTAAACCCATCACCATAAACAAATGCACTTTCTCCTATACTTGTTATATTGTTATGAATATTTATACTCCCAATAATACAATTTGCGTTACCATCATATGTATCAAAACAATAATTAGGAATAGCTGTTATCTCACTAGAAAACACTATATTTGCTTGAGGGCAAGAATGAAGACTTGCTGCAAAAGCACTTTCCGCAATTGTTGTTACTGTTTTGTTTTCATACTCCCTTGGCATTACAAGATTAAACTCTGTACCACTATAAGAGACTGAGCTGTTTTTTGTTATTATATAGCCGTCAGCACCATCTGTTGTAAAACTAAACAAACTTGGGTCTGCTGTTCTCGTATAAAGATTCACATCTCCATTAGATAAATCAACAACATCATTTTTTATTGTTGTTATTAATATTTCATCTAAGAAATATCCACAACAATTTTCATAATCAAGTGGCATTTCGCTTTCAACAATAGTATAGCTTGTTCCTGCTTTTGTTATGGAACTATGATAAGTCCCATCAACATAGAAATTAATTGTTGTTGGTGTTACAATATTCCCCTCACTATCAAGCGAACAACCATAGACAACTTGAAGCTGATTAGAACCATTATAATAATTCCAATAAGCACCCCAACCGCTTGGTATACTTTCAGCATTTGCAACATCTGTATAGATTACTAAACTACTTGAACAGTTATAAAATGGTGCGTTGTAATAAGCTGAAGCAGATATAGTAGTTACACTAGTTGGGACATATACACTTATTAATCCACTGCAATATTGGAATGCATAATTTCCTATACTTGTTACACTATTTGGTATTGTTACACTTGTTACTCCACTACAAGAATTAAATGCAGAATTTCCTATGCTTGTTACACTATCGGGTATTATTAATTCTCCGGTCAATCCACTGAAACCATAGAAAGCATTGCTTCCAATACTTGTTACGCCATCAGGAATTACCAACTCTCCAGTTAACCCACTACAATTATAAAAGACATATGCTTCTACTGTCGTTATATTTTCTGGAATTGATAAACCTCCAGTTAAACCACTGCAACAATAGAATGCCGACTTTCCTACGCTCGTTAAATTTTCATTAAAATCTAATTGACCGATTAAATTACTGCAATTATAAAATGCATGACTATCTATACTTATCACATCTTGCAACACAGATAGGTCTGTACTATTACAACCAACAATAAGTTTTCCTGTTGCTGTTTCAACTAGAGCCTTTTTGTCCGCATTAAAAGTTGTGTTTTCTGCAGAAACAACAATATCTGTGATATAAGGTGCCATATAAGAAAGCACACCTGTTCCTATGCTTGTTAATGCTTTCCCAACAGATAAAGTACCATTCTTTTTTAAGCAAGAATCAAAAGCATTATTACCAATACTGACTAAACTATCAGGGAATGTCAAGTCGACCGTCAATTTGTAACAATTGCAAAACGCTTGCGAACCAATTGTTGTTACACCTTCAGGAATCACAATATCTCCCGTCAATTTTTTGCAATCAGAAAAAGCTCTTTCTTCAATTGTTTGCAGTCCTTCTCCAAGTGAAAAAGAGCCATCCATTGCTGAACATTCAAAGAAAGCCGCATCCTTTATACTTGTTACACTGTCTGGTATAGTTAACCCTCCAGTAAATCCACTACATTTATAAAATGCGTAATCCCCTATACTGGTTACTTTGTCTGGAATAATTAAACTTCCCTTAAAACCATAATTGCTAAAAAACACCGATTCTTCTATTGTTTCAAGATTTTTACTAAGCGTCAAAGTTCCATTAAACCCCGAACAATTTTGAAAAGCATAACTGCCGATAGTGGTTACGCTATCTGGAATAACCAAATCTCCAGTAAATCCTGAGCAATTATGAAAAGCATAGTTTCCTATAGTTGTAACAGACTCTCCTATTATTAAACTTTCCTTAAATCCCCTGTTGCCCCAGAAAGCACCTTGACCAATAGTTGTTACTTTATTTGGTATTGTCAATCCTCCTGATAAAGATGAGCAATTGTGAAAAGCATCTACTCCTATTATCTGCAAGTTTTCCCCAAAAACCAAGTTTCCCTTAAGACCACTACAGTATTCAAAAGCTCCTTTTGCAATTTCTGTAAGCCCATTACCAATTATTAAATCTCCAGTAAAACCTGTACAATTATAAAAAGTACTTACCCCCACAGATGTAATATTATCGGGAATAATCAAATCTCCAGTAAATCCCGAACAACTACTGAAGGCCCTTTCACCAATTTTTGTAACAGAATCCGGAATTATTAATTCTCCAACAATTTTTGAACAACTATAAAATGCGTTGTCTGGAATTTCCTTCAATCCTTCTTGTAATGTTATTCCTGTAATTGAAGTTGATGAATAAAACGCACCACTAGAATCTTTTAATATACTTGTTTGAATGTCTTTATATTCTTTTGGGAACACAACATTCCCTTGCGGTTTTGCTGTGTAATTATTTCTTTTTATATCATAAGTTTGTGTTGTACTGTTAAATATAAATATAAAATCGGTATCTACATTTGCTGTTTTTGTATAAAGCCTAGCAACATACTCTTCAGCATCTGCTGTTCTTGGTGCAAAGCCCATAGCTTCGCTTGTGAGAGCGACCTCGCCATTTGAACATTCACTAAGTCTTTCATCTAAAAAGTATCCACAACAATGCTCATAGTCAAGTGGCATTTCGTTTTCGTCAATTGTATATGTATCAGCCTTTATATATCGAGATTGCACAAGAGAACCGTCAACATAAACCTCTAGCAAGTTACCATACTTTTCATACTCATTATCTTTAATTACTGCCGTTTGGTCTACATTTAGTACTCCACCGTCTTCTACATAAATTGCTGGTGCAAATTGAGCTTTATTACCAGTGATTGTTCCTCCTGTTATATTACAAGTACCACCTGCTTCTACATAGATTGCCCCACCATAAAGTGCAGTACAACCAGTAATTGTTCCTCCTGTCATTGTAAAGGTTGAACCGTTTGTTACATATACAGCTCCACCATATTGGTTGGTTTTTCCAGTAATTGAGCCACCTGTCATTGTATATGATGCACCACCACTTATATATAACGCTCCGCCTTTAAGAGATTTATCTGCAGTGCTAGCACCTGTATCTTCTGCACTTGTACCGTTCATTGTTTGCTCTGTT
>JAFVWN010000050.1 GCA_017501645.1 Clostridia bacterium | reverse complement strand
CTTGAGCTCGGTCCTCTGAGAATGGAAGCAGTTTCTTTACCGATTGAATTCCATTCAAAGGTTGTTATGTGTGATGAAAAAGGCTTACCCTTTGAAGCTGTGCGGGATGTGGTCTGCTACTGTCTTGCCAACAAATCCGAAGACAGTGAATGGATTGTGCTTCCCGTTGCAAGCTTTGACTGCTATTACAACAGCACTATTTTCAGTAAAAAGTGGCTGTCGAGAATTCCCGAGACAATAATCAAGCGTGAAAGTGCACTTGGTGTTTGCAGGGTTAAGCTGATGCTTGAATAAGAAAAATCCCGTTAAGTGCAGAAAATGCTTACTTAACGGGATGTATTTTTATGGTTTCAAATGACCAATTTGGTCTGTTGAAAATATTTGGTGGGGGCAGTTTATATAATAATGGAAATTTAATTAAATTTATATAAAATACAAGTTTGAATTAATCTCTTCACAATAGATATATGTTTAAATTTTGCCTTAGAAATAAATTTTCTTAAGGTCTTAATATGGCAAGAGTTTGTGTGTATTGAAATTTGTTAATCAAATATGATATAATTAATATGTCCTTTTATATGTAGATTTAGATATTTTTACTTATAGTCCACGAATCGCAGACAAATTCCACTAACAATGTGTTGAAAAACATGTCTCTTTGTTGGAGAATATAAACATAAAAACAACAAAGGAGTATATAACATGGAAAAGAAAACTATGGGTTCTTTTATGGCAGCACTAAGAAAAGCAAACGGATTAACTCAACAACAAGTTGCAGATAAGTTAAATGTGTCAAACAAAACTGTTAGTAAATGGGAGTGTAATGAAGGTTATCCTGAAATCTCTATGCTACCTGTGATTGCCGAATTATATTCAGTTTCTGTCGATGAGCTTTTGCGTGGTGAAAAAATAGCAAAAGAAATTGATGAAGAAAAAGCAGATGTTAAAAGCACTGAAAGAATTAAATTTTTAATTGAAAAGGCAATTGTTAAATTCACTAACAACTCTATTATTTCAATTGTTCTTAGTAGCGTAGCTCTTATAATGGCTTACATAATTTGCGATATTATTTACAATTACAATGTGTTATGGTTTGGCTATGCAATCATATTAATTTTGTGTGCTGTTTCTATAGCAGTTACTCTGATTGCTTTTAATAATTTTATTTCCGGATTAAGCAGTGACCATATTTCTGAAAATGAAACAGTAGAGAAAAACATACAGAAATGCATAAAGTATATTACCTGTATCGCTTTTTTGATAGCGGTAACATTAGAAGGTCTACTACTTGATATTCTAATGGATGCTCCGTCTTTTCTTTTTGTGGCATTGCCGGCAACTGCTGTTATCGGTTGTTTAATTGCATATTTTGTTCGTTCGTTTTTATATAAAAAGTTTGACCTTGCCGAAAAAGGGCTTTCTCCTGAACAAAAGTATTATCGCAAAAAACATATTAAAAATACTGCGATTATTCTCGTCATTGTTGTTTTAGTATCATTTCTTTTGCCTTTTATTTTTGCTTGGCACGAAACTTCGACTCACACAATTTATAGCTATCCTGACGGTGTAGGTTATCAGTACGACAGCGAAGAAGAAGCAGAAAGAGAATACTACAAATTAAAGGGTTACGTAACCGGAGAAAAAACCTTATATAAAATTACTTATGAGGATTATTCTGACGAAACTAAAGAATATATTTTATATGTTGTTCCGTCTGGAGAAAAATTCGCGTACGACAACGGTGTTTATAATCTAACTTCAACAGAATTTAAGGACGAAGAAGTCCTGTATTTTAAAACCGAAGAAGAAGCAGAGAAATTCAAAGATGAAAATATTCTTGATGACGAAAATGAATATAATGCTAGTCGAAGAAATTTACTTTTTGACGATGAAACTCTTTCGGTAAGTTATCAATTGCATAATGAAACAATTTTTAGCCGTGTTTGTGATAACCTCCCTGTATTCATAATAATCGCTTCGTGTGCATTTATTATCGTATTTATTGCCTCTATTGCAGTATATGTAAAAAACAAGAATAAACTAAAATAATTTGAATTCTTTTTTATAAAGGAGAATATCATCGATGTACAAATATGATTATGAAACTGTCAGATGTGATTTTGGCGGTTGGGGTTTAGGTTCAGGTAATATTTACTCGATTGAAGATTATCGCTCAATTATAAATAAACGAGCAGAACAAGGTTGGAGATATGTTGGATATATCCCCACAAAACAACGTGGCACGGGACACACACAAGAACTTGATTTAATTTTTGAAAAAGAGATATAACTTATGGATATAAAATCATTTAAGAAAGCAAAGATAGATTTATCACTTTTAGGGTTTGATATGAACGGTGATTTTGAGCTTTATTATTGCACACCGAAAAAGGCTCAGATTATTGCATCATCGGGTGTTGACGGCATACATTACTGTACTATT
>JAFVWN010000049.1 GCA_017501645.1 Clostridia bacterium | reverse complement strand
TATTGAACCATATAGTCAAGTAATGTTCCATCTCGGATACGAGTTTGATGAAAATGATGTACATGATGTGAAGTTATTGTGTGAGACATTTCATATCGAAGTTCCAAATGAGTATAGATAACGACAAATTCCAATTTGTCGGTCAGTTTTAATGTACGCATTTGAGGTAAACTGTACGCATTTTGAACAAACTGTACGCACTTTTTAAAGGGTGTACGCAAATTGTATCAAAATAGGTATTTACACACAAAAGACAAGCAAAACGCTTGTCTTTTTTTGTATACTTCGACTTGTGTGCAAAAATGCACTTATGCTTTCGCATAAACTCACAAGTTTTGTGAGTGGCGCTCGCCTATATGAGTAAACTCACTCGGCTCACTATTACGTTCACTTCGTTCCCTACAAGTCCCTTCATCTGCACCATATTGACACAATAGCTTTGATACATTGTATCAAGGCTTTTTTTCTTTTTACATTTAATCAATTGTTACATATTAATAAAAAACACTTGAAAATGTAAGAAAAGTAAGATATAATAGGAAAAGTAAGATATCTATTTTGGGAGGAATGTAAATGAAAGACATAAAAGAAGATAGGTTTATAGTTAGTGTCAAGGTTGGACCCAAGGGCCAAATTACAATACCTGCTGCAGCAAGAAAAATGTTTAATATTAAAGAAGGTGACACCTTGATGGTAATGGGTGACAAGGAAAAGGGAATCGCATTAATTAAAGACGATGTATTTTATCAATTAATGGGTGGTATGTTCAATAATGATAACAGCAATAAAGATTAATGACCTTACAAAAAATTACAAAGATGTCACAGCAGTTGATAGATTAAATCTAGAAATATATGAAGGAGAATTGTTTTCTTTACTTGGTATAAACGGAGCTGGGAAAACAACAACTATAAAAATGCTGGCAACACTTGTGAAACCAACAAGTGGGGATGCCAAAGTTTTTGATTATTCGATATTGAAAGATGAAGAAAGAATAAAAGAGATTATTGATATTTCCATGCAAGAGACTGCTATTGCAAGAAAATTAACAGTTGAAGAAAATATTGAGTTTTATGGTAAATTATCTGGACTAGATAAATTAGAACTAAACAAAACCAAAAAAGCCATTTATGAAACATTCGGATTTGATAAAATAGCTAAAAAGCAGGCTTCAAAATTATCTGGTGGCTGGCAAAGAAAACTATCAATTGCCTTAGCTTTGATTTCCAAGCCCAAAATATTATTCTTGGATGAACCAACATTAGGTCTTGATGTAATAGCTAGAAAAGAATTGTGGAAAACCATAAATGAATTAAAAGGAAAGATGACAATAATCCTAACTACTCATTATATGGAAGAGGCAGAAGCATTATCCGATAGAATCGGTATAATGAAAGATGGAAAACTGTTGTTTGTTGGTACGAAAGATGAATTATTTAGTAAAACAAGCAAAACAAATGTTGAGGACTCTTTTATTGAAATAGTTTCTGGAGGTGAACTAGCATGAAAAAATCATTATCCAGAATTATCATTTTAACAAAAAGAGATTTCAAAGAAATATTAAGGGATCCACTGTCATTAATATTTACCTTGGGAATGCCTTTGTTTATGGAAATATTGTTTTATCTAATTTTCCATAAATTAACACCTCAATTTGAGATGAAGTATTTGGCTCCAGGAATAGTTGTGTTTGCTCAAAGTTTCATTGCACTCTTTGTAGGACTACTAATTGCTATAGATAGATCGACATCTTTTTTAACAAGATTATATGTATCCAATGCAAAATCATATGAATTTATTTTTTCATACGCTTTATCTATGATTCCGATTATATTTGTCCAATCATTATTGTTCTTCTTAGTTGGCGGAATAATTGATTCTTCAATATTTAGCATCAATATGATATTTGCGATACTTATAAGCTTAGTTACATCCCTTCTTTTTATTGCCATAGGAATTTTGCTTGGATCCCTCTGCAATGAAAAATCTATTGGTGGCATTTCTTCAATTGTTATTGCTGGCCAATCAGTACTATCTGGCATGTGGTTCCCAATTGAAGGATTAAGCGAAGGAATGATTACTTTTATGAATATATTACCATTCAGAAATGCAACAAAACTTGTTCAAAATACAATGAATGGGATAAATGATGTATATAAGGATTTTTTAATTCCATTAATTATTGTTATTGCATATACGATAGTATCATTCATTTTGGCAATAGTGGCTTTCAAAAGAAAAATGAAATCAAACTAAGCATTACAAAATTAAGTCATCCTTCGAGGGTGGCTTTTCTTTTGTTTTATAGGGGTACGAAAAATATAACAGGGGGTACGAATTTTTTTGAGGGCGTATGCAAATTGTATCAAAATAGATATTTACACACAAAAGACAAGCAAAACGCTTTTTGCCAAAACGCTTGATACATATATATACATATGATATACTAAAAAAGACCAAAAGATAGACCCCTATGCTAGATATGCGTTATAAGATTAATTTAAAACAAAGAAAGGTTGGTGTGTTGTATGAAAAAAATAGGGATAATAACTGCTTCAATAGTAATGATTTTATGTGTTGTTTTTGGCCTTGCTGCTTGCAGCAATAAAGTTCCGCTACCCGAAGGATATTACAGAATAACAGTTCAACAAACAACTGGTGGAAGTGTTAATGCTTCAAAAAGTTCAGCACAAGAAGGCGAAGAAATTACTTTGTCTTATAACACCAACAATGGTTATCTTTTTGTGAAGGTTACGGTGAAAGATAGTGACAACCAAGAAGTTCCCGTAAATAATGGCAAGTTCACAATGCCAGCAAGTGATGTTACAGTTTCTGCAACTTTTGAAAGAATTTCAGACCAAAAATATTTTTTGGAAATAGAGCCTGGTATCTACTACAATATTGAACTTATTAGTCCAGATGAAGAGCAATTTGAACGAAATCAAGGCAAAATATCAGCAGGAACAAGAGTTGTTCTTGGCTGTGACATTTGGGATAATGGATATGAACTAAAATCTTGGAATGTTGTGGACTCTAATGGCAACAGAATTACAGTTGATTCAGATAATTCATTTATAATGCCAAACTCAAATGTTATAGTTTCTGCCATTGTTGGAGAAAAAACCTATACGGTATCGGTAGATCCTGAAACAGCAAGAATATTCAATGTAACTATTAGAAATGAAGACGACAACAATAGCATTGTTGAAGATGGTGGCTCTGTAAAATTTAACGACAGAGTAACACTTTCTTATGAATTCAAAGTGCAAGGATATACACTTAATGGTTGGAAAAATCAAAATGGTGAAAGAATATATGAAACAGGAACATTGGTTCAATCAAACTTGGTAATTTCAGCAATATTTAGTGCTAATCAATATGGTCTTAGGATATATGATAGATGGGGAGAAGATGGAGAGTATAATTCGGTGGGCATATCTAGTTTCTATCTTACAAACAAAGATGGTCAAAGAATAGACCAACTTATAGACACAAATGAACGAAACAAAGCAAGAACAGACGATGAAATAACAATTCACTGTGAGCCAAGAAACCAGAACTTTGCTGTTGATTATTACATTTTGAGGTATTATGATGATGATGGTTCGCATGAAGACCACATCACACCAGATAAATTCACTATGATTCCAGATAGTGTAACTGTTTCTGTTAAAATGAAATTAGTTGAAAACACTTATAATGTGAATTATGTTTTAGACGATGGAGGAAGAATAGCCCCTTATGCTCCAAGGACATTTAAGTCAACTGACAACACTTTAGATATTCCAAATCCAACAAGAGAAGGATATAAATTTGACGGTTGGGAAGAACAAGATTCGATGCATGTAGCATATTTAGACGGAGCAATATCTTTATATCCTTATGAGTTTATCGAAGATTTAACACTTACAGCAAAGTGGATTAAAACCGCAACTATTACTTATGATTATAGCCATTATTCGCCTTATGATTTAGACGGCTTTAATGGCAAATATGTTAATGACAACAACCCTACAACTTATGTTTTGGGAGAAACTCTTATTTTACAAAACCCAATTTATGCTTATGGTAACTTTGAAGGTTGGTACACATCTCCGACATTTGAAGAAGGAAGCAAAATAACGGAACTTTATTTTGAAGATGAAAATGACCTTGAAGATATAACGCTATATGCAAAAATGAGCTTGAAAAGTTTCCATATAAACTTTGTTAAAATTGGAGTTTCGACAGAAGGGACAACAAAAGTGTTGGCAACTTCTGCTTATCTTGACTGGTTTGATTTGGCAGAAGACCCAAGAGATTTAACAAGAGATATATATAATGACAAAACATACACACTTGGTTACACTTTTGCAGGGTTCTTTGTTGATGCAGATTTAACTACTCCAATAACTGAAGTTTCTAATGAACTTGACCACGATATAACAATTTATGCAAAAGAAACCCTTGATACATACACGATTACTTATTATGAACGTGGTGAAATAACAGGTACGCGTACTTATACTATTGAGACAGAAAGTATTGGGTTGCTTAATGGGTCAAATTTCGATAACGCCTATGGGCATTGGATTTTTAGGGGTTGGCGACTTAATGATCAGTACACGGGTGAACAATTTGAATTTCCTACTACAATTCATCCAAGTGCTGATCCTGAAAAATTCCACGGAAATTTAGAGTTCTATGCTTACTATCAGGAACCATAATAAGATTGTGTTGTATAACTAACTATTATCATGTCAACATATAAAGGAACTTGCAAGCAAAATCAAAGATTGCCTGCAAGTTTTTCTTTTTATCACCCAATTTTATAGTGCACTGTAAATTTGCGTTATTGATTTTCATCACTGCCAGTGCTATATTGAAAGTATGGAAAAAGGAAAGAAATTATCAAAAATGAGCTTAGAAGAACTGTGGCAGTTGTTTCCTATCATTTTAACAGAACATCAAGAGTGTTGGAAAGAATGGTATTTGGAAGAAGAAGCCCTGTTAAAGAAAGTTCTTCCAAAAGTCCAAAGGATAAGTAATATAGGAAGTACCGCGATTCCTTCCATTTGGGCAAAGCCTATTGTTGATATTCTCGTGGAAGTTAATAAGGATAGCAACTTGTTTGATTATAAAGATTTGATTACAAACAACGGCTATATTTGTATGTCGCAAAGCGAAGATAGAATTTCTTTTAATAAAGGATATACCGAAAATGGATTTTCCGAGAAAGTATTTCATTTGCATTTAAGATATGCAGGGGATAACGATGAATTGTATTTTAGGGATTATCTTATCGAGTTTCCCGATAT
>JAFVWN010000048.1 GCA_017501645.1 Clostridia bacterium | reverse complement strand
TACAGTTGTGGCTCTTACTTCTGCACTTTGATTCCATCTACTTTGAGTCATACCTGGGCTAGTTTCTGTAAGTCCATATACCGAAGTAATTTCTTTCATGTTCATTTTGTCCATTACAGTTTTCATTAATTCAACAGGACATCCAGCACCAGCCATAATTCCAGTTCTTAATGAAGACATATCAAACATATTAAACATTGGATGATTTAATTCTGCAATGTACATTGTTGGAACGCCATAAATTGCAGTACATTTTTCTTTATGAATACTAGCCAATGCAACTAATGGATCAAAACTTTCTAATAAAACGTGAGTTGCACCGTGACTCAAAATTGCCATAACGCCTAAAACAATACCAAAACAGTGGAACAAAGGAACTGGCAAACATACTCTTTCTTTTGAAGTATATCGCATGCTTTCACCAATTGAATATCCATTGTTGATAATGTTATGACTTGTAAGCATTACACCTTTTGGGAAGCCTGTTGTTCCTGATGTGTATTGCATATTTACAACGTCATGAGGAGTAACTTCACTTTCAATTTTTTTGATAATTTCAAAATCAACATGTTGCCCTAAAAGCAATAATTCTGGAGTTGAATACAAACCACGGAATTTTTCTGGTCCCATAAAAACAACATTTTTTAAGCATGGGAATCTTTTTGATTTTAAACAACCTCTTTCATATTCATCTAATTCTGGAACAAGTTCCTTAATCATTTGAACATAATTTGAATCTTTAACACCATCTGTCAAACACAATGTTGTTAAATCTGCTTGTTTTACAAGATATTCAAGTTCGTGAAGTTTGTAAGATGTGTTTACAGTTACAGCAACAGCTCCTAAACGGGCACATGCAAACATATATGTGAGCCAGTCTGGAACATTTGTTGCCCAAATACCAATATTGTCACCTTTTCTAACTCCAATTGCATACAAACCTGCTGCCATATCATCAACACGTTTATCAAATTCTTGGTATGTAAATCTTAATCCTCTGTCTGAATAAACCATAAATTCTTGACTAGGATTTTCTTTTGTTTTTTCTCTTAATAATTGACTTAAAGTTAATTCTATCATTTTATTTATCCATTATTTTTTCTTTTCCAAAAGCATTTCGGCATCTGCTTTGCCTTGTCTAACTTCAACATTTTTAAAAGATTTAGAAATATCAGAAGTATTTTGAGACTTTTTGGAATCTTGATTTTTTTTCTTTAAATTTTGTTGCAAAAGCCAAGATGATTTTCTGTTCATTAAAGAATAATACTCTTTGTCATCCATAATTGTCTATTAAACTGGAGTATAAACTACAGCCAAAATCTTTGCATTTTCACTTCCAAAACTGTGAACGTGATGTGCAACAATTGATTCATAATAGATTGAATCACCAGTTTTTAGATGATAAGTTTCTTTTCCATATTTAATTTCAACTTCACCTTCCAAAACATAGATGAATTCTTCACCTTCGTGAGTTGAAAGTTTAACTTCTTCTTCTGATGATGGGAAAATATCAATAACAAATGGATCCATGTGACGACCAGCTTTGTTTTGAGCCAATGTATAAAAGTCTAAATCTGAATTGATTGCGTTTCCTCTGTCAGAAAAGCGAGTAACTTCTTTCTTTTCTTGAGCTCTAGAAACTACAGGTCCAAGATTTTCGTCGTCATCCATAAATGTTCCAAGCCTTACGCCTAGAACTCTTGCAATTTTGATTAGAGGTGTTAGGTTTGGTACAAGTGAACCATCTTCGATGCTTGCAATTTGTTCAACACTAAGATTAGTTCTTTCGCTTACATCTTCAATTGAAAGTTTTCTGTTTTCACGAACCATTTTTACTTTTGCACCAATTTTGTTTTTAACACTCATTTTACACCTCTTTTGCTGTATGTATTTATATATATAAATTCTGAATTCAGAATTTTTTACAAAATTTGCTGTCTAGTCATTGCGAGACCTTTAGGTCGTGGCAATCCATTATAAATTATGGATTGCTTCACTTCGTTCGCAATGACAAAACTTGTGGGATAAGATCCTCGTGTCAAGCACGAGGATGACAATAATCCATGTCATCCCCGCACGACTTAAACTGTCATTCCCGCACTTGATGCGGGAATCTTTTTATTTAGGGTTTAATACAAACCCTAAAAACGGCCGAGTCAAGGCCTAGAGCAAAGCGTGCCTCCTATGATATTTGTCAATGCCATGACTCCCTAATTCCATATTTTAACTAGCTATTTCAAGAGCTTCTGCTGCCAATTTTTCAACTGGAATAGGGGCTCTTT
>JAFVWN010000047.1 GCA_017501645.1 Clostridia bacterium | reverse complement strand
TGGTCGTCTTTTGGGCTAAAACTCTCAAACAAGAACCTTTCGTGTAACATCTAGATACTACGAAGAACCTTGTTTGAAAGTTTATATCTCCAAAATCCATTCCAACCTGCTCCTGCTTTTGCTAAAACAAGCATTAATGGTATAAACATTAAAATATTGATTTTTATTTATAATTGAATTGTATAGCATAAATGACTTTGTCGCTCCTGCCCGACAGTTAACGCAGTGGAAAGGCCAAAGATTGCCCTAAGATTTCTCTGGTGAAATAATTATAGAAGAGTTCACCTCCGGCACAAAATTGTCATAAACGGTTATAACAACCTCGTCTAGGATACTGCTGTAATAGTTATCTTCCCTAATTGAACTTAGATATATATGCAAACCATACGCAATTTTTTCTTCAAAATAATCAGTGCCTTGAACAACAATTTTTGTTCCACTGTTTGCGAGTGTAAAAGTAATAACTTGTTTATCAATAATCTCATCATAACTGAATACTATGTGTGACATAATATTGATTGGCGATTCGTGTGCACCGTAGACGCCATCGAGGATTGCACTGTATTTCTTTTTGAAATCAGGCTCTCTCATTCTGTTCCCTTCTTTGGTGCAAAGGTTAAGGTCTACACCACTTATTGCTGGAGGAATTGGAAGGTTATTGAACTCATCTTCAAGGTTTGCATTTGCAACAATTTGAAGGAGTTTCAAGCTTTCATCATAAATCTGCCAGTCGCCATTAGAGTCTTGAATTCTAAACACTGGTTTTCTTTCGTAAACATAAATAATCACTTTATTTGGGAAAGTTCTTACGATATGGAATTTACCATAAGGGATAGCTTTTTCAAGTCTCTTTTCAACCTTATCAAAATTTGTAAAGATAATACTCTTCCCTTTTTCAAGTTGAGAAGCCTTTACAACTTTTGACTTGAATTCCGCAGAAGTATCAAAACGATTTACATTAGTTGCAAAGTCTACGCTAATTCGTTGAACAGAGAACAAAACGCCAAAGAGAACACCTAGCACAATAAAAGTGCCGATAATTGAGCAAATAATAATTAATCTTTTTTTTGCTTTAGTCATTTCAAACCTCATAATTATTTATATTAATATTATAAACACATAAATCTCATTTGACTAGCAAAAAACACAATCTTTAGAAAAATTTTTAATATTGTATAAAAAAAAGAGGAATTTTATCAATCCTCTTTTTATTTATTGTTATTTGCCCCTAAAACTTTCGTGGTTAATTTTATAATCTCCCTTTTTAGTGCAAGCACTCTAGTAAAACCAAGTTAAGCAAAGAGACATTATATTTTGAAAAGCTTCGCTTTTGGTTCCTACGGAAAGCGAAAACAAGTTTCGCCTTAATTCATCATTCTTCATTCATCACTCATCATTACTATATCCCAAGCGGAGCGTCTGCCCTAATTCATCATTTTTTAACTCATAATTTTTCATTGCCACAACCCTCAGGGTTTGGCTTGTTCCCTTCTTACGCTCGCACCAAGCATAGACAATTTCTGCTCAAAATCTTCATATCCCCTATCAATAAAATGCGGATTGAATACTTTTGTAACACCATCTGCAACAAGCCCTGCAAGAACAAGCGAAGCACCGCCTCTAAGGTCATATGACACCACCTCTGCACCGTGAAGCGAAGAAACACCTTTTACTATTGCCATTCTGTCTTTAACAGTGATTTTCGCCCCCATTTTAAGAAGTTCTGGCACTTGCTTAAATCTAGTTTCAAAAAGATTTTCAGTAACAATACTTATTCCCTCGCTTATTGTTTGAAGAGCCAGCATTTGCGCTTGCAAATCTGTTGGAAACCCCGGAAAGGGCTGAGTATCAATACTTGCGGAAGCTAAAGGTCTTTTGTTTATTGAAATGCTTATTGATTTTTGGTCATAATCAATTTTAGCACCTGCATTTCTTAGTTTGTTGAGCAATGCATAAACATCTTGATACCTCGCATTATTTAGTTTTATGCTTCCCTGAGTCATACAGCCTGCAATAAGATAAGTCCCAGTAATAATACGGTCAGGAATTGGAGTATACTCCCCACCGGAAAGACTTTCAACCCCCTCAATCACAATCGTGCTAGTGCCTGCACCTCTAATTTTGCCACCAAGCGAATTTATAAAAGACGCAAGGTCTATAATTTCTGGTTCTTTTGCAGAGTTCATAATTGTTGTTTGTCCCTCTAATAGCACCGCACTCATCATAATATTTTCAGTCGCCCCAACAGACGGAAAATCAAGATGTACAACACCTGAGTGCATAGCAGTTGCATCACATTCAATATAGCCATAATCTTCAGTGATTTTCACACCAAGGTCTCGAAGACCTGATAAGTGTAAATCAATAGGTCTGCTTCCAATGTCGCACCCACCGGGATAAGTAACTCTTGCTTTTTTGTATCTTGCAATAAGTGAACCAAGCATAAAAATGCTTGACCTAATCTCTTTTGCAAGCCCTGAGGGTATTTCCACAGTTGTAAGCTCTTCAACTTTAACAGAAGCTGTTTTTAACCTCAAATCTCGTTTTACATCAGCCCCCATAAGTGAAAGAATCTCAAACATCTTATTTATATCACTAATATTAGGAATATTTTTTAAAACCACTTCTTTTTTTGTTAAAATACAACCAGCGATAATTGGAAGCACCGCATTTTTTGCCGTATCCACAGTTATTTCACCAAAGAGACTTTTTCCACCCTCAACAACAATTACATCTTGCATAACTTACTCCAAAAATAAAAAATAGTTTACCCTACATTTTATTACCTCACCAATTTTTTTGTTAAAAAAAGAGCAGATTTCTCTGCCCCTTTTTATTTAAAATTAGTATTAACTATTTACAACAGGAATTCCATTATTAAAAGACCACTCGCTTGAGTAATAAACCACAGTGTTATCACCAATTGCGTGACCTAAAGATGTTGTTTTCTTAGTAACTGCTTCCCATTGAGTAAGTGTTCCCATATAGAACACGCTTGGTGCTGGATAGTTGTGTATATTGCCATCATAAGCAGAAAGGCCTACGCCGTCAACCTCTGTAACTCCAGCGTGAACAACTATTTTTGCTCCTTTAGTTGCATAAAAAGCACCCTCATTAATCACTGTGTAGTTAGTTGGTAAAATTACAGTACCAGCAAAACCTAAGAAATAGTATTTGCCAATATGCTCAAGTAAAGACCCTTCTTCAAAAGTGATAACACCTGTTACATCTCTAAAAGTACCATTATAATCATTTAGATAATAGTCATTTCTTGAAGTCAATCTTTTTACAGATGCAGGAACTTCAAAAGCCTCAAGACTTTCACAACCAGTAAATAAACTGTCTGGAAGCTCTTCAATTGCTGTGCCGTCTGCAAAAGTAACAGTTTCAAGACTCATACACTGTGCAAATGCACATATACCAATACTTGTAACAGATGCAGGAATTGTAAAAGATGTCATTCTTCCGTTGTTATAAAATGCATATTGTCCAATAGTTTGAACAGTGCTAGGAATTGTTAAATTTGTACCCATATAATTTTCAAAAGCATTGTCGCCAATCTCAGTGATTGTTGGGTTCACAAACTCAATATCACAACATCTGTAATCAAAAGCATTTCTGCCAATTTCTTTTACACTGCTAGGAATAACAATTTTTGTATAAATATCAGTGTTACTATACTCAGTCGCAAAAGCCTCATAATTAATTTTTACAACAGGTAACCCTTGATAAGTTTCAGGAATAACAACAACGCCTTCCTCATAATCACCAAAACCGCTTACTGCCCAAGAGTTTTCTTGCCAATCAGCATAAGTGTAAGCAAGATTTTTTGGTTTTTGTGCATCACAAACGCTACAAGTCTCACCCTCATAATCGTGCTCATCAAGTTCGCTCTTCTTTCCGCATTCACAGACTTTCCAGTGATTTACAGCGTCCATTTGCCAATCACCATAAGAATGTTTATGCCCCTCTTTACATCCAGCAAATAACACAATACTTGGGATAATAAAACATAAAGCAAGCATAAAACTTAAAAATTTCTTTTTCATAATTTTTCTCCTTTAAACTCAATTAGTATAGTTCTTTTTTTTAAGACTTGTCAAACAAAATAAGCCTACAATAAAATAAAGCAGAGAGCTTTTCCCTGCCTTTGAATTTTAATCACTAACCTCTTCATAATAATAAGAGTAATCCACGCCTTTCATAAACATTTCTCTGTCCAAAATCTTTTCAGTTAGTGCAGATGAAAGCAAACTTTTTATCCAAGTAGCATCTGCAACACTCTGTTTCATAGCGTCAAGATAGTCTTTTTTATCAATTTTACTCCAGTCTACACACTTTTTCAAACTTCTTTTAAGCATCATATCAAGCCAAATACGAGTACTTCTTCCGTTGCCTTCCATAAACGGATGAGCAATATTCATTTCGACATATTTCTTCACGATTTCATCAAAAGTCGAGTCCGGCATCTGCTCTATTGCTTTAAGAGATTCCCCTAAGTAAATAGCCGAAGCAAAAACAAACCCACCTTTTGCAATATTTATAGTTCTAATCTGCCCAGCGAATGGATAAAGTCCACTAAATAAGTATGAGTGTATTTGTTGAAGCCCCTTAACTGTCCCCACTTCTATTGAATCCATAATAGAATCATCAAATAAGTCATAGGCCTTTTGCTTACTTTTCGCATCAACAGTTTCATCATTTTTGTTGAGCCATTTCAAAAACTCAGCACTCACTTTTCCTGGAAATTCAGCAGTAAGCATATAAACGCCATCAAAATCAAGAGCATCCGATAAGTACTTTTTACCATCTTTTGCTGTTAATTTCAGTTGGGTAGTGAGACTAACCAACTGACTGTCTTCTTTCTTGAGTTTAGCCTTTAGGTACTTCCAATAGTTACGATTTTTCTCATAAGACGGCTCATTTCTTATAACAGACAAAATATCAAGCACACTAAAATACCAGTTGCTCTTATCGTCATTCCAAACAGCTCTTACTGGGACATTATTAAAAAATCTTATAGAAATTTTAGACATTTAGCGTACTCCTTACCTTGATTATACCACACTTAACTCAAAAAGTATACTTTATTAAATTAGATTTTTGATTTATTTCATAAAAACACAACAAAAAAACAGTGTATTTTTTCAATCAATATAGTGATTATAAATAACAAATAATAAAAAAGTGCACGCTAATTTGCATGCACTTTTTTCATAAAACATTTATTTATGATTACTTTAGTTTTTATTTTTTGTTTTTATATTTATCATATAAGATTTTACCTGCAATTTGGTAATTGCTTGTAACACCAGTAATATAAGGGTGTAAGTTCTCAATAGTTACTTGACTATCAACTGTACAAACCTCTAAAGGAATACCCTCTTCAATACAACGCTCAATAAGAGCTTCAGTTACTCTTGTATTGTCGGCGCTAAAGAACACTTCATTTTTTCCTGTTCTTAATGCTTTTATTTCTGTAATTTTTTGTTCTGTAATTGGAGCAGCTAAATATCCTAATCTTGCTGTATCATCTTTATCTTTTACATATGTTATCATATTGATATCAAATGAAATCCAAGTAACCTTATCTAACATTCCACATCTTGTTACTGTTCTTACTAAACTTTCAACATTTTCTCTAGTTGCACCAGCTTTAATTTCAATATATGGATGGATTGCTAAATATTTACAAAGAACGATAAATTCTTCAAATGTTGGAATTTTTTCACCAATATATTCTTCAGATTTCCATCCACCAAAATCATATTGTCTAACTTCTTCAAGAGTCATATCCGCAATTCTACCAGTACCATTAGATGTTCTGTCGATTGTGTCGTCATGTAATAACACACCAACACCATCTTCTGTGAATGTTACATCACATTCTGCCATATCAAAACCTTTTTCTTTAGCCAATCTATAAGCAGCAAGAGTGTTTTCTGGAGCTTCTGAAGAATAACCTCTATGAGCAACTGCATTCATACCATAATCAGTAATCACTCTTTCGTCTTCTTCAACTTTTACTTGAATTGATTTAGATTCTACAAGGTGTTTTCCGTTGATTTCGACAAAGTTTTTCCAATCATAGTCATTTACTGTAATAACAGCACTATTATCAGTGGTTGATTTAAAGTTCATTCTAACATAAGCATCTGTTGCCAATGTAAAAGTCTTTGTGGTAGAGTCATAAGGGTGTTTTACATTACCACCAGCTGGTGTATAATTGCTTGTTGTTGTATTATCAATCCAACCTGAATCATCAGCAAGTGCAGCATTCTCTCTCGCATCAAATTCTTCACCATCATGAGAAATTGAGAAACCAGCGCTATAAGTTGCAAGAGGTCCAACTAGTTTGAATGAAGTACCTGCTTTAAATTTGTAATCAAACCAAAGTGATACTCTAGTGTTCATTGACTGATTTGCAGTTTGTAGGGCATTACCTTGCATAACTCGATATTCATAATCGCCAACAGTTGTTGAATTGTATATAATATCATGTTCTATTTCTTTAGCATAAATACAAACATCTGTCTTAACGCCATCTACAACAATGAATCCCTCTTCATCAAAAGTGATTGATGGTGTTCTTCCAGTTTCACCTTGTGCACCTTCAGGACCCTGTTTTCCATAGTTTGTCATTACAACAACCCAACCTTGTGAATTCTTTTGATAAAGGACATAATCGTCGGTATCAATAAAGAAATCTCCCTCTTTTGCTTCTGTAAATTCCGTAAAGTTTATTCCTGCCTTCCACATAGCTCCGTCTGCACCATCCTTACCCGCACTACAACCAGCAAGCATAAGCGGACTAGCAATCATTAAGCTAGCAAGTGCCAAACAAGCCACACCTTTTTTTGTTGGTATTTTAAATACCTTTTTCTTTTCTTTTTTCATTTTTTTCTCCTTTTAATTTTTTTATTGAGATTTTAAACAAAAAAAACACCAGCAAAAAAATTATTTGCTAGTGTTTGTCGTTGTATTTTATGCAAGAGAAAATTACAGAGTTAT
>JAFVWN010000046.1 GCA_017501645.1 Clostridia bacterium | reverse complement strand
TGGTCGTCTTTTGGGCTAAAACTCTCAAACAAGAACCTTTCGTGTAACATCTAGATACTACGAAGAACCTTGTTTGAAAGTTTATATCTCCAAAATCCATTCCAACCTGCTCCTGCTTTTGCTAAAACAAGCATTAATGGTGTAAACATTAAAATATTGATTTTTATTTATAATTGAATTGTATAGCATAAATGACTTTGTCGCTCCTGCCCGACAGTTAATGCAGTGGAAGGGTTAACAGGCTATTCACTCCCACCACAACCTTTAGGGCAAGATTTCGTATTAGGCGAGGCTCGCAAGGTAACCCTCCGTTTGACTTTGTTTGCATAAACGAATGTGGGGCTTGCTTGCCATTTCCACTCTTATATGCTGAACGATTAACTAAAAAACTTTTTAGGGCGTAGTTTGTGCGTTGCTCAAGGCTCGGCAGTTTCTGGCTCGCTTGACTTTATTTGCATAAACGAATGTGAGCCAGATGCCTGACAGTAAACGCAGTGGAAGGGTTAACAGGCTATTCTCTCCCACCAACAACCCTTTAGGGCAAGATTTGCGTATTAGGCGAGGCTCGCAAGGTAACCCTCCGTTTGACTTTATTAGACATAAACGAATATGGAGGGTTTGCCTTGCAGTAAACGAAGCATAATGCGTAAAGATTGCCCTAAAGTAAGACGCAGATAATCCCCCCACGATTCTCATTCACAATCTTTGTCATTGTTTTCCTCATTTTTATTTCGGCTTCTTCTGGTATGTTTGCTACTTTTGTGCCTATACCGTCTTGCACAAAACTAGATAATGGCTTACCAAACATATTAGTTTGCCAAATACCTTGAGGATTGTTTTCAAAACCGTCTGTTAGATACTTAACTAGTGCCTCACTCTGCTCAGGAGAACCAACCGCAGGACAAACCTCTGTTTCAACATCTATGCTCATAATGTGAAGAGCTGGAGCTGTTGCTTTAAGTCTTACCGCAGAAGAGCCGTTCTTTTTAATAATTTGAGGCTCTTCAAGAGTCATTTCCTCAAGCGTAGGAGTTACTACACCATACCCCTTTTCTTTCACGCTCTCAAGAGCATACTTGATTTTGTCATACTCTGTTTTTGCGTGAGTCAAGTGCTTCATATAGCTCATAAGATAGAAATCATCAGGAATTTCCACACCACACTCCGCACTTAAAAGTTTGTAGAACATTGTATTTGAAACAGGAATATCATAAGAAACAGAGCCGTCTGCCAAAGACACTGTTTTTACTAAAGGAGATTCAATATTTTCATTTTCAGCAAACATTGCCCCTAAAGTCATATGCTCACTCATTTTAGAAATGTTTGCAACAGAACCTCTAATTTCAGCCATAATTTCTTGAATCAAGTCGTTTTCATAAGGAAGTGCACGAACCCATTTTGGCAAATCAAAAGCAATTGAGCGAACCGGAAATTCATATAATACTAAAGTTATAATTCTTTCAATATCTGCTGTTGTAAGTTTTGAAACATCACAAAGAACAACAGGAGCTCCATACTTAGCTTTTAGAGATTCCTCAAGTTTTTTTGCTTCTTCACTTGCAGGATTTGAAGAGTTCAACACAATCACAAAAGGCTTCCCTGCTTCTTTAAGTTCACGGACAACTCTCTCCTCTGCACTCACATAAGAAAGCCTGTCTATATCGGTTACAGAACCATCACTTGTAACCATTACAGCAATTGTTGAATGTTCACTAATAACCTTATGAGTCCCCATTTCTGCGGCCTCTCTAAAAGGCATATCTTCGTCACTCCAAGGGGTTTTTATCATTCTTTCGATACCGTCTTCTTCACCACCAATAGCATTGGGAATCATATAACCAACACAATCAACCAAACGGAAACGAGCCTCAACGCCTGAATCAAAATTTAAACTTACAGCCTTGTTTGGCACAAATTTAGGTTGAACTGTCATAACCATTTTACCTGCACCAGATTGTGGAAGTTCGTCAATTATTCGTTGTTTTTCGTGTTTATCTTTAACCTCATTCAAAATAAGTTCTTGAACGAATTTTCGTATAAATGTAGACTTACCTGTTCTTACAGGCCCTACAACACCAAGATAAATATCTCCACCAGTACGCCTAGCGATATCATCATAAATTTCAATACCTTTCATATTTCCCTCCAAAAGTAATGATGCTAAACTATATGAGGGCTTTTAAAAAAATATAACAAAAATAAAAACAAGGAAAGAAATCAATCTCTCCTTGCCTTATAAAATATTATTCTTCTTCAATAAACGCTGTCTCTTTTTTATTAAGAATTGCCTCTATATGATAGTCCTCAGCAATAGATATATCACAATTCATAAATGAAGCGGTATATTTGTTAGGAGCAAATGTCGTAAGTCCTTGCTCTGCTTTGAATCTTGCAAGAGTGTATCCATAATATACTGTTAAAGGTTCTTCGCTGTATTCGTTCCAACCTTCTGCCCAACCAGAAAGGGCTGATGATGACTCACAATATAAAACATATTCTCCGCAAAAAGCATTTGCCTCTATAGTTGTAACTGTTGATGGAATAAACACAGGACAGCCACCCATATCAAATGCATCTGCACAAATTTTTGTTAAAGTGCTAGGTAATATTACAGTTGTCAAGTTTAAATTATATTCCCAAGTACAAAAAGCAAGATAACCAATTTCTACAACACCTTCTGGAACAACAACATTCTCTTCCTTGCTATAATAAAGTTCTAAGACTCCAGAAGAATTAATAACAAATCCATCAGCCAAGTCTTGATAATCATCTTTTGTTCCACCCCAAACAACCCTGTGTGCAGGAAGAGTATCATCCCCAGCTGTAGACTCACCATAATGATACCAAGTCGCATCCCAACCGGCATTAATTGATGCTTGAGCGCTTGAAAAATCAGTATAAATAGTGAAATTTCCAGCCATTATATTGTTTGCATTTGTAATTGTTGTGATGGCCATTTCTGCCACATACCCAACAGTACTTGGAATATAGAAAGCAACCATTCCAGCACCTTCAAATGCCATAGTTTCAATCAATTCTGCAGTCCCTGGAATAGCCACACCGCTTATCAAACTACACTCTTTAAAAGCATAAGTTCGTATTGTTAATGCACTGTTTGGAAGATTTACTGTATCAAGAGAAGAACAATCAGCAAAAGCACTTCGTCCAATTTCTGTTACCGTATCAGGAAAATTAACTGTTTCTATGTTGGTTGAAGCAAAGGCGTTTTCTCCAACATACTCTAGCCCATTTGGAAGATTTAACACTCCTGTAATACCAGATGTAAAAAACGCATATTTTTCTATTCTTTTTAAAGTGTTTGGCAATTCAATGGTCCCGTTAAATTCGCTACAATCATAAAAAGCATATTCTCCAATAATCTCTATCCCAGACGGAATTACTGAATTTTTGCAACCAAGAACCAGCACATTTCCATCATATTTGGCTAATATGTTACTACCATTCCCACTATGATAATAAGGATTCGAATAATCAACAACCATTTGTTCAAAATCAATTCCAGTAAAAGCACCAGTCCCTATATTTTCAAGACTCACCCCAACTGTAAGATTTTTTACACCGTAGCAATTCAAATATGCATAATCACCTATTGTTACGCAATCATCAGGGATGTATATGTCAGTCAACCCCTCACAGCCCTGAAATGCACTATCTCCAATAGAATAGATGCTTCCTTGATATGAAATATCAGTAATATTAACATCATTACCAAAAGCTTTTTCTGGAATACTTGTTATTGATTCGGGTATTACAAGTTGCCCTGAGATGTTTTCACAGTTGCCATAAGCACCAATCCCTATCTCTTCAACACAAAGAGGAATATTCACCTTTGATATTTTACTAAACCAAAAAGCATAATCACCAATCTTTTTTAATCCATCTGGAAAAATCACGCTATTGATATTTGTGTTATAAAATGCACCAAGAGAACTATTTGTTACATCAGCTATCACAACAGGGCAGTTATTATATTCTTTAGGAAGAACTAAATCCCCTGAAACATTATAAGAACTTGCTTTAATACTATATGTTCCGTCAGTTGTGTTTTCTGTAAAAGTAAAATTACTTTCTGCAGATGCTGTTCTTGTATATATGTTTATACTTTTTCTATCAACCACATTTTTCGAAACAAAAGTGTTTATCTTTGCTTTTGATAAATCAACTTGACCATAAGTTGGTTGTGTTAGTTCAGCGTCATAAAAATATCCACAACAAGACTCATAATCATACGGAACATCTGCTTCATTTATTGTATATATGCTCCCAAGAGCCTCTATGGTTGAAGTATATGCTCCATTTACATAAATATTTATATCTCTTACAGGACCAATAACTGTTGCCCCTTCCTCTGCATAAATATGTAAATCTTCTGTCTCTCCACAGTTAGAAAAACCAAACTCATTCGTTTGATAATTTAAAGTGCCACCCGCTTGCACATAAATAGCATAACCTAGTTCTGCAGAACAATTCTCTATCATTCCCGCAGAAAAAATAAAAGTTCCTCCGTTTGCTACAAAAACAGCCCCACCATTGGTTGCGGTGCAGTTTTTAATAGTTCCACCTGTCATTGTGAATGTTGAGCCATTTCCTACATATACTGCTCCGCCATTGTCCCCTGTACTGCCAGAAATCGTCCCTCCAGACATTTTAAAAGTTGAATTATCTAAAATTATTTGACTAGAATAGGCAAAAGCTTCATCTGCAAAAACCTCAAAAAGACCAAAAGAAAAACTTAGGCATAAAATGCCTAAAGCAAAAATACACAAACTAAAATTTTTTAATACTTTTTTCATTTTATCTTTTTTATTGTACCCTTAATTAAAAATATTATATATTTTAAAAATTTTTAAGTCAAACAAAAACAGCTCTAAATTAAATAAAAAATTTTTTTTTACATAAATCAAGCCAAATATTGCCAGTCTTTTTTATTGTAAATTTTCACAAATAAAAAAGCCCGTTTTTTTAACGGACTAATTTTTTTTAATATAGGATTAAAACTAAAAATGTAAATACAGTAAACACTCCAAAAAAGATGCTTCCTATGATAGACCAAACTTTTTCGGCTTTAAGATTTACAACCTCAACCTCTTCCCCCGTCTGGTTCTCTGTTTCATTAATGACAGCAATTTCTTCCTCTGCCTCGTGAGGTTTAAATAGATCTGCTTTTGACTGCTTCACAAGTTTATCCGCAGTAAACACTTCTACTGAATGAATCACAAGCCCTGTAAACATAAGACCAAAAGCTACAACATAAAAAGACAATGCTAGAGTTATACAAATTGGCTCGGCAACAAACTGAAACACAAAAACACAAACAGTAGCAGCAATAAATGCCAAATATTTAGCGTAATTTATTGCAGTTATAAAATCTTTTTTCTTTTCCATAATTAATTCCTTTAATCAGCTATAAAAATCCAACTTATAAAATAAAACTTATCACTATCAAGACTACTGAAATTATCCATATAATCCAAAGTGTTAAATTTCTTCTTTTTGCAATGTAGAAGCAAGAAAAAGCAATCAACACCACATAAGAAATTACTTGAGCGATTGTAGAAAGTGCACCAGAAACCCTGCCACCAAGTCCAACCCTAGACAAAAGCAGAGACACGCCAACGCAAATTACAGCAGCAAAACTAACAATATTTAGTACTCCCCAAAGACTAGTTGTCTTTTTTGTTGTTGTAGCTGTTGTAGTTGTATTTGTACTTTTTTGAGCCATAATAAATCCCCTTATTTATAAATTAATTTTCGTGCCACTTATGACCTAGTTCAAAGCATAAGATAACAACAGCAATTGCAAGAATAATAACAGAACTAATCAAAGAGCTAACAAGGTCTACAATTCCAACAGCAAACAATACAACAAAACAAGCAATAGACAAAATAATTAAGCTTATAATAACTGTAAGTTTCATATTAAGATTGCTTTTCTTTTTTGTTTCAGGAGCTTCCTCTTTTTTTACTTCAGGTTCTGTTTTCTTAATTTCTTCCTTTTTCACTTCTTTATTTTCTTTTGTCATAACTGTTTTCTCCTCCTTATTATAATTTCTGTAAAAACCACCAAAAGCCTCGCAATAGCCCATTTTACCGTTATTATGTCTCACATAACACCTGCTTTTACCCGCTTTTATATAATGTGATTTTTATTTTTTACTTTTTATATTATACAACATTATTTTGAAATTTCAAAACGATTTACTCAACCCTTTTTAATTTCTTTAAAATTGTTTCAAAATATTTTGGCATATCACAAGTGAAAGTCATTCTTTCTTTAGTTACTGGATGAGTAAGTTCCAGTTTGAATGCGTGTAAAAGTTGCCCATCAAGATTGAATTTTTGTTTTGCAAACCCATAAGTTTTATCCCCTACTATTGGATGTCCCATATATTTTGAATGAACTCTTATTTGGTGTGTTCTTCCGGTTTCAAGATTAAACTCACATAATGTATTGTTTTCAAACCTTTCTAAAACTTGAAAATGAGTTATTGCAATTTTTCCATCATCACTAACTGCATATTTTTTTCTGTCACCTTTATCACGATTGAGAAAAGTTTTTATAGTTCCCTCTTCTTGCTTAAGTCTGCCCTCCAACAAAGCAACATATGTTCTTCTAGATGAATGGTCAGCAAACTGAGATGCAAGTTCGTTGTGTGCATTATTGTTTTTTGCAACAACCAAAAGTCCTGAAGTATCTTTATCTATTCTATGAACAATCCCAGGTCTTGTTGAATCTGTATTAGACAAGTTATTAAAATGATATAGGAGAGCATTTACAAGCGTATGCTCATAATTTCCCGGCGCTGGGTGAACAACCATTCCTTGAGGCTTATTAATAACCAAAATATGCTCATCCTCATAAACAATGTCAAGAGGAATATTTTCTGGCAAAACATCTTCAAATCCAACTTCTTTAGTAAAAGAAATAGAAACAACATCTCCAGTTTTTAGGGAATTTCCGGCTTTTGCTTGTTTGCCATTAATAAAAGCACCTTTTCCATCAATCTGTTTTTTGATTTGAGACCTTGTCCAATCATCTAAAACATCAGCAAGAAAAACATCCAGCCTTACCCCAGACTCTATTGTATTATCAACAACATAAGATTGCTCCATTACTTTTCTGCCTCTTCCTTTCCTTCTTTTTTCTTAAACATTTCAACAAACAAATATACAACAAGCATAATTGTTGCAACAGTAATTGCTATATCTGCGACATTAAAAATAGCAAAGTTTATGCTTTTAAAATAAATAAAATCACGAACTCCAGCGAAGAAAATTCGGTCAATTAGGTTTCCAATTGTTCCACCTAGTAAAATACCTATGGTGATTTTAAAAAACTTGCCATAATCGTGTTTTTTGCTTATTATCAACCAAATCATAATAGCAATCATTGGAATTGAGAAAATTATAAAAAACAATGTCCCATTTTTGAGCATACCAAACGAAGCTCCAGTATTTAATGTGCTTTCAATCCACAAAAAATCACCAATTAGTGAACAACTCATACCATATAAACAAAATTTTGTCACTTGGTCAAGTATAATCACTACCGCACAAATTATAAATGCAATTAGCATTAAAATAACACCTCTTCTAAAAATTCTTTTGAGCTTTGCAAAGCCTTTTCATTCGTATAAAGCCCATCAAATATCATAAATGCGTGCATTGCTCTAAGTTCTTCTTTTCCAAAAAATAAATTTTGGACTTTTATATTTTTTTCTTCTAGTAAATTTTTCAACATAAAACTTTGAGACTCGTGAAGTTTATCTATTTCCCCACTTGCAATAAAGCAAGGCGGGAATTTATCATCAATGTGTTCTACGGGCGAAAATAGTCTGTTTTCAACCTTGTCATTACCCTTACCATACAAACTAGCTTCTACATATGTTCTAATATTTGGAAATTTTGAAGTAAGCATTGTATTTAGGTCATACACACCGTAAAACAACAATAGAGCCTTAATTTTGTCCTTTAAAACAGACTTTGCTTCCTTGCACAAATTCTTAAATCTATTTAAGTCCTTTGCCCCTTTTAAATAGTCAAAGGTCTCCGTTTTAAAACTTGAAGAATTAACCACATTTGCAATAAATGAAGAAATGTGAGCTCCTGCAGAATCTCCGGCAAGTATAATCTGTGAAGAGTCTCCACCAAACTTTGACGCATTACTATTTGCAAACAAGACAGCTTCTAGACAATCCGCAAGCACACCTTCCATTTTTACTTTTGGAGCTAAGGTATAGTTCACATTGAAAACAACATAGCCCATACTTGCGTATCGTTTACAGAGGGTTGTGTATATCCCCTTAGAATAAGCGGTCCAACCGCCACCGTGAAAATAAACAATTACAGGTCTTTTAATATTTTCACTATTATTTTTATGATAATGAACATTTAAGTCTTTTCGAAAGCGTTTTACTGCACCATATTTTATATTTCTCTTGGTTTTTATGCCTTTTATGTGCTTGTGAAAATTATACACCAGCATTGCACCAAGTGTTATAAAAAATGTTGTAATTTTTAATATTATCACTTTCATATACATATATTATCACAATTAAAACAAAAAGTACAACAATTTTAAAACCTTTAGTTTTTGCACAAACAACATTTGAATTATATAATGTATTATTTTATCTAATTATGGCAAATAAAATCTTGTAAAATCTCTTAAAATTACTTATTTTTTTGAGGTTTACCTATTGAAAAAATTTGATATATGTAGTAAAATATATCTACAATAAAAATGTGAGGTAAAAGTTATGTCTAAAAAAGTAAACTCTGCTTTTATAATGATTGGTAAATATAAAGGCGATAGAAAAGAAAATAGAGAAGATTATAGCAGACTATTCTTCCATGATTTTGAGGACCAAGAGGGTAACTATCGTGGTAACACAGAGATTTCTATTAATGACACTTTTGGCTATAAATATAATGAAGATTACACTATAATAATCACTGAAGCTAACGATAAAACAGGTACAGCTAAGTTGCAAGTTAAGAAAAAACACCCAGTTCTTGGAATGGTTGTAGTTCAAGAAGAAGTTCTTAATATGAACAAGTTCAATAAAATATACTTAAAAGGCACAGATATTGTAATTCGTGCTGGTGTTGCTGAACTTGAGCAAGCTAATGAAACAGATAATGCTACTGATGTTTTAGTAAGAAACATCAAAAGAGTTGAGCGTATTGCAGGACTAAGAATCAACTTAGACCCTAAAAAAGCAAAAGTTTCTCCTGAAGAACAAGTAACAAACTCAACAGAAACAGGCGTTTTACAAAGTGCACAAGCTGTTCAAGCAAATCCTGAAACTCAAGAAGCTCCTGAAGAAGAACCAGGTGCAGAAGAATAATTTATAAAAAACAAAGGCAAGGATAATCCCCTTGCCTTATATTTTGTTTTCTTATTATTGATATAAATTAAATGTCTTTTATTCTTTTTTATCAAGCCAAGCCTTTATATCAAAAACATAATCTTTTTTAATATACGCCAGTGTTTTTTTATCTAATATTATATCTTGATTAGAATCATCAACTTCTGTATCTACACCTCCAGTTGTTGGAGCAAAAGCTGAAGACAACCCACAATATATACAAGTTTCTCCGCCTAAAGCGTTTATCTCAAATTCATGCAATCCATATAGACCATTAGGTTCTTCATACCAGTCCAAACACACTGAACATTCATACAAATCAAAACCTTCATCTTGGCAATTTGAACCAATAGAACTATCTATACACTCATAATTGTGCTCACCATATAGACCATTAAATTCTTCATACCAATCATAGCAGACTGTGCACTCCCATATATCTATACCCTCACTTTCACAATCAGAACCAGCAGAACTGCCTACACATTCATAATCGTGGTCACCATATTGACCTGTTGGTTCCTCATAAACATCTGCACATACGCTACACTCAAAAACCTCATATAGTTCTATTTCGCAATTTCCACCAGTCAAACCTTGTGAACAATAATCGTGGTCACCATAACTACCATTTGGTTCACTATATCTATCTGCACAAAGTATACATTCATAATAATCTTCACCTTCAGTAAGACAGTCTTCACCTCGATAACCATCTACACATTCATATTCGTGGTCTCCATATTGACCATTAGGTTCTTCATACCAGTCCAAACACACTGAACATTCATACAAATCAAAACCTTCATCTTGGCAATTTGAGCCCACAGATGAGTCTATACATTCATAGATATGGTCTCCATAGTACCCGCCATAATCAAGAGACTCTGTAACAGAACATCTTAAACACTCTCGTTCACTTCCACCCTCTTCTTGACAAGTGTCTCCGTAATACATTTCTGTTGTTTCCCAATTATGATTTGGAAAATACAAATTTAAAGTATCAGTTTCGGCATAAGTACTTACTAAATTGCTTGTTGAAACTTGGTTTGTATATGCTGATTCTTCATACCAACCACAACCATCAGGAGTTGGCAACCCTGCATCACTTAACTTAACATTTGAAAAAGTCTTTATAGCTGTTTGTGCTGTAGAGTTCACATACGGCGTTATTGTTACAGGTCTTTTTACATTAAGTGGATTTATTGCTTTTATTGAACCTGTATAGTTATCTCCACTGCCTTCAATTATAAACCCTTCGGCCATTTCAAGATATCCGCCCTCTTCAACATAAATAGCATTACCACCAGCAGATGCTGAACAGTTAGAAATAGTTCCTTTATTTAAGTAACACAAACCACCACTTGCCACATAAATAGCTCCACCATAAGTTGCAGAACAACCAGAAATAGAGCCTCCGTTCATTGTAAAAGTTGCACCATTTCCAACATAAATAGCACCACCTTTATCACCTTTTTTATTTTTAATAGAGCCTTGATTTTTTACACATTTTGCTCCTGATGTCAAATATATAACACCACCATTATTAAGAGCATAAGCACAATCTTTGTTTCCAAAATTCAAAAAAGAAACACAACAAAAAGACAGACATACAAAAAGTATGCTAAACACAATAGATAAACTTATCTTTTTCTTTTTTGTCATCAAATCCGCCTTTTTATACTAATACAATTTTATTATACAATTTATTTCTTTTCCCTGTCAAACTTAATAAACCTCAAAAAAGCATTTTTAATAAACACAGCAAATCTTTCTAGTGTTGATTTTTTTTATTTATAATAATTGAATTGTACAGCATAAACAACTTTATCGCTCCTGCCAAGGCCATAAACGAGGGTTTGCCTTGCAGTAAACGAAGCATAATGTGTAAAGACATTCCGTGTGTAATAAGGGTGAGATTTGCACATTAGGCAAGGCTCGCAAGGGATAAATATTCCGCCTCTCTAACGAACCGGCGGAGTATAACACGCATCTTGGGCAACTTTTGGGCTAAAACTCTCAAACAAGAACCTTTCGTGTAACATCTAGATACTACGAAGAACCTCGTTTGAAAGTTTATATCTCCAAAATTTATCCCAACCTGCTCCTACCGCTACTAAAAAAGACCTTAAGGGTGTGAACATTAAAATGTTAATTTTTTATAATATTTGACTTTATTTGAATAAACGAATATGGAGGGTTTGCCTTACACTAAACGAAGCATAATGTGTAAAGACCGACCGTGTGTAACAAGGGTGAGATTTGCACATTAGGCAAGGCTCGCAAGGTAACCCTCCGTTTGACTTTATTAGACATAAACGAATATGGAGGGTTTGCCTTGCAGTAAACGAAGCATAATGTGTAAAGACCACCCTTATTTGTGGTATGGAGTATTACTATTAATACACACCGCCCTATAAATTTGCTCTAATAATACAACTCTAAATAATTGATGTGGAAATGTAATTTTTCCAAAAGAAATGCTTTTGTTCGCTTTTTGTTTTAATTGTTCGCTTACACCATTTGAACCACCTATAACAAAGGTTAATTCACTATTTCCTTGAGTTTGGTACTTATCAATCATTTCTGCCATTTTTTCACTTGAAACAAGTTCCCCTTCTCTATCAAGCAAAACCATTATTCCTTTTGATGAAGCAATAAGCCTTTCACTTTCTTTTTGCTTTTTTACATCAATAGATTTTTGATTAGACTCCTCATCTACTTCGATAATTTTTAGTTGGCAATACTTAGAAAGTCTTTTTGAATACTCTTTTATAGCCTCAACAAAAAACTTTTCTTTAATCCCTCCAACAGCAATAACATTAATTTTTAACATATTTTCACCTTCTTGAAAGCTACAAATTTGAATAAAATTCATTTTTTATACATACTAATTATATAACAAAAACCAACAATCTTACAAATAAATACATAAAAGTTCTTAAATACTAACAATTTTTTATATTTGTTTGACAAACTGATACAAAAAAGACTAAACTTATATTAATAATTAAAAAAGGAGAGTTTTAATATGGAAAAGAAAAGAGCATTGACTTTTAGTGCTGGTATTATGAACATTGTTGCATATTCAATCTATGTTATTCTTACAGCATATGTTGGATATATTGCATTGATTACCATTGCACTTATTGCTGATTTAGGAGGCGCTGATGCAGAACTTGCAGCTACAGCAACTGCTACAATCACAGGATTACTTGTTGGTTGCATCTTTAGATTAGTTCTTGCAATCGTTTCAATCGTAATGTCTGCAAAACTTATCAAAATAAGCAAAGCAAGTGTTCAAGATTACGCTAAAGCTAAGTCAAAAATCATTTCTGTAATTGTTATCAACTTTATCATTGTTGCTTACGGGTTTATTTCATACATTACATCTGGACTTGATGCTTCAATGCTTGTTGTTTCAATTGGTGAAATTTTGATGTTTGTTGCTATGTTGGTCGCTGCAATTCTTCTTATTGTTGATATCAAGAACAACAAGAAACTTGCAGAACAAGAACAAGCTCAAATCATTGCTTCAGCTAGCGCTCCAGCAACTCCAGCCCCAACAGCTGATGATGACAAGCTTGACAAACTTACAAAATTAAACGAAATGAAAGCAAACGGCTTAATTAGTGACGAAGAATACGAACAAATGAAAGCTGATCTTTTAAAATAGTTCAAGCAAAAAAGCTTTTAGGAAACTAAAAGCTTTTTTTTTGCCCAAAATTCACATCATTTGCTTCACAAAAGAAAAAGACCTTTAGTTTCTATGAGTTAACCCCATATTACTAAAAGTCTTTTTTTTATTCGTCCTCGTCATCTTCTTTTATGTATGCGTAAAGTTCTTCCCTTTTTTCTATAATGAAAGGCTTAATTTCAATATCCATTGAACCACCCGTTCCGCCAATCGGAGCAAATGGTTGCGGTTCATCACAGTATACACAATATCCATTTCTAAACAAGTGAGGTCCAATCTCGCCTTCTTCCCATTTATCTGCACCACACAAATCACAAAAATAGTGATGCATATCTCTTGCTTCGCAGTCTTGTGCAAATTCTGACTCACCTACATACCAATCATGATCGCCATAATCGCCATATACATAATTAGTAGCATTACATCTTGAACATACATACATATTGTATGCTCTGTTTTGGCAATCTCCAAATGATTCATCAGCCCAACACCAATCATGCCCAAGTTCTACAAGAGTTTCTTCTTGATAATAACCACAAGCAAGTTCACAAACCGTAACCCTTGTTCCAAACTCTTCACAAGTTGGCTGTTTTGTAATACTTGTTGTTAAATAGTGTGCATTAGGGTCAATTGGTATTGTTGCCGTTTCAACTCTCGAGCAAGTTGAACAAGTTCTCTTTTTAGAACCTGTTGATACACAAGAAGCCGAACTGGTAGTAGTCCAAGAACTCCAAGTATGTCCACTTGATGAGAATTGAGCCGTATATGTTGTATTGCCAGTTATTCCTGCAACGGTTGGAGACCATCCACTAAATGAATAGTGATATGTCGCATCCGCAGATTTTGTTGGTGTACTTCCATTATATGTTGGAGTTGTACCATAAGCAACATTTGTATCTGTTTCTAGTGTTGTACTACCATTCTTCCAAGTTACAGTATATGTCCTTGTTGTCGCACTAAATTGAGCTGTATATGTTGTTGCCCCTGTAATTCCAGCAACTGCTGGAGACCAGCCACTGAATGAATAGCTATATTGGGCGGTTGCTGTCTTTGTTGGTGTACTTCCATTATATGTTGGTTTTGTACCATAAGCAACACCAGTATCTGTCTCAAGAACTGTTCCGTCATGGTTCTTCCATGTTACAGTATATGTTCTTGTTGTTGCATTAAACTGTGCAGTATATGTTGTATTTCCACTTATC
>JAFVWN010000045.1 GCA_017501645.1 Clostridia bacterium | reverse complement strand
CTTGATTAGTTAATATTCTCATAATCAAGAATTATTATTTTACTGATTTTTAGAAATTTCTGTTGTTCAAATTTGTTTATTATTTTTTTAAGTATTAATTTTGTACCCTGAAAGAAGAAAAGATTGGCTTAGTTCAAAAAAATTATGAAAAAATTATTATTATTCATTTCAATATTGCTTTTTACAGCAAACGTAGTAGCACAGGATTGGCCTACAAGTTCTGCTACTCGCCCTTCTTTTGGAGGATTTGCTTCTTCAATTAATGAAGATGAAGACGATAACATAACAACAGAGACATCATCATTTGCGGGTGATTATATTACAACTCCTATTACAAAAGGTTTAGGAGATCAAGAAAATCCTGGAAACCCTAACGAAGTTCCCATAATTGAGAGTATTTTAGGAATACTTGGTTTAGGTGGTGCATACGCATGGAGATTGTTATCAAAGGGCAGAAGAAAAGAGGATTAATTTAATTTACAATTATAGAACAAAAAAAGAGGTTAGCATACTAATCTCTTTTTTTTGTTTATACGTTGAGAGTTTATAATCTAATCATTAAAATTGACTTGGGTAATTTTACTCTCTCAGATTATTACTTTTATTCTCTACTATTTCTGTTTCATTCTCTCATTTTTATCTCTATATTCACCTACACTGCTAAATAAAAAGAGTAGATATATTTATTATTTCAGTCTATTTAAACAGACTAAACTTTTTCTCGCCTTTAAGTTTATACCTTTTTAATGTCTTTATTTGCAATACCCTATGGGTATTGAATAAATTTTTCATTTAATTATTCTTATTGAAATTGCACATAGTGATTATTTTTGTGTATCTTTGCAGAGATTTTTAAAATTCACATATTTTTATAATATGTATAGATATGTTCTTTCAAAGAAAAGAGTTATATTTGCATATTGTTGTTATAAAAAACGAACTTTATTAGTATAAACTAAAATAGAAAACAAAATGGCATTAAAGATTGTCGTACTTGCAAAACAAGTACCCGATACCAGAAATGTGGGGAAGGATGCTATGAAAGAGGATGGTACTGTTAACCGTGCCGCTCTTCCTGCTATCTTCAACCCCGAAGATTTGAATGCTTTGGAACAAGCATTACAACTCAAAGAGAAAAATCCCGGAACAACAATCACGTTGCTAACTATGGGACCTCCTCGTGCAGCTGATATTATTCGTGAAGGACTTTATCGCGGTGCAGATGGTGGTGTTCTTTTAACTGACAGAGCCTTTGCCGGAGCTGATACTTTGGCTACTTCATACGCTCTTTCTTGTGCAGTTAAAAAGATAGGTAATGCTGACATTATTATCTCTGGTCGTCAGGCTATTGACGGAGATACTGCTCAAGTTGGTCCTCAAGTGGCTGAGAAACTTGGTATCTCTCAAGTTACTTATGCAGAGAAGATTGTATCAGTTGAAAATAACGAAATTGTTATTGTTCGCCGTCTTGAGCATGGTACTGAAACTGTTAAAGCAAAACTTCCGCTTTTAGTTACTGTTAATGGTTCAGCAGATGAGTGTCGCCCAAGAAATACAAAAATGGTGCAACGTAATAAATATGCTAAAACTCCTTCAGAGAAGGCTTCATTGGCAGAGACATCTCTTTACGAGCAAAGACCATATCTAAATCTTGGTGAGTGGAGCGCTGCTGACGTTGATGCAGACCTTACTCAAACTGGTCTTGCCGGTTCGCCTACTAAGGTTAAACAAGTTGAAAACGTTGTTTTCCAAGCTAAAGAGAGCAAACGCTTATCTACTGCTGACGAAGAGATTGATGAATTAAT
>JAFVWN010000004.1 GCA_017501645.1 Clostridia bacterium | reverse complement strand
TTTCTTTTTTGGAGAATAAATAAGATACAATACATAGACAAAACCAACAGACAACATTGCTATTACAATAATTTCTAGAATGCTCATATTTATCCTCCTTTTAAAAATTAAACACCCTTAAAAAAGGGTGCTTATTATAGTTTTGGTCTAGGTCTTATAGTTGAGCCTGCAAATCCAGCACTTGAACCATTATCATCACTGCTGTTTTCGTCTGCACCACTTAAGGCTTTTCTCATTTCTGTATCAGCTTGCAAGTTCTTCATATTATAGTAATCCATAACACCCATTGTGCCATTATTTAAAGCTTTTGCAAGAGCTTTTGGAACTTCTGCCTCAGCTTCAACAACCATTGCACGCATTTCTTGAACTTTAGCTTTCATTTCATTCTCTGTTGCAATAGCCATACATTTTCTTTCTTCTGCTTTTGCTTGTGCAATACGCTTGTCTGCTTCTGCATTTGCGATTTCAAGTTCTGCACCAATGTTTCTTCCTACATCAATGTCCGCAATATCAATAGATACAATCTCATACGCAGTACCAGTATCAAGACCTTTGTTAAGTACAGTGCTTGAAATTAGGTCTGGGTTTTCAAGAACTATCTTATGGCTCGCAGCTGAACCAACAGTTGTTACAACACCCTCACCAACTCTGGCAATGATTGTTTCTTCACCAGCACCAAAAATTTGCATATGCATATTTGAGATAACTGTTACTTTTGCTTTTACTTTTAATTCAATACCATCTTTAGCCATTGCTGAAACCACTGGAGTTTCAATAATTTTTGGAACTACTGATGTTCTTACCGCTTGGTATACATCTCTTCCAGCAAGGTCAATAGCTTTTGCTGTTTGAACAGACAAGTCCATATTCGCAGAGTGTGCAGAAACAAGTGCTTTTACCACTCTTTCAATATCACCATTAGCCATATAGTGAGTTTCAAGCTCGTCTAATGTTATAGTAAGACCAGCTTTTCTCGCTGTGATATATGTTAAAACTATTTTGCTTACATCAACTTTTCTAAGTTTCATACCAATAAGTTTGCTCATTGGTATATGTGCTCCTGAAACACTTGCCCTGAACCATAATCTTAACGGTACCATACACAAAAAGACTATAATTCCTGCAATGAACACAACACCACCAACAGACAAACCAATTATCCAGCCGACACTTAGCTTGCCTAGATAAAATATAGCGTTTATCATTTTTTCTCCCTAACCTTTTCTTCTTACAACCACTCTTTGGTTAATAACTTTATCAACCCTGACGATTGTTCCACTGTAAATATATTCTTTTGTTGTTGTAACCTCATAAACCTTTTTATCAAATTCTGCTTTACCAGAAGGCTTAAGGTCAGCAACTACAACCCCTTCTTTTCCAACCAAGAACGAGTAATCTAAGTATCCGTCTTTAGTTAAAGGAATTTTATTTCCGTCAACTATAGCGTAATTTTTTTTGTTTTTTCGTTTTTTATCAACCTTTTGCATCAGCTTTATAACGCCAATCACAAAAGCGATTGTGACAACTATATATAGAATATAGAGTACTGTTTCCTCTCTTGAAATATTTTTTTCAACCGTTCTTGCAACAATTGCACCAATTGCGGAGAGTATTCCACCCATTCCCATAACCCCAAAACTTGGGATAAAAGCCTCTGCTATTAAAAGTATAATAGCTAGCCCGTACAAACAGTAAAATAATATATCAGCCTGAGTATATAAGGTAATAAAAGCATCAATCATATCTTCTTCACCTCTCTTTCAATTATTATAACACACAACCCCTATTTTGACAATACCCTATTTTTTGAAATAAAAAAGAGGGATTTTTCAACCCCACTTTAATCAATAATTTCTCCACTTGAACGGAAATAATAGAACAAATATTGCTGTACTATGCCAGACATAACCCCGAATTTTCCTTGCAAAAACGCAGATATTTGAGGTCTGGTCATTTCTCCATTATAGAAATATTTTTTATAAACTTTCTCTATCCAAGTATCAACAGGAAAACTAGATTTTCTTCCAAACCCAAAAAGCATTATGCAAGATGCAACTTTTGGCCCTACTCCTTTTAAACTTAAAAGCCATTTATAAAGCTGTTCATCATCAAGTTTTTTAATTTCTTCAAGATTTATATTTGCAAGCACTTTTGCAGTTTCATATAAATACTTATCTCTGTATCCCGCCCCAAGTCCTTGAAAATACTCTATTGGCATTGTTGACAGAACTTTTGCAGACGGAAAAGCATTGTAGTTATCGTCAATTTTTTCACCAATCTCACTTAACTTCTCAACAATCTTTTGTATTCTCTTTATATTATTGTTTTGAGATATAATAAACTGGAATATAATTTCCTCTGTCTCACCTTTTGCAATTCTTATCCCCTTTCCAAAACTTATTGCCTTTTTCAAAATTGGATACTTCTCAAGTTCTTGCTTTATTTTTGCATAGTCTGTATCAAGGTCAAAAAAATCAACAAATACACTTGGGCTGTTAGTAGTTATCACTACTTCACCATCTTTTTCTACAATATCTGCAATATGTTTGCCGGTTATCACTTTGTATCCTGATGAGGTTTTAAAAAACCTGAACATCTGTCCGCATTCCAAAATAGACTGAGCATCAAAATCTTCAGTCTTATTGAATATTATTTTATTCCCCTCTATTCTGTAGTCCATATGCTTATGATACAATATTTCAAATAAATTTTCAACTCGACTGCTTATTTTATAGACAAATTTTTTAAAATGCTTTATACTTACAGCATAAGAGGAAATTTTTATGTGGTTTTTATATAGTAGATTCAAACTAAGAAAATGGAAGAAATACACATCAATAAAAAGACTCGAAATTTTACAGGCTCTAGAAAACAAGATGGCTAAGAAGAACCATAGAGACCCTATTGATGTTGTTGTTCACGAAAGAGCAGACTGGAACTGTCTTGGAATGTTCAGTGTTATGGGCGACCGTAAATGCATTTATATTCACGAAAACCTTATTTTAAATCCAGCCTATCGTTTCCACGCTCTTGAAACAATTATACACGAAGGCAGACACGCATCTCAATATGTTGCAATTAACAGAGAGCACATACCTTGGTGGAATTTCAGGGCTAAAAGATGGAAAAGAAATTTTGAGGGCTATATCTCTGCAAGTCAAGACAAAGTTCTTTACAATAACCAAGCTGTTGAAAGAGACGCCCAAAAATACACTATCAAGATGCTTCAAAGACTTGCGTGGAGATATAAAAACGAACCAGACTTTCAAAAAACACTTGAAAGAAACTTATATCGTTTTGAAAACGCAGAAGAACAAGCAAAACAAAAATATGGACTTTTCTACAAATTTAAAATGCGTAGAAAAATCGAAAAAAACAGTAAAGATTAAAAACAAAAAAGGCGAGCAAGTTTTATTCCCTGCCCGTCTTTTTTTATGCTATTTTTTCATTCTCTTTCAAGATTGCAACATACTCATTTTTGTTAAGTATCACATCTTGCAAATAAGAATTATCCACTTGATAATCATTAACATTTTCTATCGTCTCAACTTCCACACCGCTTATACCTTCTCCATTTGGAGCAAAAGTCAATCCAACTGCAGATTTATACTGCTCAAGAGTATAACCATAATTGACGGTTAATGTTCCACTACTTGAATAATAATTCCAATAAGCACCCCAGCCACTTGGCACACTTGAAGCATTTGCAACATCTGTATATATTACTAAATTGCTCGAACAACCATAAAATGGTGAACTTGAATAACTTGAAGCAGATATAGTTGTTACTGTGCTTGGGATATATACACTTGTTAATCCACTGCAATAAAAGAATGCACCATATCCTATACTTGTTACATTATCTGGGATTGTTAAATTTCCTGTTAATCCACTGCAAGAATTGAATGCATAACTCCCTATACTTGTTACACTGTCTCCTATTGTTACACTTGTCAATCCTCTGCAATTAGAGAATGCACCATCTCCTATACTTGTTACACAGTCTCCGATTATCAAACTTCCGGTGAATCCTATGCAATAAAAAAATGCAGAATTACCTATACTTGTTATATTGTTATGAATATTTATACTCTTGATATTACAGTTATAATCACCTAAATCCGCATCAAAACAAGAAGTAGGAACTTCTGTTATCTCGCTTGAAAATGTTATATTTACCGAATCACAAGAATTAAATTTTCCTTTGAATGCAGAATTTGCAATTGTTGTCACTGTTTTGTCTTCATACTCTCTTGGCATTACAAGATTAAACTCTGTTCCACTATATGTTACTGCACTATTTTTTGTTAAAATATATCCATCAGCACCATCCGTTGTAAATGTAAATAAACTCGGGTCTGCTGTTCTTGTATAAATATTTACATCACCATTGGTTAAATCTATTGTATCGTTCTTTATTGTTGTTCTTAATTCACTATCTAAGAAATATCCACAACAGTCTTCATATTGAAGAGGCATTTCGCTTTCTTGAACAGTATAACTTGTTTCTGATTTTGTTATAGAGCTATGATACACCCCATCAACATAGAAATTAATTGTTGTTGGTGTTACAATATTCCCCTCACCATCAAGCGAACAACCATAAACAACTTGAAGCTGATTAGAACTATTATAATAATTCCAATAAGTCCCCCAACCACTTGGAATGCTTTCTGCATTTGCAACATCTGTATATATTACTAAATTGCTTGAACCTTGAATAAACAAACCATAATTCGTACCAGTTGCACTTATGGTTTCTATGTCTTTTGAGACGAACACTTTTTCAAGTTTAGTCAGTGATGCAAACGCCTTGTACCCAACGCTCTTTATATGGTCATCAATAATTATTGTTCCTGTAAATGCACAGCCTGAGAAAGCTTCATCACCTATTGTTGTTACACCCTCTGGAATTTCAAGAGTTCCTGTTAATTCTTCACATCTATAAAATGCTTGTTTTGGTATTTCTGTCAAAGAGTTAGAAAGTTTTAATGACCCATCAAATCCAAAACATGAACCAAAAGCCCCGTTCCCCATAGTCTTTACCGAATTAGGAATAACCAAATCTCCAGTTATTGCATAATTATAATAAAACGCATTTGCTCCTATAGTCTCTAACCCTTCAGGCAAAGATAAGCTTGTTAGTCCAGCCCAATAAAAAGCATATGGCCCTATAGTCTTTATATTATTTGAAAAATTAAAAGTTGTCAATTTACTGCAATGAGCAAACATATATTGTGGAATTGTTGTTATATGACTTGGTACAGAAACGCTCTCTAAAGAATAACAACTATAAAAAACATTATTTCCTATACTGGTAACAGTTTCTGGAATTGATATAGATTTTATTGAATTACTAGCGAAAGCATAATTTTCTATTCTTGTAACAGAACTTGGAATTACAGTATTTATTGTCCCATACAAAAGTGTATTTGTTGCAGTTTTAATAAGAGCATTACAATTATCTCTACTGTCGTAAACAGGATTTCCTTCTTCTACAACAATTTTTTCTAAAGCAGGCAATCCTAAATCAGCCTTTTCACCGAATTCGGTAATGTTTTTATGAAAATATAATTCTTTTATTGAACGACACTGATGTATATTATTTCTGTGAAAGTTTGTAACCAAAGGAGGAATCGTTATAGATTCTAGTTTTGAACAATAAGCAAATACAGAACCTACAAACTCATTTATTGAATCTGGCATATTGATTTTTGTTAATGCAGAACACCCATACATTGATGAACTACCTAAGACCTCAAGCCCTGCAGGCAATGTCATTGTTGTTATTTCTTTACAATTATTAAAGGCATTTTGCGGTAAAGCATAAACCTTTATATTATCAACTTCCGCAGCAAGTACAATATCTCCGCTTAGTGATGTTGATAATGATTTAACAGAATAGTTTTTCCCAACAGAAGAATAAATATAGCTGATATCTGCAGATACTGTTGCTGTCTTTGTATATAACTTAGCCACATATTCTTCAGCTTCTGCCGTTCTTGGTGCAAAACCAATTGCTTCGCTTGTAAGAGCAACCTCATCACTTGCACATTTGTTTAATTCTTCATCTAGGAAGTATCCACAACAATTTTCATATTGAAGTGGCATATCTGCTTCATTAATTGTATATGTATCCGCCTTTAAATACATTGTTTTTGCAAGTGTTCCGTCTACATATATTTCTAACGCATTACCATATCTTTCATACTCGTTATCTTTAATTACTGCAGTTTGGTCTACATTAAGTACTCCACCGTCTTCTACATAAATTGCTGGGGCAAATTGGGCTTTATTGCCAGTAATTGTACCACCAGTTATATTACAAGTTCCACCTGCTTCTACATAGATTGCCCCACCATATAATGCAGTACAACCAGTGATTGTTCCTCCTGTCATTGTAAAGGTTGAACCGTTTGTTACATATACAGCTCCACCATATTGATTATCTTTTCCAGTAATAGAGCCACCTGTCATTGTGTATGAAGCCCCACCACTTATATATAACGCTCCGCCTTTCATACTTTTATCTGCAGTGCTAGCACCTGTGTCTTCTGCACTTGTGCCAGTCATTGTTTGCTCTATTTGTGTTTCAGGATAATCCGCCAAAGTAAAAGGTATGCCTGCTATTACAAGACATATTATTGGTAATAATACAAATAATATAAGTTTTAGTTTCTTACCCACTATGGCACTCCTTTAATGAATGAAGAATGATGAATGAAAAAATGATGAATTGCGGATGGTTCTTTCTTGTTTTGTCTTCCGTAGGAACTAAACAAAACCAAAAGGTTTTGCAATGAAAAATTAAGAGTGAAAAAATGATGAATTACGGCAGACGCTCCGCTTAGTATAAATAATGATGAATCACAAAACGAAGTTTTGTCTTCGGTAGGAACAAACCCAAAGGGTTGAAAAATAATAAAAACTAAAAAATAATGTTTCTTTATAATTTATCTATCTATTATTCTTTCCACTCTTTAGTTTGTACTTTTCTACCTATTATTATATATAATAATTTCAAAATCTCCAAACGATTTTAGGGGTTGTTTTGATTTTTTCTTTAGAATTTATTTTTTATTGTAATAGCCTTTAGTCTAGCTATACAGAGAAATTAATCATTATGATACTTCGCCTAGAATTATATTACACCATTATTTACTGCCCAATTTATCTTTATTATGGCAGACATAGCACCTTTTTTACACGAAAAAAAAGAAGCGGATAATTCTGCTTCTTTTATCTTTTATTTTATTTCTACAAAGTAGTGGATTATAGAACTGATACTTTCTTTTTGTCCTTACCAACTCTTTCAAACTTAACAACACCATCAGCTTTTGCATATAGTGTGTCATCATCACCAATACCAACATTTGTACCTGGATGAATCTTTGTTCCTCTTTGGCGAACAATTATATTACCAGCTAAAACTTTCTCACCGTCATACTTCTTAACACCAAGACGCTGAGCATTACTATCTCTACCATTCTTTGAAGAACCGCCACCTTTCTTGTGAGCGAACAACTGCAAATGAATAAACATTAGCCTTTTACCTCCAATTCAATAAAATCTGAAAAGCCCTCGTGCAAATCACTTATACCACAAAGCATAGTGTTTAAAATTGCATCACACTGAATTACTTGAACCTCGTCAAGCCCCTCAGGAATTGAGAACTTTAAATATCCTCTTTCGTCATCACGAACGAGGCCGACATCAATCCCCACAACACTCATCAAACCGAGCACTGCAGTTTGCACCACGCTTGAAAGCCCAGCACACACAATGTCTTCACCTTCTACACCATAGCTGGTGTGACCATCACACTCAACTTGTGTAATATGATTATTTTTTCTTGTTATCTCTACGATAGTCATACTCTTAACCTATAGAAACAATTTTTAGTTTAGAATATGGTTGACGATGACCTTGACGGTGATGAACATTCTTCTTAGCTTTGTACTTAAAGATTACAAGCTTATCATCTTTACCATGTTCAAGAACCTCAGCCTTAGCCTTAACGCCTTCAACATAAGGAGCACCAGTTTTGATAACACCCTTGTCATCACAAACAAGTAAACAATCAAGTTCAATAGTTTCGCCAACATTAGCGTTAACTTTTTCAGCCTTGAAGTACTTACCTGGTTCAACCTTGTATTGCTTTCCACCAGCATTAACAATTGCGTACATTAATCTTTCCTCCTCTCTCCAGTCTCACTGCACTAGGTGGCAATGTCAACTTGCACTTTATAACCCTTCGCATGTGGCACGATTGATATTATAGACTCTCAAAACGAATTTGTCAACATTTTTGTGTGTTTTATTATTTATAATAAATACCTTAGCCCCCGTTTTTAATCGTCTTTTTGCATTTTTTCTGCAATTTTATCCATATCAACAAGCTTTCCATCTTCATCAAGACCAAAAAGTTTTTCTTTCATAATCTCATAATCGTTATGAGATTTATTCAAAAACTCAAGCAGTTTTTTTACAAGCTCGTCAATTCTTACACTTTTATCACCAACGCCAGCAATAATTTTTAAGCTTTCATCACCGCAAGAGTAACTTACAATTCTTTCCTTTACATCAATAAACTTCTGCTCTCCGTGAAGAATCACAGGTATTACAATTTCTTTACTCTCAAAAAACTCTTTAATCTTTGGCTTACTGCTTTTATACTCGTCAAACTTGACTGAGTACTCTGCACCTTTGTTCATTGATGCAACATTGAATTTACCATCAACACTAAAAACTTTTTCAATTTCTAACCATTTAGGAAGGTTGTTTTCAAGCTTGCCTTTTACTTCTTTTGCTCTCTCTTCAGTATCAATCACAATATACTCGCAAGAACTTTCAACACCAACCCTTGTAGGAGAACTAAAAAACAGTCTTCTTGTTTTGTTAAAACCCTCGCTATATTTTACTTCAACATTAGAAATAGCAATAAGCTTATTCCAAAGTCTAAGCATATTTAGGTGTGAAAAGAACATACCCTCATTAATCTTTTTGTACTTAACAACGACCATTCTTACACACCCCCATCTTAGTTAGTCCGCAACCATTACAGCCGTGCCTACAATCCTTTGTTACTGCACCAAGTTTTGCTCTTTCATACTCAGCAATAAAGAATTGTTTGCTTAATCCTGTGTCAATTAAGTCCCAAGGAAGAACATCTTTAACATCCTTTTTAGCAAGATACCAATCTTTATTAACACCGCAAGTTTCAAAAGCCTTGTCATAAGCTTCTGGATTAAACATTTCTGTCCAACTGCAGAAGATTGCACCATTTGCATAAGCGTGTCTAAGAACTTTGCAAAGTCTTCTATCTCCCCTAGATAAAATAGCCTCAATCTCACTTGACCTTGGGTCGTGGAATGAAAACTTAACACCTAATTTCTTAAACGCAACACTCAAGAATGTTTGCCTCTTCTCTGCCTCTGCTTTTCCAATAAATGCACACCACTCAAAAGGAGTAAACGCTTTTGGAATAAATGTCGAAGCAGACACACTTATACTAAGCGGTCTATTAGACTTTTTGTGAGCTTTATAAATCTCTTTAGCACGCTTAACAACCTCAACCATACCCATTAAGTCTTCGGCAGTTTCATAAGGAAGACCTATCATAAAATAGAACTTAACAGATGTATAGCCTGCCTCAAAAGCAGAAATCAACGCACTATCAATATCGTGGTCTGTTATGTTTTTATTGATAATATCTCTTAATCTTTGAGAACCAGCCTCAGGTGCAAAAGTTAGTGACTTTCCACCAGTCAAACTTACCATATCACCATTATAACTATCAAGTCTTAGTGATGGAAGCGACAATCTTACATGCTTTTCAGCACATAGAGGGTCTAAAAATGATAAGAGTTGCGGAAGCATTGAATAATCCCCAGTTGAAAGAGAAGAAAGACCAAGTTCATCAAAACCACTGTTAATAATTTGTGCTGTTGCTTGAGAAACCAAAGTTTGCACTCTTCTTTCCCTTATAGGCCTATATAAAAATCCAGCCTGACAGAACCTACAACCTCTTGTACAACCACGCATAATCTCGATTGTTCCCCTTTCAAAGATTGCAGTTTCATTAGGGACTAAAATTTTTGTTGGGAAATATGCCCTATCTAAATCTCTTACAATTTGACGCTTTACAGTTTTTCCCTCAAGTTTTTTAAGCTCGTTCTTAGAAAACTCTGCATTTACTTTGCTTGGAACATAAACACCGTCAATATCCGCAAGCATCTTCAAAACTTCACTTTTTGGCAGTTTGCTTAACTTTGCTTTCATAACAGTGTCGATAACTTTTATTGTTACATCTTCACCATCACCAACAACAGCAAAATCCAAGAAATCCGCAAGAGGCTCTGGATTAGACATACATAATCCACCACCATAAACAAGCGGATACTCCTCACCCCTTTTACTTGCCTCAAGTGGAATTTGTGCAAGGTCTAGCATATACAAAAATGTTGTATAAGAAAGTTCATAGCCAAAACTAAAGCCAAGCATATCAAACTTAGCAAGTGGTGTCTTTGTCTCAAGAGAAAACAACGGATAGTTCTCCCTTTTAAGTTCTGCACCCATATCAGGCCAGGGAGCATAACACCTTTCGCAAGAATAACCCTTTCTATCGTTTAGCATATGATACAAGATTTTTGTGCCAAGATTGCTCATTCCTACTTCGTAGACATCAGGAAAACAAAGGCAATATTTTACCCTTGTTTCTTCGTTAATTACAGGAAGTCCAATTTCTCCACCAACATAACGAGATGGCTTTTGAACTCTTTTTAAAATTTTTATTAGTTTTTTATCCATAGTGGAATAATATTACCACAATGCAAAAATCAAGTCAATAACTAAATGCTATTTTTAGTTTTTTCTCTAAGAGAAAAGCCTGCATTGTTAGTAAAACTTTCTACCAAATCCCGCTCCTTTATTATGCCAACCTCTTTCATATTTTTGTCAACCAAGATAAAAACAACATAAAACCTTGCATCAAGAAGCCTTAACAGACTATACGGCTTTATATCTTCGCTTACATAAATTTTCTTTTCTTCAACCCCTCTTTTTTTTGCTCTCTCATACTTTCTTAGAAGATAAAAATTTCTTTTATATACCGCACTCTTGTCCTCAGTAATCGCCCCCAAAAACAAGGTTACAGCCATAACCCCAAAATTAAAATTTGGAACAAAAAACAGAGACACAATAAAAACCACAAACAACAAACAAGCAAACATTATTGTAACAGTTTTTGTAATCATTACAGCCACTTGCCGTTCTTTCTTTTTTGAAAGAATTGCAAGCAAAACTCTTCCTCCGTCTAGTGGAAAAATTGGTAACATATTAAAAGCAAATATTGAAAGGTTTATAACAAATAAATCAAGTGTAAAATTATAAGTTTCTGGAATAAGCCACCAAAACACAACCAACAAAAGAGATAACGAAAAGTTAAAAAGAGGAGCAGATATTGCAATTAATATCTCCTCATTAAAAGTAAACTCATCACTCTCTGCCTCAAGCGTTACCCCCGTTGCCATAAGTGTAATCTTGCCAATTTTATAACCGAGTTTTCTTGCAACCAAAGAGTGAACAAACTCGTGAAGAAGCAAACAAACAAAATATAAAAACATCACCTTAAAAAAACCAAGCAACACACTTGCCACTAAAAGTAATATAAAAGAGTAATGCAAGGAAAAGTACTTTTCTTTTTTTCTCATAAACCTCATTCTCTGCCTGTTTTTTTCTTCTTAGTTTTGCACAATTTATTAACTTATTATAGTGTTATGTCTAACAATGCTCTTTCTCACACTTCCCAATTTATGGGCATTTCAAGGTATTATGACAGACAATATACTACATAAAAGTAAGTTCACCATCTTTAACGGTTAACCCCGCCAAAACCTTGCCTTTATAAAGCATTTTAAACCTTAAAATTGAAGAATTGCTTACACCTAGCGGTGTGTTTTTTTTGACACCATCACCCACTTTTACACCAACAGTGTCAAGAAGTTCATAAACAGAAACAAGATTTTTTCCGTGGCTTACACTAATAGTTTTTGTTCCCTCGTCTTCAACTATTTTTGATACTTTTCCATCAAGACAACTTTTAACAATAACACCGCCAAGACCATTAATCAAAAAAACACCTTGCGAAACTTCTTCGGCAAAACTATTTTCAAAAGGCATACTCATTCCCTCAACGCTAGACAGTGCCTCCTTCTCAGTTTCAATATCATCTTGATAAACAAATTTTAATTTTCCAAGGTCTGCAATGTTTGGAGACCAACTTGCAGTAATTGTCTTTACCTCTCTTGATAAACTTAAGCTAGACAATGAAAATCCTAACACTCCAAAACTTAAAATACATACAAAAATAAAGCTTAATTTTCTAAGCTTTTTTTGCGAAATAATTTCAGTACTTTTTGCAACTTGCTTTTTACTTTCAACAAGTTTTATATTTTCATAAACTCTCATTTTTTAGCCTCTTAATAATAATTATGCAAAGGCTAAAATAGATATGCTATATAACCTCAACTCCCCGTTTAATTAATACTCTTAACGCTTTAAAATTAAAAGATATATCCAATTCTCCATTCTCTTCAACAACAATCCTAGATTTAAAACAATTTTCTTTCACCTCAAAATACTGCTTCAAAATATACAAAATTTCACTAGATAAAATATCATTAATTTTTTGCGGAGATTTAAGCTTGTCTATAAATAAAACCTCTTCAACTTTATCATAAACATTTTTTGCAATACTTTCCACTAAACACTCCTTTTTATATTTCTTCTTATAATTCCAATCAAGCCTTTATACCTACTTTCATAATCATAAATAACCTTTTTATCAGTCTTTATATTATGCACCAAAATAGTAAACGCAACAACAGTTTTACTTTTTGCAATCTTATCAAACTTAAAACTTGAATAGATATTAATATCATCACTTTCAGGTACAACCCCCATAATTGGACATTTTAATAGTTTTGAAATTTGGGTATGGCTTAACATTTCTTTTCTTGCAACCATATCTCCACGGATTCTGTTAACTACAATACTTGTTTCACTTATTCCAAAGCCCTTTAAAAGCCCAATAACCTTATCTGCATCTCTTAATGATGCCATATGTGGAGTAACTACTACAAGTGCCTCATTTGCCCCATAAACAGCAAGTTCAAAGTTCTCTCCAGCACCGGCAGGAGCATCAATAATAACAAAATCAAAAACGCCCGCAAGCTTGTCAGTAATAGACTTTATTTGCAAAGGGGTTATTTTGACACTTGAAAACCTCATTGACGGCAACAAATAAAGATTTTCAAAACCATTACCTGTAACTAGTGCCTGCTTAAGCCTACATCTACCGCTTAGACAGTCTGCCAAATCGTAAACAACCTTGTTTTCCAGTCCAAGCAACACATCTAAGTTGTTAAGCCCAATATCAAGGTCTACAAGGCATACACTTTTACCGTTTTTTGAAAGAGCCAACGCAAGTCCACAAGCAACCGTAGTTTTTCCAACCCCACCTTTACCAGAAACAACAGCAATTTTTCTTCCCATATTCTCACCTCAAATACATTTTCCTACAAACACAAGAATACCACACAAGAGATTTTTGACTTATTTAATACTTTCAACATTTGTTTTGTAGTAAAAAATATTATAAGTAAGTTATAATTAATAAACAAAGTTTCAAAAACATTTGACTATTTCAAAAAAAACTGCTTATACTTAAACTAATAAGATTATTTTGGGGTAATATTATGGGAAAACAATTAATAGCTTTAAAATTAGGTTCTACAATCACAACAATTTTCAAACAAGGCGAAGGTCTTGTTCTTAAAGAGCCTAGTATGATTGCCGTCACTGGGCATTTAAAATCAAGAGAAATAAAAGCAATCGGCAAAGATGCTAAAAGAATGCAAGGGCGTACTAGCGGTGCTATGTCTGTTATTTCCCCTATTAATGCAGGTGTTATTACTGACAGCGACCTCGCAACAGCAATGCTTAAAGGTTTTTTAAAAAAGATTTTCCCAAGAACGCTTTTTAGACCTAACATCAAAGCTATTTTATGTGTACCTCTTGGAATTTCTGTTAATGAAAAAAAGACTTTTGAAAAGGTTTGTTATAATGCAGGAATCGCAGATGTTACCCTTATCCCTGCCATTATTTGCTCTGCTGTTGGAGACGAAATCCCTATCGGTACTAACACAGGCAAACTTATTGTTAATATTGGTGGTGGTTGTACAAATATCGCCGCTATTGCAATGAACAGTATCATCACTGGTGTAAACATTTCAGTTGGCGGAAGCAATATGTGTACCGCTATTGAAAAATATATTATGGAAAGATTTGGTTTATTTATTAGTGACGGAACGGCTGAAAGAGTTAAAAATGAAATTGCAAGTCTTCTTGAAAACAACACCGCAACCACTGAGGTTCAAGGCGTAAAGGTTGATACTAAAGAAACTGAGTCTGTTGTAATTACCTCTAAAGATATTTACCCTATTGTAGTTCATTATTATTCTAAAATTGCAGACGCTATCCTAAGCGTTATAAACTCTTGCCCACCAGATATTGCTAATGACATAACACTTAACGGAATTTATGTGTTTGGTGGAAACTCTCAAATCAGCGGACTTACTAAATTTATGAAAAACAAACTTAAAGTACCTGTTAATATTAGCGAAAATGCAAAAACAGATATTTTAGGAGCCGCAAAACTTTTAGACAACCCAACTCAATATCACGATATTATCAAATCTTTATAAAATTAGCAAAACACCCCCCTATTATTTGAGGGATTTTTCATATCATTCATAAAAAAAACACTCAAAATTGAGTGTTTTTATATTTTATAGAATTTCTATCTTTTTGCAGAAATACTTTTCAAAATCTTTGCAAGCTTCTTGAGCCTTTTGAAGTTCGTAAGTATTATCCGCAGTCTTGATTGTCTTCATAATAACTGAATCGCCAAGAATATCACAAGTAACATCTACAATAATTGAGTTTTTTGTTCTGTCTAATGCTTCTGCAATTCTTAAAATAACACCAAGCTTTGAAACCGCTGAAGCATCATCTTCTTCAAATAGGTCTTTATACTTAACCCACTCGCTCATTGCTATGTCTCCACCTTGGTGAAGAGATGCTGTAAACGCAGCAAGCACAAGCTCCCTATGAGTCACTCCAAAAATGTCCGCCCCCATAATTACATCATAAGAATACTTTGCGTGCTTTAAGAAGTTAATTCTTTTTCCTACATCATGCATAAACGCAGCAACTCTTAAAATCTTGACATAGTTTCTAGGAAGCTTGTGCAAAACTTTAAGTTGTTTGAATAGTAGTATAGCTAAGTTATATACTTGCTCATTATGTTTTTCACTGCCAACATCATGGAAAGAAGTTTCAGCAATAACAGAGAATCCAAGAACATCACTAATAGGTCTATCAAGAGTTGATGGAATAACCTCTGCATACATAACGCCTTTAATAAATGCGTTAGAACAGATTGTTGCTTTATCTTTGCCAATCTCGTTTATAATAGCCTGCAAAATGTGAAGAGACACAGCAAACACATCTGCACGAGGTTCATTAATAATCTTAATCTTTTTGGTTTTATCAAGCTCTAAAGCACAAACTTGATTGCAAATATACTCAACTTCACTCTTATCAACAATAAGCCCGTCATCCCTATCAAGAGGATACTTCTTATGCTTCCTAATCATCTTAGCAAGGTCAAGTGCGTAATCACCACTAATTACCAACTGGAACTCTTCGTCAACTTTCTTTAACCATTCATAATCACCAAGTTGGGTTGCAATATACTTTTTAATCTTAGTAAGTGCAACATCTTTGCCTAATTCTTCAAATGGATACATATTGAGAAGTGTCATTGGTCCAAAGTTAAATATTGCTTGATTTACTATACTTCTTCTGTTGTACTCTACAATGTGAAGACCATCAGCAGAAAGGTGTGCAACAACGCCTTTTGGAATATCGTAAGAGTTAATAGAACCAGAATAGATATGACTATTTTGCTCTTCTGGTGCAAGAACTGAAAATCTAAATCCACAAGAAGCAAACACTTCATCAAAGAAACTATAGATATTTTTTGGCTTAGTCTCTCTAAATAGGTTAGCAACAGCAATTGTTCTCGTTACTCCGTGAAGTTCACAAATCTTTCTAAAGTTTTTAAGAACACGGATTGTTGAATCAATTTGAGGTTTTTTCAAGAAATGGTCATCATCCATCTCTAAGCTAAGCTGAATAGGTTCTGATTCAATGTCTTGAACAACAAAATAATTGTCTTGACTTGCAGCTGCAATATAAAGTTTTGCAGAATATGTTTCAACTAAAATAACAGCAATTTTTTCCAATGTTATCTCTCCTATAAGCGAAATATTAATTTGTCAAAAGTCAAAACTTAAAAAGCAAACAGCCCCCAAATAGCTTTTGCGTTTCAACTAAATGTAGTATAACACGAAAACCAATTTTTGTGAATACCCTTATGAAAATTTGTTGATATTTTTTGCATCAATTTTCGCCAATGTTAGATATTTTCTGCACTAGACAAAACTAAAAAATCTAAAACCTTATTTTTGAACGCTTTCTTATTACCTTGATTGTTTTTTCATACTTAATTTCGCAACAAAAAAAGAGAGAGATATAAAATCTCTCTTTCTTTCTATAATCTGCTTATTACATGGTTTGGACAAACCGCAACACACTTGTAACATTCAATACACTTTTTAGGGTCTATCACAGGAATGTTATCAACAACAGAAATTGCACCAACAGGACAAGCCTTGATACAGTTTCCACAGTGCATACAACCAACCTTACATCTCTTGTTTACACCCGGTTCACTTGATTGGTTATTACAAATAACACCTACCGAAACATCTAATTTTCTCATTGCTATTACATGGTTTGGACAAGCTTTTACACACTCTCCACAACCAGTACATTTACTTCTGTTAACAACCGCAACGCCTCTCTCATTAATAGAAATCGCCCCATATTTACACGCCTCTGCACAGTTTCCACAGCCAAGGCACGCAAACTTACAAGACTTTGCGCCTGAGTGTAATTTTTCTTGAACGGCACAGTTTTTTGCTCCGTCATAAATATACTTATCCTCAGCAAGACAACCGCCTTTACACTTGACCATTGCAACAAGTTTGCTAGATTGTTCATATGTTGGTTTGAAATATCTTTTGATTTTTTCACAATTTTCAGGTTTGATTAACTTACACCCCTCAGGCTCTCTTTTTCCGCCTGAAACTTTTTTCGCAAATTCAGTACAATTCTCTTCTCCGCACATTCCGCAGTCTATGCAAGGAAGCATTTTTCTTACAAAATCAGCATCAACAGAAAGACCTCTTCTCTTTTTTGTAATAAAAGCAATAAGGGTGACTATACCAAATGCTAAAACAAGCAAGCCTGCAATCAATATGTAAATCATATTATCTTTTGTTACCTCCTAAAAAAACATTCCTACAGTGCACAAAATCATACTTACAATACTTAACGCAATAAGCATTAAAGGTACATTTCTTGCAGGTTTCAAAACACTTGAGTTGTCTAATCTATCATATAATGCATAGAATATGATTTGAACTAAGAAGAAACCAACACAGTATACAGCAAGCATAAACATTAAATCCATAAAGCCTGCTGAAAAATCAATAATAAACATTGTACCAACAGTTATTGCTGACTGAATAGCCAATGAATAGCTTTTCTCATACAAGAAATAAATTTCTTTTGAAACAAACTTCAACAACGCTTTTGTTAAAAAAGCAATTATCAAAGCAAGTAAAACTACTACAAACAATTTTAAAAATTCAGCATTGAACCTCGCAAGTAAAAACTGGTCAACAGCCTTATATATAAGCCCTGTTACAAGCACAGATAATGCCACACAAACAGTAGAAGCTAACATATAGCCAAAATTTTTCTTTTCAGCCTGCAAACTTATAGCACCAATACCCGCAACGGATACTATATTAGAAGAAAAGATAGCAACAATTGCCATTAAAGCAAATTGACTCATTATTTATCCCCTCCTTCATTTTTTTGTGCTTTTTCTGCCCTTACAGCAGTATCTTGAATTTCTCGAATTTGGACTTTATATTGCTCAACAAGAGTTCTAAACCTCTTGTTTCTTTTGATAACTGCTCTTCTTACAATATTGAACAAAATTGCAAAAATAGCAATCACTAAGAATTTACCATAAGGCATTACAAAAAATTCAATACCATCAAAGCCTAAATCTTTACCAAGAAGAGTGCCAAATCCTGCAACTTCAGTAACTAGACCATACAATCCAAGCATTAAAACCATTCCTAAACAAATCAAGAATGATGTGCCAAAATATTGTTTTACAGAGAATGTTTCTTCAAAATAAATAGGAACGATTGCAAGCAACATACAAGGAACAATTGCTATTTCTATTTTTTCAGCGACATCTAATACAACCTTAACATCAATATATCCTGCTGAAACTTTTAACGCAGTAATAATTCCTGCACAAACTAAAGCGTATATCAAAAACCTAATGTGTTTATCCGCAATTTTTTCTATCATAGACACGATACTTATTCCAATCAAGAAGGTTGCAACAATGCAAACTGCAAAAATTACAGCCTCCATCAAAGAATTTACAAAAAGTATCATACTTGCAAGAGCTAGAGCTATTAAGTAAACTGAATTAATTGGATTATTCTTTTCCATACTACGCCCCCCTCTTAACACCTAGTGGATGAGGTGCAAAAATTTTATCAAGTAATGGCGCTAAAATGTTCATAAATACAAGAGCCATAAACACTGAGTTTTCACCAAGTATGTTGTAAACTCTAAATAAACTAGCCACTACACCAAAAATTAAACCATAACAGAACTTTCCCCAAACTGTATTAGGAGAAGTTGTTGGGTCTGGCAACATAAACATTGTTACAAACAAAAAGCTTCCAGAGAAAAGGAATGGCACAATTGCTGTTGCTCCTGAAAGTGCCCAAGTAATTGCAATAAATGTAATCACCGCACCTACAGGCATTATGAAATCTGTAATTTTGAATGACATTAATACAATTCCCGCAACTAAAATACAGATAATGCTGACTGTACCAATAGCACCCGCAACATTACCAAAGAATAGAGAACGAATTGTTATCGCTGAAAACTCACCTTTTGCAAAATAAGCAAGTGGAGATGCTACATTTTCACCTAAAGCAGTTCCTGTAAACATTGATAACGCCAAACCTGTAAAAATAAAACCAAGAACCAATCTTGCAGCACCTGCCGGATTGAATAAATTCTTACCAATGCCACCAAAACAACCCTTAAATATCACAATCGCTATAAACGAACCAATGATTGGGACATAAACAGGTACATTAACAGGCAATGTTAATCCAAGAATAAACCCTGTAACTACGCTTGACATATCTATCCATTCAACCTTTCTGTTTTTCAAAAGGTTAAACAAAACCTCAAACAAATAAGCCGATACAACAGATAATCCTATTATAAGAAGTGCTCTTACTCCAAATACAACCACGCCATACATTGCCGTTGGCACCAACGCACAAATCATAGCAAACATCAACATATTTGTTGAATGTTGTTTTGTTACATGTGGAGAAGGTGTAATTAATAGTTTACTCATTTTTGCCCCCTCCTGTAGCATCAATTATTTTAAACTTCGTATCCTTCGACTTTTCTTTCTCTCTGTCTTCTTTAATTTGCTCAATCATCTCATCAACAGCCGGTTTGCTTCCCTCAGCTCCAGCTTGAGGTGATACAAAGTTTTCTTTCTTCTCAACCTTAATTTCATCTTCATCATTTGAAGCGACATTTTGTTCAATTTGTGCAAACTCACTACTGTTAGCAGATTTACCAAAATTACCTTGAACAATATCTTTAGCAAATGAAATTCTTTGAGCCAAGTATCTTTTTGCAGGACAAATATAACTACAAGCCCCACAACCAATACAGGCTTCAACACCCAATTTTTTTGCCTTAGAAAATTCTCTATTGACAATGGCGTCATCTAAGTTCTTAACATGTATTCTTACAGGGCAACACTCAACACATTTTCCACAATTTATACAAGCAGTTTCATTATCTCTTGAGTATTCATCACGATTAACAAACAAAATACAAGAAGCTGTCAAAGTTGCCGAAATATCTAGCGTTTCTTGAGCTATGCCTGACATAATACCGCCATAGATTAGCATATTTTCTTCATACTCTTCTTTTGTTCCAACAATGCTTAAAATATGTTCAATACTCGTTCCATTTTTTATAAAATAATTAGCCTTTCTTAAACAGTTTTTACCCGAAACTGTAACCGCTTTTTGAATACAAGGAAGATTCTTTTTTACCGCATTATAAAAATCATAACAGTTGCTTGGAGACTCAATTATTGCACTTGTTGGTGCTGTCCTTGAACCCTCAGGAACCATCTTCCCTGTTTCGTAATAAGCCATAAGGCGACTATCGTGCAATGGATAAACATTAGGATAAATTTTCACCCTAATTCTCTTTTGCTCGTTCAATTGTTTAATATACTTTTTCAAAACGCCAGCAAGTTTCTTTTGCTTGCTTGTGAAAATAAATGTTAACTTTTCAGCTCTTGCAACAATCTTTAAAAGTTTTGCACCCTCAACCACTTCACTCATATATGTTTCAATCAAAGCAGAGTCGCTCGACTTATATGGGTCATCCTCAGTACAATTAATAACCAAACTCTTAATTTGGCATCTTAGCAAATACTTTTTATACGCAGGGTCATATGGTGCAAAGTTATCAACCATTCCACTTTGATAGAGTCTTCTTAAAAGTGGCTCGTGGTTCATATCCTCTTCCGCCATTGCTGGCAAATAGTCTTTGGCATTCTCTAAATCTCTTGAAATGACTACATGCTCACACTCATTACCGCTAGCATTAAGTTTTGTTACCACACCAATAACTTTTCCTGAAGTTGGGCTATAAACAAAACTTCCATATCTGCCAACAGGCTTAGCAATAGGAGTGCCTTCTTTTACCATATCTCCAACATTGACAACTCTTTGAGGCTTCTCCCCATCATCTGCCAAAAGAGGTACAGAAAAGTAATCAGGTTCTCTAAGAACAAAAAAACCATTACCCTTTGAGTAACGAACTTGTTTTTTTAATTTTACCCCTCTAATTTCCATAACTTTCTCCTTGGGCTAATTCTAGTTTTACTATATTTTACCAAAACATTTTAATAAAGTAAACTAAATAAAGCCTCAATTTGAAAGTTATGCAAAAATATTTTCAAAATGGTATAATTTTATCTATTTTATTGCCATTTTAACATTTTTCTTCTTTTGTTTAATAAATTTAATAATCAAAACAATTATTTGAACAATGCCAATAATAGCTATAAATCCACCAAAAATAATTTTTAATACTTTACCTGAAAGATTGACAGCAAGCAATACACCCAAAGTTGAAACCACACACGCAGGAATAGAAACAATCCACCAATTTTTGAAATCAATCAATTTTTGTTTAGCATAAATAATGATGGTTATAATTGCCATAGGAACAAACACTAAAAGATTCAAACATTGGGCAACATTCTGCTCTACATTCATAAGCAAAGTGATTAGAGGAATTAAGAAAGTTCCGCCACCCATCCCCATTCCAGCAAACACGCCAGAAAGCACAGCAATTAATAAATACCAAAGAAAATCCATTATGCTACCGCCTTTACAATCATAATAACACCCGCACTAATCATTGTTAGGCTAAAAATAGCTGTTATTATATCGTTTTTTAGTTTTGATAAAATAAAAGTTCCAAGAACTCCACCTATCACTGTTCCTATTAAGCATGGCAAAAAAACTTCAAAATCAAAAGAACCTTGAATGGCATAAATTACCCCACTTACAACGCAAATAGGCAAAATAATAAGTATAGCTGTTGCGTGTGCAACCTTTGTATCCATTTTTAAAATGGCAATAATACAAGGGACTAAAAGCATTCCTCCTCCAGCTCCTAAAAAACCGTTAACAAACCCTACAAATACACCTAGAGCTATTAACAATAAAACTTGCAACCACTTTTTCATACTTTTATTTTGCTCAAAACATCTAAAATAATGTAAAAATAAATAAAAAATTTGGAAAACAATTGCATTTTACTCTTATATATATTAAAATATAAAAGTTAACTCAAATATAAATATCAAATAAAGGTGGGCACAATGAAAAGAAATATCAAAAACATTATTTGTAGTTTAGTTATTGCAATAACAATGATTTTAAGTTCAAATTTCTCTCTTGCATTCTGTGCAGTTAACGGAATTAGGAACTTTTCTCACGCAACTTACGAACCTAAAAACTTCGTAGACCCTTATGACTTTACTACAGCTTCTGGTTGGAATGATTATCACACTAACAACCAAGAACTTATTACTGCATTTGAAAAGTCAAACAAGTCTGTAAACCTTATGGAACTTGCTGAAGGCGCTTTCAAACCAGCAACTAAGTATGACGGAACTACTACAAATCTCCCTGAAGGTGAAACTTCTACTAGTGAAATTGATAACTTCGCCATGAGAATTGAAGCTACTGACGCTCCTACTGTTGCTGAAATTGTAAAACAAGAAAATGGCAAAACTGTTTATGTTAAAGCTGACAACGGTGTTGACGATAAAATCTTCACTGAAAAAGAAGATGGCGTTGCTGACAATCTTTACGAAGCTGTTGACGGTGGTTACAAAAAGAAACAAACTGAAGAGGTTGACACAACTTTCTACTTCAAGAACACTTCTTCTCTATCTTTAAAAGCAAACAACTGGTATGTTATCACTGCTTGGGTTTGGACTAAAGATGCTTATGCAACTATTATTGTTTCTGGAACAAACTTTACTTCTAAAACAACTGTTGCTGATGCTAACGGTGCTTGGAAGCAATACTATATCTTCCTTGAAACTTCAAGTGATAGCACAAACTCTGTAAACATTAGCTTCTATTATGGTGATGAGGACGGTATCGTTGAAGACCCTGATTCAAGTTTAACTGAAACTGGTGCTGTTTATATTGACAATGTTTGTGTAAAAACAATCAATGAAACAGATTTTAACAACAAAACTATTGGTGGCGAAGAAAACGCTGATGCTTTTAAAACTTCATACACTGCAAGATTCGACTACAATATGGGTGACATCAATGGCGACTTTGAAGACGAAATTGATTTCTACTCTGTAATGTACGGCGAAACTGATGATGATGGCGAATCTATTTACAATCCTGATTATACAACTAATTCTTACTATCAATATTATATTAACCAATATGTAAAAGGTTCTACTACTGATAAGTTAACAGATAAGGAGCTTTCAAACCTCCATTCTGCTTACAAAAGCGGACTTTTAACTTATGAAAGAGTTCTTGAATCTAAAGAATTTGAAACAACTAAAGAAGCTGAAGGTGAAAATCCTGCTGAAGTTATTCCTGGTCCTAGCACATTCAATGCTAACAACCACATCTTAAAACTTGAAAACAAGAGCGAAAAGTATTCACTTGGTTTACTTTCTGCTCCTATTAAAGTTATGCAATTTGGTTACTATAGATTCTCTATCTATGTAAAAGGTGCAAGTGCTAGTGATGATACAACTATTAAGTTGATTTCTTACATCAAAACTGGTGCAAGCAGTGAAGAAGGTGCTATTCAAGTTAAAGAACAAAGCATTTCTGCTTACACAACTAATAGCGATAACACAAATAACTGGGCTGAAATTTCTTTCTATATTCAAGCTAACTGCTACTATGATACAACATTCCAAGTTGCTCTTTTAGCAGATACTGAAAGCACTGTTTACTTTGATGATATGCGTCTTGAACACATTTCAAGCAAAACTTATTCAAATATCGCTTCAGCTAAGAAGTTTGACCTATCTCCTTCTGCTACAACAGTTTCTGGAAGCATAACAAACGGTTATTTCAATACTATTGAAACAACTACTGCTGACCCAGATGCTGAGGATGCTGAAGCACCTTATAAACCTGCTAACTGGACAACTCTTGATGATGTAGACCAAGATGTAGTTGCAGGTATTGTTCCAACACACACAGACATCTATGACGAAATAAAAGAAGAGATTGGTGATGCTGAAAACCCAATCACTAGTGCAAGTGTTAACGGAGTAGTTATTGATCTTCCAAAAACAAATGTACTTGCTATTTACTCTCCTGCTAGTGCTGAAGAAAAGTACTATTATGGTTACAAGTCAACAGATTTCTCATTATCTTCAAACTCAGTTTATAAAATAACTTTTGAAGTTTATGCAGCAACTACTGATGACTCTAACTTTAGTGGTGACATCTTCGCTAAGCTTATCTACGCAGACAACACAATTGCTGAGTTTACAACTACAATGACTTCAACAGACGCTAATAGAGGTGCTTGGAAGAAGTACACAATGGTTGTTAGAACTGGTTCTACTTCTAGAACTTGTAAACTTCATATAGGTGTTGAAGACGCCAATGGTACTGCTTTCTTCCAAAAAGTTGGTTATACTAAACTTGCAGAGAAGACTGTTGATGATGAAAAAATCTCTGTTGACGCTCAATACGCTGAAATTGTAAAAGAATTTAATACTGTAGCTCTTCAAAATCAAAATAGATACAGATTCGTAAACTTTGACGGTGATGCGTTCATTATGCACTCACAAGAAAAAGCTGAAGATAAAGATTATTACACTTCTCTTTCTCACTCTCTTCCAGAGGCTGGAAAAGACGAAGACCCAATCGTTCAAGGTGAACTTGGTATTGTTGATACAACTGCTGATGTGACTCTTGATAACGACCCTGCTTACAATCTTGAATCTGCATTTATGACTAACCCTAAAGTTGATTCTAACTTTGCAATGGTTATTTACAATGGTGACAACTACAAAACAGTTGTTAACCCTAACACTACTATCACTCTATCTTCATCTTCATACTATCAAATCTCTGTTTATGTGAAGACTAAAGATATTGCTGACGGTAACGGTCTTAACATTATTATGGATAAGATTTCAACTAAGTTCTCAAATATCAACACTGAAACAAATGATTATGGTGACTTAACTGAAACAAACGGATACAAGCAATTCACAGTTCTTGTAAAGACTGGTTCTTCAAACATTTCTAACCTAACAATTTCTTATCAATTAGGTACAGAATCTAACAAGTTTACAGGTACTGCCCTTCTTACAGGTCTTAGCGTAACTAAACTTGCTGATGAAGAAGCATACAACACAATTTTAGAAGATGTTGACTCAAGCGACAAGACAACTGTTGTAAAAGACTTCTCTTCTAAAGATAATGATTCTTCAAAAGATGAAGAAGATGCTGACAACTTAACACTTGCAACATTCTTCCTTGTATTCTCTTCTATCCTACTTGTAGCTGTTCTAATCTTCGCTCTTGTAATGATTTACATCAAGAGAATTCCAAGAACTCACACAGTTTCTGGTAAGAACAACGCAAACATTGTGAAGACAAAAGGTGATAAAGACGACCCAACTCAAACAGACGGTTTCGTATAATATTTAAAACAAAACCCCTTAGACACCTAAGGGGTTTTCCTTTGCCTGTTTTTCAACCTTTTAAAGCCCTAAACAGACACGACAACTTTGTTAAGAGGAGCTAGCATTTAAAAACAAATATTCCGTTCACAATTAAAATATCCGCCTAAAAAAAACAAAATTATAAACTATTTATACAAAATCAATTTCCCTCCACCAACAAAAAAACACCAGTGAAACTGGTGCTTTTGATTTTATAATTGTTTTATGTAACAAGTCTTTCTGCGAATAAGGTCTCTTTCAAACATATCAAGTGCTGAAATTGCAGGAATATTATCTTCAAGTTGACAACCTGTATCACAATAAACAATCCCGTCTTCTTTCATTCTTGTTAAGATATTTTTTATGATAAGAGCAGTTACTCCCATTTTTTGATACTCTGGCTTTACAGCAATAAGTCCAAGTTCTATAACTTTTGGGTGCTTGATAGCCTTTAACAAATGGAAAATTCCAAAAGGCAAATATCTTCCCCTACACTTCACTAGAGCCTTTGCAAGTGACGGAAAACCAATTCCATAACCAATAAGTTCGTCATTTTTATTAAAAATTAAACTGATATATCTTTTGTCTATAATGAGCTTAAACGAATTAATAGTTTGCTTTACTAGTTTTTCATTGAATGGAATGGTTCCGTAAATATCCTTATAACACTCATCTAAAAGCTTGAAAAACTCCATACCGTACTTGTCGATAACTTCATTTGAACTCTTAAACTGCTTTTCATAAAAACCATATCTTTTTTCTACAACATCCGCAACACGCAAGACTCTTTCATTATGTTCTTTTGGAATAGGTATTCTCCATTCAACCCACTTAGCATCTGGAACATAGCCATTGTCCTCAATAAATTTTTGATAATATGGGAAATTATAGCTTGTAAGATAGCAACCCTCTTTATCAAACCCCTCAACCATTAAGCCCTCTCTTTCAAGGTCATTAAAACCAAGAGGGCCGTGGATACTATCCATACCCTTTTCTCTTGCCCAGTTTTCGCAGGCCTCAAGAAGTTTATCCGCAACCTCTTTATCTTCTATGCACTCAAATCTTGAAAATCTTGCTCTTTTTGTATTGTTTTTTAAATTATATGCGTGAGAAATAATACCCGCAATTCTTCCAACAACCTTGCCGTCTTTTTCGGCTAAAAAGTAAACAGCCTCACTCTCTTCAAAACAAGCATTCTTCTTAGGGTTTGTAAGGTCTAATTCATCTTGCTCAAAAGGTGGCACAAAATTTTTATTATCTTTATATAGTCTATCAGGAAGCTTAACAAACTTCTTGAAATCTCTTCTTTTTGTAATTTGTCTAACTGTAATCATTAATATATCCTTTAAGTTTTTCTACAATTTAATTTTAGTGCATTACCCACCAATTTGCAAGTGAATATGAAAACATTGCTACAATTTTTGTAATTTTTTATATATTTATAACTTATTGTTGATATTGTATCATACCTAAACACATTTTTGAGTAATTTTTACAAAGTTTTAATAAGGAATATATTTATGCAAAGATTATTCAAAGCAACAATGATAGTTACATTTTTTTCAGTAGCAACAAGAGCCTTAGGTTTTGTTCTTAGGATTATTCTCTCTAGATTTCTTGGTGCAGAAATGCTTGGGCATTATCAAGTTGCTATGAGTGTCTTTGGTGTTCTTATGACACTTGTTGCAAGCGGGTTACCTCTTGTTGTTTCAAGAAATGTTGCATATAATAAATCAATAAACAACAATAAGCAAGCTTTTTCTTTCGTTTCGGCAGGGCTTGTAATGACTTTGTCAATAAGTATTGCCGTTTCCGTCATTATTCTTTTATTCCCAAACGCTCTAGACCTTATTTTTACACAAAATATTAGCACTTCAATTGTGCTTTTCTCACTCCCTGGACTTATTGCTTCTGCTATATACTGTGTTCTTCGCAGTGCACTTTGGGGAGATAAACATTTTTTTGCAATAAGTTTCACTGAATTTTTTGAACAAGTAGTAAGAATAATTATTTGCTTTATCTTATTTGCCCTCCCTATCTTTCCAAATCTTTCTTACGGAGAAAAAGCAACACTCAGCCTTTCAATAGCTTGCATTCTATCTTGCGTGTTGGTTGTAATTATCTATTTTGCCCTCAAACAAAAACTAGCAAGTCCAAAAAACGCATTAAAACCACTTATTAAAAGTTCCTCGCCAATAACAATGCTACGAACAGTATCTTCTCTTGTTCAGTCTTTAATAGCTATCATTATTCCAATAAGACTTACAACCTCTGGGCTTTCAATGAGTGAAGCTATGGCTGAATATGGTATGCTTATGGGAATGGCTTTCCCCCTCATTATGATACCGTCAACACTAATAAGTTCAGTAGCTGTAACTCTTGTTCCTGAAATCAGTAGCAAAACAGACAATATTGATGATTCTTCTAGAACTCACGATTTTGCCGGCTTAAAAAACAACATTACTTTAGGAATAAACATCAGTGCATTAATAAGTGTTTTATTTGTTCCTGCATTTATGGTTCTTGGTTCTCCTATTTGCCAAATCCTATTTAACTCTAGCGAGGCTGGAAAATATGTTTCTCTTGCCTCAATTATTATCCCAGCAATGGGAATAAGCCAGATTTCTAGCAGTATTTTAAACTCTATTGGTCTTGAAATAAAAAGTCTTGTCAACTATGCTTTAGGAGCGGTCGCACTTTTTGTTTGTATCTTCTTTCTCCCTAAATACATAGGTGCTTATGCTCTTGTTATAGGTCTTGGACTTATGAACATTATCACCGCAACTCTTAACATTAGAATGCTTAAAAAACGAGACTTAATAAACGGAAAATATTTGAAATTTTTATTATCTTGCATAATTTTTGTAATTATTTGCTCAATTATTGGATTTTTTGTGAATAATATTTTCAATTTGTTTTTACCGCTTTTTATATCTACAATGCTTACAGGAATTATTTGCGTTCTGTTTATGATTGGTCTCTTCTATGTTACAAACATTGCAAACTTTAAAGGATTTTTGATTATAAAACGCAAAAAACATTTCAAAAAAACATAAATTTTACAAATAAAAGAGTAGTTTTGAAATCTGGAGTTTTTCCAAATCTTCAAACCTACTCTTTTTTATAATAAGTTTTCTATAGACAGTGTAAAATCTTCTCTGTAATGCTTAACATAATCTATAAGCCCCTCGAGTTCCGCTAGCGTTTCTTTATAATCATTTTGGTCAGTATAAATCTTTATTCTTGCAAGACCTATTTCTATATCTTTTATCCCAGTATGCCAAATTAAAGATTTTAAACCCTTTACTTTTTTATGCCATTTTTGATGCAATTTTTCAACAAACAAAACATTTTCTTCTGTGTCAATGTTTTCTTGTGTTAAAGCTATCATTTCTTTGTATTCAACAAGTTCATCATGAAGAAAATCAAATGCATTATTGACAAATTTATATTCAACAACACACCCTACACAAAGCCCGATAGTTATAACTAAAATGACTATCCACTTCTTCACCACCTATCACCACCCTCAAAATCAACAGTAAAATTTTTGTAACCCTTAGATTTTTTATCTTGAATATAGCAGTTACCTTGATTATCTAGCGTAAAAATTAAAACATCTTTTATCTTTTCAATGCCTGCTTTTTTTAAGCACTTAAAAACAAACTTTTCATCAATGCCTGTAAGCGAAACATTTTCTTTCATTAATGAGCCGTCCATAATTATATTAACAGGCAATGAATTTGGAGTAATTTGTATTTTCAATTCTTCTTTTGTTGGTGGTTCTACCTCTGCCTTTTTTATTACACACATCTTACCGTTTGTTTCAATAATTGCATATGCTATATCTTCTATGTTATACACCTCACAGCCACGAATAGCCTCTATCAAATCATCAAGAGTCATATTAAGCCTTTTTAGTTCTTTATAATCTATACCGTTCCCGTCTACAACAATTGCTGGTCTACCCGTCAACAAGTATCTCAATTTCATACTTTTTCTTGATAAAAAGCAGATTAAAAAATGCAATATCAAAAGACTAAAAATTGGGACTATTCCGTGAACTAAAGGAACTGCTAGTTCCGCCATTGGTATGCAGGCAAGGTCAGCAATAATTAAAGTTATAACAAACTCAAAGGGTTGCATTTCCCCAATTTGTCTTTTACCCATAAGCCTTATGACAACAAGCACAAAAATATATATAATAATTGACCTTATTAACATTATACTCATAAATCAATTATCGCTTATTTATAAAAAATTATACATTTTATTATGCATAAAAAAAGGAATATTTTTCATTAATATTCCTCTTTTTAATTAATTTTCAACTTTTAATTGTAAAAAAATGTTTATTTTTTAGTTTTTTACTACATTTTTCACCAACTTTTAGTTCTTTTCTTTGTCTAAAATTGGTTTTAAGGCTTGACCAGTGTAACTGTTTTTAACCTTTACAATTTCCTCAGGAGTACCCTCTGCAACTATTGTACCACCATTATCGCCACCCTCTGGCCCAAGGTCAATAATATGGTCTGCAATCTTGATTATATCAAGGTTGTGCTCAATAATTACAACACTGTTTCCTGTTTCTACTAGCCTTTGAATAATCTTTACAAGCTTATGCACATCATAAGTAGAAAGCCCTGTTGTTGGCTCATCTAAAATATACATAGTCTTTCCTGTTGCTCTTTTAGAAAGCTCTGTACCAAGCTTAACTCTTTGAGCCTCACCACCAGAAAGTGTTGTCGCACTTTGACCAAGCTTAATATATGAAAGACCAACATCATAAAGAGTTTGAAGTTTGTTCTTTATGCTTGGAACATTTTCAAACAGTTTCAACGCATCTTCAACAGTCATTTCCAAAACATCATTAATATTTTTGCCTTTATACTTAACCTCAAGAGTTTCGCTGTTGTACCTCTTTCCGTGACACTCATCACAAGTAACATAGACATCTGGCAAGAAATGCATTTCAATCTTATGAAGTCCATCACCACCACAAGCCTCACATCTCCCGCCTTTAACATTAAAGCTAAATCTGCTTGCTGTATACCCCCTAGTCTTTGCATCAATAGTAGAAGCAAACAACTCTCTTATTGGAGTAAACAAACCTGTATAAGTTGCAGGGTTACTTCTTGGCGTTCTTCCAATAGGGCTTTGGTCGATTACTACAACCTTATCAAGTTGCTCTGCACCAATAATGTCTTGGCACTTACCTACTGAAAGTTTTGTTGCTCCATTAAGTTTTGTTGCGAGTGTTGGATACAAAATTTCATTAACCAAACTACTTTTACCACTTCCTGAAACACCTGTAACAACGGTGAGCATTCCAAGAGGAATTTTCACATTGATGTTTTTAAGGTTGTTCTCGTGAGCTCCTATAATTTCTATAAACCTGCCGTCACTTTCTTTTCTCTTTTTAGGCACTTCAATCTTTCTTGCCCCTGACAAATATTTACCTGTAATAGATTTTTCATTTGCCATAATATCTTCAAGTGTTCCTGTTGCAACAATTTCACCACCGTGAACACCTGCTTTTGGCCCAACATCAACAATAAAATCTGCAGACCTAATTGTGTCATCATCATGCTCTACTACTACAACAGAGTTACCTAAATCTCTTAATTTTTCAAGAGTTTTTATAAGCTTATTTGTGTCCCTTGGGTGAAGTCCAATGCTTGGCTCATCAAGAACATAAAGAACGCCAACCAACGCACTTCCAATTTGTGAAGCAAGCCTAATTCTTTGAGCTTCACCACCAGAAAGAGTTCCTGCACTTCTTGAAAGAGTTAAGTACTCAAGTCCAACATCTGCAAGAAATTTTAATCTTGATTTAATTTCTTTAATAATGCTATCGCTTATCTTTTTTTCTTTTGCAGTAAGTGGCAAATTATCTATCCAAGAATTTACTTTTGTTACACTCATATCTGTAACATCCGCAATACTCTTGCCGTCAATCAACACGCTTAGAGCAGACGCTGAAAGTCTTTTCCCGTGACAGCATTCACAAGGTCTTGGAACCATAAATCTTTCAATATCTTGTTTTATAAAATCTGATGAAGAATTTTTATATCTTCTCTCTAAGTTTGGAATAATGCCCTCGAAATCACTCTTGTATGCACCACTAAACTTTTCAGTGTTGTACTCAAGGTCAAGCTCTTCACCTTTTGTTCCATATAAAATTATATCTACAATTTCTCTTGGAAGCTCATTAACTGGAGTATTTAGGCTGAAGCCATATTTGTTAGAAAGAGCTTTAAAATACATTTTAGAAAATCCGCCATCCGTCCAACCAGAAACACTAATAGCTCCGTCATTTATGCTAAGATGGGGCTTTTTCAAAATAAGATTTTCATCAATTTCAAGCCTATAACCAATACCTGAGCATTCTGGACAAGCACCATAAGGAGTGTTGAAAGAGAAAAGTCTTGGTGAAACCTCTGTAAAAGAGAAACCACAATCACTACAACTATGAAGTGTAGAAAACAACTTTTCTTCTCCATTAATATCCAAAATCACAAGCCCTTCACTAAGCTTTAACGCAGACTCTATACTTTCTGTTAGTCTAGACTTTATGTCTTCTCTCACAATAAGTCTGTCAATTACAACACTGATAGTATGCTTTTTCTGTTTGTCCAGCTTAATCTCATCATCAAGGCTCACAATTTCGCCGTCAACCTTAGCTCTTACATATCCATTTTTCTTAAAACTTTCAAAAAGTGTTTTGTATTCGCCTTTCTTACCCCTAATAACAGGAGCAATTACCATAAGCTTGCTACCCTCTTCCGCCTTAAGAGCTGTTTGAGCAATAGCATCAACAGTGCTTGACTTAATTGGTGTATGACAATTTGGGCAATATGGAGTACCAATATGAGCAAATAAAAGCCTAAAATAGTCATAAATTTCAGTAACTGTACCAACTGTTGAGCGAGGGTTTGCACTTGTTGTCTTTTGGTCAATAGCTATTGCTGGAGATAACCCCTCGATATAATCAACATCTGGTTTTTGCATTTGCCCTAAGAATTGACGAGCATAAGAAGATAAAGACTCCATATATCGCCTTTGTCCCTCAGCAAAAATAGTATCGAACGCAAGAGAAGATTTTCCAGAGCCTGACAAACCTGTAAAAACAACAAGTTTGTTTCTTGGAATCTCAAGACTTACATTTTTTAAGTTGTTTTCTCTTGCTCCTACAATTTTTATTGTATTATTTTCCATTACTTTTTTCCTACTTTTTTCTGTATCTTCGCTTGACCTTTAAGCTCAATCAATCTATCTCTAAGAGTTATAGCTGTTTCAAAATCAAGCTCTTTAACTGCTTTTTCAAGTTCTTTTTCAAGATTTGCAACAATCTTCTTCTTTTCTTCTTCGCTAAGTTTAAGCTCGGTTGAAATCTTGCTTGTTATACCTATTGAACTGTGAATATCTTTAACAATAGTCTTTGGAGTTATGCCGTGCTTTTTATTGTATGCCTGTTGAATGGCTCTTCTTCTGTTTGTTTCATCAATGGCTCTTTTCATTGAGTCAGTTATAACATCACCATACATAATTACTTTTGATTCTGCATTACGAGCGGCACGACCTATTGTTTGTATTAGTGCCCCTTCACTTCTTAAAAAGCCTTCTTTATCTGCATCAAGAATGGCAACCAACTTAACCTCTGGCATATCTAGTCCCTCTCTTAAAAGGTTGATTCCCACAATTACATCAACTTCACCAGTTCTAAGACTGTTGATAATCTCCATTCTTTCCATAGTTTTAATTTCACTATGCAAATATGTAGTCTTAATTCCGTGTTCTTCCAAGTAAACAGACAAGCTTTCCGCCATCTTTTTTGTAAGCGTTGTAACTAAAGCCCTTCCACCGTTTTCAATAGTGAGGTTAAGTTCTCCCAATAGGTCATCAACTTGACCATTTACTGGTTTTACTATAATTTCAGGGTCAAGTAGTCCTGTCGGTCTTATGATTTGTTCAACAGTGTTGTCAGTTATCTCCATTTCATATTTACCAGGAGTTGCAGAAACACATATGAGTTGTTGATATTTTTTCTCAAACTCCTCAAACTTTAGAGGTCTGTTGTCATAAGCAGACTTAAGCCTAAACCCATAGCCAACAAGATTATCTTTTCTTGCTTTGTCGCCATTATACATAGCCCTAATTTGAGGGAGAGTCATATGGCTTTCGTCAATAATCATAAGAAAATCATCAGGGAAATAATCAAGAAGTGTATATGGAGTGTCCCCTGGTTTTCTTCCGTCAAAATAGCGAGAATAGTTTTCTACACCATTTGTGTATCCCATCTCTCTTAACATTTCTATATCATAAGAGGTTCTTTGTTTAAGCCTCATAGCCTCAACAATCTTGCCTTGGTCTTCAAAAGCCTTTACTTCTTTTTCCATATCTGCTTCAATTTGTTTCAAACAAGCTTCCATCTTTTCAGGGTTTGAAACATAGTGTGATGCAGGATAAATTGCAATATGTTCAAGTTTATTAACAGCCTTTCCAGATATTGCCTCCACTTCATAAATACCGTCTATTTCATCACCAAAAAAGTCCACACGAATAGAAAGGTCACTTGATGATGCTGGATAAATTTCAAGAACATCACCACGAACCCTGAATGTACCTCTTGTAAACTCTATGTCATTTCTTTTATATTGGTTATCTACCAGTCTTGAAATGACTTTTTCTCTGCTTATTTGCATTCCCGGTCTTAGTGATATAGCCATTTCTTGATAGCCTACCGGCTCACCTAAACCATAAATGCAAGACACAGATGCAACAATTATCACATCTTTTCTTTCAAACAAAGCACAAGTTGCTGAGTGTCTAAGTTTGTCAATTTCATCATTAATTGCCAAATCTTTTTCAATATATGTATCACTAGAAACAATATACGCCTCTGGTTGATAATAATCATAGTATGAAACAAAATAGTTTACTGAGTTTTCAGGAAAAAATTCTCTAAGCTCGTTACAAAGCTGAGCAGCAAGAGTTTTGTTGTGTGCAATTACAATAGTTGGGCGTTGAACTTTTTCAATAATATTAGCCATAGTAAAAGTCTTACCGCTTCCAGTAACGCCAAGTAAAACTTGATTTCTCAAACCATCATTAAGACCCTCAACCAGTTTTTCAATAGCTTGAGGTTGGTCTCCTGTTGGCTTAAATTTTGAATGCAACTTAAACTCCAAATTCTTTCTCCCCTTTTATTATTTACAAAATCCAACAAAATAATACCTTTAATGAAAACTCGATTTTGTCTATAGTAGTTTACTACTATTTGTTCTATATTTCAATATCCTGTTTCTTAAAATTAAAAATAACTATCCAAAGATTTTAACTTTTCACCTGTTCTATAGTAAACCTGCTTGAGTAAAATTTTAAGACAAGAAGTGAGAGCCTCTCTTGAAGTGAACTTAAGCCTTGCAATATCTGTGATATCTGCATTAGATATATTTTTCAAAATCCCCCATTCTCCAGAGGAAATATCAATGTGGTCAATCTTAGACTTATCTTCGTTACAGACAGCACCGCCACCCTCGTAAACAAGCCCAACAATTTTTTCATTAGATAAGTGTTTTCCGCAAATAAAACAAGTGTGCAAATCAAAACCAAATCCAGAGATTTCCAAAAGGTTCATAAGATATTTTATAGTAACCGCTGTTGGCTCTGCCTTATCATACGCAAGTGCTTTTAGAGATTTTAATAAAAGCATAAACAGTTCAATGTTCTTTTCACCAGCCAAAGCAAACTTACTTGTCGCCTCAAGCATACAAGAGCCAAGCACGAATGCATCAAGATTGTATGCAATATCAAAAAATGAGTCTTGAACAAAACAATCAGTTACCGTATAAAACCCTTTTTTTTCTGCAAGCATAAATTCACCAAAACAGAAAGGTTGACTTGCTATTGCAAGCTTAGCCTTAGGTTTTTCCACACCACGAATTACTGCAGAAAATCTTCCCATTTCAGGAGAAAAAATCTCAAGAAGCCTAGACGCTTCTGCAGTGTGTTTTGTAGATTTCAAAACTATACCAGTTGTCTTAATTATTTCTGCCATTTTTCTTTTCCTTTATTTTTGGTAAAATTAAAAATACAACACCAACGATAATTATCATCATTGCTATTATAGGAATAATAACAATGCCCACAATTGCATTTTTTTGGTGTTTAGAAACATAATCATCTAATGACAATATAACTTCATTTCCGCATTTTATTTCAACAATCTCGTAAGCATAACTGCTTTTGCTTGATTTTGTTAAATAACACTCTATTACCTCTCCACTTTCAAGTCCCCAAAGCAAAGAGTCTTTAATCTCTTTTTGTACAATGTTATCTATCATCAAAGGCTTGTCTTCTTCTAAAACATAAACCTCATAATATGAACCGCGGTGACCAGGCTCTTCATAATTTTCAAAAGTATATGTTTTGTGTGTCAAATCTTCATATTTGTAATTATGGAAATTATATTGCTTGATTGGAATTAATAAAAACAGCATAAACAAAAGCCCAAATATAATTAGCCCTAGCCCAAACCATAAAGATTGTTTTTTTGATAATAATTTAAAATTTTCCATAAATTTATTATAACATATTGCATACTAAATGTCTTTTATTTTTTATAACTTTTAGGCAAAAGAAAAAGCCTTGCTTTTTGCAAGACTTCTTTATTTATTTTTCAATTTGTTCACCCTGCTCCATTGCTTTCATTCTGCTTTTTGCAACTTCTCTTGTTCCAGCAATAGCTCCATAAACATAAATGTTGCCAGGCTTAGTTCCACTCTTTTTATCTCCATATAAAAAGATATCCCAATAATTATTATAACTGTTTTGTAATCCTTCAAGAATTTTTTCTTCACTTTTAATCATTTTTCTAAGCCTCCCTTTTACTATATTATGCACAAATAATTTGTGTTTTAAACTTGTTTTTTTAGATTTTATTTTTATTCTTATATTTGTTTTTAGGTATTATGTCTAACATAGGTCTTATGTGTGACATAATACTCTACACTCCCCATATTTTCGAGCTTTCTGGCGATTATAAGTCTTTAATATTATAACCCAAATCGCTTAAAACTTGCTTGTTTTCTCTCCAATCTGGTCTTACTTTTACAAAAAGTTCAAGCATAACTTTTGTGTTTACAAGTTTCTCTATTTCTGCCCTTGCACTTGTTCCAATCTTTTTTAACATTGATGCATTTTTACCAATAATGATTTGTTTGTGCCTATCACTCTCACAAATAATTTCAGCAGACACACTTGTTAAACTTCTTCCCTGCTTATAGGTTATTATCTCTACCGCAATACCGTGAGGAATTTCTTCTTGCAAGAATAAAAGTGCTTTTTCTCTTACAATTTCCGCTACCATAAAGCGAAGGTTTTTATCTGTGTATTGGTCAACTGGATAATATGCTGGCCCCTCTGGTAAAATCTCTAAAATAGAATTTTCAAGCTCTTGCAAATTTTTCTTTTTTAAAGCACTTAATGTTACAAACTTTTTTACAAACTTAAACTCATTAAGTTTTGCAAGTACTGGATAAAGTTTTTCATAAGAACTTATATCTATCTTATTTACAACAACAAAAACAGGCACGCCTACATCTTGTTGTTTTTCAATTAAAGAATAATCTGTTTGATTGACCTTTCCCGCATCAAGCAACACAACAATTGCATCAACACCAGCGGTTGCAGTTTCTGTAGATTTTTGCAAATATTTAGAAAGCTCACTTTGACCATTATGAATACCTGGTGTGTCAACAAAAATCATTTGATAATCTTCGCCATTCTTAATTCCAAGAATCTTGTTTCTTGTGGTCTGTGGCTTAGGGCTAGTAATTGCAACTTTTTCACCAATCAAAGCATTGATAAGAGTACTCTTACCAACATTTGGTTTTCCTATTACTGCTATAAATCCTGATTTGAACATATCTCTCTCCTAATTTGATTATAGCACAAATACCATAATCAAAAACAATCATATATAAACACTTTATTACTTTTAGTGCATTTTGTTAAATTTTTATATTTGTATAAAATTTACTTGCCAAACGCTCTTCTTCTTTTTGCATAACCTCATAGTCGGCATCTTCAATATGGTCAAACCCCATCAAGTGAAGCGTACTATGAATTACAAGTTTAACAACTTCCTCATCCAAAGTAACTTTATATTCTTTAGCTTGCCTCTTTGCCTGTTTTAAACAAATTGCCATATCCCCAAGAACATCTTCAGTTTCTACCGTTATAGTTTCATAAGGCTTGAGGTTAAAATTAGGATAACTTAAAACATCTGTCACTTTATCAATATTACGAGTCCTGTTATTAAGCTCTCTCATATCCTTTTCATTAACAAACATAATACTTAAAAACAAATTATTATGCTCTTGTTTAAGTTCATCAAGAACAAGCGTAACCGCTTTTTCAATTTTATATTTTAGTTTCTTAGAAACTCTTTTTCCAACAAATTCAATATTCATATCTTTTTCCTCTAATAAAATTGTCGCACGGCTTTCAAAATTTGTCAAGTTTATTTTGACTATCATAATTGAATATTTATCACATAAACTTTAATAAAAGTTTTTTGGGAGGGACTATGAGTTTTATTGACGAAACCCACAAAATCTTGGATTTTGACGCTTTTTCTGGAGGTGTTTGTTGCTTCTGTACAGACAGTGGAGCGGTTATAGAAGGCTATAAAAAAATATATGAGCTTTCTCAAACAAAAGTAACCCTAATTTGCGAAAAAGGCAAACGCATTGATGTTTTAGGTGAAAACCTTACCATAAAAGAATTGTCCCATAAAGAAATTAGCATTAAAGGGACTGTTGTTTCTATTAATTTTTCTTAAGCGAGGAGTTTATGCAGGGGCTTAAAACAAGATACAAAATATCAATTTCTGGGCTAAATCTTCACTATGTCTTGGCTTTCTTTGAAGAACAAAAATTCAATATTTATGACATTAAAAGAGAAGACAAAACTCTTTTTTGTACCATTTCAAAAAGAGACTTTTTAACTTTCAAAAAAACTGAACTTTTTAACAATTATAACATTTCTATTGTTCAAAAATACGGAAGTTCCAACTTTCTTTCTTCTCTTGTGAAACATATAGGAATTCTTATTGGTGTTTGCGTTTGCTTGATTTCTTGTATAAGTATAACAAACAAAATCCACTCTGTTATAATTGTAACAGACAACCATATTTGCCAAAACAAAGACGATTGTATTTTAAACCAACAAAACATCTCTGCTGTAAATGAAGTTTTGAAACAAAATAATATTTTTGAAGGAGCAAGTATCTCTTCTCTCCCGAGAAGCAAAGAAATTGAACAAGTGTTAATGCAAAAATTCAAGCAGATTTCTGGCGTTAGCATTACTAGAAAGGGCGTTTATCTTTATGTTGACATTATTGAAAACAAACTTCTTAACCCATCTCACCAAAACAAGCTTATTGCAGAAGAAAATGGTATTGTTTTAAGCATTGATGTAACTTCTGGAACGCAAAAAGTTTCCCCCGGAGACATTGTTATGAAAGGCGACATTCTCGTTGAAGATAACGGAAATAGTGTTGTAGCAACCGCCAAGATTCGCTCATTTTATCACGAAACTCTTATTTACAACGAAAACCAAATCAAATACATAAAAACAGGCAAAAAACATACTCAAAACAACATTTCTCTTTTTGGACTAAAGCTAAAATCTTCATCTCGTACCGCTTACAAATTATATGAGTGCAAATCGCACAAAAGATATGGTTTTGTCAATTTGTTTTTACCAATAAAAATAGAAGAAACAGTATTTTATGAGCTAAAAAAACAAGAACAAATAATTCCTTTTAAAGATGTTGAGCAAGAGTTAAAAGACGCCCTCAAATCCACCACATTGAGACTTGTTCCAAGCTCTGCCACAATTATCAACACCACTTACACCACACACCAAGAAGGCTCAAGAACAAGGCTCGATTGCTATATTGAAGCACATATTACACACACAAAAACCTAGAGGTTATGGTATATAAAAAAGAAAAAACCACAAGACAAAGTTTTGTCTTCGGTATAAACTAAACAATATCTATCTGTTTTAATAAAAAAAAGAAGAGGTTCACCCCTCTTCTTTCTATGCTATTTTTTCGTTTTCTTTTAAAAAAGCAACATACTCCTTCTCTTCATTAAGAATTGCATATTGTTCATAATTACCTGCAAAATTCATATAACTGCTAATTTCAATCCCGTTGTCACCTCTTTCACCTTCGGTGTTATGCGAAGCAAAAGTCATACCTACCTCCGCTTTATATTGAGCAGTTGTATATCCATACTTCACTGTAAATAGCGACGACCCTTGATAATTCCAATAAGTTCCCCAACCAGACGGAATGCTGTCTGCATCCGCAACATCTGTATAGATTTTTAAACTATTTGAACAACCATTAAATGGTGCATATAAAGAATTTGATACCGTTATTGTTGTGACACTGCTTGGAATATATACACTTTCTAAAGCGGAACAACAATGAAACGCTCTTTGCCCTATGGTTGTAACACTATTTGGAATTATTATGTTTCCCTTTAAATTATAACAATTACTAAAAGCATAAGTTCCAATGCTTGTGAGGCTGTTCCCAAATGTCCCTATTTGGGTTAATGCAATACAACCACTAAAAGCATAATCTCCAATACTTGTAAGATTTTCTGCAAAGTTTAAAGTTCCTGTTAGATTTGAACAACTGCTAAATGCATAATTAGCTATACTAGATACTTCTTGCAATATCGACAAGTCAGTAGAATTAAACCCTGAAACCAATTTGTTACTGCTTGTTTCTACAATAGCATTCTTTCCGTTTTTATCATTGTAATATGTATTTTCACTTGACACATTTATACCTGTTATAGAGCCACATTCACAAAATGCTTTATCACCTATAGTTGCTACACTACTAGATATTACTAAATTACCTGTAAGACCACTACAAGCCTGAAAAGCACTAGCACCTATAGTTTCAATATTATTGCCAAGTGTTAAAACTCCTCTTAATCTATAACAACTGTTAAAGGCATTTGCTCCAATAGTTTTTACGCTGTTTGGTATTGTTAAGTTTCCTGTCATTTTATAGCAGTAATAAAAAGCAGCACCGCCTATATCCACTAAACTGTTCCCAAGAGTTAAACTTCCTGTAACATTTTTCATCTCATAAAAAGCAGAAGGACCTATTTGCGTAACACCGTTCCCTATTATCAAATTCTCAGTAAATCCACACTTATAAAATGCCGATAACCCTATCGTTTTAACACTATCTGGAATTATTAAACTTCCAGAAAAACCGCTACATATATAAAATGCGTATGCCCCAATAGTTTCAACACTGCTTCCAAGGGTTAGACTAGAAAATTTATCACAATAAAAGAATGCATATTCCCCTATACTTTTAACACCATTTCCAATTATTAAATCACCAGAAAATTTATTACAATAATAAAATGCATTATTCCCTATACTAGTGACACTGTCAGGAATTGTTAGAGTCCCAGTAAACCCCTGGCAATTATAAAAAGCATCGTTTCCTATATTTGTGACGCCGTCTGGAATTATCAACTCTCCACTAAATCCATTACAGCTGTCAAAAGTGTTATCGTTTATGTTTTTTACACCATTTCCAATAATTAAACTTCCATCAAAACCATCACAACGCTGAAATGCAAACTCACCCAATGTTGATACGCTATCTGGAATAACTAAGCCTCCAGTAAATCCCTCACAGTAATTAAAACTATATGCACCTATATTAGTGACACTGTTTGGAATTATTAATTCTCCAGTAAGCCCACCACAACTATAAAAAGCATAGTCTTCAATACTAGTGACGCTATCAGGAATTACTAACTCTCCAGAAATACTAGACCTAAAAAAAGAATAGCCGGTTATTTTTGTTAGTCCGTCTTGAAAGGTTATTCCTGTCATTTTTTCACACTCACGAAAAGCACCAGCCTCGTTGCTCCCAGCTAATTTAGTTTGTTTGTTGTTATATTCTTTAGGAAGTACTATATCGCCAGTTAAAGATGTCCTAGAATATACTCCCACGCTGTATGTGTCTGTTTTACTATCTAATGTAAATATAAAGTTACTTTCAGCACTTGCGGTTTTTGTATAAATGTTTATGCTATTAGTACTTACTGTCGCTGTTTTTGGAACAAACGAGGAAACTCCCTCCCCTTTTGTTAAGTCTACAACTCCATTTGTACATTGAGATAACCTTTCGTCATAAAAGTACCCACAACAACTTTCATAATCTAACGGCATTTCGCTTTCGTCTATTGTGTAACTTTCTCCAACTTTTATTATTGTCCTTGAAAGTGTTCCGTCTACATAAATATTGATTGAGGTTGAAGTCATATTCATAAACTCGTTGCCATCAACAAGTGCTGTTGTGTCGATTTTTAATATTCCACCACTCTCAACATAAATGGCTGGTGCATTCTCTGCAAAGTTGCCTGTAATTGTTCCACCATTAATGTAGCACTCTCCACCGCTTGCAACATAGATTGCTCCGCCATATTTTGCATAATTGCCAGTGATTGTTCCGCCAGTCATTGTGAAGACCGCTCCATCACTAATATATAGAGCTCCACCTTTCTCTGCAAAGTGTCCGCTTATTTCTCCACCACTCATATTATATGTTGAGCCGGCAGAAAGATAGATTGCTCCACCTTTTTCTACATATTCTCCGTCTATAATTCTTTCAATAACTTCATTTTTATCGAGCACTGCACCAGCTGTAGCTCTGGTTTCAAAATTAAAAGAAAAAGAAAAGCCCAGACATATTATGCCCAGAGTAAACACAAAACTTAAAACCAGTTTTAGTTTTTTCATTCCTTTCTCCTTTTTTTATCTCTTTAACCAACCAGCCGCAGAGCCCTAAGAATGAAAAGTAAAATTCTTTTTTCTCGGTTCCTCCAGACGGGGGAAAGGTGGTGCTTGCACCAAAGGGGTAGAAAATTAAGTCTTTCTCCGCCTTTTGTTAGTTTATACCTTTATACATATTATTATATATAATATTTTCAAAAACTCAAAACGATTTTGACCCCTATTTACAAATTTTTCATTATTTCTAAAACACCTTAATTTTTGAGACCAGAAAACAAAAAAAACACATCAATAAATGATGTGTTTTTACTTATTTATTTTAATAATTCTCTTTATTTGCTTTTTCTAAAAGTCTTTTTAAAATGTATTTATAATCTCCACCTGTATATGGTTGAATTATTGGCTTATCTTGTTTTTTTATTAACTCTACAACTTTCATTTCTATAGGTGGCTCTAAAGTCGAAACCAAACAAAATGTTATATCTTCCAGCGTCTCTCCTGTAACAATCAAGTACTTATCACCATTTGTCAACTTGATTATTGAATTCTTGGTTATCTTCATATTGTTCCCATCTCCTATATTCTTGAGTAAGTTGATTGTGATATATGTACAAAGATGCTAATTGCCTTTTACAAACAGAAATTACATCTTGAGTTTCAGCATCTTCCAAATCTTCTCCGCTTTCTTTGATACCATTTAAAAAGGTTTCATATTGTGCAATTTGTTGAGACGCCCATTCTCTCAAATCATTTTGTCTTGCAGGCTCAACTTCAACAATTTGAATTGGTCCGTCAATTTTTATTTGTGTATCTAATGTACCAATCTCTTGTCCTCTACCTTGTGCTTTTCTCATCTCTTCAGCCTGTTTATCAATTTGTTTTGCCATCGCTTCAACTTTCTCAAAATCAACAACACCATAACTGGTACATTTTTTGTAAACTTCTTTTTGTTGAGTTTTTATAAACTGCCAATCAATCGCCTCATAATCTCCATTATTTAGCATTAAGTTCATTTCTATTAATGAATCTGAAATTTGACCATGTAAAGATTTTCGTATCGCTCCAGAATAAACTCTACCCATTACATCAGACCAAGTGTTATTTGTTGACCTTAACAAACCAGACTTTTGCTCATCTTTTAAATTCTCATTTGACCTTATAGCTTTAAATATATCTCCAAACTTTTGATCAAACTCCTTTGCGTATGCTGTCTCGCTGTAAACATCTCCTGCCCTGAACGCAAATTCTGCCAGTTCTATAACTCCTTTCGCTATTCTATCAACATCAGCACTATTTATTGCTGTCATTACCTCTGCAAATAAAGTCTCCGCAACTTCTTCTTGATTTAGAGGCTCATATCTATCACTATTAGTAACTTTATTCAAAGCATCTGCGACATCTTGAGGGTCGAAACAATTATTTTCTATTACAGCTTCACCTAAAGCATTATGATTATTGTATTTATTAAATGCTGGATTTTGACCAAACCAAACCAGTTTGTCAATTCCTTTGTTCTGTATATTATTTGCATCCCATGTTAAATCTAGCGGATACCATTTATCACCAAACTTAATAGCATTCCAAGTGTGAACCCTCGGCTCGTTAATAATGTCACACTCAATACCCAGTCTATCCATTGCTTCCTTAAAAATACTAGAATAACCAGCACATACAGCCTTGCCTAAAATAGCATTTAGGTTACGAGATTTATTGCCATTATCTTCTTCATATACGATAGTTTCAGCAAACTTTTTATATATATAAACTGCTTTTTCAAAATCCGACCAAGTTTGGTCAATCCCCTCTTCGTACTCTTCAAATTTAGCAATTATATCACACATCTCACTAGGACTATAAAAAGTTCTTGCTTGTATGCGGGCTTCATTATATTTTTTCTTTTTTTGTCCGTCATATCCGCCTATAACCTGAATCCTAACATTTGGTGAAAGATGTTTAAGAACATCAACTGATTGTCCTGCTGTATTTTTTAATACAACGCTTGCTTTTTTTTCTGCGTTTAATAATTGAACATCTTCAATTGTTAAAATTTTATCTACAATTTGCATAATAACCTCACATAAATTAAGTATATCATAGTATTGGATATTTTGCAAAAAAATTAAAAATGTTTTTAATTTAATGCTATAAAGCATTTTTTACAAAAAGTTCTAAAGTACATTTATAGGACTGTCTAATGTAAAAAAAGGATTAATATGCTTACAGATTATTCTCATTTTTTCTTTTACTTAGAGCCTCACCCACCACAAAAGTTGATTAAATGAAGTAAAACACAATAAATTATTGACAAAAGTGTGTTTGTTTGTTAAAATAATTATAGTCCTATAAACGAAGTGGCGATTCGTTTGGAAATGCTAAAATGGCATTCGCTTACTTGGCGTAACAAAGTATAATAAAGGTGGGATTTATCCAATTAGGGTGGAACCGCGGTATATGTTATATCGTCCCTTAGCAATTCGTTTGCTAAGGGCTTTTTTTTGTTTTTAGCAGACAAAAATGTTAAAAAAGGAGAAAAATTTTATGGAAAACAAAGAAGTTTTAACAATGGACAAACTTATTGCCCTTTGTAAAAACAGAGGCTTCATCTTCGCAGGAAGCGAAATTTATGACGGCCTTGCTAACACTTGGGACTATGGTCCACTTGGTGTTGAGCTAAAAAACAACATTAAAAAAGCTTGGTGGCAAAAATTTGTAACTGAATGCAAATACAATGTAGGTCTTGACAGTGCAATTCTTATGAACCCAAGAGTTTGGAAAGCTTCTGGACACCTTGGCGGATTTTCTGATCCTCTTATGGACTGTAAAGCTTGTAAATCTCGTCACCGTGCAGACAAACTTATTGAAGACTATGTCAAAGAAAACAACCTTGATATAGACATTGCTGGTTGGGAAACCGACAACGAAAAAATGGAAAACTTCATTTTTGAAAACAAAGTAAAATGCCCTATCTGTGGCAAACACGATTTCACTCAAATTAGAAAGTTCAACCTTATGTTCAAGACATTCCAAGGTGTAACTGAAGAAAGTGCAAGCACTATTTATCTTCGCCCTGAAACAGCACAAGGTATCTTCGTTAACTTCAAGAACCTTCTAAGAACTACAAGAAGCAAAATGCCTCTTGGTGTTGGTCAAATTGGTAAATCTTTTAGAAACGAAATCACTCCTGGAAACTTCATCTTTAGAACTAGAGAGTTTGAACAAATGGAACTTGAGTTCTTCTGCGAACCAGGTACTGACCTTGAATGGTTCTCTTACTGGAGAAACTTCTGTAAAAACTGGTTAATTTCTATGGGTATCAAAGAAGATGAGCTTCGTCTTCGTGACCACTCAAAAGAAGAACTTTGCTTCTACTCAAAAGCAACAACTGACTTTGAGTTCAAATTCCCATTTGGTTGGGGTGAACTTTGGGGTATTGCTGACAGAACTGACTATGACCTCACACAACACGCAAATGAAAGCAAAGAAGACTTAACTTACTTTGACCAAGCAACAAACCAAAAATATGTACCTTATGTTATTGAGCCATCTCTTGGTGTAGACAGAATGTTCTTAACAGTTCTCTGCTCTGCTTATGATGAAGAAGAAGTTGGCGAAAATGACACAAGAGTTGTTTTAAGACTTAAGCCACATCTTGCACCTTACAAAGTTGCAATCCTTCCTCTTTCTAAGAAGCTTGGCGAAAAGGCTGATGAGGTTTACAGTGAACTCATCAAGAAATTCCCTTGTACTTATGATGAGGCTGGTTCTATTGGTAAAAGATATCGCCGTCAAGACGAGATTGGTACTCCATTCTGCGTAACAATTGACTTTGATACTCTTGAAGACAATGCTGTCACTGTTCGTGATAGAGATACTATGGAGCAAGTTCGTATACCTCTTAGCGAGCTTCAATCTTATATTAGTGAAAGAATTTCTTTCTAATAAAAAGCAATAAAAAACAAAAAAGTGTTTGACACGCAGTCAAGCACTTTTTATTTTGCTTTGTAAAAATTTTATTATTTTATCAACTTTTTTACAATTACAACCTCAATTTTTGTTTTTTAGAATAAAATTTCTTAACAATTTTATAACAAATAAATCCAAGGAGTAACAATATAAATACGCCAAAAACATAAGCTTCATAGCCCGCAAAAATTGTACATAATAATACAACAATTCCACCCGCAATTATATTTCCAATAAAAATTGCAAGAACGCTATTAATATAACCCATATTCAAATATCCTGCAATCGCAGAACCAGTATATGCGCCAGTAAGAGGCAAAGGAATTGCGACAAACAATATTAAACCAATCCATTTTTTAATAGTTTTTATTTTTGAATTATCGCTTTTCTCTTCTATCTTTTTTGCGTTTTCACTAAATTTTTGCTCAAGTCTTGCAGACATATTTTTGAAAGCTTTTGTGTTTTTTAGCCAATTCATTATTGGAACAAAAAGCCAAACCAAAAAAAATGCAGGCACTAAACTTCCAGTTGCGGAAGCCACCCATGCCTGCACTGGAGAAAGAGCGTTTTCTCCAAAAATTTCCTTACTCATACCAAAAGGCACTGCACCTTTTAGCTCTATGACAGGCACCATTGAAATGAAAAATGTTGCCCAAAAACTATTACCATTAAACAATTCTACAATAAAATTTTCAATCGCCTCAATCACTTTTACTTAATTAAATCTGCATAGATATCTTGAAGTTCCTCAATCTGCAAACGCATTACATTTGCTTCCGTCTCATTTGCTGTTGCCTCGCAATATAAAAGCTTGACATTGTCAATTTTTAATGATGTGTAGACCCTCAAAATTTTATCAACTTTATCATTCCCCACAGCATTAGACAAATCAACTTCTGTCCTCTTCTCTTCAATATATGTGCTGATTTCTTTTTGGCTATCATTAACATCTATAACTTTTTCATAAAAATCAATTAGTTTTTGATTTTTTTCTTGTTCTGTAAAGTTTTCATCATTCATCAAACAGTCCACATACGCAGAAATTCCAAATGAATAAATATTTTCGTTATAAACAATATCATTTATTGCTTCATTTTCTGCCGTTTTTTTACTACCTTTAGAATAAAGAGCTACAATTCTTTGAGAAACCAAGTATCCGTCAAGGTCGGCAACATAAGCAATATATTTGTTTTCTGTCGCCGAAACAGACGCACTATTAACCTCGTCACAGAACTCTATGTAGTTATCTTTTTCTCTAAGTTCTTTTATGTATTTTGCAGTAAGTTTATGATTTTTTGCATCAATAGATTTTAAAATCAAGTTATATAAGTCTGCATTTTGACCGCTTTTTTCATAGATTTTTTCATAGCAAACAACCACTGCGTTTTTAGAATCAAAAAGTTCATAAAACTTACTTGAGGTTTTTGGCATAATACACACAGCAATTGCCAAAACATAAAATACTGCACAAATCAAAAAACCAAAAGTTTTCATAAATGTTGAAAAAACAGTATTTCCAACCTCAACATTTTCTTCTTGAAGCTCCTTTTTTTGAACACCTTCACACTCTTTTGAAAGTTCTTCTTCAGTGTAATCCATAAATTATATTCCCTAAACTCTATTTTTAAACTTGGTCTATAAAAGTTCTAGTTTTTTTACTCTTCTTTCGTGCCTTCCACCCTCAAAATTAGTTGTTAAAAAGGCATCAATAATTTTTTCATAATTCTTAGGAGTTTTTATAGTCATTATATTATCTGTATAACCACCAGCAAGAACCAAAACATTTGCATCTTCGTGTCTTCTTGAAAAATACGCATCCGCTTCAGTTTGAGCAAGAACTGCACGAATTTTAGCATTTCTGTTTGCACTCATAGCAATGCCAATCCCTGTTCCGCAAATCAAAAGACCTCTTGATCCCCTTTCTTTAGCTACTTTTTCACAAACAATACTTGCAATATCTGGATAATCGTCTGCCTCTTCACTTTCAAAAGGCTCATTTACCTCGTGCCCCATTTCCACAAGGTACTCCATAACTTTAAATGCAAGTTTTGTGCCTCTATGGTCGTAACCAATATATATTTTCATTAGATTTTACCTGCCTTTATAAGATTTTCAACAATAATTTCACTTGCTTTTTCAAGAGCGTCTGCACACAAATCATACTCTTTTTGAGTTTGACCATATGGGTCAGGAATATCAAACCCCACAGCCTCTCCAAGTGAAAACACTTTATAAAAACACTTATCCATTCTTAGATAAAGTTTTTGCTCCATTGTCATAGTAAGCACAGAATCTGCCCTCTCCAAAGCCTTTGCTTCAAGTTGAGTAGGTTTGTGTCTTATTACTAAACCTTTTCTCTTCACAGCTTTGCGTGCTTTCTCATTGACTTTATCTTCAGGAAAAACCCTAAGACCAGCACTCTTAACCTCACATTCTTTTTCTAAACTTTTAAGTTTAGCCTTAATAAGAGTTTCAAGCATTGGGCTTCTACAAGTATTTCCTGTACATACCAATAATAATCTATATTTACTCATAAATTTATACCTTACCCTAATGATAGCAAACCACACATAAAAAGTCAATCAAGCAAAACAGTTGTTGAATTTTTTTATGAATTTTTGTGAATAAAATGACGAATTTTGTATAAACTAGCACTAAGGGAGAATCTTATGGAAAGAATACCATCGAGTTTTATAGGTTACAACAAACATTATGTTGACAATTTGTTAAATGAAAAAGATACTTTACTTTCTACGCAAAAGCAAGATATTAGCTATCTTAGAAGTGAAGTTGAGAGATTAGAGAAGAAAATTAAAAAATTAGAAGAAAGAAGTTAAATTTATTACTTTTTATGTTCATACTTGATTAAATTCCGCCCCATTTTTTCTGTGAAATTTTCCCTTAAAAAAAGAGCTAAAATTTAGCTCTTTTTTTTGCTTATTTTATTGTTTTTTAGGAGCAATTATTCCAAGTCCTTCAGGCGTTAACAAGAAGATGTTTCCTGAAACTCTTTGAATGCTTCCAGACAGCGCATAAACTGCACCGCTTGAAAAATCTAACATTCTTTGAGCCTCGTCATCTGTAATGCCATCAAGGTTCAAAAGTACAGATTCTCCTTGTTTTAAGTACTCAATTAATTTTTGTATTTCATTATAACTTTTTGGATAGAAAAAGATTACATTTTTGTTACCATAGCCCCCCATTGAAGTTTGACCATATCCAGAATCATAACCACCAGAATAGCCTTGAGATTGCGAAGAAATGTTATATTGGTCTGGGTCAAAAGTTGAGTATTGTTGAGGAGCGTCTTCTGGCATTGATGGAAACACTGTTTCACTTGGTCTTGGGCGTTCAAATTCTTCAGGTTCATCTTCTATACCATATTTTTTATTTTTAGCCTTTTGTCTTTCAAGCTTTTTTGCAAGCCTCTTTTGTCTTTTAAGCTCCTTTGTCCTTTCTTTTTCTTCAGCAAGAGCAATGGCCTTTTCTTCATCTTGACCTTCACCCTCAAAACCTATACCTTGCATTAACCAGTTAAAAAGTCCCATTCCAGCACCTCTCATCATTTGTTACCTTTATTATAACAATTTTTACAGAATTTACAAATAAATTTGAGCAAGTATATTTATTTTTTATATATTTTTTACACAATTTTGCTTAAATTTGGTTGTTTTTGTGTTAATAAATGTAGTTTTAAATCAAAATTCCCCTTCTTTCTTAATTATTAATTAAGACAAAACCATATTTCAAATATCAACAAGCCATATAAATTTACAGAAACAATTTAACTTTTTTCCACACAAAAATCATAAAGTATTAAGTTCTTTTCTTAACATTTGTTCCAAAAAACCACACTCGACTGACAATTTGTTTAAACTTTTAACTAAGGATTTCCCTTGATAAATTTCAGTACTTATAGAATCAATAAGCGTAATGTAGTCATCTATCGCCTTATGCAAAACCTTGCAAACATTGTCATATCGAGTATTTTTACCCAAATTTCCAGCAACTTTTTTTAGCTCTAATTTGTTTTTATTGAGACAATTATAAACATAAGAAGCACTACTTTGTTTGCTCACAAACTTAAAAGACAAATCTGTCACTTCAACCATCTTTATAAAAGCCATATTTATTTGGTTTTCTTTTTCTAAAATTGAAATCATTTTATTTGAAAGATTATCGCAGGCTATTTTTATTATTTCGCAACTGTTAAACTTACTTGCCATTTCTTTTACTTTTGTTTCGGCTTGTTTTTTTTGATTATAGCAAGCAAGTAAAACATAGTAATAGTTATTCTTCTCATAAACAAAACCTGCTCCATTAACAGATGAAACCATACTTTTTAACTTATCAATGCTATTTGTTGCCCTTGTTTTTGCCAGAGACACCATATAAAAGCATCTGTTTTTGTAGTAATTATTATTGTAATTGGTTTTAGAGTGTAATATTGCAACAGTTATTATAATACAAAATAAAACACAGCAAAAAAACGCTTCACTTTTTTTATTTTTCATTTAACTTCACACCTCTGTCACACTTTCTTGCTTTGGATAAAACCACTGAAATATAATTATGTCATAGGCAACTTAGTTTTGCATCTCGCTTTTAGTTTGGATACTCGCCCACTATTTTTGTATATTTGACAAACATCCACAAATCTCACCAAATTTTAGCGTTGAATACAATAATTATATGTTGCATAATATTAAAAAAGGAGAAAACTATGAAAATTAAACCACTTTTTGATAGAGTTATTGTTGAAATTACAAAACAAGATGTTTCAGCTTCTGGCATTTTTATTGGAACAAGCTCGCAAGACAAACCTTTGCTTGGAAAAGTACTCTATGTTGGCGAAGGCTTAAAAAACCAAGACGGTAAACTTGAACCAATGCTTGTTAATGTTGGCGATTCTGTACTTTTTAGCAAATTTTCAGGTGTAGACACAATTCTTGACAATAAAACCGTCTACATTTTAAGACAAACCGACATTTTAGCAATTATTGAATAACTATTCAAACTTTTAAGGAGAAATTTATGACTAAGAAAATTTTATATAACGAAGAAGCTCGAAAAAAGCTTAGCAGTGGTGCAAACAAGGTGGTTGATGCTGTAAAGTTAACAATTGGTCCAAAAGGCAGAAATGTTGTTCTTGAAAGGCAATATACGACCCCTCTTGTAACCAATGACGGCGTAACAATCGCAAAAGAAGTAGAGCTTGAATGCCCTTTTGAAAATATGGGAGCTTCTCTGGTTAAAGAAGCCAGCATCAAAACCAATGAAATGGCTGGAGACGGAACAACAACTGCAACAATTTTAGCAGGAGCATTAATTAACGAGGGTCAAAAAAATATAACTTTTGGAGCAAACCCTACTCTTCTCAAAAAAGGAATGGAAAAAGCCTGCGATAATGTTGTTGAAACACTAAAAAGCATAAGTAAGCCTGTAAAATCTACTATTGAAACTAAAAACATAGCAACCATTTCTTCAGGAAGCACTGAAATTGGTGAGCTTGTTAGCGAAGCTTATGAAAGGGTTGGTGTTGACGGAACTGTCTCTCTTGCCGACTCTTCAACCGACAGAACATATCTTGAAATGGTTGACGGTATGAGCTTTGAGCGAGGCTTTATGTCACCATATATGGCTACAAATACTGAAAAAATGGTCTGTGAACTAAATGAGCCATATATTCTTATCACAGACAAAAAAATTAGTAGTATCAATGAACTTTTGCATATTTTAGAGAGCGTTATGCAAACTAACAAACCACTTTTAATTATTGCGGATGACATTCAGCCAGAAGCTCTTTCAGCCCTTGTTCTAAATAAGCTTAGAGGCACAATTCTCTGCTCTGCAGTTAAAGCTCCCCTATTTGGAGAAAAAAGAACAGAAATGCTTGAAGACATTGCAATTCTAACAGGCGGAACATTTATTTCTAGTAGTATTTATACTGACGATTTCAACGAATTTACGCTTGAAAATCTTGGCAGAGCAACCACTGTTAAAATCACTAAAGATAAAACTTCAATTATTGGTGGCAGAGGTGACGAAAACCAGATTTTCCACCTAAAAAACAAAATTAAAGAGCTTTACAACAACGCAACTGACGATTATGACAAAAAGCGTTATAGCGACAGACTTGCAAAACTTTCTAACGGTATTGCAATAGTAAAAGTTGGAGCTTCCACAGAAGTTGAAGCAGGTGAAAAAAAGTTAAGAATTGAAGACGCCTTATCCGCAGTAAAAGCAAGTTTCAAAAATGGAATTGTGCAAGGCGGAGGCTCTGCTTACCTTGCTTGCCAAGAAAACTTGAAAAGACTTACAACAACTCTTTCTAACGAAGAAAAAATTGGTGCTGAAATTGTTTCTAAAGCCATTGAAAAGCCATTCAAACAAATTGTTGAAAACTGCGGTCTTGATGCAGGAGAAAAACTTGCAACAATTTATCAAAATATCAACTGTCCTAACTTTGGCTATGACGCCCTTAATGATAGATTTGTAGATATGATTGCTTCTGGAATAATTGACCCAACCGAAGTTGAAATTTGTGCCTTAAAAAATGCAGTGTCAGTCGCAACTTCTCTTCTTTCAACAGAGTGCATCATAACAAACACACCAAGTACAAAAAATGAATAAATTGTATTTTAAACCAACTATCAATAGAATTATTAACAAATAAACAGTTTTTAATGTTAATAATTTTCACCTCTTTTTAATCTTCACAATTAATCATATTTATTAATTTGTTCTCTTTCTTTTCATACTTTATTTATAAACTATATATTTTACGCAACAAAAAAATGCAGACCTAAATCTGCATTTTTTTAATTGTCTTTATTCAGCCATTCTCTTATATCGCACACATATTCTTCTTTTTTGAATGTATGTATTATTTCACCTTTAGAAATCTCTATATTTGTGCCATCTTCTTGTTTATTTGATGTTGGACTAAACCTATAATAACTACTAGATACTATTCCACAACCTACACAAATATATTCAGCCATTGAGAATCGCCATATGTGGTTAGATGATGATGGCATCATTGTTGAATAACCACAATCAACACAATCAAACGCCGCACCATCCGTAGTTACAAACAAATGGTCTAAAGGAGCATCTCCCTGAACATCCGTTTGGCTTGTACAGTTTTTGTTTACACACTTATAGAATTAAAGTAAAACAAAATTAAGCAATTTTTTAGCCCATTAAATCTTTCATAATGTCTTCTAGGCTATCTGTTGGATTAAGAGCCTCTTCAAAGTCAAAACCACTTTCGCTCTTTGGCGGATAAACAGTAGATTTTTGCCTTGTTTGTTTAGGCTTGAGTTTCTTTTCAATATCACTAACCTTATTAGAGTCTTGTTTCTTAGGGCGACCTCTACCTCTTGTAGCATTGTCACCAATCTTCATATTAAATTCCATAACAAGCTTAGAGAACCTGTCATCAAGCTCATTTTTCTTCTTATTTCTAAGAATATTAAGCCTATTAACCTCGTTGGCGTGTGCTTGCTCAGCCTCGTCAAGAGGTTTATCTCCAAACAAACCATCCATTTCAAGCATACTATCAATGGTTTGTGAAAGCTCGCTTTTAAATCCCTCTAGTTTTTCTTTGTCAACGGCATCATATTTGTTTGTTAAGTCATTAAAGAACTCGTCCCACTTTTCTGCAAGTCTTGCAAGTCTTTCAATCTCAATAGCACACTTAGACCTTGTTGTACTTTCAAGATACTTAGCTTTTCTTTCACTCAAAACTAGAAGTCTTGAAACAGACTTCTCTTTATTTTTATATTCCTCAAGTTCTTTTTGAAGTCTATCATTCTCTTTTCTTTCTTTTTCAATCCTTTCGGCTTGCTTAGAAAGAGTAATTTCACTGTCTGTGAGAAGTCTTCTCACATACTCGTCAACCTCAATTTGAGTATAATACTTTTTAGGTTTAGCCATTTTGCTCCGCCCTCTTTTTCTTTTTATCTAGAATAATTTTTACAATCGTATAAATAAGAATCCCAAGACCAATTGCAATCATAACTCCGCTCATAAGTCTTGAAATTTGCACCTTACCAAGCATTAAAATATATTGACCTTGTCTTCTTGGTTCAAGAATAAATCTTACTATGCCATAGTACATAAAGTATGTACCAGTTGCAAGACCTTTATTTTTTGTGAACCAATACAAACATATTAGTCCCACAAATCCCAGCAAATTAAGCATACTTTCATAGAAGAACAATGCTTCATAAAACTTGCCGTCTATCTCCACAGCTATTGGGAATTTTTGAAGCGCAGGATTAATAATTTCTTGACCATAAAGTTCGTTGTTAAAGAAATTACCCCATCTTCCAATTGCTTGAGCTAAAATAAGCACAACACAAACCATATCTGTAACTTCTAAAAAGCTGTGTTTTCTTATTAAACATAAAATAACAATACCAATAGCACCGCCAATTACAGCGCCAATGATACTCATTCCTCCCTCACGGAACTTAAAATAATCAGTAATGTCAAGACCGCTATCAAAAAGCACAGCAAAAAGCCTTCCACACAAAATTCCAAGAGGCAGAATTGCTATAATTATTTCATATGGCAGATTTGAAGACAGGCCTTTTTTCTTTGCTAAAACGAATGATAAAATAAATGCTGTTAAAATGGCAAGCGTAATAAATATACCATACCAGTATATTTCCACACCAAAAAGACTAAACGCCACTCTTCCTAATAGATAATTATTCATATATTTATTATATTATAATAATAAAAACTATGTCAACTTTATTTTTAATGATTATTTTTTGATTTTTTATGATTTATTATTTTTTATGCGTATTTTATTATTTTTTATGACTTATTTATCAATAATTGTAATTTATAACCAAACCTCAAAATTTCAAGCATAAAAAAAGAACCAAAATTTAGGTTCTTAAAATTATTCTTCTTCGCCAGGTTCTGGTGCGTGAGGTTTCTTAGGGGTTCTCGCCTCTTTTCGTTGAGCCTTAGCCAAAGCCTCTTCTTGAAGCTTTCTGTCTCGTTCTGCTATAAATCTTTTGAGTTGTGCTGAATAACCATTGCCGTTAATCTCTTCATTAACTAGCTCCTCGCCAACTTTACGAACTAGTTCGTCTCCACTAATCCAAACATAGTCCTTATTTCCTATTCTAACACGCTCTCTTACGCTTGCCACAAAGATTCCCCCTTTTAGCCATATAATGTGATTATACTATGAAAACTCAATATTGTAAATACATTATACAAAATTTTATTGAACATTATAATAGGCTTTTATGCCTCTCAAAATATCACTACAAAGCTTAAGTGCAGACCCATTTAGGGCTGTAACAAGAATATCTGCCCCTTCTTTTAGAGCTTTTATTCTTGCATTGACAGTTTCAATAGAAACATCAAAAAACTTTTTTTCTTGCTCTGTATTATACTTAGCTTTTTCAATTTTCTTCTTTATTTTTGATGCCGGTATATGCAAATACACAAGCAAACAATTCTCTTTTACCGTTTCAAAATTAGACTTGTTATCAGCAAAACCACACTCTAGATTAATTATGCACTCATTAAACCCTGAAGCATATTTAAGCATTCCCTTTTCTTTTTCTCTGTAATACTTTTCGCCAAACTCTTCAAGCATCATTGGAAAAGTTCTTGGAATATTATCAAACTCAAAAAGTTCCAAACAGTCAAAAAAGTGCATATCAAGTTCTTCTGCAAGAAGTTTACCAACTTCATATGCCTGACTTCTATTTAGTCCAACAATAGCTATGTTTTGAACCATAAGTACGCACTCCTATATTTTTATATAAATATTATATCATACAAAATATAGCAAATGCAACAAAATAAAAAACTGCACCAATAAAAGGTGCAATTTTTTAATATCCTCTCAAAACAACTTTTTCAACATTCTTTTGAAGAATTTCTTGGTATTTTTTTGCTGTTTCTTTATCAATCTCACTAAGTCCCGCTTGATTTATGTTACCACTGTCTACAAACTTTTGAAGATATAAAACCTTTTCCCCCTTTAAATCTTCGCTAAGTTGTAAAATATTATTCATTTTATGGTATTCTTTTACAAGTGTTGTCCTTAGTTCGTAATTCACATTAGAGTCTTTTAATATTCTTAAACTCTCTTTTACTCTGTCAACCCAATTAAAACAAACTCCTGTTATTGGAGCATAATCTTCAAAATTATTCTTAATATCCATTGCCACATAATCAAGCAAGTTTTGTTCAATCAAGTTTTTTAGAACTTCTGGTCTTGTTCCGTTTGTGTCGAGCTTAACCTTATACCCCATACACTTTACTTGTTTTATAAAGTCAGCAAGTCCCTCTTCTAAAGTTGGTTCTCCCCCACTTACAGTAACAGCATCAAGAAGTCTTTTTCTTTCACCTAAATAATTGAGAACATCTTTGGTATCAAGCTTATCTACCTCTTTACGAATCAGCCCAGCATTATGACAAAACGGACAATTAAAGTTACAACCGCCCGTAAAAACAGTTGCACACATCATTCCCTCATAATCAACCAGAGACAGCTTTTCAAGTCCGTAAATATCCATTTTTACCCCTCTAAAGTAGACAAGTACTTACAAGCTTTTGTTGCAGAAATTGCCCCATCTGCAACAGCAGTTGCCACCTGCCTAACCTCTTTTGTTCTACAATCTCCCGCAACAAAAAGTCCAGGAGTTCTTGTTATACAGTTTTCATTTGCCACAATATATCCAAAATCATCAAGTTCAACTAAGTTTTCATACTTTTTATTGTCAGGAATTTGACCAATTGCAACAAACACAGCATTTGTTTTATGTTCAAATCTTGAACCGTCAGTTGTGTTTTCAAAAACAATAGCCTCTAAGCTATCTTCACCAATAAGGTCTACTGCTTTTACATTTTGAGTGATTTTTATATTTGGAGTCTTCTTAATAGCTTCTTCAAGAGCCTTTTCTCCAAAAAACTTGTCGAATAGTGTAAACATATTGACTTGTTTACAATATCCAGCAAGCATAAGTGCATATTGCATTGCACTATTGGCATCACCAATTAAAGTGACTTCTTGACCTGCAAAAAATGGGCCATCACAAATAGCACAATAATAAACACCTTTGCCAATAAGTTTTTCTTCTTTGGCAATACCTAAAGTCCTATGCTTAACACCAGTTGCAAGAATTACAGCTTTTGACTTATAAGTGTTATAGTTTGTGGTTACAATAAATTCATTACCCTCTTTTTCCACACTAAGAACATCTTCAAGCTCAAAATCTACGCCTAAATCGGTAATTTGTTCAAACACCTCATCAGCAAGTTCTGCACCTCTAACAGTCTTCTTTGTTGGGTAATTTTCAACCTTAGGAGATTGAGAAATTTGCCCACCAACACTTTCTCTTTCAATAATTAAAACCTTTTTATCATTCCTTAAAGCATAAAGGGAGGCAGTCATTCCTGCCATCCCTCCGCCAATAACAATTATATCATACATGGATGTTATTTATTTTCCTCTACAAATTTCTTAATAGCTGAAACATTGTCATAAACAGCAAGTTTACCATCAACATTTACAAGCATTGTTGGAGCTTTTGCAACTCCATATTTTTTAGCAAGTTCTGGGTCTTCAGTTGCGTCAACAATCTTAACATCAAAACCATTATCTGCTAAAATCTTCTTTGCCATTTTACAGTTAGGGCAAGTTGGTGTTGTGAAAAGTAAAGTTTCTGCAACAACAGGAGCTTCTTCACAAGCACAACCCTTTTTGTCTTGTACTGGGCATTCTCTAACAAGTTTAGACTTTTCAAGGTCATAAACCTTTCTATCTTTAAACTCTTCGGCTTTACCATCATTCCAGTTGGCAACTGGGCGATAGTAACCAGTAATACGGCTGTAAACTTCAGCTCTTCCACCACATTCTGGGCAAGTGTGATGTTCACCGGCAATATAACCGTGGTTCACACATACAGAGTATGTTGGGCTGATTGTGTAATATGGAAGATGATAGTTTTCTGCAATCTTTCTTACAAGATTCATAGTAACTTGCCAGTTCTCAAGTTTTTGACCTAAGAATGTATGGAATACAGTACCAGAAGTGTAAAGAGTTTGCAAATCATCTTGAATATCAAGAGCTTTGAACACATCTTCAGTGTAGCCTACTGGTAAGTGGCTTGAGTTTGTATAGTAAGGAGCACTTTCGTTATTAGAAGCAGTAATAATGTCAGGCCATCTCTCTCTGTCGTGCTTAGCAAGACGGAAAGAAGTAGACTCTGCAGGAGTTGCTTCAAGGTTATAAAGGTCTCCGTACATTTCTTGATAATCACTAAGTTTTTCACGCATAAAGTTAAGAACTTTTTGTGTGAACTTTTGAGCCTCTTCGTGAGTTAAGTCCTCACCTACCCAAATAGCGTTTAGACAAGCCTCATTCATACCAACAAGACCAAGCGTTGAGAAGTGGTTGTTGAATGAACCAAGATATCTCTTAGTATATGGATATAAGCCAGCTTCAAGAAGTTTAGTAACTGTATCTCTCTTAATCTTCAAGCTACGAGCAGAAATATCCATCATATGAGTAAGTCTGTCAAAGAATTCATCTTCAGTCTTAGAAAGGTATGCAATTCTTGGCATATTGATAGTAACAACACCAATAGAACCAGTACTTTCACCAGCACCAAAGTAACCACCAGATTTCTTTCTTAACTCTCTAAGGTCAAGACGAAGACGGCAACACATACTTCTTACATCATTTGGTTCCATATCACTGTTGATATAGTTAGAGAAATATGGAGTACCATACTTAGTTGTCATTTCAAATAGAAGTTTGTTATTCTCGTTTTCACTCCAGTCAAAGTCTTTAGTGATTGAGTATGTTGGGATTGGATATTGGAAACCACGGCCATTAGCATCACCTTCAATCATAATTTCAATGAATGCTTTGTTAACCATTGCCATTTCTTTTTCACAATCTTTATACTTAAAGTTTTGTTCCTTACCACCAACAAGAGCAGGAAGCTCAGCAAGGTCTCTTGGAACAGTCCAGTCAAGAGTAATGTTTGTAAATGGAGCTTGAGTACCCCAACGAGATGGAGTGTTTACGCCATAAACAAAAGATTGGATGCATTGTTTAACTTCTTTATAAGTAAGGTTGTCAACCTTAACAAATGGAGCAAGATATGTATCAAATGAAGAGAAAGCTTGAGCGCCAGCCCATTCATTTTGCATAATACCAAGGAAGTTAACCATTTGGTTACATAAAGTACTTAAGTGGCTTGCTGGAGCACTAGTGATTTTACCAGGAACACCGCCAAGACCTTCCAAAATAAGTTGCTTTAATGACCAACCAGCACAGTAACCAGTAAGCATACTTAAGTCGTGAATATGAATGTCTGCATTTTTGTGAGCTTGTTCAATCTCTTTGTCATAAACATCACTTAACCAATAGTTAGCAGTGATTGCACCTGAGTTAGAAAGAATAAGACCACCAACAGAATATGTAACTGTAGAGTTCTCTTTAACACGCCAGTCAGCAAGTTTCAAATACTTATCTACAGTTTGTTTATAGTCTAGGAAAGTATTATTTATATTTCTAATTTTCTCGTGGTCACGGCGATAGATAATGTATGCCTTAGCAACATCTTCATAATCGTTTTTCATAAGAACCGCTTCAACGATATCTTGGATATCCTCTACTGTAGGAATTCCGTCTGGAAATTTCTCTGTAAGATAAAGCTCAGTAATCTTTGCCATTTTCTTACAGTCCTTAATTTCGCCATCACCCAAACTCATCATAGCCTTAGCAATAGCATTTTCAATTTTTGAAATGTCATAGTCTACAAGTCTGCCATCTCTTTTTCTTATTTTGGTAATCATAATAACCTCTCCTTTTGTATAAATAGATATATGCGAAAATCAAGGCTAAATTTTTCTTTCCATAAATTCCAGCTCTTTGTTTTGCGCATTATTAAAATAGCAAACCACAACATATTGTGTCAAGAAAAGGGGGCACACCACAAGATATTGTGTTTTTTTGTATACTTTGCACAATTTATTCAAAACCCCAATTAAAAAGTTGATTTGTCAATAACTCAACTATTTTACAAAATTCAGCTTAATTATTAAAAAAATTAGACAAAATTAATTAAAAGCAAAAAGCCCCTCAAAAAAGGGACTTTTTTACAAATAGATAATTTTTTACATATTTTTACCTATTTTTTAGACTTGTTTTTTTACCTGAATTTTTTAGAAACCCGTTTGGTTGTAGACACAATTCTCTTGGCTGTAGCTTTTTTATTTGTGGTTACTTTTACGCTAATTATGATTATAGTAATTACTACAAAAAGTCCAACCGCTATCTCCCACCAGTAAATTGTGACCTGTTTTTCTCCTGACTTGTTAGCTGTGTAAGCTAAAGAGCCATCATCTTTAAATCCAAAAACAATATTTCCACTTTCAGCAGTTGTTAAAAAGTAATCATTTACACTGTGAGGCAAGTTTTGTATCCTTTTAACAACCTCTTCGTCAGGGAGGCGGTATCGATTATCCACTCCACAACTCGCAACAACATATGTTGGAGTTATAAGATTCAAAAGTTCTTGAGTATTACTTGTATCGCTTCCGTGGTGACCAGCTTGAAAAACATCAATGTTTTCAAATCTGTCCTTTTCTGCCTGATTAAGAGACGCTAAAAAATCTTCTTCAACTTCTTTTTCTGCATCACCAGTAAACATAAATGAGGTTTGGTCACACTCAAATAAAATAACTGGTGAATGGTTGTTTGTATTATTTCCATAAGATATTGTTGGATAACCATATGTTTCTGTTAAAGAATAATCAAATGCTGAATATCCATTAACCACAAGAGGAGCAAAGAACTCTATCACATACTCTTGGTCTTGAACGGTAGACTCAATTACTAATCCGTCATAAAAGCAGTAAACTTCAGCCTCTTTAGTAACTCCGCCCTCTTTATAAGTTTCTGTGTATGCACATTCAATAAATTTTGCGTAGGTGCTTGTGCTAACTTGATTACAATCAAGAGTCGTGTCAGTGATATAAGACCCTAGTTTTTCATAAGTAGTAGGGACTCCACTTTTATCTACAGAAATTTGGAAAGGTCTATAAACATTTTTAATTTCAAATGCTTCAAAAACTTTTTTAACTGAACCAATATGATCCGCATCCGAGTGTGTCGCTACAAAATAATCAATGGTCTCAATTTCTAAAGCTTCAAGATAATCAACAACAGTATCGCCTGCAGACGCTACACTAACATCAATTAGCATTGTCTTTCCGTCTGGCAAGCAAATGAGAGTACTATCACCCTGCCCAACATCTATATAATGTACTGAGAGTTTAGAGTTTTCTATAATCTCGCCAGAAACAAACCCAGCATCCTTATCTCCTATTCCAAGCAGTTTGTCGATTTGTTTAGTGAAAACACAAGAAACACCTAATATTACACCAATAATTAATATCAGTGCTATTTTTACTTTTGAAACTTTGTTATTAAATTCTTCTCTTTTGCTCATTTTAATACCTCCGCTCTTTTAATAAGTTACAAGGAAAAAGACTACTTTCTTCCCCTTGCCTTATTTAGTTTATTCCATAAAGAGTTAACTTTCCTCTTTGGTTTTTCTGTCGCAAGAGCAATAAGTTCATCTTTGTGACTCATAGCCATTTCATAACCCTCTTGAACCATTGCATCAATATCACCAATTTTACTTGAACTGTAACTTTCAAGATTTGGCTTAATAATTAAGTCTGCATACTCTAGCTTTGGGCTAACATTCGCCTGCATCATAATTCCTAGTGAGGTCTTAAGAACATCAAGTGTTTTCAACGAATCCGTACCATTCCCTCTTGCCCTGTTAACCTCAACTGCAATAACCTTATCTGCCCCCATAAACCTTACAACATCAGCAGGCACTGTATTATGTAGTCCACCATCTACAAGGTGCATATCTTCATATACAACAGGTGAAAATATCCCAGGAACTGCACAACTTCCAGAACTTGCCTTTGCAACACTACCACTAGTGATGTCCGCTTCGTCACCAGTCTTAATGTCTACCGCAACTATTGTGAGTGGGATTTGAAGCTCCGAAAACATAAGATCTTTGCCAAATATATTCTTCATAACTTGCTCTATGTTTTCACTGTTTGATGGCTTCCAAATAACCTTGCTATCTCTTATATCTTTAGGTCTAAGTTTCTTTAATTCTTCAATCATCTGTGAAGAGGTATAGCCCGTAGCATAAAGCGAAGCAACCATTGAACCTGCACTTGTTCCAGCAACCATATCTGCCTTTATTCCAAGCTCTTCAAGGGCTTTTACAACACCAATATGTCCAACGCCTCTAGCTCCGCCTCCACCAAAAGCAATACCAATTTTCAAGCCTTTTCTTTTTATAACTTTTCCACTTTCGTCAATTGTCTTTTTTTTGAATAACATATACGCCCCTCTTTTTTTGTAAAGAAATTATACACTAAACAAAATATAAAAATCAAATCTATATGCCATATTTTTACTTCTCCACAAAAAAATTCAACAACAAAAAGACTGATATACAAATCACCTCTTAGGCTTTTTGCTATCAGTCTTTGTTTTAATCTCTTGGTTTTGACATTTCTTTAAGCTTTGTTACAAACTCTGTGTAATTGTTGTAATATGTAACATCGTTCTCTGCTCTTCTTATGTTGCTTGGTTGTTCTGCTAGTCTTAATCCATCAAAATACTCTTTCTCAATCTCTGGATAATCTTCGTATGTTGCCAATGGTCTGTTATCCTTGACATATTTCAAGTCTTTGATTGGATAAATATTTGCCATTCTGTCAGAGGCTATTATTCCGCCAGCAAAACAGTTGATATGATATTTGGTTATAATGTTCATATACTTGATTGGCTTATCTACAAACTTAATACTAACAACCTTAACAATTTCACCTTTATCATTAAGAGTACTTGTTCCAACAGGTGTTCCCTCGTGTCCCACATACTCGAACTTGCCTGTCTCTATGTTAAGGATTCTGTGTCTTCTTGAATCATCTGGACCTGCATATCTTACAACATTACCATCACTAAAGGTAACTTCAGTATACCTGTTATCTTGTTGCTCTTTAGTTATAAATAACGGAGAAGCTATATCAAAACAGCCTTTATCGAAATTCCAAACAACAAGTTTATCTTTGTATGTAATATCTTTAAGTTTCTTCTTGTATCTTCTCTTCCTTTTCTCATCATAACACTCAACAAGCGTTTCGCTGTCGAAACAAACCTTTTTATAGAATATTATCTCTGTATCTTTTGTGAATACAGGGTTGTCTGTTGTTTGATTCCAGTATTCTCCTGCTGGATAAATACCCTCGTGCCCACTATCTTGAGCATAATAGTGTCTTAATTTATATGTTTCAACAACCTCAGCCCAAGATGTTCCCGCTCCTGTCGTTAAATACAATTTATTTGACATTTCCACACCTGAACCAGAACTTACAGAAATACTACAAGTTTCTTCTTCCATATCCCCAGGAAGAGTGTAATAAATCTGGTATATGCCACCTTGTTCTTGCGGTAAGTTTTCATAACCTTCTGGTTCTCCTGATAAATCCCACTTTAAAATCCATATTGTTAAGGTTATTTCTTTATAAATGTAATATTCTACAACGGCTTTATCACTACAAGTAGCAAAAGTTCCAATAGCCGTTACTTCAACATTAAATGTTCCTCCTCCTATATCATAGTTACTTAGGTCTATTTGTGTTTCTTGGGTTACAAAACTTAATACGCTTTTATTAGTTCCATCTTTTATATCGACCCTATATCCAAGAGCTCCACTAACTTCACCTATTGTAATTATATCCTCATTCAATGTACAAGTTGGAGTTTCTAATGTTTGAGTACCTGAAACTTCATTTGGTCCAATTGTTCCTGCTGTTATTTGTAAAGTTGCACCATCTTCATAGTAAATTGCAGGCTCTGCTGTTCCTGTATTTGATGAGATTGTTCCTCCTGAAATATAGCATTTTGCACCAGATTCAATATATATTGCTCCACCAAACGAGGCATTATTTAGAGTAATTGTTCCACCTCGAAAATAAAACTCTCCACCAGCCTCAACATAGACTGCACCACCAAAAGTGGCTCCGTTTGAAGAAATTGTTCCTCCTGTCATTGTGAATATTGCACCGTTTGACACATAAACAGCTCCGCCATAATCTCGTGTGTGTCCTGAAATTGTTCCGCCAGCCATTGTAAACTGTGAGTCTGGCTCAAGGAATATTCCTCCACCCTTTTTGCTCGCATCTGCAGTGCTTGCACCTGTTCCTGTTGTTGCAGTAGAAACAATTGTCTGCATTGCTTTTTCTCGCTCTGCTTTTGTGCTTGGTAAAAGGAGTGACAAACATAAACTTGTCACACTTAAAATTGCAAACACTATACTTAATATTGCTTTAGTTTTTCGTTTCAATTTTTTGTTCCTCTTACACATATAGTTTACCACTTATTTTTTCTTTTTCAAAATATTTTTATGCCTTTTTTATTTTTTTTGAAAAAACTTTTACATTTTATGTCACACTTCAGCTCAACTTTTAAAAGTCTGGTGTATACTCGAATCAAAAGGAGCAAATTTTATGAACACCAAAAGACACCAATTTTTCAAAGACAGAGGCCTTGATATAAGAGATTTTTTCGTATATAAACTTATTCAAACACTACCTTACCCTATCACTCTACAACAAATTATTGACTCTTCACCATTTATTGATGTAAAAACAAGACAAATGAGCCAAATTATAAAAACTCTCACAACCGCAAACCTTGTTGCTACTAATTACAATAAGTTTGGAATTTCTTTTATTTTTCCTCACATTTCTCCTGCAACTTATCGCAAGAGAAAAAGATTTGTCCCCTGCAGAATTTCGCAAGGTAAAGTAGCTTTCTCAAGCAAAATTTCGCAGGTCAAACCCTTATATAAATATAATAATATTAATAAAAAAACTATTTATAAAAAACAATATGTCGTCGATAAGCCACATAGTGTCCTCGCCAGAAATAATAATTTAAAAATTCAGCATTTAAAAAAGATAAAAGAAATTTTTAAAGCTTCGTTCCCAGATAAAAACAATTATATTAAAAGTGATTTACCTCGAAACTTCAGTATTTCTTTATTAATAAACAAACTGAAAGAAAGTCCCTTTCTTATGGAAAAAGAGTTTGCAACTCTTGAGTGGTGCATAAAACACTATGAACCAATCATAAACGATTGTTACAAAGAGTACAAGCAAAAACCCTCACCACCACCTCCACCACCTCCGGATTTTTCTCAAAGAGAATACACAAAAGAAGAGTGCAACGCCCTATTTGATGACCTTGACGATATTGAGATATAACCCCTTATCTAAACTTAAGATGATAACAAAAAAACGAGGCTTCCACCCCGTTTATAAAAATTGAATTTAAGTATTTATATTTCGATAAAGTAAAATATTAACTTTTTAATTGCAAAAGTTATGTTTCAAAAAGCACAATATCTTTTTACAACCAAACTTTTTGACAATTTCCTTATAGTTCCTGACACAAACCTTACGACAGACTTATAATCATACTAGGGCGAATATAAGTCAAATCATCTCTATTTGAACCTGTATTATATGGAGCATCAGTTATAAATGCAAAATCACTATCCCATAAATAATATGATTGAATTGCATTGTCTTCATAATCATAGTAAACACCGGTTCTTAACATTGCGTGTCCTAGACTAAAACCATTAAGCATTAAGTTTGCATAATCTGTTGGATATAACTCAAAATCAAAAGAATAATTCCCTCTTACAAAAATTGATTCGTGAGCAGAAGTTCCACTTGATGGCTGAACTTCGTCTAATGAAAGTAAGAACAAATAGTCGTTCGTTGCTTGTCCAGAACCATCAGTGTAATTATAACTATAACCATCATTGTTTTGAACATTGGTTAAGTTAATAAGATTTCTTTCTGCTTCAGTGAACGCATTTTCATAAAAACTACCATTAAGCCAATCTCGAATGCCACAATTAACCCAATTCATAGAATCTCCATACATATCATAGGTTGTTAACGCACTTCTACTTAAGAGCCAAAACTCTGTCATTCCGTCTTGATATCCATCATAGTTGATTATCCACCACTTTATTGGTTCTATTTTAAACCATAAATATTCACCATCAGCCGCATAATAGCCACTAGAGAAAGTAAATCCACCACAGCATTGACCAAGAACATATACATTTCCATCTGTGTAAGTGTACATTTCAACACCATCAAAATGACTCGGCGTTTGAGAGCTTGCCCAAGCCGTTAATGTATTCTGCATTGTTTCATCAACAGCAGTTTGAGGATATGACCCCATAGTTATATATCTTGTGGTAAGGTCAGCACCAATCTCTATCTCTTCATTTGAAATATCTAGAATTACCTCATACAAAATATCATTGCTACTAATATTTGCATTTGGAGAAATGTCTACAGTTGCTCCTTGTTCCGCATAAATAGACGGTCCATAGTTTGCAGTGTTCCCAGTAAGTGTGCCTGCTTCAATAACCAAAGTTCCACCAGTTTCAACATAAATAGCTCCACCATACATTCCGTTACAGCCAGTAATTGAGCCACCTTTCATATTAAAAGTTGCACCAGAGCTTATATAAACAGCACCGCCAAACTTTTTATTAGTTCCAGTGATAGAACCTCCGTTCATATTGTAAGTTACATTTGGTTCAATAAATATCGCCCCACCCTTATAACTTTTACTTTGCCCATAAGCAGGACTTTTCTCTGTTGCAGAAGCAAAATATGCACCTTGATAGACTTCACTATTAGAACCATCATCCCTATCTTTTCTTTCACGCATAGGAATGGCCACAAACAAATACAACGCAACCAAACAAACAACAGGAATAACAGTGAATATCACTCTTAAAATCTTCTTTTTCATTCTTTTGCGACCACTCCTCTATTATTTATTCATTTTAATTTTATTTTTTATCCCCCAAAAAGTCAAGCAAAAACACGCAATAACAAAAAAACACAAGATTTATTGTCCTGTGTTTCCTTATTTATATTTTTACTAACTCGCACACCTTAGAGGGTCGAGTTTGCGTTTTGAAGAAGGCTCGGCGGGGTTAACTCTTAAAAAATTATGAATTATGATTGAAGAATGATGAATTATGGCAGACGCTCCGCTTAGATGTTACAACAGTGAAACCACCGCTCTCCCACCCGCTCCTCAACCATAACCCAAACAATTTCAATCTCTTGATTTTTGTTTCTCTCTGCCAATTTCTTCCTCTAGAGGCCATAGTTTGTGCCACAAAAGATAAGAAAAAACACAAGATTTATTATCCTGTGTTTTCTTATTTACATTTTTACTAACTCGCACACAATTTGTCTTTGATAATCATAGAGAAATAAAATTTTCAACAATAAACAGTTGTCAAAAAAATAAAAATTTATATTGAAACAAAACAAGTAATTACCGCCCTCGGTTCCCCCGTCCGGGGGAACCAAGATATGTTGACAAAGTTTTACAATATATAATATAGAACTTAAACCAAATTTTATTAGATACAATAAACCTCCATTTTTACAGTTTCCTCTAGAGGGCATAGTTTGTGCCACAAAAGACAAGAAAAAACACAAGATTTATTATCCTGTGTTTTCTTATTTATATTTTTACTAACTCGAACACCCTAGAGGGTCAAGTTTGCGTTTTGAAGAAGGCTCGGCGGGGTTAACTCTTAAAAAATTATGAATTATGATTGAAGAATGATGAATTATGGCAGATGCTCCGCTTAGATGTTACAACATCCCACCTACTCCAACCATAACCCAAACATTTTCAATCTCTTGATTTTTATTTCTCTCTACCAATTTCTTCCTCTAGAGGGCATAGTTTATGCCTATAAAAAAGAAAAAACACAAGATTTATTATCCTGTGTTTTCTTATTTACATTTTTACCAACTCGCCCACCACAGAGGGTCGAGTTTGCGTTTTGAAGAAGGCTCGGCGGGTTCTGGCTCGCTTGACTTTATTAGACATAAACGAATGTAAACCAAATGCCCAACAGTAATAGCTTTTCCTCTGTTTGTTTCTTCCTCTAGAAGGCATAGTTTGTGCCTATAAGAAAGAAAAAAAGAGAGAATCGAAGCAGGAGTTTATTTGCATAAATGACTGTTTCGTTCTCTCTTTAATTTCTGCACTTAGAGGTGCAAAATATGCCCTCTAGATTAGTTCAACAATAGCAAGTTGAGCATTATCGCCCCTTCTTACTGTTGTCTTGATTACTCTTGTGTAACCACCAGCAGTTCCCTTCTCTTCTGCTCTTTGAGCATACTTAGGTGCTAAATCTTCAAAAATCTTCTCGATTAATGGAGATTTGATATCGCCCTTACGAGCTGTTAAAGCTGATTTCTTCTCACCTTTAACTCTTTGTTCTTGTCTGTCCTCAAGACGAGAAATTAATTCTCTTCTTGCAGCAAGCTTCTTTGCACCATCTTTAGAGATAGTTACTTTCTTTTCATTACCTTTGCTGTCTTTTGTAACTTTTTCTTCAGTTACAACATCATTGTATGAACGAACAGCTAATGTAATACATTTTTCTGCATATCTAGCAGCAGCTTTAGCTCTATCTAAAGTTGTTTCAATACGACCGTACCATAAAAGGTCACTTGCAAGTCCACTAACCATAGCAAGTCTTTGGTCGGTAGGTCTTCCTAATTTTTGTGTATTCATTATATTCTCCTTATTCTTCCCTAGTTTTTAAACTCAAACCAAGACCTTCGAGTTTGTGGATAACTTCGTCAAGAGACTTACGACCAAGGTTCTTAACCTTTAACATATCGTCTTCTGTCTTGCCGATTAAATCTTCAACAGTGTTGATACCAGCTCTCTTTAAGCAGTTGTAAGAACGAACAGATAAATCCATATCTTCAATGCTCATAACCATAAGCTTATGAACTTTGTCTTCCTCACGACTTACTAAGATTGAAGTGTTAGTCATAGACTCAACAAGTTCAACAAATAGGTTAATATGCTCATTAAGAAGCTTAGCAGCAAGGCTCACAACTTCCTTAGCTGAAACTGTACCATTAGTAGTAACCTCAAGTACAAGTTTATCGTAGTCAGTATTTTGACCAACACGAGTATTTTCAACATCATAGCTAGCTTTTCTAACTGGAGTGAAAATACTATCAATAGCAATATAACCAACAGGTAGGCTGATGTCTTTATTCTTGTCAGCAGGAACATATCCTCTGCCACGGCCAACCATGATGTCCATATCTAAAGTTGCATCACTCTCAAGTGTACAAATGTACAATGTTGGGTTAAGAACAGTAACTTCGTCATCAGCTTCAATATCAGCAGCTGTAACAACGCCTGGGCCTTTCTTTTTAAGTTTTAAAACTTTTTTGAAAGACATATCAGTGCTTGCAGTCTTAACAGAAAGACCTTTCATATTAAGAACAATTTCAGTTACATCTTCTTTTGCACCCTTGAGTGTTGTAAACTCATGAGAAACACCTTCAATCTTGATGTTGGTAACAGCAGCACCTGGCAAGCTTGAAAGTAAAACACGGCGAAGAGCGTTACCAATAGTAACACCAAAACCTCTCTCTAATGGTTCTAGAACGAACTTAGAATAAGCATCGCCCTCTTCTTCAATACATTCAATTCTTGGTTTTTCAATTTCTAACATAACTTAGCCTCCTATCCGTTATTACTTAGAATAAAGCTCGACAATTAAGTGCTCTTCAATGTTAAGGTCAATATCATCTCTTTGTGGAAGAGCAATAACCTTACCAGTAAGTTTTTCAGTACTGAATTCAAGCCACTTAGGAACAACAACTCTTGTTTCCTTAACAGCAACAAATGGAGCTTTCTTTGTTTTGTTTTCCTTTACAGAAATTACATCATTAACCTTAACAAGGTATGATGGGATAGTTACTCTCTTTCCATTAACACAAATGTGTCCATGGTTAACAAGTTGTCTAGAAGCAGCACGGCTAGATGCTAAACCCATTCTGTAAGCGACATTGTCTAAACGGCGCTCAAGTAGGCTAAGCATATTTTCACCAGTCTTACCTCTCATTCTTTCAGCTTCTTCATAATAAGCATGGAATTGCTTCTCAAGAAGTCCATAAGCTCTTTTAACTTTTTGTTTTTCTCTAAGCTGAGTTTGATACTCGCTTGGTTTCTTACGAGTGTTTGGGTGTTGACCAGGGATACTTGGTCTTCTTTCCATAGCACACTTCTTAGAAAGGCATCTATCACCCTTTAAAAATAATTTAGTGCCTTCTCTTCTACAAAGTCTGCAATCAGCATCAGTATATTTTGCCATTTATCTACTCCTTATATTCTTCTTCGTTTTGGTGGACGACAACCATTGTGAGGGATTGGAGACACATCACGAATGAGTGTAACCTCAAGACCTGCAGTAGCAAGAGAACGAATTGCAGACTCTCTTCCATTACCAGGACCTTTAACATAAACCTCAACAGATTTCAAACCATAATCTTTAGCTTTTTTAGCAGCTGTTTCAGCAGCTTGACCAGCTGCGAAAGGTGTGCTCTTACGGTTACCTCTGTAACCAAGTTCACCAGAACTACATGCAGAAAGAGCATTACCTTGTGTATCAGTAATAGTTACAATTGTGTTGTTGAAAGATGATTGTACATGGACAATACCTTTGTCAACATTGGTTGTAATTTTACGCTTTTTAGTTGTTTTCTTAGCTTGTGCCATTTATCTTCTCTCTCCTTTATTTCTTCTTTACAGAGCTAGTTCTAGCGCCCTTACGAGTTCTTGCATTTGAACGAGTTGATTGACCACGAACAGGAAGACCTTTTCTGTGTCTAACTCCTCTATAAGAACCGATTTCCATAAGACCCTTAATGTTCATAGCAACTTCTCTTTTCTTGTCACCTTCAACAGTAAGGTTTTTATCCATATATTCACGGATTTTACCAATCTCAGCCTCTGTTAAATCTTTAACACGAGTGTCAGGATTGATTTTTGTTGCTTCCAAAATTTGGTTAGCAGTTACTTTACCAACACCGTAGATATAAGTAAGACCAATTTCTACTCTTTTCTCGTTTGGTAAATCCACACCAGCAATTCTTGCCATCTTTATCCTCCAAAAGATATAAATTAAAATTTTATTTTTGATTTTTTTAGTATAACATAAATATTATATCATACTTTGCAGATAAAATCTACAATTTTGTATAAAAACACCATAAAGTAGATTACTCTATGCCGCCTTTATGGCGATAATTTTCAAGTTTATTAACCCTGAACTTGTTTGTGCTTAGGGTTCTTGCAGATAACTCTAACTTTGCCTTCTCTCTTGATAACTTTACAGTTTTCACAGATAGGCTTAACACTTGCTCTAACTTTCATTTTTCTATTCTCCTTAAAAAGTATAGTTAATTTTTGTTCTACTTACTTCTCCAAATAATTCTGCCCTTGCTAAGGTCATAAGGACTCATTTCGAGTTTTACAGTATCACCCTCATAAATATGGATAAAGTTTTTCCATAGTTTACCAGAAAGATATGCTGTAACCACATGACCGCCTGCAATTTGAACTTTGAAGGTTGCACCCGGCATTGCCTCAATGACAGTTCCTTCTGTTACAATTACATCATCTTTACTCAAAACCATTTGCCTCCATTTTAAATTTTTGTTAAAATCTCAACGCCGTCTGAGCATATTAAGACAGTGTTCTCGTAGTGTGCACTTGGGAGTCCATCAATAGTTCTAGCGTCCCAACCATTAAGCTTTAATTCATAAGAGCCCATGTTTATCATTGGTTCAATAGCAAGAGTCATACCTGCTTTAAGCTTAATTCCAGTTCCTTCAGTTCCATAGTTTGGTACATCAGGGTCTTCGTGCATCTCTCTGCCGATACCGTGACCGACCATAATTCTTACAACTGAATAACCGTGCTTCTCAGCGTGGTGCTGAACACGAGCACCAATATCGCCAAGTCGACTGCCTTCTTTAAGACCTTTTATAGCCTCATAAAAGCACTCTTCAGTAACTTGTACTAATTTCTTTTTTTCTTCACTCACATTCCCTACTAGGAAAGTTCGTGCTGCATCTCCGTGGTAACCGTTCTTCACAGCACCCACATCAATACCTACAATTTGACCTTCTTGTAAAACAAGATTCTTTTTTGGAATTCCATGAACAACAACATCATCAATTGATGCACATATAGAAGCTGGAAATCCGTGATAATGCAAAAATGATGGTTTTGCACCTCTGCTTATTATGTATTCTCGAGCAATTTTATCAAGCTCTAGTGTTGAAATCCCAGGTTTAATGTGTTTCCCCATTTCCTCAAGTACTTCAGCAACTATTTTGCCTGCTTCTCTCATTTTTTCTATTTGCTCAGGAGTCTTTACAGTAATCATATTACTTCATAATCTCCAAAGCTTTGTTTAATGTGTCCTCTGCTCTATCTTGACCTTTAACAGTCTTCAAGATGCCCTTGTTTCTGTAAAAATCAACAAGTGGACTAGTTGTATTTGTGAATGTATCAAATCTCTTAGCAACAGTAACCTCATTGTCATCATCTCTAAGATAAAGTTCACCACCGCATTCACAAACTGGTGAGCTATAAGTATTAGTGTTATAGATTGCTCCACATTTCTTGCAAGTTCTTCTGCCAGCAATACGATTAACAATAACATCTTTATCAACATCTAGATATAAACATAAGTCAATATCTACCATTGAATCTAGAAGTTCAGCTTGTTCCATAGACCTTGGGAAACCATCAAGAATGTAGCCATTCTTAGTATCAGGTTCAGCAAGTCTTTCTTTTAATAAATCAAGAACCAACTCAGTTGGAACTAATTTTCCTTCATCCATATATTTCTTAGCAGTTTTACCAAGTTCAGTACCGTTTGCAATACTGTTTCTTAATAAATCTCCAGTAGAAATTGATGGGATATTTAATGCTTTAATAAGACCTTGTGCTAAAGTTCCTTTTCCAGAACCTGGAGCACCAATAAGTACTAATTTCATATACACCTCTTAAAATGAAATTTACTACACCTCGCTTTGAGCCGAAGCCCAAAGCGAAGCGGAGTCTATTATAAAATATTCTTGTGTCTCTTCATCATAAGTTGAGCTTCAAGTTGAGTATTAAACTCAATTGCAACGCTTACAATGATTAACATACCTGTTGCAGTAAACGCATTGATTAATCCAAGAGAACCACCAGCTACATAATTAAATGCGATTGATGGAACAATTGCGATAAATGCAAGGAATATTGCACCAAATAATGTAATTCTTTTTGATACCTTGGTGAGATATTCTGTTGTTGGCTTACCCGGACGAATACCTGGGATAAAGCCACCTTGTTGCTGAATATTCAAACTTACATCAGTTGGATTGAATTGGATTTGAGCATAGAAGTAAGTAAAGAATAAAATCAATAAACCTACCAAAATGCTATAAACTACTCCACCAGCACCAATGTACTCATAGTAGAATTTAGCAAACCAACCACTTTCACTAGTTACGCCACAAAGTTGCATAATTAAGTTAGGGAAAGTAATAATAGCTGTTGCGAAGATAATTGGAAGAACACCACTTGCGTTAACCTTAAGTGGAATGTGTGATGATTGACCACCATACATTTTTCTTCCCTTAACTTGCTTAGCATATTGAACAGGAATTTTTCTTTCAGCCATATCGATAAACACAATAAGAGCGAATATGACAAAAGCCAAAGCCAAAAATCCAAGTAATTCCCATAGAGCATTCAAGTTACCATCAAAAATGTTTTTGAATGAGCTAACAATTGAAAGCCCAGCAGTTGAGATAATACCAACAAAGATGATGAGTGATAAACCATTACCGATACCTTGTTCAGTAATTCTATCACCAATCCACATTGTTAAGCATGTACCAGCAATTAGGGAAATAATTACGAATACAGCAGTTAGCCAGATTAAGTCTTCACCAAAAATTGGAGAAAGCAAATCTGTACCAAAGCCGAGCACAATACCAACACCTTGGGCTATCGCTAGCACAAGAGCTACAATTTTAGTAATGAGGTTGATTTTTTGTTTACCATCATCACCTTGCTTGCTCAATCTTTCAAGTGCAGGAATACCTACAGTTAAAAGTTGAACAATGATTGAAGCGTTGATATATGGCGTAACACCAAGAGCGAAGAACGCACCGTTGGCAAGAGCACTACCAGTAACTGCATTAAGCAATGATAGTAATCCTGTTCCACCATCACCAGAAACAGCATCAGCGTAAACTGATGGCTCTAACCCTGGGATAGGTAGATAACAACCTAAACGGTATATCAAAAGAAGTAATAGTGTAATTAAAATTTTCTTTCGTATATCTTTGTTCTTGAAAGCACTTCCTAGTGTTTTAAACATTATTTCACCTCAACAGACCCGCCAGCAGCACTAATTTTATCAATAGCACTTTGGGTAAATTTTTCTGCTTTAACAGTTAAAGCTTTTGTAAGAGTTCCATTACCAAGAACTTTTAAGCCGTATGGCTCAATCTTAGCAATAAGACCAATGCTTTTAAGCATTTCAGCTGTTATAACAGTGTTAGGTTCAAATCTTTCTAAGTCCCCAACATTAATAGTTGTATATACTTTTCTAAAGTTATTAGTAAATCCACGCTTAGGGAGTTGACGGATAAGAGGCATTTGACCACCTTCAAATCCTGGGCGAACGCCACCGCCACTACGAGCGTTTTGTCCCTTGTGACCTTTACCAGCTGTTTTACCAGTACCTGAGCCAATACCACGACCAAGTCTCTTAACTGACTTAGTAGAATTTGGAGCAGGAGCTAATTCGTGTAATTTCATATTAGTTCTCCTTTACGCTCTCAACAGAAACAAGGTGTTTTACTACGAAAATCATACCTCTGATTTGAGCGTTGTCTGGTTTAACTGTTTCGCTACCGATTTTAGAAAGTCCAAGAGCTACAAGTGTCTTTTGTTGCTTAGCAAGTCTGCCACTAGCACTCTTAACTAACTTAATCTTTAGCATTGGAGCTACTTTCTTAGTAGCTTTTTTAGTTTCAGCCTTTGGAGCTTCAACTTTTACTTCAGCAGTAGCTTCAGCCTTTGGAGCTGTCTTCTTTGCTGTAGTCTTAGGAGCAGTTTTCTTTTCTGCAGTTGCTTTAGTTGTTTTAGTTTCTTTTACTTCTGCCATTGTTCACTCCTCCTATCTAATCTCTTCCACACTCTTACCACGAAGAGCTGCGATTTTTTCTGCACTTCTAAGTTTCATTAATCCGTCAAAAGTAGCTTTAACACAGTTAACAGGATTGTTTGAACCATAAAGTTTTGTTGTGATATCTTTAATTCCGGCAAGTTCTACAACATCACGAACTTTACCTCCGGCAATAACACCATTACCTTCTTTAGCAGGCATCATAATAACTTTTGTAGTTTCAAATTCACCTACTACTTCGTGAGGAATAGTTGTTCCAGCAATGTCAACCTTAACCATATGACGCTTAGCATCAACGCTAGCTTTTTCAATAGCTAAAGTAACTTCTGTTGCCTTACCCATACCAACGCCAACTCTACCGTTTCTGTCACCAGCAACGACAATAGCGTTGAAACGCATTTTACGACCACCTTTTACAGTTTTAGAAATACGGTTAACATTAACCATCTTCTTGTCAATGCCATCACTAACTTTTTCGTTAGTTTTCTCTCTTCTTGCTCTTGGGTTTTTAGAGCCTTTAGAGAATTTTCTTTCATTTGGCTTGCTAGCAGGCTCTTGAGCCTCAGTAGCAACTTCTGCAACGATAACTTCTTCTGCCATAATTCCTCCTAAAACTCAAGACCAGCTGACCTAGCGCCTTCTGCTAATTTTTGCACACGGCCTGTGTAAATATATCCACCACGGTCAAACACTACATTTTTAACGCCAGCTTTAACTGCCTTTGTAGCAATAGCTTCACCTACAATGTAAGCTTGCTCTTGCTTGCTCTTACCTTGAAGTTTAGATGCTAAATCTTTATCAAGAGAGCTAGCTGCACAAAGAGTTTTACCAGCATTGTCATCAATTACTTGAGCGTAAATGTTAGTTGTTGAACGGTAAACATTAAGTCTAGGTTTATCAGCAGTACCAACCAAAGTATGTCTTATACGGTTGTGTTTAGCTTTTCTTAATTTGTTCTTATCTTCCCTTTTAAACATCTTATCTCTCCTTATTTCTTCTTAGCACCTTTCTTGATTTCCTTACGACGAACAACTTCATTAGTGTAATGAATGCCGTAACCGTGATAAGGTTCAACAGGTTTAGTAGCTTTAATGTCAGCAGCGAACTGACCAACTAATTCCTTGCTTGTACCTGAAACAACGATTTCAGTAGCTGTAGGGATTGTAACAGTTAAACCCTCAGGAATAGTCATATTTACTGGATGTGAAAGTCCAAGGTTCATTGTAAGTTTGTTACCACTTACAGCGAGCTTGTAACCGATACCAGCAACTGTTAATGATTTAGAATAACCCTCAGTTACACCTTTAACCATATTAGCAAGTAATGCTCTGTAAAGACCATGTTTTGCTCTTACTTCTTTCTCGTCATTAGCACGAGTAAGTGTAACGATAGTTTTTCCTTCGTTTTCACTCTTAGTGATTGTGATGCATGAAGCAACATTTTGACGAAGGGTACCTTTAGGACCAGTAACGATAACATCACCGTCAGTTGTTTGGTCTAAAGTAACTCCACTAGGAAGTTCAATAGGTAATCTACCAATACGACTCATATAACCCTTCCTCCTTACCAGATATAAGCGAGCACTTCGCCGCCAATACCAAGTTTTCTAGCATTCTTGTCAGTCATAACACCCTTAGATGTAGACACGATGGCAATGCCAAGGCCACCAAGAACCTTAGGAAGCTCTTCACTACCAGCATAAATTCTAAGACCAGGCTTAGAAATTCTCTTAAGACCAGTAATAACCTTTTCTCCCTTAGGACCATATTTTAATTTTACTACAATATTAGTAAACTTGCCGTCGTTAACTTCTTCAAAAGCATTGATGAAGCCTTCATCAAGCAAAATTTGAGCAATATCTCTTTTCATGCGTGAAGCTTCAAAAGTTACACTGTCTTTCTTAGTAACTTGGGCGTTTCTAATTCTTGTAAGCATATCTGCAATAGGATCTGTTGTTAACATTATATAAATTCCTCCTTACTCATCTTACCAGCTAGATTTCTTAACGCCAGGGATTTGACCTTTATATGCAAGTTCTCTAAAGCAGATTCTGCAGATGCCGTACTTTCTAAGAACAGCATGAGGTCTTCCGCAAATAGAGCATCTTGTATACTCACGCGTAGAAAATTTTTGTGGTTTTTGCTGTTTATTAATCATTGATTTTTTTGCCATATCTATCTCCTTACCTCCGATTACGCCTTGAATGGCATTCCCATAAGTTTTAAGAGTGATCTTGCTTCGTCATCAGTCTTAGCACTAGTTACGAAACAAATATCAAAACCTCTAATCTTCTCAATCTTATCATAAACGATTTCTGGGAAAATTAGTTGCTCATGAACACCGTAAGCATAGTTTCCTCTTCCGTCAAAAGAGTTAGGATTTAGGCCTCTAAAGTCACGAACTCTAGGAAGTGCAATTGCCATAAATTTATCCATAAATTCATACATTCTTGTACCTCTAAGAGTAACCTTAGCACCAATTTTCATATTTTCTCTAACTTTGAAGTTAGCGACACTCTTCTTAGCCTTTGTTACAACTGGCTTTTGACCAGCGATAGCAGCAAGCTCTTCAACAGCGAGGTTAAAGCTCTTTGAGTTGTCCTTAACATCGCCAAGTCCCATATTTAGAACGATTTTTTCTAGTTTTGGAACTTCATTAACATTTTTGTAGCCATGCTCTTTTACGAGTGCAGGAACAACTTCATTAACATATTTTTCTTTAAGTCTATTTGCCATTTATACTACACTCCTCTTTGAGCTGATTTTCTAACTGCAGTAGTCTTAGTATCCTTAGCACTTGCAGTTGCTACGACTTTTTTGTCTGCAGACTTCTTAGCTGTAGTCTTCTTGGCTGTTGTTTTTTCAGCAGTTTCAGCCTTAGCTTCAGTTGTCTTTTTAGCAGTTTTCTTTGTTTCTTTTACATATTTTTTGTCAAGAGTTGCACCGCACTTACATGCTCTTACGCTCTTTCCGTCAACAATAGTGTGCTTAATTCTTGTAGGTTTTCCACAAGCTGGGCAAACTACCATAACATTAGAAACATCAATAGTGCCTTCTTTCTTAACAATTGAACTCTTTTCTTGAGCCTTTCTTGCTTTTTGGTGTTTAGAAATCATATTAACACCAGCTACAGTAATTCTGCCAGCCTTAGGAGAAGTGCTTAAAACTTTTCCTTGCTTGCCAGCATCTTTACCAGTGATAACAAGAACGGTATCGCCAGTTTTTACATTTAAATTTTTCATTAGCGTTCCTCCTAAATAACTTCAGGCGCAAGCGAAATAATTTTCATATAATCTTTTTCACGAAGCTCACGCGCAATAGGTCCAAAAATACGAGTTCCTTTTGGTTGCTTTTGGTTATCGATAATAACCGCTGCATTATCGTCGAACTTGATGTAACTACCGTCATTTCTTCTAATTCCCTTGTGAGAACGAACAATAACAGCTTTTACAACATCACCCTTTTTAACATTTCCACCAGGGATTGCTGACTTAACAGAAGCAACGATAACATCACCAATGTTAGCGCTTTTTCTCTTAGAGCCACCAAGAACACGAATACACATAATTTCTCTAGCACCAGTATTATCAGCAACTTTAAGTCTTGTTTGTGGTTGTATCATTTTCTTTTACTCCTTGGCTTATTATTTAACCTTTTCAACGATTCTAACTAAACGCCATCTTTTATTCTTAGAAAGAGGACGAGTTTCAGCGATTTCGACAGTATCGCCAATATCACATTCGTTTTTCTCATCATGAGCAACGAATTTAGTTGTCACATTGATAGTTTTTTTGTAGATAGGGTCCTTAACTTTAGTGTGTTCCTCTACTACAATAGTCTTGTCCATCTTATTAGATGAAACAATACCAATTCTTGTTTTTCTTAAACTTCTCTCTACGCTATTTGCCATAATTCACCTTAACCTCTAGCCTTCTTAGCTACTTTTTTATTTTCAGTTGGTGCAGGACTAACTTTAGATAAGCCTAGTTCTCTTTCACGGATAATAGTCTTAACTTTAGCAATATCCTTCTTACAAGTTTTAAGAGCAAGAGGATTAGCTAAGTTGCCTGTAGCATGAGAGAAACGCAAATTGAAAAGTTCTGCTTTCAAATCAACAAGCTTGTTAGCAAGCTCTTTATCTGTCATTGATGCAAAATTGGTTGCTTTCATTATTTATCCTCCTCTTGTTTTACAGCGTCAGCAGCTTCTTGATCAGCTTTTCTAACGATTTTTACTTTGCAAGGTAACTTATGACTAGCAAGTCTAAGTGCTTCCATTGCTGTTTCCTCTTTAATACCGCCGATTTCAAACATAACTCTGCCTGGTTTAACAACGGCTACCCAATACTCAGGAGAACCTTTACCTGAACCCATTCTAGTTTCAGCAGGTTTCTTTGTAACTGGTTTATGAGGGAAAATATTAATCCAAACTTGACCGCCTCTCTTTGTATAACGAGTCATCGCAATACGAGCAGCTTCAATTTGGTTTGAAGTAATCCAACATGGCTCTTGAGCAACAATAGCAAACTCACCATGGCAAATTTTGTTACCACGAGTAGCTTTACCAGTCATTCTGCCTCTTTGAACTCTTCTTCTTTTAACTCTTTTAGGCATCAACATGATTGTTTCCTCCTCTTCTTGAAGAGCTGTTAAGATTAACTTTTCCTAAGATTTCGCCCTTATAGATCCAAACCTTAACACCAAGTAATCCTGAAACATGAGCTTCAGCAAAACCATAGTCAATGTCTGCTCTTAAAGTTTGAAGAGGAAGTGAACCATCTTGGTAGAATTCGCTTCTAGCGATTTCAGCACCGTCAAGACGACCACTAAGCATAATCTTAATACCCTTAACACCTGCTTTTTGACATCTAGCAAGAGCTTGCTTCATTGCTCTACGGAAACCAACTCTTTGGTCAAGTTGAGAAGCAATGCTTTCAGCTACAAGTTGTGCGTCTAAGTCAGGATTTTTAATCTCAATAACATTGATACTAACAGTTTTCTTAGTAAGCTTTTCAAGTCTAGCTTTCATAGCTTCAACGCCAGCACCCTTTTGACCGATAACCATACCAGGTCTTGCAGTATGAAGAGTGATAGTTACTTTACCGTCAGCACCTCTTTCGATAATAATTTTTGAGATACTACAATTCTTATAATTCTTTTCGATTTCTTCACGAAGTTTGTTGTCTTCAAGAATGTAAGCACCAAAGTTCTTCTTATCAGCGAACCATTTGCTTTCCCATTCTTTATTAACACCAACTCTCATTCCAACTGGATTTACTTTTTGTCCCATAGTATCCTCCTACGCCTTAGCCTCGTCAAGAATGACTGTAATGTGGCTAGTACGCTTTTTAATTGAATGTGCTCTACCTTTGCTAACTGGTTGGAATCTCTTAAGAATTGGACCACCGTCTACAAAAGTTTCAGCTACAACAAGGTCAGCCTTGTTAAGGCCAAGATTGTTTTCAGCATTAGCACCAGCACTCTCAAGAACCTTTAAAACGCTCTCAGTTGCTGCATTAGGCATATTTTTAAGAATTGCAACAGCGTCTTCGTATTTTTGACCACGAATAACATCAAGTACAATTCTAACCTTTGAAGGAGAAATTCTAATATATCTAGCTACAGCTTTAGCACGCTTATCAGCATTTGCTTTTCTAGCTACAGCTTTTTCACGACTTCTAGTTGCCATTATTTAGAACCTCCTTTTGTTGTCTTAGCTCCTTTATGTCCCTTGAATGTGCGTGTTGGAGCAAATTCACCAAGTTTATAACCAACCATTTCAGAGGTAATATAAACAGGAACATGCTTTCTGCCATCATACACACCGATAGTGTGACCTACCATTGAAGGGATAATTGTTGAGGCACGAGACCATGTTTTAATAACTTGTTTATCTCTTGATTCGTTCATAGCATCAATCTTTTTTACAAGACTTTCAGCAACGAAAGGACCTTTTTTAACACTTCTACTCATACTTCCCTCTCCTAATTAACGCGTTTAACAATAAACTTGTCAGTTTTATTCTTTTTCTTACGAGTCTTATAACCCATAGCAGGTTTACCCCAAGGAGTCATAGGACCAGCGTGTCCAACTGGTGACTTACCTTCACCACCACCATGAGGGTGATCAACTGGGTTCATAGCAGAACCACGAACAGTAGGTCTAACGCCCATATGACGCTTTCTACCAGCTTTACCTAAAGAAACGATTTCGTGTTCAACATTACCAACTTGACCAAGAGTAGCCTTACAAGTAACAAGAACTTTTCTCATTTCTCCAGATGGCATACGAAGAGTAGCATATCTACCTTCTTTAGCCATATATTGTGCTGAAATACCAGCACTTCTAGCGATTTGTCCACCACGACCTGGATGGAACTCAATGTTGTGAACAACAGAACCTACTGGAATGTTATCTAGAGGCAATGTGTTACCAACTTTAATTTCTGCGTTTGCACCGCTCATTACAGTGTCACCAACATTAAGACCAACTGGTGCTAAGATATATCTCTTTTCACCGTCTGCATAGTTAAGAAGAGCAATGTAAGCAGATCTGTTTGGATCGTACTCAATTGATGCAACTTTTGCAGGAATGTTGTCTTTATTTCTTTTGAAGTCAATAATTCTGTATTTTTGACGGTTTCCACCACCAATGTGACGAACAGTAATTCTACCAGCGTTGTTTCTACCACCTGATTTCTTCTTAGTATCAAGAAGAGATTTTTCAGGTTTAGAAGCTGTTACTTCTTCAAAGGAAGCTGTGGTCTTTCCTCTTTGACCAGCGGTTGTCGGCTTATATCTTTTTAATGCCATAATTTACTCTCCCTTGCCTTATGATAGACTATCAAAGAACTCAATTGTCTTGCTATCTTCAGTTAATTGAACGATAGCCTTTTTGTATGAACCAGTAAGTCCTTCGTGTCTTCCTTGTCTTTTAATCTTACCGTAAACATTAGAGATGTTTACACTTTCAACCTTAACTTTGAAGATTTCTTCAATAGCTTTCTTAACTTGAGTTTTATTAGCTGATTTAGCAACTTCAAAAGTGTACTTTTTGTTTGCGATATCAGCATAGCTCTTTTCAGAAAGGATAGGTCTAACAATAATATCGTGTGCTACCATTATTTGCATGCCTCCTCGATTGCCTTAATAGCTTCCTTAGTAATAAGGATTTTGTCACTAACAACAATGTCGTATGTGCAAAGTTGGTCAGCTGTAGTAACATTAACATTTGGAATGTTAGATGCTGAAAGAACAACATTTTCATTCATTCCGTTAGTTACGATAGTTACTCTCTTTTCTAGCTTTAAGTTAGAAAGGATTTCAGCAACAGCTTTAGTTTTTGGAGCTTCAAGTGTTAAGTCGTCAACAACAACTAAACATTTTTCAGCTAAGCAAGTAGAGATTGCGCTAACAAAAGCAGCTCTCTTCATTTGCTTGTTAACTTTCTTAGAGAAATCTCTTGGCTTTGGAGCAAATACTACGCCACCCTTAATCCATTGAGGAGCTCTAATAGAGCCTTGACGAGCATTACCAGTACCTTTTTGTCTCCAAGGTTTTCTTCCACCACCACGAACTTCACTACGAGTTAATGTTGATTTTGTGCCTTGTCTTTGATTTGCAAGATATGCAACTACGATTTGGTGGATAAGAGCCTCGTTATATGGAGCTTTGAAAACTTCATCATTAAGACTAACTTTTCCAACTTCTTCGCCTTTAATATTTAATACTTTAGTCTGCATTATTCATTACCTCCACTACTTCGCTTTCACTGCAGAGCAGATAGTAACGACAGAACCTTTAGCACCAGGGATAGCACCCTTAACTAAAAGAAGATTTCTCTCAGTATCTACTTTTGCAATTTCAAGATTTTGGATAGTAACCTTTTCGTTACCATATTGACCAGGCAACTTTCTGTTTTTGAAAACTCTAGAAGGATCTGAGTTTGCTGAAAGTGAACCAGGTTCTCTGTGTACAGGGCCTGTACCGTGAGTCATAGGGAGTCTGTGGAAATTCCATCTTTGGATAACACCAGAGAAACCTCTACCTCTTGTATAACCAGAAACATCAACGATGTCGCCTTCTTTAAAAACATCACATTTGATTTCTGTACCAAGTTCAAGACCATCAGTAGGAATCTTAAACTCTTTAAGATATTTCTTAGGAGCAATGTTGGCTTTCTTTAAGTGACCAGCTTCAGCTTTAGAAATTCTATTTGCTTTTGCATCAACGAATGCAAGTTGAACTGAACTATATCCATCTTTTTCAACAGTTTTAATTTGTGAAACTTGACATGGACCAGCTTCAACAACAGTTACAGGAATTACAAGACCAGAGTCTGTAAAAATCTGTGACATACCAATTTTTTTGCCAAGTATAGCTTTATTCATAAATTGTTTACCCTCCGTCCTTATAATTTAATATTGATATCTACGCCAGAAGGAAGGTCGATTTTCATAAGTGAATCAACAGTCTTCGCAGATGGGTTATAGATGTCAATAACTCTCTTGTGAGTTCTCATTTCAAATTGTTCTCTTGAATCTTTGTGTTTATGTACTGAACGAAGGATAGTAACTACTTCCTTTTCAGTAGGCATTGGAATAGGACCAGATACCTTAGCGCCTGCTTTCTTAGCAGTCTCCACAATTCTTGCAGCAGATTCATCAACAAGGTTGTGGTCATAAGCTCTTAGCTTAATACGAATTTTTTGTGTTGCCATTTGTAACCTCCAAGTAATATTTTTAAGACCGACTTAATTTCCAACTTCGCACTGCAAAATTTTAAGTCCTGCGAATAACACAATTATTGGAAATATCTTTCGCCAAAATCTCTGTTTTGACTTGTCCACAGAAGTTATCCCAATCAAGGCTCATGGGTAACCTTCCGCATCTTCCCATATTGCAGCCTGTATATTATACTAAACACACGGGTCAGTGTCAAGAGTTTTTTGAAAAATAATTGCCTGAAAATTATGTACAATTTGCACAAACTTTTTTGTACCCTGTCAGCCCTACTTTACAAGGCTTTTTCCTCCCCTTTCCTGCCCATATATTATATAGATATAAGAACAGCAACAAAAAAAACAAATCTAAACTTAGTCATAAAAAAAGACAGGTTCTATTTCCTGTCTTTTTTCTATTATTATTTCAATCTCTAACTGGCTATCATTTATTTCTGTGCCAGAAGTTGAAGCAAATTCAAGTCCAACCGCAGATTTATACTGTTCGAGAGTGTAACCGTAGTTTGTTGTATAAGTAGCACTTGAAGACTTATAATTCCAATATGTACCCCAGCCAGCTGGTACACTTGAAGCATTTGCAATATCTGTATATATTACCAAACTACTTGAACAATCATAAAATGGTGCACCGGAATAATATGAAGCAGATATTGTTGTCACACTGCTTGGAATATATACACTTGTTAATCCACTGCAAGAATTGAATGCAGAAGAACCTATACTTGTTACACTATTTCCTATTATTACACTTGTTAATCCACTGCAATACTTGAATGCAGAATCTCCTATACTTGTTACACCATCCCCTATTGTTACACTTCCAGTTAATCCAACGCAACGCAAGAATGAGTAATTTCTTATAACCCCATTTTGAATTGGTGTTATTGTATGTAAACCTGATTGATTACTAAAAGCATTTATGCCTATATATGTTATTGAATCTGGAATATTGATTGACCAACTATCAATTAAATTTAGAGACATTGCGCTTTGAAATACACCATCAATCAACTCTGTAATTCCGGCAGGCAATATTATTGATGTTATGCCAGCCCCTGAAAATACAATTTCATATACTGCAGGCTCTATTTCATTATCAGTTATACCAATCCCCACCTGAACACCAAGGTGTTCTTTTGGTAAAACAATATCCCCACTTGTTAGAGTTGTGCCAACTATATCATAATTGCCTGTCGTTTCATTCATTTCAAATGTAAAGCAAGTTGAATCGTTTGCAGTTCTCGTATATAAATTTACATCACCATTAGACAAATCAATAGTGTTGTTCTTTATTGTTGTCATATAGATATCATCTAAGAAATATCCACAGCAATGTTCGTAATCAAGAGGCATTTCTTCTTCTTGAACCTCGTAGGAAGAGCCAAATTTTACCATAGAACTATGGAAACTTCCATCCACATAGAAATTAATTGTTGTTGGGGTTACAATATTCCCCTCACTATCAATCGAACAACCATAAACCACTTCGAGCTGGTATGAGCTATCATAATAATTCCAATAAGCACCCCAACCGCTTGGTATACTTTCCACATTTGCAACATCTGTATATATTACTAAACTACTTGAACAATTACGAAATGGTGCATTTGAATAACTTGAAGCAGTTATCGTTGTTACACTGCTCGGTAAATATACACCTTCTAACCCTGTACAATATCGAAATGAACAAACTCCTAAACTTGTTATATTGTTTGGTATTATTAATTTTCCTGTTAATTCTCTACAATGAGAAAATGCATAATCTCCTATAATTGTTACTTCTTCTAGCATACTTAAATCTGTACAATCAAATCCTTGTATTATTGTATTTGTACTTTTTTCTATTATTGCATTCTTCCCTCTGTCTTCATATATAGTGTTACCGCTTGATACTTTTACTTCTGTCAATCCACTGCAAGAAAGGAATGCAGAATATCCTATACTTGTAACATTATTACCAATTGTTAAATACCCATTAAAACCTGAACAACTTTCAAACGCTTTATCACCTAAAGTTGTTACAGAATCGGGTATTATTAAATCTCCTGTTAACTTGTAACAATTAAAGAATGCGCTTGCACCAATAGTTGTTACAGAATCGGGTATTATTAAATCTCCTGTTAACCCGTAACAATTATAGAATGCGCTTGCACCAATAGTTATTACACTGTCTGGCAAAATCAAATTTCCAGACAATTTAGTGCAAGACATAAAAGCGGCACCACCTATTGTCTCTACATTTTTACCTATTGTTAAACTGCCTGTTAAACCTTTACAACCATAAAAAGCGTCAGCTTCTATGGTTTTTACACTATCAGGTATAACCAATCCACCTGTTAAACCAGCGCAATGACCAAACGCTTTTTCACCTATAGTGATTAAGCTTTCTCCTAATTTTAAACAACCTTTGAATCCAGTATTGTTTAAAAAAGCATACCCTCCTATAGTTTTTACCTTATCCGGAATTATTAAGTCTCCAGTGAAACCACTACATGCCCAAAAAGCACATTCATCTATTTCTTCTAAACCTGTTCCTAAGACCAAATTTCCTGTAAATCCTGTGCAATTCGTAAATGCTTGCCCACCTATCGTTTTTACACTATTAGGAATTATTAAATCTCCTGTAAAACTCGTTGCCTGAAAAAAAGCGGATTCACTAATTATTTCAATGCTATTACTTATAATTAACCGACCATTAAATCCTTGACAATCATGAAAAGCACTATTTCCTATTGTTAACACACTATCGGGTATAACCAAGTCTCCTGTTAATTTATCACAATTCCTAAAAGCTTTTTCTCTTATTTCTAACACACTATTTGGGATAACCAAATTCCCTGATATTACACTGTTAGAGAATGCCGATTTGCCAATCACTGTAACACTATTTGGAATAACAATTTCTTGTTCAATAACTGAAGAATAAAGAGTATATGGAGAAATTATATTAATACCTTCTTGAAAAGTTATTCCTGTCATATTTTTACAGAAATAAAAAGCGTTGTTTGTACTAGAAGGTCCGTCATAAATACTTGTCTGTATATTATCATATTCTTTTGGGAGTACTATATGCCCACTTATACTAGTATTTATGGCTCTTATGTCATATGTTTGCGTTGTGCTGTTGAATGTAAATGTAAAATTATTTGGGTTTGCTGTTTTGGTATACAACCTCGCAACATACTCTTCAGCATCTGCTGTTCTTGGTGCAAAGCCCATAGCCTCGCTTGTAAGTGCAACCTCTCCAAATGAACATTGACTTAACTTTTCATCTAAGAAATATCCGCAACAATGCTCATAATCAAGTGGCATTTCATTTTCGTCAATTGTATATGTATCAGCCTTGATATATCGAGATTGAACAAGTGTTCCGTCTACATAAACCTCTAGCAAGTTACCATATAACTCATATTCATTATCTTTAATTACTGCGGTTTGGTCTACATTAAGTACTCCACCATCTTCTACATAGATTGCTGGAGCATATTGTGCTTTATTGCCAGTAATTGTACCACCTGTTATATTACAAGTACCACCTGCCTCAACATAGATTGCCCCGCCATAAAGAGCTGTACAACCAGTGATTGTTCCACCTGTCATTGTAAAGGTTGAACCATTTGTTACATATACTGCTCCACCATATTGGTTGGTTTTTCCAGTAATAGAACCACCTGTCATTGTATATGTTGCTCCACCACTTATATATAACGCCCCACCTTTAAGAGATTTATCTGCAGTGCTTGCACCTGTATCTTCTGCACTTGTGCCGTTCATTGTTTGTTCTGTTTGTGTTTCAGGATAATCTGCCAAAGTAAAAGGTATGCCTGCTATTACAAGACATATTATTGGTAACAAAATTATTAACAATATATTTAATTTTTTGTTCAAAACTTCCACCTTTCTCTTTAGTTTATACCTTTACACATATTATTATATATAATATTTTCAAAATCTCCAAACGAAAACAGGCACTATTTTAATTTTTTTATTTTTCTCCCCTTTTGGTGCAAGCACCACCTTCTCCCCGTCCGGAGAGACCAAGGCTAATTGATTCATTTTTTATACTACTGCAATAAAAATCCTAAATTCATCATTCTTCACTCATCATTCATCATTACTATATCCCAAGCAGAGCGTCATAATATTTGAAAAGCTTCGCTTTTAGTTTCTACGGAAGACAAAACTCTGTTTTGTGATTCTCCATTGCAAAATCTCTTAGTCTTGTAATTTATCAATAAAAAAAAGCACCAAATGGTGCTTTTATATTAGTTTTAATATTAATATCTAACCTTGATTCCAGGGCCCATAGAAGATGCAAGAGCAACGCTTCTAATGTATACACCCTTCGCAGCTTGAGGTTTTGCTTTGATAATAGCGTCCATAAGTGCATCCAAGTTCTCTTGAAGCTTTTCAACACCAAAACTCTTCTTACCAATTACACAGTGAATGATACCGAACTTGTCAAGTCTGTATTCAACTTTACCTGCTTTAATATCCTTGATTGCCTTAGCAACATCAGGAGTAACAGTACCACTCTTAGGGTTTGGCATAAGACCACGAGGTCCAAGAACCCTAGCGATTCTACCAACTAAGCCCATCATATCTGGTGTTGTAACACAAGCATCAAAGCCAAGCCAGTTTTCTTTCATAATTTTGTCAATCATTTCTTCAGCGCCAACGAAGTCTGCACCTTCAGCCTTAGCGATTTCAGCCTTATCACCTTTAGCGATAACTAAAACCTTTTTAGACTTACCAGTACCATGAGGAAGAACTACTGAACCACGAACTTGTTGATCAGCGTTTTTAGGGTCAACGCCAAGCTTTACATGGATTTCAATACTTTCATCAAAGTTAGCAGTAGCAGTTTCAATAGCAAGAGCTAAGCCTTCTGCAACTTCATATTGTTTTTGGCTGTCAATTTTTTCTAAAGAAGCTCTATATTTCTTACCGAATTTCATACTATAAATGCCTCCTCTTATTCTACAACGGTAACGCCCATAGAACGAGCAGTACCCTCAATCATACTCATAGCAGATTCAATGCTTGCAGCATTGAGGTCTGGCATTTTAGTTTCCGCAATAGTGCGAACTTGAGCCTTTGTGATTTTGCCGACTTTTTGTGAATTTGGTTTTCCACTACCTGATTCAAGACCAATAGCTTTCTTAATTAAAACTGCAGCTGGTGGAGTTTTAAGAACGAAAGTGAATGAACGGTCTTGATAAATAGTCATCTCAACAGGGATAATGAAGCCTGCTTGAGCTGCTGTTTTATCGTTGAACTCTTTAACGAAAGCTGGGATATTGATACCGTAAGGACCAAGAGATGAACCTACAGGAGGACCTGCAGTTGCCTTACCAGCTTGAAGTTGAAGTTTAACGACTGCTGTTATTTTTTTAACTGGTGCCATAATTTTCTCCTTCCAATTATGTGGTAAATTCTGTGGTGTTTTGTGGAGCATTAAAAGATTTACTCCTCCCACATTTATTTAAAATACCCTCATACATTCCCTATAATATATAAGGATATGATAAATCAATACAAAATGAAGAATGAAGAACGAAGAATGAAGAATTATTGAAGCGTGAGTTTCCCTCACGATTACATATTGTTTACTCCAAGCGGTAGCGTCTGCCTTAATTCTTCATTCATCACTCATAATTCATCATTAAAAATTTAGTACTTGCCTATTAATTACTTCAATACGCAAAACTAAATAACCTCTATTTGCACGAAATCAAGGTCAACTGGAGTTTGTCTTCCAAACATTTCAACAGAAACTTTACATTTTTGTTCGTCAACATCTACTGAAAGAACATCTCCAACAAAACCCTCAAGCGGACCAGAAACAACTTTAACCTTGTTTCCAACATCAACTTTAAGGTCTACAACAATCTTTTCAAGACGCATCTTTCTTACCTCGTCATCAGTTAGAGGAAGCGGACGGCCAGCAGGGCCAACGAATCCAGTAACACCACGAGTGTTAACAATAGTATGCCAAAGATTGTCAGTATATCTCATCTTTAAAAGAACATAGCAAGGGAACATTTTTCTTTCAACGACTTTCTTCTTGCCGTTCTTTTCTTCAATAGCCTCTTCCATAGGCACTTTAACTTCAACAATATAATCTTGAAGATTGTTGTTTTCTATAGTTTTATAGAGGTTATCTTGAACCATATTTTCATAGCCTGAGAAAGTATGAAGAACATACCATTTAGGCTCTTCGTTTAAAACATCATCCATACAAATCAATCCTTATAGATATTTTATTATATATTAGTTATGAGTTTCAAAAGCCAAGAAAGAAGACTGTCGATACCAAGAGTAACGAGCATAAAAAGAACAACTACAGAAATAACCATACCGGTTTGTTTCATAGTTTTGCCAAAAGATGGCCAAGACACCTTTTTAAGCTCAGACATAGTCTCTTTAACACGAGAACGCTTTTGCTTTTGGTCTTTAGCTTTCACAGACTTTTTAGTATTCTTTTGTTTCTTATCTTCTTTTTGCTTAACTTCAGTAGTGCCATTCGCAAGAGTTTTTTCTACTTTTGCCATAATATCTCCTAAAAAAATAAAATTATATTACTTAGACTCTTTGTGAACTGTATGCTTCTTACAGAATCTGCAATACTTAGTTAATTGAATTCTGTCAGGGTCATTTTTCTTGTTCTTATAATTGTCGTAATTTCTTTGTTTACATTCAGTACATTCTAGTGTAATCTTGGTTCTCATAAAAAAATTCTCCTAAAAAATTAACACCCCTCTACGGTCGGTGCGTTAGTATAATAACACACGGATGCGTTGTTGTCAAGTGCGAAAACATTTATTTTTATAATTTTTAAGCAATTTATGTAATAAAACCGCCACCTTTATGCGTACAAAAATTTTAAACCACACACCGGCGCTTTTCTATTTATTACAACTGCACAACTGAAGACGGAGCAAGTGTTAAGTTGCTAGCAATATTCTTGCCTTCAATAAAAGCAAAGTATCCAGCAGAAGCAATCATTGCCGCATTATCTGTGCAAAGTCTAAGTGGTGGATAAAGCACTGTAATTCCTGCCTTCTTCCCCTCTTCACTTGCAAGTTCCCTAAGTCTTGCGTTTGCACTAACACCACCAGCAAGCACCAAAGTCTTAAGACCAAAGTTTTTGCAGGCTTCTATGCTTTTATATACAACCTGATGTACAGCTTCTTCTTGGAAAGAACAACAAACATCAGGGATACTAATTTCCTCACCCTTTTGCTTTTTGTTGTGCATATAGTTAATTACTGCAGTTTTAAGACCGCTATATGAAAAATTGTAATCTTTCAACTTCTCGTGAGGTTTTACAATAAAGTTGATTGACTTTTTACCAAGCAACGCCTGTTTTTGAACATTTGGTCCACCTGGATACTCAAGTCCACATTCACGAGCGACTTTATCAAAAGCCTCTCCAATAGCGTCATCAGTAGTCGTTCCAATAAGTTTTCTTGAAGTATATGACTCCATTTTGCAAAGAGCAGTGTGCCCACCACTAACAATCAAGCAAGCAAATGGCGGTTTTAAATCCTTATGCTCAATATAGTTCGCTGAAATATGCCCCTCTATGTGATTAACGGCAATAAGAGGCTTATTATATTTATAACTTAATGCTTTTGCGAAGTTCACACCAACAATAAGAGCCCCCAAAAGTCCAGCACCATAAGTTACAGCAATTGCATCAATGTCATCCATTGTAACCTTTGCTTCACTTAGAGCCTCTGTTAAAACCCCATCAATATTGACAACATGGTTTCTCGAAGCAATCTCTGGAACAACCCCACCATAAAGCTTATGTATGTCTATTTGGCTAGAAATCACATTTGCCAAGACTTCCCTACCGTTTTTTAAAACAGCAACGCTTGTCTCGTCACAAGAAGACTCTATGCCAAGAATGATTATATCTTTTTTCTTTTCCATAGTTTATACCTTTAAAAATTATTCCTTGCTTTCTGCTCTCATTTCCTCAAGACTTTCTATGTCTGCAAGTTCTTTTTTTGTTCTTTCTTCAATAGCCTCGTAGCTATTAGTATGCGCAATGAATTGTTCAAAATAATTAGCCCTGTCAATAAGTCCAACCTTAGAATTTTTTAAGATTTCCCTTTCAATATTACCATATGCAGGACTCATCATTCTGTATAGAAATGTTATTTTTTTGATTTCTTGCATATAAGCGTTACTTTTTGACTCTTCTTTTGAAATATATGTCTCTGCGTACTTTTTTGTGTAGAACCTTTTAGTAAGTCCAAGATAAACAGCAGTATCATATAAATCCTGAAGCGACTGCTCTGCAATTTTATCACTATTTAGATTATAGATGTAATCGCAGATATTTCTTATTTTATCTATTTCAGCCTCGCTTAAAAGTTCTTCTGGAGACTCCATAATTTTTCTGTACTTCATAATTACCTCATCAACCTATTAAGTATATCATAAGATATAAAAAATGGAAGAGTGTTTTTCTATTTATTTTTCAAATTTGCAATAATAAACTCGTGGATATTTCCTGAAAGAAAATCTTCAGTATTTGAGGTTTCTATGTTTGTCCTAAGGTCTTTTACCATTTTATAAGGATACAATACATAGCTTCTTATTTGGCTTCCCCACTCGTTTTTCATTTGCATTCCCTTTTCTTTTGCCTTTTGTTCAGCCTCTTTCTTTTCTTCCAGCTCGTTTAGTTTCGCATAAAGCATTTGAAATGCCATTTCCTTGTTTTGAAGCTGACTTCTTTCATTTTGACAAGAGACAACAATGCCTGTTGGAATATGCGTAAGTCTTACCGCAGACTCAACCTTGTTTACATTCTGCCCACCAGCTCCACCACTGCGGAAAGTGTCGATTTTTACATCACTAAGATTTATCTCGAGTTTTTGTTTGTCTAAAATTGGCGAAACTTCTACGCTTGCGAAAGAAGTGTGTCTTCTCTTATTTGCATCAAACGGAGAAATACGCACAAGCCTATGTACCCCTCTTTCATTCTTGAGGTTGCCATATGCGTTTATTCCTTTTATTATATAGCCTGCACTTTTGAAGCCTGCCCCATCACCCTTGTTTTTAAAAACTAGAGTCATTTCGTAATCCATTTTATCCGCATAGCCAAGATACATACGCTCAAGCATCTCAGCCCAATCTTGAGCCTCTTCACCGCCAGCACCTGAATGGATTTCAAAAAGCACATTTGCATCATCATTTTTTTCGCTATAAAGACTTTCAATATAAAGTTTTTCTATTTCTTCAGCGGTCTCTTTAAGCTCTTTTTCAAAAGCAACAGCATCTTCTTCCGCAAGTTCACCGTTATAGAGAGTGTATAACTCCCTCATTGTTTCAAGAGAACCATTTACATCCTCAAACCCAGCAACAACTCTTGAAATAGAAGCCTGTTTTTTTGAAATAGTGTTACTAAGCTCAAAATTTGAATACACCTCAGGGTCAGCAAGCTCACTTTTGAGTTCTTTTTCTTGTTGTTTTAATTTATCAATGTCAAAGACAGTGGCTGATATGAATCAGCTTTTTTTGAAGTTCGTCTAATGTTTGTTTATAGTCCATAATCCCACCTATAACTAAATATTACCACAACGCAACCCAAAAATGCAAAGCTTTTTAGCATAGAACAATAAAAAAAGACCTGTCTACCTCGAGACAAGCCTTATTTTTAAGCAATTTTCTTTTTTTTATAAAAAAGGCAGGGCGGTTAAGCCTTGCCTTTAGTTATTATTCAGCACCCATTTCTTGGTTATCATCATTGTTGTTATTATTGTTATTGTTGTTATTGTTTGATGATTTGTTTTCTGGGTTTTGTTTTGGTTTGTTATCTTCTTGAACCTCAGGATTTTGCTGAGCTTTTTCTTCTCTTGCTCTTCTTAGATTCTCAATTTTTTGTTGCTTGATAGTTTCTTGTCTTTGAGCCTCTAATCCTTGGTAAATACCTTGAGCAAGAAGAGTATCATCAGCAGTTAAACCAGCTTCAAATAATGCCTTATCAAATTGTTGTTGAGAAAGCTTTCCTCCATTTTCATAATGGGCTCTAAGTTGTTCTTCAACAGCTTGGAGTTTAGCACTCTTTTGCTTTTTAGCAGGTTGTTCAGCTTGATGTTGTGTTTCCTCAGCTTGACGCCTTGCTTCTTCCTCTGCCTGACGCTTAGTTTCTTCTGCTTGACGCCTTGCTTCTTCCTCAGCCTGACGCCTTGCTTCTTCAGCTTGACGCCTTGCCTCTTCCTCTGCTTGACGCTTAGTTTCCTCAGCTTGACGCCTTGCCTCTTCCTCAGCCTGACGATTAGCTTCTTCAGCTTGACGCCTTGCCTCTTCTTCAGCTTGACGCCTTGCTTCTTCTGCCTGACGCTCAGCTTGACGCCTTGCTTCTTCTTCAGCCTGACGCTTAACTTCTTCAGCTTGACGCCTTGCTTCCTCTGCTTTACGCTCAGCCTCAGCCTCTCTTGCTTTTTGAGCTTCTGCTTGACGAAGTTTATCTTCTTCAATAGCCTGCATTATCTCAGCCTTTTGAGAACCATAAGTTTTATAAATTTGTTCAAAGTTTTCAAAACCAGTAACGCTACCTTGTCTTACGATTTCTCCGTCTTCTCTTCTGTACTTGATACCGGTGCTAATGCCCTTAGTACCTGTGAGACGCTTAGCAATTTGCTCTTCTCTATTTCCGCCCCACTCTTTAGTTTCAAGCACTTCAATAGTTTTAGCAATGTTTTCCATCTTGCTATATGGAACGACAAAAGTTTTACCTTTGTTATTCTTAAATTCAAAACCATCTTGAGAAACAGTCATTCTAGAAGCAAGATTGCTGTTTGCAAGTTCTTCTTTTTGAGCCTTAGCAGCTTCTTCTTGAACCCTGCGCTCTGCCTCTTCTTGAGCTTGACGCCTTGCCTCTTCTGCTTGACGCTCAGCTTCTTCAGCCTGACGCTTAGCTTCTTCAGCCTGACGCCTTGCTTCTTCTTGGGCTTCACGCTCTCTAGCCTCTTCTTCTCTGCGAGCTTCTTCAAGTCTCTTAGCTTCACCAGCATCTACAACTTGTTGTAAATCGTCTTCTTCACTTGCATTTTCAATATTTTTAATAGCTTCTTGGCGTTCGTCATAACTCTTAACAACTTGAGCAAAGTTCTTTTGACCTTGAACAATTTTCTTTGTTCTGCCCTCATAAGCGAACTTATTCTTGTAATCACCAGCAAGTTTTTCAATGATTTGTTGTTCAGTTTTACCAGCCTCTCTCATAGCCTTGATATCATTATCAACAACAACCATTTTTTCGTGAGGGATAACGAATGAAACTTCTCCTCTATGGAATACAAAACCTTCTTCTTTAATGCTCATTCTTGAAGAAACTTCAATGTTGAGGCCTTGAGTAGACTTGCGTCTCTTTTCTTCCTCTTCTGCAACAGGTAAAATTTCCACATTTTCAGCATCTTCTTCAGGTTTCTTTTCTTCAACAGCTTCAGGTTGATTTTCTGCTTGAACTTCAGGAGCATTTTCTCTTGAAGCGTTAAGTTCTGCTTCTTTTTCTTGAACAAGGTTATGCCATTTACCCTTAAACTCTTTAGTTTCGTTGATAAACTCATCAACCATTTCCTCAAGAATTTCTTTTGGAATGAAGTCTTCTTCTTTAATACCTGAAGTTTTTTCAGACATTCTTAAAGCACCAAGCATAGCATCTATCATTTCTCTTCTAGCACCAAGAATGTCGCCAGTAACCTTACCCTTCTCGTTGCCTTTTTTGAATTTAGCAACAAATTGCATACGAAGCATATCTTTAGTAATGATTTGCTCTGCTCTGCTTTGAGGTGTGTTTTCAGGAGTTTGTCCTTTCTTCTTAGGTTTCTTTCTGCCTACAATTGGAGCAATAAATCCTCTTGCTTTTCTAATGAGAGCTTGAAGTGCATTTTCTTGATCTTCTTTATCTTGGTCAACAGCATTTTCAGCACCAAGAACTTGTTTTTCCATAATGAAAGATCTTAGATAATGTTTAGCTTCTTCAACAGCGCTTACTAATGCATCTTTGCTTCCTTTATGAACAACACCATTTCTGTCTTTATGAGTAGTATTGTCTTCAATTGCTTGAAGTTTTTCTTCAGCTTCAATAAGTTGAATAAATAATTCATTAGATTGTTCCCAAGTTGGATAACCAGCATCAATAGCTGCTTGGTTCGCAGCAACCGGACAGAAGCCTTCTTCGTTAAGTCTTTCTTTTTCAACTAAACCAGCATCAACAGCTTTTTGTCTTGCTTCTTGAAGTTTCTTTCCAGCCTCAACACGCTTAGCCTCATACTTGTCAGCCTTTGCAACTTCATCTTCATAGAACTGAATAGCTTTTTGAATATTATAGTTTTTATCGCCAGGGCGACCAACCATATTAACTTTAATGGTGTCAAGAATTTCAGCAAAATCAGGTCTTGCTTCAATTCTGTCAAGCTCAATAATTTCACCTCTATCAAGTGCTTCAAGGAACTTTTGAGCATCCTCAATAGTCGCAGTTTCACCAAGCGCTGGACCATAAGCACTAAATACTGACATTTCCTCTTCTCTTCTGTTATTTCTATGTGCAAGAGAATCAAGAGCAATGCCGAGTTTAATTTCTTGAGCAGGTTCTTCTTCTGTTTGTTCTGCTTCTTCTTCAGCAACAGCCTCAGTTTGAGTTGCCTCAGTTTCAGTTTGTTCTGGTTCTGCAGTATCTGTCGCCTCAGCTTCTGTTTGTTCTGCTTCTGCAGTTTCAGTAGACTCTACTTCAGTATTTTCAGCTTCAACTGTCGCTTCAGCTTCTGTTTGTTCTGTTTCTGCAGTATCTGTCGCCTCAGCTTCTGTTTGTTCTGTTTCTGCAGTTTCAGTAGGCTCTATTTCAGTATTTTCAGCTTCAACTGTCGCCTCATTTTCAGTTTGTTCTGGTTCTGCAGTATCTGTCGCTTCAGTTTCTGTTTGTTCTGCTTCTGCAGTATCTGTCGCTTCAGTTTCATTTTGTTCTGTTTCGCTGTTTTCTAAGTTGTTTTCTCTCTCTTGCTCGTCTTGAGTAGGTAGAATTTCAACAATTTCCTCTTCTGCGTTTTCAAGAACATTAGCTTTTTCTCTAAGGAAAGATGTAAATGCCTCAACAGCCTTTTCTAAGCCCTCTTTTGTAGCAATGTGAGTCTCGCCATCAAGACCTGTATGTTTTTTTTGTTGATCATAAGGAACAACTCTGCCAAGCAATACTCTTGCTCTTCCAATAAGCCTTGAAATTTGAACATCATCTGGATAGCCAGCATCAAGAGCTGCTTGATTATTCGCTATAACGAATAAGCCTTGGTCATTCTTGTCTTCTTCAGCGATAAGACCATCTTTAACAGCTTGTTCTCTCCAGCCAGCGACTTTTGTTTTTATGTTTTCAAGCTCAACTCTGCTTTCTTCAATTTCTTGTTCTTTGCCAAGTTCTTCCAAAGACTTTTTAACATTAACACCATCAGCAGATGGAGTTCTGCCAAATGAGTTAATTCTTATTTGTTCAGCCAAAGCCCTAAATTCAGGGTCTGCATCAAGTCCGTCAAACTCAGGAAGAATGCCGGTTTTTTCAAACTCATCAAGATAAGCTTTCGCTTGTTCTGGTGTAATAGCCTTTTCTTCTTTAAAGGCTCTTCCCATTGCTACTTCAGGAGCAGGAACTCCAACCCAAGTTAAAGCATCAGGATTTACCATCAATGCAACTTGAATTTTCTTAGCTTCTGCAATTCTTCTTTCAATTTCTTCTCTGTTTGCATTTTCAATCTCTGCAATTTGACTATCAAGAGATTGTATATTTTGCATAATAGTTTCTCTAACTACTAAAGCACCTTCATATTCGCTAAACTTAACACCATTAGGAACAGTTTCAACTTTTCCGCCATCAGGAGTTTGTATAGTTGTTTTTTCTTGAACCTCTTTGAGCATAGTCTCTGCTCTTTCTTTCTTCTTACGAAGAGTGATTACAGTGTCTTCAACCTCAGTCTCAAGAACACCAACAGTTTCTTTTTTGTTGATTTCTTCATTAACTGCAGTAACTTGAGAAGCATAAGCATCTCTATCCCAGTTACCTTTATCTTGCATACCAGTAGCAATTGTGTCTTTATCTGCTTCAAGGTCTCTTGTATCAAGCTCTCTATCATACATTCTAAATTCACTTTCTGCTTTAGCAAGCTCAATAGAGTCAACATTTGGAGCACCTTTTAGTGAATTGTATTCTTGTAATGCTTCATTTCTTAATTCAAATACCTTAGCTGTATCAACACCTGCAGTCAATTTTCTTTCTTCAAGAAGCTCAGCAACAAGCTGTTGACCAAAATTAGACTCACCAAGTTTAGTGATATATTCAATAGCTTGGTCATCAAGTCTTTCACCAGCGCCCCAAACAGTACCGCCAGTACCATTAGCCTCCATAGCTCTTGCAACTTTAGGCATATTTCTTGCAAAATCACCAATTAGAGCTTCTAAGTACTCATTGCCAGCTCCGTCAAGAGCTCTTCTAAGAGCCATTCCTTGCTCGCCATACTTAAACTCTTCAAAAGCTGTTCTTGCAGAAAGTTCATTTTCCATTTCTGCTGCGAAATAGTTATAAGCATTTCTCTTTTGAACTCTTTCTCTGTATTCATTGACAGTGAGTCTATTATTTGTTTTAAGTTCATTGTCAAGTGCTTGGGCGTTTGCCTCAGCTTCTTTCATAATTCTTCTAATTTCTCTAGAAGATATTCTAGGAGCTTCTTCTTTGTCTTCTTCAATACTCTCAAGATCTTTAGGAGTAACTTCTTGGTCTTCATAAAGAGCACTTGCAATTTTTGGAGTTATTGTTCTCTTGCCAAGTTCTTCTTTATAAGCATTAAGTTTTTCTTCATTTTCTTTACGAGCGTTAGTAAACTGCTCTTGTTTGTCTGCACTTTTTGTTCTAGAAAGTCTTCTTCCAAGTCTTTCGTCCTCTTTTTGCATATCTTGGATATCACTATAAATATCATCAGTATCCATATTTGCAAAATTATAAACAGGAGCAACTTCAGTTGCATTTTCTTCGTTGTTTTCTTCGTTTGTCTCGTTATTTTCTTCGTTTGTTTCGTTGTTAAGAACTCTGTTTAATTCTTCCTCTTCATCATCATCAAGTTCTTCAACAATCTCTTCATCAAGAACTGGACCTCTTGATCTTCCGCCACCAACAACAATAGGTTCAGCTTCAGTTTCTCTTCCAGGTTGCTCACCACCTTGTTGACCGCCTTCGCTCTCGCTTTCGTTTTGTTCGCCAGTTTGTTGTTCTTCTGGTTCTTCTCCTGTTAATTCTTCTTCACTGTTTTCAAGGTTTTGATCATTTCCTTGTTGTCTTTGTCTTCCAGCATTTCTTCTAGCTTCTTGCTCAGCAATTCTTCTTCTAGTCTCTTCAAGCTCTGCTTGCTCTTCTGGAGTTGGCTCAATATGAGGCATTTCTTGCATATTGAGATTTCTTGCATTATTATACTCATTAGCATTGAACAAGTTTCTTCCTGGATATGGCTCTCTGCTATAAGCATTATCAAATGCAATTGCTCTTTCAGCAAGTCTTCTTTGTGCTTTTTCTTTTCTGTATTCTTTCTTAGCATCTCTTAGTTTAGCTCTTGTACCTCTCCAGTCCTCTCTAGCCTTACCAAATCTGCTTCTTATTTTAGAGAACATCTTAGATAATCCATTGAATAGAAGTCTTCCACCAACGATACCAACAACAAGACCACCAACAGCAAGCCCACTAGTGATACCAGCACCAAGAGTAACAGCGTTTGTAATTAATCCAAACACTGCAGTACCAAAAGCACCAACGATACCAGCAGTCAACACAGCACCAAGAACACCAAGAACAACAGCACCCACAAGTTTTCTTCCACTCTTTCTGTGGTTCTTCTTTAGGCCTTTAAGTTCTTGAGCTCGAGCTTCAACAGCTTGTGCAGTGTCAATATCCCTTTGATGCATAACAGACTCATATCTTGCTTTTTCTGCGTCAATTTGGTCGGTTGTTGGGAAGTCACTACTAATGCTTGTTGCATAATTATGAAGTTGAGCCAACTTCTTTTGATTTGCAGTACCAATGTTAGTAATGCTTGGATACTTATGAATAAGCTCAACCATACCCTTAACGGTCAAACTTTTAGGGTTAAAAGTCACACCGTTTTTACGCTCGTTTTCACTTATCCTCTCATAAATATCTCCAGACTCAAGTTGAATCTGTCTAAATGCGTTTACATAATTGTAAAGCAATGTGTAGTCCCTAATATTGTCAAGTAATGGGACTGTTCTTGATTGATTTTCTTCTGGCATTATTCTTTATCCTCCGTCATTTTTTGAGTTCGGGTCCATAATATGTATGCACATATTATAACATAGCCCTAAAAATTTTACAATAGTTTTAGCATAAAAATATGCGACAAAGCCCCTACTTTATCGCATAAAAAACACCTATTTTTGAGTTTTAACTCAATTTTATATTGTTTTCCATCTTTTTGAAGAGTTTTTTCTTGTCAACACTAGTAACCAAAGTTATGTGACTGTTGTCATTGTTTTTAAACTTTGTTTGACCTCTTTTCTCATCATTAGTGGTATTTATAACCATATCCACATTTTGACGAGTGAATATATCTGTTTTCAAAATTGCAAAAAGCACACAAGTATCGTGAACGGCATAATGCCCCGGTTCAAGAAGCTTGTCCTTGTATCCCTCGCATAGGTCATACAAAAGTGGCCCAACCCTTCCAGCATTTTTAAATCTTGTTCTTTGTTCTTCATCAAAAAATGCAGATGTTCCAATTTCTTTAGTTGTAAGAGTTATAGGAACTCCGCTTTTGATTACAATGTCAACAGCTTCAGGGTCACAGTAAGCATTAAAACTTGAATACGGAGTTATGCTTCCCTTTCCATCAACAGAACCAACTTCAATACCCACTCTCTTGATTTTGTCTTTCACTTCTGGATACTTAACAAAAAGGGTAGCAAGGTTTGTAACAGGCCCAACACTTAAAATTGTAATTTCGTTAGGATAGCGAAAAATCATATCCCTCATAGCCTCAACCGCCCCATAAGAAGAAGTGTTAAGCGGATACTTGCTTACATTCTCTGCAACAACTTTTGTTCCTAGTCCAGTTCTGCCGTGAACATCCATTGCGTTTATACCCTCAGTCTTAAGTCCTTTAGACGCACCAAAGAAAACTGGAATGTCTGTTTTTGCACATTGCTCAATAATATAGCAGGCGTTTTTAGTTGCTTGCTCAACGCTAACATTACCAAAAACGGTAGTAACAAGCTTTATGTCAACCTCTGGGTCATTGATACCCATAATAAGAGCCATTGCATCATCAACACCAATATCTAAATCAAAAATAACTTTTTCCATAGAAACCTCAAAATATTTTTTATTAATTATAGTTTACCATAAAAAACAAAAAATGCTAATCATTTTTAGCACTTTTTATAACATTGTTGAAAATTTTTACTATTTTTTTCAATCGCTCATAAAAAATGACAAACCAAATTAGAAACATATCCCTTTCACATTCTAGCACACATCCTTCACTACGAGCTGTATACGCAACCCTTTTCAAAAATGGAAACTTTTCTTTTAATGAAGAAACCACATAACGACATAAATCATCAAACTGGCTTTTACTACCAAATAAAAAAACACCAACCCCACAACATACAATAAGTTGCTCTATAACTCCATATACCGTTTCCTCAAGTTTTTTTGTCACAATAATATTCCTGTGACCAATAAAACAACACACTTTTTGCTCCATAATTCCCCTATTTCGTAATATAAAATTCAAAATTAATACATTATTCGAAAATAATAGTAACATAATTTGTAATAATTTTGCAAATAATATACGAAATCCGTGAATATAAATCAAAAATGCTTTGTTAAAATGTTCATAAGGTGTATTATGAAAAACGAAAATTTATCTAAAAAAGAAATTATTGACAGAATTGGATACTTTAGAAATCAACGCAATATGTCTGCATATAAACTAGGTATGGAGCTTGGTCATTCAAAAACATACTTTTACAGAGTTGAAAGTGGTGAAATTCAATTAAACATTGATTCTCTCTTAGAAATTCTTGAAGTATTGCAAGTTTCGACAACAGAATTCTTTTGCCCAACATTAAGTGAAGACGATTTTATTTTGCTTGATATGATAAATGGTCTCTCTAAAGAAAACAAACGAACAATTATGGACTTGATAAAAAAATTAAAATAAAAGCACGAACAACAACTCGTGCTTTTTATTTTTATTGACAATCAAACAAGCTGTTTTGTAAGGTTTTTCGGTTTTTGTTTTTTAACTTATGCACAATGCTAACACTTTTTTCAACACAAAAACAGCCTATTTTGTTAAAAACTGTACTTATCAGCTAGTTTTCTCCACGAAAAGTACAAGTTTGGAAACTCTTACTTTTTCTTTTTTTGTATAAAATATTGACAATTTGCAATACTTAAAGTATGAAAAAAGTCAGCCCAAAGACAGCTCTTGAGATTGCATACAAAAACTTATACAACTCTAAAATAAAAAAAATTGGCAAAAACTTAGATGCCCTAATTAAGGCAAAAAAGTTTTATGCCAAAAGTCAAAAAGACAAATTGTAGCTATTTATCTTCTTTATTTTCATTGTTTTCAATACTGCTTTCAGTATTATTTTCTGCAACCTCTACAGTTGCAACTTTTTTCTTTTTAGTAAATAGTTTTGCCCACAATTTTTTCATATCGCTGGCAAAATTTTTATAATCAAAAATCATACAAATACCAAAAGCTATAGGTGTTATCAAAATAAACACAGGGAATATCATCCAGAACCAAGGCCAACACTTAAACTGACCTGCGTGCGGTCCAACTGGCACTGTTTTGAAAAAGTCCGGACAAAACAACATCAAAAAGTCACCGATGTCCCCTTTCGCTCCCCAAATAAGCGAACCGTTATGGAAATTGACAACATCAAAGTTTCCATCACGAACAGCAATAAAGCCAAGCTCGGATTGTAAAACATCATTAAGCATTATAAATAGCATCAAAATTAAAAGCCCAACAGGAGCAGTCCAAACTCTTCTCCAACTAAGCTTATGAAGTTTAAGCGTTACCATCAAAAGAGGAACAACCCATATAATTGTGTGGTGAATATAAAATCTTAAAGTGTCAATCCAATAAATATTATGATTTGCATTTTCTATAATCTCCACAGGATAAAGCAGTGAAATCACACCACTTATCAAGCCTATATACACCATATAGTCTTTTACGCCCTTTCTTTTTGATAAAAACAAGAACGGAAAGACTGCAATATTTGCACCACAAATGTTTACAAACCAAGAGTTTTCATACCAAACAGCCTTATTTATTGAATAAGGAGGCCAAAGGGCTTTCAAAAAATGTAAAACAAGGGCAAACGCAAGGATAGAAAACAAAACTATCTTTTTTGTTTTGTCACTTTTGTTCCTAAGCAAAAAGTAAAGCCCCACAAAAACACCAGCAGATAAAATTATTGAAACAAAATACCAAATATTAAAAAGTTCAATTTTCATAAAGCACACCTCAAAACACAAAAACTAAATTCTATCGTCTACCTTGTTTCCTGTAATAACAATATCAGCATCAAGGCCTAGCACATTTTTAATAACAACATCCCCCATCTTGCCAGTTTTAAGCGAGATTTTATTAACCTCTCTAACCACATCAAAAATCATAGATTTAGGGACAGGCTTAGTTGTCTTTACCGGAAGCACACCAAAAGAAGTCTTAACAAGGGCAGTTACAATTCTTTTAGGACTTGTCATTTCTTCTTTTGCGTAATTTTCACCCCTTATGCAGGTATTCCCAGAAACCTTAAGTTCCTTCCCTGAAGAATCAACAACAAGCTGACAACCCATAGGACACATAATACAAGTCATCATTGTTTGCTTTTTCATAATCCTGCAACCTCCAAAACTAGATTTGAGTTAATCAAGCTTCTATCCACCTCAAAAGTTTGCATTTCACCAGGCAGACAAGCCATAACATACTTTTTTGCAACAACCTCACCTTTAGCATTTTTAAGCACAAAGTAAGACTTAGTTATTTTTGTTCTAACTCTAAACTTAATAACTGCAGTTCCCTCTCCGCTATGAATCATAGTAGGAACAGTATAGCTTATCTCTGTGCTATGGCTAAGGGCATACTGTTTGCCCTTTTTAAGTCTATTAAGAGCATAATCGCTTGCGTTTTTGCCCGCAAGAGCCCCTTCCATACTAACATTATCTACCAAATCGTGAACATGAAGCACATTTCCACAAACAAACACGCCTTCTTTTTCACTCTGCAAATAGTCATTAACAAACACACTTTTTGTTTTTGGATTAATTTGCATATCAATCAGGTCAGTTTCTGGAACAAGTCCAACAGATAAAATGATAGTATCACAAGGTAAAAACTTTTTAGTTGCCTCTATCTTGTTGTATCTTTCATCAACAGAACCGTAATAGACACCCTCTACTCTGTTTTTACCAACAACCTCAAAAATTGTAGTTTTCAAAAGAAGAGGAATATTAAAATCTTCAAGGCATTGAACGATATTTCTTCTAAGCCCACTGGTAGTTGGGTTTATTTCCAAAACAGCTTTAACAGATGCACCTTGAAGGGTAAGTCTTCTCGCCATAACAAGACCAATATCACCACTTCCAAGAACGACAACATTTTTGCCCGGTAATTTACCTTGAATATTAACAAGCCTTTGCGCTTCTCCAGCAGTAAAGATACCGCTTGGTCGAGAGCCTGTAAGCAAAATATTACCAGCTGTTCTTTCCCTGCACCCCATTGCAAGCACAAGAGCTTTCGCTTCAACAACCTTTTTCCCAAACTCGGTAGTAATCTCTACATTTGTTCCGTCAATTTTTGTAACAAAAGTATTTGTAAGAACATCAAGATTTTTCTCTTTATTGACAAGTTCGATAAACTTTTGTGCATATTCTGGCCCAGTAAATTCTTCTTTGAAATAGTGAAGACCAAAACCATTGTGAATACATTGTTTCAAAATTCCACCAAGAAAAGGATTTCTTTCTATAATAAGAGTCTTTGCTCCGTTTCTTGAGCTTTCAACCCCAGCAGACATACCAGCAGGTCCGCCACCTATTACAACAACATCATATTTCATTACCTGCCTCCTAAATCGCCAAACAAATAGTATCCGCCCTTATGTTCTTTGACAACATCTTCAATCTTCATTTTGTTTTCTTTAGCTAAAATTCTTGCAACTTTATCGCTACAAAAACCGCCTTGACACCTGCCCATACCCGCACGGATTCTTCGTTTTACTCCGTCCATAGTGACCGGTCTTATTGGCCTATTGATAGCGTCAACAATTTCACCAACAGAAATCCCTTCGCACTTGCAAACAATTTTGCCATAATCTGGATTTTGTTTAATGAGTTTATTTTGAGCTGTGATTGAAAGGTCTTTAAGTCTAAGATATGGCTTAATCTTTACTGCATCTGCTTTAGCTTTATATTCAAGCCCCAAAAGTTTTTTAATAACATATTCACTTATTGCAGGGGCACAGCTAAGCCCCGGGCTACAAATACCCGCAATATTGCAAACATTTTCAACCTTTTTAGAATTTGTTATTATAAAATCATCACCAGTTATAACTCTTACCCCTGCAAAAACTCTTATAGTCTTTGAAAGATTGACATTTTTTAACATAAGCGGAACTTTTGCACGAATATCTTGAAGACCAAAATCTGTAGTCTTTGTGTCATAATCGCTTTCATAGCTTGTTGGGCCTACTAAAATGTTTCCGTCAACAGTAGGTGTTACAAGAACGCCCTTTCCTGCTTTTGTAGGAAGAGGAAAGACAGTAGACGGCACAATATTCCCCTCACTGTTGTCAAGAACATAGTACTCTCCTCTTCTAAACTCTGTTTGGTACTGCTCACTTCCAATAAGAGAAGCAATGTCATTATAACCAGCACCCGCACAGTTAATAATTCGCCTTGCCAAGATTTTTCCCCTTGAGCCAGAGATTTCAAAAGCGTTTCCTTTTTTTATTACACTAGAAGTTTGATAATCTAACGCAACCGCCCCACCATTAACAACTCCCTCTTCTGCAAGACAGATAGTCAAAAGATATGGGTCAACAATGCAGGCATCTTTTGCAAAAAGCCCACAGGTTATATTATCGCTAATATTTGGAAGTGCAGACAAAAGCTCTTTCCTGTTTAACACAAACAGATTTTTTACTCCGTTTTGCATTCCTCTGTTATATAGCTCTTTCACAGCGTCAAGATTATCACCAACAACAAAAGCACCACAGTTTTTAAGCTTAACTCCAAGCCTTTTGCAAACTGCAGGATACATTTTATTACCCCTAACATTAAGAATTGCTTTCAAAGTATTAGGCTTTGCATCAAACCCTGCGTGAACAAGCCCACTATTAGCCTTGCTCATACCAGTAGCAACATCAAGTTCTTTTTCAATTAACACCGCTTTATATCCAGCACGAGAAAGGTCGCTAAAAATCATAGCGCCCACAACACCACCGCCAAAAACAGCAACATCATAAACTTTTTGCATACCAAACCTCTTTATATATATTATAGTACTATATTAATAATATAATTTATCATATTAAAAGGTCAAACAGAATTTTGAAAATATCTTAAAAATAATTAAAAATAGGCTCAAATTTGTTTTTATTATTAGAAAATTTGTGTTAAAATTGAATTAGTGGAGAAATTTTATGAAAAAAAGATATGTAATTAGCCTTGACGAAGGCACAACAAGTTGTCGAACTGTTGTATACGACATTAAAACGCAAGAGATTGTTTTAAAAGAGCAAAAAAGCTTTGCTCAATACTACCCTCACCCAGGATGGGTAGAGCAAGACCCAAACGAGATTTGGAAGACTCAAAAGTCTACTCTTGATAAAGTCTTAAAAACAATTAATCCAGAAGAGGTTATCGGTCTTGGCATCACAAACCAAAGAGAAACAGTAATCGCTTGGGATAAAGCAACTGGAAAACCTGTTTATAATGCTATTGTTTGGCAATGCAGAAGAACAAGTGCGGATATTGACAACATTTCGCCATCTATGAAAAATAAAATCAAGAATAAGACAGGACTTATTCCAAATGCATACTTTTCAGCAAGTAAAATCAAGTGGCTTTTTGATAATGTCCCAGCAGTGAGGCTTCTTGCGGACAAGAACCAGCTTTGCGTTGGAACAGTGGATAGCTTTTTAGCGTACAAACTAACAGGTCATTTTGTTACTGATACAACAAACGCAAGCAGAACTATGCTTTTCAATATAAATACTCTGGAGTGGGATGACGAACTACTAAAATATTTCAATATTCCAAAAAGCTGTTTACCTACTGTTGTTGACAGCGACCAAAATCTTGGAATGTGTACAAATTATCCTTTCCCACTCTGTGGAATTATTGGCGACCAGCAAGCAAGCCTAGTTGGGCAATCTTGCATAAGAAAAGGTATGGCAAAAGCCACTTATGGAACAGGTTGTTTTATCTTACTAAACGCAGGAAACGAGGTTGTAAAAACTCAAAAAATGCTCTGCTCTGTAGGTTACACCATTCACGGAAGAACAACTTATGTGCTTGAGGGCAGTGTTTATTCTGCTTGTAGTGCTATTGACTGGCTTAAGTCTAATATGAATATGTATAAAAATGTTCAAGAAACAGCAGATATTTGTAATAATGTAAAATCAACAGACGGAGTATATTTTGTACCAGCTTTCACAGGGCTTGGTGCTCCATATTGGAATGATAATGCAAAGGGTACAATACTTGGACTTACATTAGGCACAACTAAAGACCATATTATAAGAGCTTGTATAGAAAGTATTGCATATAATACAAATGATGTTATACAAGAAATGACAAATTTTGACAACGCATTAATAAAAGAACTTCATGTTGATGGTGGCGGAAGTAAAAACAAATTCTTGCTTCAATTCCAAGCAGACATTTTAGGTGAAACCATTATAAAAAGTAAGTTCACAGAAAGTACTGCACTTGGGGCAATCTATATGGTACTGCTCAGTCAAAACTTATTCTCATTAAAAGACATAGAGAATAATTACCGCATAGAAGCTTTCTATACCCCAACAAAATCCACAGCTGAGCGAAACGCACTCATTTCAGGTTGGGAGAACGCAGTCCGCACAACCATTCACCACAAACAGTAACTTTTTAAGTGGATAATCTCAAAAATATTATTTATTTTTACATTTACCACTTTAAAATTCACCCAATAAAAAATACGCATAAAAAATAAATAATTACGCATAAAAAATAAAGCAAAAAAAACAATAGCAACTCTATTCAACCATAAAAAACAGTTTTGCAACCCCCAATTTTTTATAAAATGGCGTAAATTTTAAGCTTCGCTATTGTTTATAATTTTTAATTCAACAAAAAAGAGAGTTTAAATACTCTCTTTTTTTATGCAACTTCTAATCTTTTTGGTAAAACAATATATTCTTTTTTATCTAAGATTATCTCTTCTAAATAAGAATTATCTATTTTATAAGAATTAGCATTTTCTATCGTCTCTACTTCTTCACCGCTTGAATTATCCCCATTCGGTGCAAACTCAAGCCCCACCGCAGATTTATACTGTTCAAGAGTGTAGCCGTAGTTTGTTGTATAAGTAGCACTTGAAGACTTGTAATTCCAATATGTACTCCAACCACTTGGTTTGCTAGACGCATTTGCAACATCTGTATAGATTACTAAACTACTTGAACAACCATAAAATGGTGCATTTGAATAACTTGAAGCAGTTATTGTTGTTACTGTGCTTGGAATATATACACTTGTTAATCCACTGCAAGAATAGAATGCATGATCTCCAATACTTGTTACACTATCTGGGATTATTACGCTTGTTAATCCACTGCAATGAGAGAATGCACTATTACCTATACTTGTTACACCATTTCCTATTGTTACACTTGTTAATCCACTGCAAGAAAGGAATACAGAATCTCCTATACTTGTTACACTATCTGGGATTGTTACACTTGTTAATCCACTGCAAAAAGAGAATGCAGAACCACCTATACTTGTTACACTGTTTGGAATAATCAACCTTCCAGATAACAATCTACAAGAATAAAAAGCAGAAACGCCTATATTTGTTATTCCGTCATGAACATTAACTGCATTTAATGTGCCCGCACGATTAAATGCATAATCACCTATCGAAGTTATGTTATCACAAAGAGTCACTGATGAATAAGTTGGCAAGGTTACTTCAGCAGGTCCTCCTTTTACTTCAACTATAGGCAATCCCAGATATTCTTTAGGAATAACATAATGGTTTGTTGCAGTTACTGTCATTCTTTTTGTTTTTGAAATAAAATCATTCGATCCTCCTTGACCAGACCTTTTAGGGGTTATCCAATATGTATTTGTTGTTGAATCTAAATTATATGTAAAATAATCACTTGGACAGTTCGCTGTTTTTGTATATAAATTTATATCACCATTAGACAAGTCAATAGTGTTATTCTTTATTGTTGTTGTTAGCCCTTCATCTAAGAAATATCCACAACAAGACTCATAATCCAGTGGCATATCGCTTTCTTGAACAGTATAACTTGTTCCTGCTTTTGTTATAGAGCTATGATACACCCCATCAACATAGAAATTAATTGTTGGTGGTGTTACAATATTCCCCTCACTATCAAGCGAACAACCATATACAACTTGAAGTTGATTAGAACTATCATAAT
>JAFVWN010000044.1 GCA_017501645.1 Clostridia bacterium | reverse complement strand
GGAATACTTGGTGGTTGTTGGATGCCGATTGAAACAATGGGTGGTTTTGAAACTTTTTGCAGATTTTTACCATTTTACCCATCAGTTTACATTGGTAGAATAATTACTAATTCAACAAATGCATTAGGAATTACTTATTCTTTTAATAATGTTGCTAGCTTGGGTTTGATTGCTATAAGTCTGTTTATGATTTCTAGCATAATATTGACCATTATTGCATTTAAGAAAAATATGGTAAGTGATAAATAAAAAATATTATAATGGCAGTTAGGTGTGTGCTTATGGCTTTTCTTTTCTCGTTTCTCTGTCTTTTATTGTGTTTTCATTTCTTCTCTTGTCAAGTACCTTTCACGGCATAAAGTAGCAAAGAAAAAAGAGAACTAGAATTTTATTCTAATTCTCTAAATTATTACACTAGTTTCAAAAGTAAGTGACTAATGCTTCTTATTTTTTATTTATTTTCGTGTAAAATCAATGTGTTTTCCATTAAACACGCAACTGTTAATGGTCCAACTCCTCCAGGAACAGGAGTTATATAAGAACATTTATTGCAAGCGTTTTTGAAATCTACATCACCTTTAAGCCCCTCTTCTGTCCTATTAATTCCAACATCTATAACTACTGCACCATCTTTTATGTGTTTATCTGTTATATACTCTTTTTTACCAATAGCAACAACCAAAATGTCTGCTTGTTTTGTAATCTCTTCAAGATTTAGAGTTCTGCTATGACAAATGGTTACAGTTGCATTCTCTTGTTCTAAAAGATTTGCAACACTTTTACCAACAAGCAAGCTTCTTCCTACAACAACTGCTCTTTTCCCTGAAATTTCTATATTTTCACTTTTTAAAATCTTTATTATACCTGTCGCAGTACAAGGAGCAATAATTGGTCTTGCAGAAAATAAAGCTCCTAAATTCTCATTAGTTAAGCAGTCAACATCTTTTGCTGGAGAAATCCTATTTGTAGCTTTTACATCATCTAAATGCTTAGGTAATGGCAACTGTAACAATATACCTGAAACATTTTTATCATTGTTGAGTTTATCTATTGTTTTAAAAAGCTCTTTTTCCGTAACATCATTTGGAAGCCTTATTATCCTTGACTCCATTCCGCAAAATTCACACGCCTTCTGTTTTGAAGCAACATATACTTCACTTGCACTATTCCCCTCCACCATTATGCAAGCAAGACACGGAACTTGTTTGTTCTTTTTTATATAATTTTCTGTAATTTTTTTCTTAACTTCTTCCTTAATATTTAAGGCAAGTTTTTTCCCGTCAATAATTTTCATAATAATATTATAAGCACATTTGAACAAAAATTACAAATCTATTGTTAATATTTTTATTTTTTATATATTTATGATACAATACCTTAGATAGGAGGTATACTTATGAAAACAACTATTAAAATGGTAGACCCTGAGGTTTACAAAGCAATTAAAAAAGAAGAAAAAAGACAAAAAGAACATATTGAACTTATTGCAAGTGAAAATATCACTAGTGATGCGGTTCGTGAAACTGTTGGTAGTGTTCTTACTAACAAGTACGCAGAAGGTTATCCTGGTAAAAGATATTACTGCGGTTGCGAACATATTGACACTATTGAACAACTTGCAATAGATAGAGCCAAAGAACTTTTTGGTGCTGAACACGCAAATGTTCAACCTCACTCTGGAGCAAACGCAAACTTTGCTGTGTATCTAGCCCTTCTTAAACCAGGTGATACAATTCTTGGAATGTCTCTTCCTGCTGGCGGACACTTAACTCACGGAACAAAAGTTAATGTTTCTGGCAAACACTTCAATTCTATTAGTTATGAATTAAACCCAGAAACTGAACTTATTGACTATGACGAAATTCAAAGACTTGCAAACGAACACAAGCCAAAAATCATAGTCGCTGGTGCTAGTGCCTACCCTCGAAAAATTGATTTCAAAAGATTTAGGGAAATTGCTGACAGCGTAGGTGCATACCTTATGGTAGATATGGCACATATTGCCGGACTTGTTGCCGCTGGAGTACACGACAACCCTTGCAAATATGCAGATGTTGTAACCACAACAACACACAAAACACTAAGAGGCCCTCGTGGAGGTATGATTTTGTGTAAGGCAGAGCTTGCTAAAAAGATAGACAGTGCCGTCTTCCCAGGAAGCCAAGGCGGACCACTTGAGCATATTATTGCAGGTAAAGCTGTTATGTTAAAAGAAGCCCTTTCTCCTGAATTTAAAGAATATCAAAAACAAGTTGTTAAAAACTGTAAAGTTCTTGCTGACGAACTTAACAACTACGGCTTTAGACTAGTTTCAGGAGGAACAGATAATCACCTTATTCTTGTTGACCTTACCCCTTTTGGAGTTACAGGTAAAGATGCTTCCGATCTTTTGCACAAAGCTAACATAACAACTAACAAAAACAGTATACCAAACGAAAAATTAAGCCCATCTGTAACAAGTGGACTAAGACTTGGAACTGCAGCTATTACAACTCTTGGAATGAAAGAAGCAGAAGTTAAAAAGATTGCAAACTTTATTTACAGAATTGTCACAGAAAAAGAAAAAGCAATAAAAGAAGTCAAAAAAGAAGTCATTGCCTTAATGAAAGAATTTATATAACAACAAAAAAAACACGGAATTATTCCCGTGTTTTTTTAGAACTTGTGTTTTTTTCGAAAAGTTAAACTCTACACCCCACAAAATTAATGATTAATTGTGTTATAAAATCTACTGAATCTTCACACTCTTTTTCAATCCATTTCTTTACAACGGCAACAACACCTTTCGTAAAAAACTCAAAAACATACGGTTTTTCTTTTTCTCCCACATTAAATACTTTTAGTGCAGGATTGAAAAATCGAGTATACATTTTCATAAAAACATTTTGAGAATTGAAAAGTTCAGGTTTTGAATGAATTATTTTTAATACTCTTTTATTCTTTTTAACAAAATTTAAGTAAGGAATTAAATATCTTTCTGTTAAGAACATTGATGATTTTTTATCAACAATTGTGGGTTTATCTTCAAAGCAATCTATAAACTCACGATTAAGATTATCTATCGTTTCAAGTAATAAATCCTCCATTGTCTCATAGTGTAAATAAAAAGTTGACCTATTAACTCCCGCTTTTTCACATATTTCCTTTACTGTAATTTTATCATACTCTTTCTTTTCCAATAAATATAAAAATGCTGTATTCATTAGTTTTGCAGTATTAAAATATTTACTTTCCGCCTTATTCATTTATTATTCCTCTTCTGTAATTTGTTTTGCAAGTGCTAAAATATCGTTTGAATATTTCTTTTTGTTTTTTTCTAGAATTTTCTTGAAGATATAGTAGTTAATACTAACACCTAAAATACCAATACAACCAATGATTATCCCCAAAACCATAGTGAAAATAGATGAGCCACCAATAACCCCCATCACCAAACTCATACCTGTGCCAAGAATTAAACTGGATATAATACCAAAAGTATAAGCAAAAATATGTGCTGGATTTTTAGCTTTTGCATCAAGCCTCTTTAACGCTTTAACTTTTGATGTCTGTTTTTCAGAGTACTCGTTTGCAATTTGCTCTGCATAAATTTTATCTGTATTCATTTCTTTTCCTCCTTTATAGTATACGATTATTATAAAACATTATCAATAAAAAACAATCAACACTTAACTCCAATAATGTTTAATTAAAAAAACAAACAAAAAAACACGAAAATAATTCCGTGTTTTTATTTTGGTAGTCCCAAGGGGAATTGAACCCCTGATTCCGCCGTGAAAGGGCGATGTCTTAACCTCTTGACCATGGGACCATATTAAATTTGGTAGCGGCTGCGGGATTCGAACCTGCGACCTACTGGGTATGAACCAGGCGCTCTAGCCAACTGAGCTAAGCCGCCACGCCTCTATTTGTTACGCTTGTTTATTTTATTACATTTATTGCGATTTGTCAACACTTTTTTTTAATAAATATTTCAAACTATTGATTATCTCCTGTTTTTATTAGACTTTTTTGTATTTTAAGTTTATAATTACATCATACAAAAGGAGAAATTATGAATTTTTTCATTTCGGATATTCATTTTTGTGATACAAATACTTTTACTTTCGACAACCGACCATTTAAAAACATTACTCAATATGACAAATACATATTAAAAAGCATAAACAAATATGTGAAAAAAAATGACACTCTTTATGTTCTTGGCGACCTTATGGATTGCGACAACACGCATTCTCGCTTTTGGGAAAAATCTGCAAAATACATAAAGAAAATAAGAGGTAATATCATCCTTATAATGGGTAACAATGAAGAAAGAATTGTAAAATACTTTTTTGGCGGAAACTTTGAAAAATTCAAATCTTACTGTTTAAGTCTTGGAATAAAAGATGTCAAATATGAAGACTATATTTCTTTTGGTGGATACAACTTTTATTTAACCCACGAGCCTATTAACCATAAAAACGGATATGTTACCTTGTTTGGACACATTCACCGCTCTAAAGGATTGTGGCAGTCTTTTGGACTTAATATGAGTTGTGACATAAATCACTATCGCCCATACGCAGAAAAAGATATTTTATTTCAATTAAAAGAAAAAGAAATCTATTGGGATGATGAAAACTTACGACTACTATAAAAACGAAAAAGCCCTACCTCTTAGGTAGAGCTTTTTATTTTATCCAACAATATAAACAACTTCGCCGTTTACTCTAATCATTCCAAGATTTTCTCTTGCTTGTTGTTCAACATAAGAAGGGTCTTTACGAGCTTCTATGCCATTTCTTAAGTTTGATTCGGTTACGCTTAGTTCACTTATCTTCCTATCAAGAGAAACACTTCTATTTGATAATGCTCCCATTCTTATATATTGATATCCAATAACGCAAACAAGAGCAAACAAAAGAACGCTAGCAAGAACGGTTATTAATTTTATTGTTTGAGCAAGTTTAGCCTGTGTCATAAATAAGCCCTCCTTAGTAAAATTCTATTTTTTTACAATTTTTATCTTATTGTTTACTTTATTATACACAACTCTTATCAGTCTTGCAAATGAATTTTTAATAAAAATTTGCAAAATTACTATTCCAAACACAAAAAATAGCACTTCATACACTAAAATTTGCCCAAAAGTGTATTTAAACACAAAAACAATAAAAACAAGTCCTGAAATTAAACAACTTACAATGTCTACAAAAAAACAAACCATCAAGTTTTTTTTTGCTATTTTTTTTAACAACGAAAGCAAATTATAAACAATTCCGCAAACAACTCCGCAAAACATAAAAACAACTATCAAATTGATATCAAATCCATTATTCAACATTATTTAAAGACCTTTTTAAATAAACCTTTTGTCTGTTTTTCTATGTATTTAAAGCCGTCAATTACTCCCTCAACTGAAAGAAAAAACTCCTCAAGAACCAACTTTGAAACTCTTAACTCACTTCCATTAATACATAATGTTTTTTCTTTGGTTTTTGCAATCACAGACTTATCTGTTGCACTTACAACTTCAATAACTCCTGTGACAGATAATTTTTTTCTATTTTCTAATGTTAGTATATGTTCGCTCGATTTTTCTTCTTTTTTCGCTAATTCATTCATATTATCACCTCTATTAATTTTATAGAGGCAATCTTGTTTTTATTACAAATTATACTCGCTTTGTGTTAAAAAGCGTTTTAATAGTGTGTTTCTTTGAACCATATTTTGATTACTTATCATATGGTAAATATTTCCTTTTTTACCAATTAAAACAACCATTTTTTTAGCTCTTGTAACTGCTGTATACAACAGGTTTTTATTAAAAAGCATTGGATTTCCGCCAAGTATTGGAATTATAACAGCGTCAAACTCGCTTCCTTGACTTTTATGGATTGTAATAGCATAAGCGTGGACTAAATCTTCAAGTTCAACAATTGAATACCCCGCTCTTCTTCCATCATCAAAACTTACATAAACCTCGCCACTTTGTGTATTTATAGCGTCAATATATCCCATATCTCCATTAAAAACACCCATTCCTCCAACTACTGAACCATTTTCCACCTTTAGCCATTCTTGTTCGTAATTGTTGGCAGTCTGCATAACCTTATCTCCAACTCTAAATACTGTTTTATGAACTTCTATTTCTGCCTTTGCATTAGATTTTGGATTAAGTTTTTCCCTCAACAAAAGATTTAGAGCATTTGTTCCGCACTCGCCAGCTTTCATAGGTGCAATTATTTGAATTTTATCAGGAGTGATTTCTTCTTTATATGAAGGTATTCTTCTTGACACCATATCGACTATTTCTTCAGCAACCTCACTCGCAATAAAGCTTGAGCTGTAGAAAAAGTCATCACTTTTTATAGATAGGTCAGGCATTTCTCCATTATTTATTGTGTGGGCATTAACGACAATCCTACTTGTTTCTGCCTGTCTAAAAATTTGAGTAAGTTCAATTGTTGTAACCTCGCCAGAACCAATAATATCCGCTAAAACATTACCCGCTCCAACGCTCATCAATTGGTCTTTATCTCCAACAAAAATCACTTTTGTTCCAAGAGCAATTGCTTTAAGAAGTGATGAAGCAACATAAATATCAATCATACTTACCTCATCAACAATTATAACATCAGTTTCTAGTGGATTATTTTCATTTTGAACAAAGTTCAGCCTACCATTACTGTACATCATCCCCAAGCCTCTATGAATGGTAGACGCAGGTCTTTTTGTTTGCTCTTCCATTCTTTTTGCCGCTCTTCCAGTTGGTGCAAAAAGTGTAATCTTTTTTCCGTGATTTTCTAAAATTGTTAAAATTGCTTTAATTATTGTGGTCTTACCTGTACCCGGCCCACCAGTAATTACAGAAACTCCCTCTCGACAAGCAGTTATAACGGCTTTCTTTTGACTGTCGTGCAACTCAAAATTATTAACTCTTTCAAACTCTTTTATTTCATTTTCATAATCGGCATCTAAATCTTGAGTAGAATTAATAAGCGTTTTTAACTTTTGTGCAATGTACTTTTCCATTGAATAAAGTCTTGCGTTTGCAACAGCAGGTTCTTCTTCTAGAGTGCAACTTTTTACAAGCCCCTCTATTTCAAGAGTTGTAATCATTCCAAAAACTTCTCCCTCATATTCATTAGGAAGATTTAATAGCCCAACTGTCATTTCTGCAAGTTTATCTTTTCTTATTACTGTACTACCTTGTTTTTCTGCAAGTTCATTTAGACAATAAACTATACCAGCCCTTATTCTAAAAGAACTATCTTCGCTTACACCCATTTTGCTTGCAATCTTATCTGCAGTCTTAAAACCAACACCCTCAACATCTTCAACAAGCTTGTAAGGATTACTTCTTAAAATTGTTTCAGTTTTATCTTTATAAACCTCATAAATTTTAACTGCAAGATTAATAGAAATATCATACTTTTGTAAAAACATAACCGCTTGTTGCATCTTTTTAATGTCAACAAAAGTTTGATTAATTTCCATTGCCTTTCTGTCACTTACACCTTTAACTTCTGCAAGTCTATGAGGCTCTTTTTCTATAATATGTAAAGTTCTTTCTTTAAACTTATTAACAATACTAGTTGCTGTTACTATTCCAACACCAGAAATAAGACCACAAGATAAATATTTTATAATTGCATCAATACTTGTTGGTTCACTCACTTTTATGGTAGACGCAACGAACTGTTCCCCATACTTTGGGTTAACAGCAAATTCACCTTCAAGCTCAACCTCCTCTCCTATTCCAACTACAGGGAATTTTCCTGTCGCAATAAAAGAATCCATACCCCTTGTTATCTCGAGTATGGTATAACCATTTTCATTATTTCTAAATACAATATCTTCTATAGTCCCTACAATTTTCATAAAAATAATATGACACATAATTATCAAAATGTCAAACATTAGTTTTGGTATATTTTTTATTTATTCACAAATACTATAAATATGAAAAAAATATTTTATATAATCACTATCTTATTATCATTTTTATTGTGTTTTCAAGTTGTGCAACCTCTCACAACTAGTTTTGCACAAACAAAACCTAAACTTTGCATAATTATTGACGATTTTGGAAGCTATGACCAAAGCGGAGTCGAAACAATGCTTTCGATTGACGCCCCTATCACCTGTGCAGTTATGCCAAATGTCGACAATTCTACTCTTAACACACAACAAATATTAGACTCAAACAAAGAAGTTATTGTTCATATGCCAATGGAGGCTTGTGTAAATTTTCCTCTTAGTTGGTATGGAAAGACTTACATTTCTTCAAGCGACACAAAGGATTCTGTTTATAAAAAATTAGATGACGCATTCCAGAACATACCTGAGGCAAAAGGGTTCAATATTCATATTGGTTCAGGTGTTTGTCAAAGTAAAAATGTTATGAGCTATGTTTATGACTATATGAAAGAACATAATTTATTTTTCATAGATAGTAGGACACATATTAACACTGCTTGTGAGGAAGTTGCAAAAGAAAAAAATGTTGTATATCTTGGTAGAGATGAGTTTTTAGAGCCTGACCACGACCGCTCATATAATGGTGTTAAAAGACACTTGTTAATTGGTGCAAACTTGGCGAAAAAAAAAGGTTATGCAATAGTTATTGGTCATGTTGGTTCTCACGGTGGCGAAAATACCGCTAACGCAATTAAAGATAGTATTGAAAATATAAAAGAGATGGGTGTTGAAATAGTCTTTGCAAGCGAACTCAATAGTTTTTTAAGCAAAGAAAAGAGTTAGAATAAAATCCAACTCTTTTTATAATTAAGTTTATTTGTTTTGCTCTTCTGGAACCCAAACTAAATAATCTCTATAACTGCCCTCTGGTTTAAATGATGGGTCAAAACCCTTTGGAAATTTTTTCCATTCTTGTAATGTCCATGGTCTTTCCTCAACAAGTTTAGTAAAAGCCTCGTCCCACCAGGTAAACCAAGCCATTTGTTCTTGCGTTAAGTTATATGGTTTAGGAGATGGTTTAAAAGCTTTCACTCCAAACTTTTCAGTTCTTTGCAAAAGATAATCTATATTATACATTATCCTTTCTTGTGCTTCTTCATTTGTTTGGTCAAGTTTTGCTTCTAGTTTCTCATAGTAATTATAAAGTTCATAAAGTTGTTTTATGTTATAATATAACTCAAATTGTGTAAAATTTTCAATCTGTTCTTGAATTTCTGCAGGGACATAACCATCCATATTTCCAAAATATGTAGATTCTCTAAAATCCTCTAGCTTATATATAGGATGAGAAACTTGTATGTTTGTGCAAGTAGTTTTATTTGTAAAAACTTCAAATGCAACGCTTTTTAGTTTTGAAGCAGGGTCAAAAGTCTCCCACTCAACAACATTATGTGTTGGTGTTGAATATCTTAATAATGGAGCAGAATACTTTACTGGAGCTACTGATGCTGGGTCAATGTACCACATAGTTGGCTCAATTAATCTTTCTAAAATTTGCAAACTTGCGGGAGATTCCATATCTACTAAAATAGCAGCTCTTTTTCCATATTCATAAGTAATATTAAAAAATGCACCACCTATCATTCCAAGAATCATATCATCATTAACAGTATCAATAAAAAAGCCATATTTTGCATTCTCTGGTTTTTCAAAATATTCTTCTAGACAATCAGCAAGTTCATCTAAGGTCTTAATCTTCATATGTCTATCTAAAATCTTTGCTTTTCTTTCTTTAGTTTCCATAACATATCCCCTTATTACCTATATTTTAACACCAAAACACCTCTTTTTCAATACCAAATATTATATTATCCCCTTTATTTCCTTGATTTATCTCAAAAAAACCATCTATAATATAAATAGAATAAATATTAGGGGGGCATTATGAAAAATATAAAAATAAAAGGTTTCAATAACTTAGAACTTAATTGTTATCTTTATGAACCAGAAAAACCAAAAGCAATTATTCAAATCATTCACGGAATGCAAGAACACGCTTTTAGATATAATCATTTTGCAGAATTTCTTTGCTCTAATGGTTTTATAGTTCTTGCAAGCGACCTAAGGGGACACGGAAGAACATCTCCATCAATAGACAAACTTGGATATGGCGAAAAAGATATTTTTAACGAAACTATAGAGGACCAACTTTTGATAAGTAAATACTTAAAAGAAAAATATAATTTACCACTGTATATTTTTGGTCACTCTTATGGCTCTTTCTTGACACAAAAACTTGTTCAAGTCAATAACTTTGCCGAAAAATTCATCATTTGCGGAACCGGTAATGGTTCTTCTTTCTTAATTGGAATGGGAAATTTTGTTGCAGGGTTGTTTACAATGTTTGGCTTAAAAAACAAAAAAGCTACAACTATTGAAAAACTTAGTATAAAAGGCTATGGAAAAAAATTTGAAAGGGGTAACTGGTTAACAAGAGATGAAAAAGTTTTTGACGAGTATCAAAAAGACCAATATTGTGGAGGCTCATTCCCTATTAGTTTTTACAGGTCATTCTTCTCTTCTCTAAGAAAACTAAACAGAGGAATAAAGCTTATTCCTAAAAATAAAAAATTGTTTTTAATCGTTGGAGATAAAGACCCTGTTGGTGAAAACGCAAAGCAAGTTAAAAAACTCCATAAACTTTATATCAAAAAAGGTGTCGACTCAAAACTAAAAATTTATCCAGCCTGCAGACACGAACTTATCAACGAACTTAATAAAAACGAAGTTTATAATGACTGTTTATCATTTTTTAATGAATAAAGTATAAAATTTATGAAAAAATTTTAAAAATATTGCTTAAAATAGTTTCTTCAAAAAAAAAGAATGTGCTATACTAAAATTAGAATTCATAACTTGGGAGGTATAATATGGATTTAGGATTAAAAGGCAGAGTCGTAATTGTTACTGGTGCGGCTTCTGGTATAGGAAGAGCAATTGCTATTGCATACGCTAACGAAGGTGCTAGACTTGCTCTTGCAGACATCAACTTTGAAGGATTAAAGAAACTTCAACAAGAATTAAAGAAAGCTGAAGTATATATTGAAAAAGTTGATATCACAAGCGAAAAAGCTTGCCAAACATTTATTAAAAATGTAGCTAAAACTTTTGGTAAAATTGATGTTTTAGTTAACAACGCAGGTACAGCAAGAATGGGAGATATGGAAACATTCCCTGAAGAAATCTTTAGACATCATGCAGAACTTATGATGTATGCACCTGTTCGTTTAACAAACTTATGTATCCCACATTTCAAAAAGAATGGTTGGGGAAGTGTTGTAAACACTGCATCTATCTTTGGTAAACAACCCGGTGGACTTATCAGCTATGATACAATCAAAGCTGCCGACATTATGATTACAAAAGATTACTCTTCATACTGCGCTCCATTCAATGTAAATGTTAACGCTGTATGTCCAGGACCTGTTGACACCCCACTCTGGCACGCTGATGGTCAACTTGGCGACCAACTTGCTGGTGCTACTGGAATGAAGAAAGATGCTGCTATTGACTGGTTTGCAAAAGCAAACATTCCTATGGGAAGATATGCAAAACCAGAAGAAATCGCAAGTGCAGTTCTTTTCCTATCAAGCGTTCCTGCTCACTACATTACAGGTGTTGCCCTTAATGTTGATGGCGGAATGGTAAAAAGTTTACTTTAATATTTTATTTAAATAATTTTAACAAATAAAAAAGACATATCAAGCGATATGTCTTTTCTTTTTATCTTTTAATTAAAACATTTGAAAGAATAAATATGACATTACAAATAGTTCCCCTAAATAGTATAGGATATGATTAATAGAACAAAGAACCTTGCTATCCCCTTTTCCCCCAAAATACATCATTGAAAGAACTAAGTCTGATACTAAAACCAACAATGCACCAACAGCAAATAGGGCAAATCTTGGAACTGTTATACTTATTCCAAGCCCCATAATTGCAACCAATGCAACGAAGAATGAGTATATAAATACTTGGATTTTATATCCAGAAAAATCCAATTTTAAAGGTTTTGCTAAAAGGAATACTATTGTTGCAAAAAGTAAAGCTATTACTACAGAACCAACACTTAACAACAAGAATTTATCAAGTGTATGCCACAATAAAATCATAGCAACAAAATAAAGAGCACTGCTAATTGTAAAACTTGTTATTCCACTATTGAGATATAACTTATTATCCTCTTTATATGCGATTTTTAAATCTAATACAACATCTCCAACAAGAGCAAACACAAGACCTAATACTATAAATAGATTAGCAAACACTCCACTATTTACAGAAAGAGCATAAATTCCTCCTGCTAAAAAGCCAATAGATGCTACTGTTTTTAACACAACAGCAAGTGCACAACCGCCTTTTTTAGCTCTTACAACTAAAAATGCAGTCATAAAACCTAAACAGATTACTGTAAAAATACAAAATGGTAAAACAATTTCTAACATTTACATTTCCCCCTTAAAACAAGTATAACAAAATAAATAATTAAAAATCAAATCATTTTATACTTTATTTTGGATAATTATTCCCCATAGCCTTTTTTATTCTTGCATATACATTAGATAATTCATTATAACCACCTGTTGCACCACCCTGCATTGCAAAAGCTGTATCTGCTATATTTTACGCAGTTTCATAATCGTCAACATCACAATATGCACCAGCTACTGATGTCAAAAAAGCAGGAGAAATACAATCTCTGTTAACATATCTATTTTCTATCCAAAAATCTACAGCCTTTTGAGGTTGTTTAAGAAATCTATAACAACTTGTTAAAATCGGAAAGACTGTCCTATAAAAAGAATTTCTTCCAATAAACTTGTCTAGCCCGAACTTTATAATCTTAATACATTTCTCATAAATTTCAGCATTTTTTAAATCTTTAACACGCTCTAAAAGTTGTTCTTCATTAAGAGATTTATAATCATCATCTTCATATTTTTTTGCTAAAATCAATTTTGCCAAATTTGATGAAACTTGTAAAAACATAGAATCATATACAATTCCTTTCTTGATATAATAAGTGTCTCCATCATAAATAATTTTATCCATAAGTATTCTCCAAAAAAAGAGTAACATAATAAGTAAAACATTGTCAATATTTAGCAATAAAAAAATCCAAGCCTTACGACTTGGACTAAGTTTGGTTGCGGGGACAGGATTTGAACCTGTGACCTTCGGGTTATGAGCCCGACGAGCTTCCGAGCTGCTCTACCCCGCGATATATATAAAACGATTAGTTCATGACCTAATCGTGCATATATAATACTATATAATATTCATTTTGTCAATACTTTATTCCTTTATTTGGTTATTTTATCATAAAGAAATTGTCTTTTTTTGATACAAGACAAAAAACAAATATTGCATAAAATTTTTAACAACATATAAATTATACACCAAAACTTAAAATTTGTCAAATTTTTGTTTTTTTCATAATCTTTATTCTTTTCAAAAATAAAAAATATCCCAAGCTTTCGCTTGAGATATTTTTATTCTATGAACTCTTTAATCCAGACCATACACCATATATAGTTGTATTTCCTGTGATGTTAACAGAAGATACTGTTGAACCATCCTTTGAAGTGCTGAAGCCATAGAAGTCGTACCACCAATTTACAGTAAATATCCAAGAACCAGTTGTATATTTCCAGTCTGCTGAATATTCATTTAAGTTCAATGTTCCTTCTAGAACTTTTACACCTACAGAATTTGTTCCAAGCTTAGTACCATTCTTATAAAGAGTTGCGTACTTATGATAAGCAGCATTTGCATTATAAGCAAGCTCGAAAGTTACAGTGTAGTAATGTTTTGTTACAACAGTCCAGTTTGCAACAACCTTGTGATTTGCATTTGGCATTACGCCTGCATTTCCATCATAACCATTGAATGTATAAGTTACTCTTGTATTTCCATCATCAGTTGTATAAGATTTTTGAGATGGGAGTGTGTAACTATCACCTTGGTAATGATATTCTGTTGTGTCATAAACACTTCCATAAACACTTACGATATTAAGTGCATATCTGTTTCTTACATATAAAGTCAAATCATTTGAAGGCATTGTAGAAACTGTATATCTTGTTGAGAAATTTTGTTCCAAATAATATTGAGTGTAAGAATCAATATTAAATCCTGAAAGACTAATATTTGTACCCTCTCCAACATATTCATCATAAACAACAGTTCCATTGTCTATAACTTTTAAGTTGTAGGCAACATATCTGTCAATTTCTTTCCAACCTGCATAAAGTGTTGTGTCTTCATTTGGCATATAATCACTTGCAAATCTGTTTTGACAATCACTGTCAGTAAACCAACCAGTGAAACCATAAGTAATTTTTACTTGACCATCAACAACAATTTTATTTGCTGGAGTTGGTAACACTACTACAGAACCAACAAGTTGATAAATACTTTGAAGCTCTTCCCCACCCATTGAGTTAAAGCTTAATCTTACTTTAGGAACTATTGTTTCATTCCATTTTGCATATAGAGTTCTACTTCCTCTTGGCATAACTGTTGAAGTAAATTTTGTTCCTTCTTTACAGCTTTCTGTTGTATACCAGCCAGCAAATGTATAAGTATACTTGCCGTCTTCTTTATCTTGAACAATAGTGCTAAGAGTTGGAAGAGTTATGGCAGAGTCAACAGTTGCTACAATATCTGCAGGAGCATCTCCCCTGCTGTTTACAAATCTAATTGTGTACTTCTTTTCTCCTACAAATTCCCAAGCACCACCGTCACTTCTCTCATACTGTTGATTTTCTTTATAAGCATAAGAGTTTGCGAAGTTATTGACATAACTCATATCTACAGCCTTACCAATGTCAACAAGTGATAAGTCATCAGTTTTGATATTCATATTTACACCTGATGCAAGTGGCATATTCATATCAAATACTAATTTACCAATATAGTCTTTATTTGCAGTTGTTGAGTTATTGATAATGTGAATGTCAATAGCAGCTTTATCCATTAATTCGTTATTAGCAATTTCTCTTAAATTAATTACAATTTGATGCACATTAGCATTTTCTTGTTTATTGTAACCAAGAAGAACATTGCTAATATCAAGAGGGTTATCTCCTCTATTAACAGCCTTATCAAAAGCTTTATCAATTTCTGCCATAATTTGGTCACTTAAACCAACACCATAGCTTAGAAGATAATCAGTTAAGCCCCAAGAGAATTCTTCAGTAGAAATCTTTAATTGTTTTTCATATACTCTGCTATCGAATACTGTTTGATTAATAACATCTTTTCTATACATATATACAAAACCGTCTTTAATCATTAATTCAAGCATTCTACTCTTAACAGAAGTATCACCAAATTCATAAGGAACATCATTATTTACATTAATACCTGTAAATCCTGGAACATTTGAACCAACAACAGGTATATCTAATTTAGCGTATACAACAACTTCCCCATCAACAATTTTAACATTAACAAGTACTGGAACATCCATATCAATGTTGATTCCAATAATGTTAGCAACAATCTTCAAGTTACCAGTAACTGTATAATCGTTAAGATTTGAAGTGTTAACAAATGCTTTGATTAATTGTGAACTGTTAGAGATATCAATATATGTTTCTGGATTTTGAACAACAGGAACACCATTAAAGTCTTTAAAATTCATAATCAAGTTGAAGATTTCTCCATTTTCTTGACCTGTATAGATGTTTAGCAATTCAACATATGAAATTCCCTCACCAAACTTAACATTTAAGTTCATATCTGTAGCTTTTTCATTATTGAGAATTGATTTTCCGTCAAGAGTAATGTTGAACACATTATCTTTTAATGTAATAGCTTTTATCATCTTCAACATATTTAATGGATTACCAAAATCGAGAGCAGGAACTAAGTTGCTGATATTTTCCGTACTTACTTCCATATTCTCAGCAACATCACCAAGGAAGCTTATTGTACTTGCGTCAATACCTAAAGCTTCAAGCACAACAACCAAGATTTCTCTTAAATTGTATTGATGTATTGAAAGTTTTAAGTTTTCGTAGTTTGCATATAAAACTTCATTTTGATAAGCAGCCATTACTTTTGTTGGCATTGTGCCATCAACAGCAACATCTGCATACATACTAATATCGTTTAGTATATCTAAGTCTAAATCAATATTAATATTATGCAATAATTTTTGATTTGCAATTACCTTCGCATTTGCATCTACACTATATTGACCCTCATTAAGAGTTTTTACAACTGAATCATAAGCATCAATAAGTATAGTGTATGATGAGTATTCATCTTTGTTTACAGCTTTAAGTGTAAAGTCGTCATAACTTGTACAGTTAAGTTCTGCAAACATTGTTCCTTTTCTAAATGTAACTTGTCTTACCAATTCATCATAAACAACAAATATAGTTGTTCCAGCAATTGATCCCTCAAGAGAGTTTTCTCCAAAAATTACATTATCTAAGAAACTAAAGTCTGTATCTTTTATTAAACTTGAAATTTGAGATAAATCAAAGTTCAAATCTATTGATGGATCATTCATTAAGTTGATTATTGCTTGTTCAATCTCGTTGAAATCAATATTAAGTCCAAGATTAAACTCGCTATTTAACCAAGCAACAATATCATTGAATTCTTTATACTTGATTTGGAACTTCATTCCAACAATATCAAAATAGAATACACCATCAATTAAGTAAACATTAACATCAAGACCTTTGAAGTTTGTTTGAATATATGCTGAAAGTTTATTGTTTTGATATTTAATGCCATAAATAATATTAATAGTATTTACTTCACCAAACAATTCAATTTCAACATTGATATCACCACTAACAACACCATTCTTGATTGTTTCATATACTTTTTCAACTGTTTCTACAGTTTGAGCAACACTTAAATATTCGCTCTCTTGTTCTTCAGTAAACTCTGGCAACAACTTATCTTCTTGAGCTAAACTAATGCTAGCATCAATATATAAATCATTAATTGCAAGTTTATTAAGAACAATTTGAGACACTTCACTATCAGTCATACTAATAGTTGCATCAATAATTGAGTCAAATCCAAATACATTACCATCAATATTGATACTAATTCCTGAAGCATTAACCTTAATACCATCTAAGACAGCACTAATGACACTTTCAATATCAATAGATGTTGTACCTATTGTTTGGTTTCCACCAAGACTTACATTAGCACCAAGTACATCCATAATATTTTCACCGTTAAGAACAGCTGTAACTTTATCAATTATAGAATCGTACTTAGTTGGTTCAATGCCAATCATTTCAAGAATTGTATGAACGCTTTCTTTTAAACCATCCTTTTCAATTCTTACTTTTAATTCTTCTACTTTTGCAAATATTGTGTCTTTCAAGTAATTTGTTTCAAGACTTATAGTTGAACCATTTTGAGCAACATCAACTTTTAAGTATCCCATCAAATCACTTAAAATTTGTCTCTTCATTAAGTCTAAAGACAAACCTAATGTTTCATTGTAAGATTCTCCATCAAATTCATATAATCTAATATCTCCAAGTAATTGAACTAGATTAGCGTTAATATAACTTTCTAAGTTAGAAACAAATTTTTCTACACTTAAGTACTTATTCTTTTCTATGTTTTCAATTACTATTTGTTTAGATAATGAAATTTGAACAGATACACTTATTTCTTCGTCAATTTTAACATTATTGATTGTAAGTTTACTTATATCGCTGTTGACAATATCAATTTGAATTAAAATATCTTCTTCAGCATTTAAAATGCTCTTATCAAGTTCAACTGAAATAACACTTGAATTGATTGTAATATTCTTTATAAGTTTAATATCTTCTAACTCAAAATTGTTAACAAAGTTTTTGATATTGTCAATAATTTCAAGTTCTGGCATCTTATCTAGCAACCCATCAGTCGATAAGTTGTCGACATTTACATTGCCAACTAAACCTTTTATTGTATCAATATCAATAGATAACCATATATCACGGATACCAAGATAAACTACATTATCTACTATTCGAACATCAACATCTAGTGCTTTCTCACCAGAAAGTCCAATAATAGCTTTTAAGTATTCTTGTTTTAGACTTCCAACAAAATCCAAATCAAGATTATAATCTTTTCCATTAATTTGAGCATCTACAAATGCACTTATTGTCGCTTCATTCAAATCTTTAAGAGCAATTACATTATTAGCAAACGCTTCAACATCAAGATATTTGTCTTCATCAACAGTTTCTTCATAAACTGTTTGCTCTAATGAAACATCAATGCTTACTGATAAGTCTTCAGTAATATCAATCATTGAAACAATTACTCTTGTAACATTATTCTTATTAATAATAACAGAAATAGTTACATCTTCACTGCTTCCAAATACTGACTTATCTATTGTAACAGTTATTTCATTAGCATTAATTACAAGTTCTTTAATAACTTTAAGACTATCAATATTAATTTGACTAATAAAGTTATTAACATTATTAACAAGAGAAATCGAATTAATGTCAATTAAACTATTTGTATCTAGTTGAGTGTTTTTAGTATCAACCAAACCAAATAATTTTTCAATCATTCCCTTATTTGCTTTTACAAAGATATCTTCGAAGCCTGCATATAAAACATCATCCTTATATACTGCTTCTAAATCAAGTTCTATACCGCCGTTTAGTGTAAGAATAAGTTTTGCATATTCTTTCTCTAATGAACCAGAGAAATAAATATCCGCAAAATAACTTTCACCTAAAACAACAGCATTTACAGACGCATTAACAGTTGCCTCTCTTAAGTTTTGAAGAGCAATTACATTATTAACAAATGTTAAAACATCAAGATATTTATAAGATTCGACAAGCTTCTTTGTTGCTTGATTTATTGTTAGATTTACTTCAGCACTGAGCTTTGTATCTTCAATTTCAAGACCTTCAATTGAAACTAAACTTATAACATTGTTTTCAAAAGCAACTTTCGCAACAATATTCTCGCCAATTCCAAACATTGAGCCATCTATCTCTACACAAATATCATTGTTTGAGACTTTTAATGCTTTGATTGACTTTAGTATATCAATTATAGAATATCCAGAAAGTATATCGTTTGCCTTTTGAGAGATTTTGCTAACATTAATATTTTGAGTTGTTAACTTATCCCCTATTCCAAGCTTTTCAATTAACTCTTCTGCTTGAGTTTTTGACATTCTTAACTTGATATTGTCAATTGTTACAAATGCATTTTGACCTTTATAGATAATTGAAATATTTCTACCATCAATATTTGCGTTTGCATATACATATGACTTAAATATGTCAAAATTATCTATACTATTCTTAATAAAGTCAAACTCTAAATTGAAATTATGTTCTTCATTAGTGCTTATTCCCTCTAGTTTAGCAGAAGCTAAAACTGAAACACTATTAAAGTTAATTAAGTTATCAATTCCTTGAGCTACATCATCAATATTCAAATACTTAGATACTTGAACATCTTTTTCTGTTAAGCTTCTTTCTAATGAAATATCAAATCCAACAGAAATATTATCATCAATTTCAATTTGAGAAACTGAAATTTTTGAAATTTCATTGTTTATAAACTCAACATATATTGTTACATCATCACTGCTTCCAAATACAGTTTTTTCTATTGTTATTTCTATAAATGAATTATTGATTATAATTTCTTTTATCGCAGTTAAACTATTAATATCAAATCCATTAATAAAGTTTTTGATATTATTTACAATTTTAACATTTTCAACTTTTGAAACGATTTCTTTTGTATCAACATTAATTTGTGGCATTTCGACTTTACTAATAATATTTGAAATAAAGTCTTTGCTTACGCTAACAAATATATCTTCAATATTTGCATATAAAACACCATTTTTATAAATTGCATTAATATCAAGTTCTGTTTCTCCAGTTAACGCAAGAACTAAATCAACATATTCTTTATCTAATGAAGTTGCAAGGTCAATACTTGCAATATAAGATTTACCATCAATCACAGCATTTACAGAAGCATTAACAGTAAACTCTCTTAATTTTTCTAATAAAGCTAATTTATTTACAACATCAACAACATCTAAATATTCAGCCTTATTAATATTGATTTCTTTTTCGTGATTAATCTCAAGATTTGCTGTAATATCTATAATATTATTATCAATATTTAATCCCGAAACTGTAACACTTGTTATAAGACCGGTATTGAAGCAAACCTCTAGGTTTAAATCTCCCAAATTAATAGAAGCAACCGTTCCAGAAACTTTTATATTCTCAAGCATTTCTAATGCACTTGAAATATTAATTTCCATTCCTGAGAATTTATCTTTTACTACATTAGTTATTTTTTGAGTATCTACTTTTGGCATACTCATATTGTCAATACCAAGCTTTTCAATCAACTCTTTTGCTTGAGTTTTTGACATTCTTAACTTGATATTGTTAAGACTTACATAAGCGACGCTATCATCATATACAACTGAAACTTTAACATCTTTGTCACCAAAAATATTTGCTTCTAGTCCATAATAGCTATTACTTAAGTCAAACTGACCGTTATATTTTGATGCAATCAAGTCAAGAGCTAATGAAACATCTCCTGCACTTGTAGTACCATATACTCTATAATTATTAGCATTTACAATTGTTGAAACACCATCTATTACATTATCAACATTTAGATAGTCATTTTCATTAATTGTTTTTTCAATATAATTCTTTGTTGGAGAAACTTTTAATGAGATTTTTATATCCTCAGTAATTGCCAAGTTTGAGATTTCAAATTCCTTAGCTTCGCTCTTATATAATTCGATTCTTACAATCAAATCTTTATCTACACCAAAAATTTCTTTATCTAAAGTCACACTAATATGAGAAGAAGTAACACTAATATTCTTTATCTTATTAATATCGTTTAGTGTAAAGTCTTTGATGAATTCTAAAACATTTTGAATTACTTTATTGTCTTTTACTACACTTTCAAATTGTTTTGTATCAATATTCACATTTGAAGAAATCATACCAATAAGTTTAGATATCAAATCTTCACTTGCGCTAACTTTTAAATCTTCTAGCCCTACATAGAGTTTATTATTTTTATATGTAATTTCACTATTAAGTTCTACAGCTCCAGACAAAGACATTAATAGATTAGCATAATTTTTATCTTTATCTCCAGAAAGAACTAAATTTGCTAAATATTGTTTTTCTTGAACAGTTAAGTTTGCACTCGCATACAAGCTTCCTTTAGTTAATCCTAAAGTTGATTTTAATCCATTAACAAATGTTTCAATATCTAAATATTCTGTGTTGTCAACATCTGTTTTTGTAATAACATTAGATTTTAAGCCAATTTGTAAATCAAAAGTTTTTCCACTTACAGAAAGGTTTTGAACTTCAACAGATTTTAAAACACTATTTTCTAATGTTACAACAAATACTGTACTTTTATTAGAACCAAAAGCATCTCCTGAAATTTCAAGAATTATTCCATTTGCTGTAATTGATATATTTTTAATGTATTTTAACTTTTCTACAATTTCTACAAAATTAATATCATTAATTGAATTGTTAATAACTGATGAAGCAGTATCTTTTACACCTGAAACAACTTTAGAAATATCAATACCACCTAAAAAGCTGTTAATAAAATCACTTGTTGTTCTTAGTTTTATATCATTCATTGATAAGTAAGCATTTTCACTATCATATAATACAAATAGTTCAGCACTCTTTTCACCAGCTAAATTTGCAACAATTTCATAATAGTTATCTACAATATCAACATTTACATTACTATCAAAAGTAAATAATCCTGATTTTTCATTCAAAGTTAAATCAAATGACAGTGCGTTTGATTTGAAATAATCTTTGTTTAATTGATAAATATTATAAATATCAAGATAATCTTCTTTATTAAGAACTTCAACTTCTTGTTCAACCTCTTCAAGTTCAATAGAGAAGTCAACAGTTTGACCTTCAATATTTAATCCTTTAATACTTAACCCTTTCAAGTTAAAGTTATCAAAAGCAACATTTACCTCAATTCTTCCTTGAGTTTTATCAAACACAGAAGCATCAAGTATTAATGTAGCCCCCTCACTGTCAATACTAAATCCTCTAAACACTTTTACAAGTTCAAAGATTTTTTCTATTGACAAAGAACTCACAATATTATCTAGTTTTTCACTTAATAGATTTGTATCAATTTCTGTTTTTAAGTCTTCTACAAACATATCCATAAATGATTTTATAAAATCTGGAATTGTTTGCATCATTTCATTATTAAGGTAGAAACCTAAATCATTCACTTTAAAATATGTTTCGCCATTAAGAAGAGTTGCTCTTGCATCATTAACATATCCAAAAGTGTTTTTTAATAAATTTACATCAATATTACCATTATCTATATCTGCAAGTAAACCAACCGCTACTTCATTTTGTTTTTTGCCATCACCAAGTTTAACAGAAGCAACAGCATTGAAATTTCTCAACATTGTTAGATTTTCAACAACTTTATATATTTGTTTCAAATCAAAATAATCTTTTGCATTTGTTTTATATTCTGGGTCAAAAATTACAAGCTCTTTATTAAATATCATATTGATATCAGCTGTTATTTTAACACCACTTATTTTAGCTGTTTGAAGTTTTATACTCTTAGGAATACCATCACTTGTTGTAACAGCCTCGACCTTAGCAAGCCCTTCAACTTCAAGTTTGACATTTTTGTCTCCATTCTCAAGTTCTTTTTCTTCAACATCATTAAGAGCTGACATTAGCTTTGGCATTAACTCTTCAATTATACTTGGATTATCTTCTTGAGCTGAATTACTAGTATCAGTCTCAGTTGATATAAGATTTGTTATTTCAAGAACTAAAGTTTCAATAGTTGCTGTTGTAACTTTTATATCTATACCATTGAAAGATAAATAAATTGTATTATTATAGAAAGAAAATTCAATAGTTTTATATGTATCATTAATTTTTACATTTAAGAATCCATCAATTTTAAGATTGTTAGAATCTGATATATCCACATTAACATATAGCGATACAGGAATTTTGTTTCCATCTCTTTCTATTTCAATTATACCTTCAACAGAAAAACGCTGTTCTTCCTCGAATGTTCCAATTAACCCAGTGAAAAAAGAGGAGTTAGTACCTTGACCACCAACACCAAGCATAGGGTTAATTCCACCATCACTTCCCGCATATGACATAAAAACTGTCGATGCGGCAGATATAACAAACATTACAACGAATGTTAAAATATATGAGAAAAACTTTTTCATACAATTATTCCTATTTTAATTTTTTCTTTCTATAACTTCAAACTTAAAAACAATAAAACTTAATCTTCACTTGGCAAATGAACAAGTTCAATACCAGATTCTCTTAATAACTCCAAAGAGAATTCATCAGGATAAGCACAATCATAAACAATTCTTGAAATTCCTGAATTGATTAAAATTCTTGTACAAACAGAACAAGGTTGATGTGTAACATAAATTGTTGCACCTTCAACACTAATACCCATTTTTGCAGCTTGGATAACTGCATTTTGTTCTGCATGAATAGCATAGCACATTTCTGCTCTTGTTCCACTTGGAATATTAAGTTTATCTCTCAAACAGAACCCCCTCTCCTTACAACTTTTAATTCCTGCAGGAGCACCATTATATCCAGTTGTTAAAATCCTATTATTTCTTACAATAACAGAACCAACCTTTCTTCCGTTTCTTACACAACTACTCCAAGAGGCTACACTTTTTGCAATATCCATAAAGCGCCTGTCCCATTTTAATTGATTTTCTTTTTGCTTATCCATACTCACTCCTTTAATAAATAATAAATTATTATTTATGAAATTTGATTTTTATTATTAAATTATAACATAATTTTATACATTTGACAATGATATGAAGGCTTTTTTTACAATTAATATATTTTTTTTTAGCTGGTTTTATTTGCAATAAATTATATAAGTTTGTATAATACTAAGTAAGAGGTGAAATTTATGGGTAAAAACACACAATTCCTGAAGCGCTGGTGGAGCACATCAAAACCGAGTAAACTAATTCTATTCTTCCAATGGCTAACAGCCTGTATTCCTAGTATAATAACAGTTGTTCAGGCAGTCCCTGCTGCTAAAGCAATCACTTGTATAACGGTAGCAGATTATAAAGGAACAATGATTTGGCTATGTGTAGTTTTTGCATTAACTTTGCTTTCCCAAATATCTTGGCAAATCCAATACAGTATGGCAGGGCGTCAATTAAACTATATTTACCCTAGAATTCAAGAACGCCTTTTCTCAAAAATATTCAATGCTGACGATATGAATTTCAAATACACATCAAAAGAAAAAATGATAAACACTATCACTAACAATATAACGGTCCTTTCGGATTTTTGTGATTATTTGGCGTATAAATCAGCCTACCTTATTGAATCAATTATAACTTTTGTAATTATATTTACTTACAACATTTATATTGGACTTGCTATTTTTGCAATAGCAATACTTGTATACTTTATGATTAATGCTGTAAACACAGCTATTGGTAAAAAATCATTAAAAATTCAAGAAGAAAAAGACAGCCTAACTGAAACATTTGCCGATATGGTTGACGGAAGAAAACTTTCTACTGACCTTAACATAAAAAACAATCTACACGAAAAGTATTTCAAAAAAGTAGATACTCTTATGGGGCTTTATCGTAAAAGAATAAACCTCCAATCTTTAAGAGATAACTGGATTTACATCTTTTATACATTTATCATTCTTTTAGCAACATTATATCTTGTACATTTGGTTTCTGCCGACACTTTAACAACCACACTGTATCTTATCTTAACACCTTACCTAACCTCAGCTATAACCAAACTTGTAAACTTTTTTAGTATATTTAATGACTTACAAAACGCCAATATTTCTTCGCTTAGAGTAAAAACTTTACTTGATATGAGTGAGAAGGATATGATTGAATTTGGAAATAATTCAACAGACAAAATTGATGGTGCTGTAACCTTTTCAAATGTTTCTTACACTTCTTCTGGAAAAATTGACAAATCTTTAGGAAATATTAACACTTTCAATGCGCAAATTGTTAAAAACGATATTGTTCTTTTCCAAGGCGAAAAGAACTGTGGAAAAAGAGCCTTGTTTTATATGCTTAGAAGAGCTGTCCGCCCAGACGAAGGAACTATTACTTTCGACACTATCAACATCTATGATTTTGATGTAGAAACTTATAAACACAATATAAGTTATGTCACAAACAAACCTTATTTCTTTAATGATTCAATATTTGAAAACTTAAAATATGTAGAAAGCAATAAAAAGAAAATTTATGAAACTTGTAAAAAAGTTGGTATTTATGACAAAATAATGCAATTACCTGAAGGTTTTCAAACAAATTTATCTAAACAACCAACAGCTTTAAGTCAACAAGATAAATTTCTTTTAGGTCTAGTAAGAGCCCTCTTAACAAAAAGTGAAATATTTATGATTTATGAATTCCCTGTTGGACTTAATCAAACAGAACAAAACACAATAAAAGAAATTTTATTAACACTCAAAAAAGAAAGAACCATACTTATCTTCTCTGCCTTAAATCCTGTTGAAGAAATAATTGATAGACACTTCTTGATTGAAAAAGGAAACATTAAAGAACAACAAAGAAAAAAATAAACAAAGAAAAAAGAAAGCAAAATTTGCTTTCTTTTTTTGATTACTTACATCTTTTACCGCCAGCACAAGATTTTGTTTTTGTAGTTTTTCTACCACAATCACTAGTGCTATCAGTAGTTGAAGAAGTACAATTTTTTGTCTTGTTTTCTTTTTGTTTACTTCTCATTGTTTTTCTCCTTTATTTTTTCTAGTAATAGTATGCGCAAAAACTGACAAATTATTCATTTTTTAAAATAGGCATAATACATATTGATTTAGCAAAACAAAACCCGCCAACACAAATAAATATATAGCAAATATCAACCAATTACCTTTTTTTACAACTCTCATCATTAGTTTTATTGTAAACAACGCAACAATAAAAGCCACTAAAAAACCAATAATTGACGGAAGTGCTAAAACATTCCCAAATCCATTTAAAAAGCCATCTGCTGTTTCAAATATAACACCACCCAATATCACAGGTATACTGATTAAAAAACTAAACTTCGCACATTCTTCCCTATCTACACCTTGCAGTAACCCTGCACATATTGTACTTCCAGACCTAGATATTCCCGGAAGCACAGCAAATCCCTGTACTAAACCTATAATAAAAGATTGTTTATAACTTATATTTTTGTTAATAAGTAGGTTTTGTTTTTTTTGCAACATAAATGTTGTAAATATAACCACCGCTGAAACTAAAAAACCATAGCCTAGAAATACAACCATTGTAAACTCATCTATTGCAAATTTTACTATTAACGCAAGAATAACTGTAGGTATTGTAGCAACTACTATTTTTCTCATTTTCTCACCAAAAGGGTGCTTAATCAGTTCTATAACATCCTTCCAAAAAACAATTACTACAGCAAGCAAAGTTGCAAAATGTAAAATTAAATTAAAAAAAATATTACTTCCTTTTAAACCTAATAATCCTTCAAACAACATCAAATGACCACTACTTGATATCGGTAAAAATTCGGTCAACCCTTGAATTAACCCTAAAAATAAAGCTATAATAATGCTCATAAAACAAAACCTCTTGATTAATTTTATGCAAACAGAAAAAATTTATATCAATAACACTTTATTTTTTTTGTTTTTTTGTGTATAATACCCTTTAGTAAGGAGGAAATTATGGAACTTGGTGTAGTTGGACTTCCTAATGTAGGAAAAAGTACTTTATTCAACGCAATAACAAAAGCCGGAGCTGAAAGTGCAAACTATCCTTTCTGTACAATAGAACCAAATGTTGGAATAGTTGCAGTTCCTGACGAAAGGCTTGATGTTTTAGGTAAAATGTATAATACAAAAAAAATCACTCACGCTTCATTAAAATTCGTAGACATTGCAGGTCTTGTAAAAGGAGCTTCAAGAGGTGAAGGTTTAGGTAATAGATTCTTAGCTTCAATAAGAGAATGTGAAGCAATTGTTCATGTGGTAAGATGTTTTGAAGATGCTAATATCACCCATGTTGAGGGTTCAATTGACCCGATTCGTGATATTGAAACAATCAACTTGGAATTATCACTTGCTGACCTTGACGCTGTCGTTACAAGAATTGAAAAAGCAGAAAAAAGAGTTAAACAAGGTGATAAAGAAGCCTCTTTTGAATTGGCAGTTCTTAAAAAACTTCAAGAAAAACTCGATAAAGGTCAACCTGCAAGACTTGTTTCCTTAAACAAAGATGAACAAGTTTTTGTAGATTCTCTATTCTTAATTACAACAAAACCAGTTATTTATGCTTGTAATATTGCAGAGGCTGATATAGCGAAAGACGAAGACTCAATTGATAATGTTGTAAAAGTAAAAGAATATGCCAAAAATGAAAATGCTGAAGTTTTAGTCATTAGTGCAAAGGTTGAACAAGAATTAACTGAACTTGAAGAAGACGAAAGAGCTTTATTCCTCGAAGACTTAGGCTTAAAAGAAAGCGGTCTCGACCGAATTATCAAGATTGGTTATCGCCTTCTTGGTCAAATCTCTTTCCTCACTGCCGGAGAAAAAGAAGTTCGTGCTTGGACTGTTACTAAAGGTGCAAAAGCTCCTGAAGCCGCAGGAAAAATCCACAGCGATTTTGAAAAAGGTTTTATTCGTGCCGAAGTTGTTTCATACGAGACACTTGTTGAATGCGGTGGTTATGTAAGTGCTAAAGAAAAAGGCAAGGTTCGTGTTGAAGGAAAAGAGTATGTTGTTGAAGACGGAGATGTAATGCTCTTTAGATTTAATGTATAATTAAACAAAATAAAAACACTTGATTTGAAGTATCCTAAAGGATATTCATATCAAGTGCTTTTTTATTTAAAAGTTTAAACTGTCAATAAATTTATAAAGTTTATTTTGTTTTGAGGCAACAAGAATTGGCTTTCCGCTATAACTCTTGCTTGAGCCTGTAGATGTAGAGAAATATATTGCAGTTTCTTCCCCTAAAGTTGTCTTTGTAACTTGCATTATTAAACCATAAAATTCAATAACTTTTGTATCCCCATCACAATTAACAACAATTGATTGTTCCTCGTCAAATATTAATTCTATACAATATCCACTTGTCTTATAAGATTCTTTCCAAGTACCTTTATCACCATCAACATCCTGTCCTGGCATATCTTTTATTTTTCTACCATTTAACATATGGTCAATGATGCTAAGGTTTGTCATTTCTTCATAATAATTATTTGCTTTCTTAAAATCTTTTGGTCTTTTATCCATAGATAATTCAAGGCCTGTTGAACTTTCTTTATAAACAACAATCTTACTTGGCTCTGCAACAGCTAAACCATTATCAACCTTAACACAGCTTAAAACAATAGTTGTTATAAGAACAATTGCTACAATGATTGATGTAAAAATGCTAAATTTCTTTATTGTCATAAGTATTAATTCCTTTTTTAATTATTTCTGCGTGTCTGTGTCATCTGTTTTTTTATTGTTTTTTTGAGAAGATTCTTCTTTTTTCTTTTCTTTATCTTTAGGTTGTTCCTCTTTTTTCTCAAGTTCAACCTCTTCCTTTTTCTTTTCCTCAGCCCTTTTTTCTGCATTCTTGATCAATTCATCAACATAATCTCCAGCTTTAGGAAGTTGAGCTTCAGCAACTTTTTCTTCTGCTTTCTTTTCTTCTTTTTCTTCCTTTGTTTTAGCTTTTGCCTTATCTTCAATAAAATTAATAACTTCTTCTGCAGAAGCACCTTTCATTATCATATCTACTTCATCAGAGTAAATAGTTTCTTTCTCTAAAAGAACCTTGACCATAACTTCAATATGTTCTTTATGTGAATTTAGAATTTCCATTGCTTGTTTATGGCATTCATCAATTATCTTCTTGATTTCTGCGTCAATTACAGCAGCTTCTTTTTCACTATAACTTGCTCTACTTTGATAATCTCTACCAAGGAAATACTCATTTTCACTACCATAGTTTATTAAACCAATAGTGTCACTCATACCCCACTCTGTAACCATTTTTCTAGCCAAACTTGTCGCTCTACTAATATCACTCGAAGCACCGGTTGTAATATCATCAAGGAATATTTTTTCTGCACATCTTCCACCAAGCATCATTGATATAGTGTCAATAAGTTTTTGTCTTGTCATAAAGCTTTCATCATTTTCTGGTCTTGTCATAGTGTATCCAGCGGCACCACCACGCTGTATAATTGATACCTCGTGAACAGGATTGCTTGTTTTGATACATTTTTCTACAACTGCGTGGCCAGACTCGTGATAAGCAGTTATCTTTTTGTCTTTTTCTGTTACAACTCTAGACCTCTTTTGAGGACCCATTGTAACTTTTACAATAGCATTGTTAATATCTTCATTTGAAATTTTTTCTTTATTATTTCTAGCTGCAAGTATTGCCGCTTCGTTTAATAAGTTTTCCAAATCAGCACCAGTGAAGCCACTAGTGACTCTTGCTATTTCTTTTAATTTTACATTCTTTGCTAAAGGTTTTCCTTCTGCGTGTACTCTAAGAATTTCTTCTCTTCCCTTTACATCAGGTGCACTGATATAAATTTGTCTATCAAAACGACCAGGTCTTGTTAAAGCTGGGTCAAGAATGTCAACTCTATTTGTTGCAGCCATAACGATAATGCCTTCATTTTGTTCAAAACCATCCATTTGAACAAGAAGTTGGTTAAGAGTTTGTTCTCTTTCATCATTTCCTCCACCAAGTCCAGTACCTCTTTGTCTACCAACAGCATCAATTTCATCAATAAATACTATACAAGGTTTTGCTTTTTTCGCATTTTCAAATAAATCTCTTACTCTTGAAGCACCAACACCAACATATAATTCCATAAAATCAGAACCACTAATTGTAAAGAAAGGAACATTTGCTTCTCCAGCAACCGCTCTTGCAAGTAAAGTTTTTCCTGTTCCTGGAGGACCAACAAGTAAAACCCCCTTAGGAATTCTTGCGCCTATTCTTGTAAACTTATCTGGGTCTTTTAAGAATTGAATAATTTCTTCCAATTCTTGTTTTTCTTCATCTGCGCCAGCAACTTTATCAAATTTCACCTTACTTTGTGAAACTCTTGCTCTATTTTTAGTAAACTCCATTCCTTTACTATTAGCACCTTTTAATTGTCTTAATGTTATAAAGATAAGACCACCAAGTGCCAATACCCAGAAGAGTGGATATAGAATATTCATTATGTTTATAGTAGTTGTTGAGCCTAAAGTTGTTTTAATTAAAGGTTTTGGTTGATACTCAGGATTCGCTTTATTTTCAGGCTTATTGTTTTCTGCTGTTATATCTTCATTATATTCCCTGATTTCAAGCCTAATGTTCTCTTCATGTGCATCTGAGCGATTATAAAACCAGTAATACTTACCATCTTTTCCTTTAATTTGAATTTTTTTATTACTTATTTCTACAGCAACTATTTGCTCGTTATTAAGCATTGTAGAAAATTTGGTATCACTAATTTGTTTTCCTTGAGGTCCAGAATTAATCCACCACCCCATTAAAAAACTAAGTATTAATACTAAAGACAAAAACATTACCCATTTAAAAATATTTGTTTTTTGCTTTGGAGCTGTTGGCTTTTGTCCATTTTGTTCTCTATTCTCGTTTTCCAAAGTAAACCTCCTTGAAATTATACACAATATACACTATATAATAGTTAATATATATTAACATATTTATCAAATTATATCAATTGATTTACAAAACTCTTTAATATTTTGAAAATTATAACCAAAACAGTTTGCAATTCCAACACAATTAATAAATTATAAAACTAATTTATGCACAAAAATCGAACAACTTAAATAAAAATGTTAAAAACTTATCTTTTATTTTCTAAAACTTCCTTTAATAAAAAAGAAACCTCTTTAATTTTTACTATCATATTCTTTCTGTTTTCTTTTTTAATGTTTTTAGCGTCAAAAACATAAGTTATTGCCATATCTCCAACATATATTGATTTATTACTTAAAAAACCAATATTAAGCCCTGAATTAACGATTTTAACCCCATTGCACCCACCATTTGATAGAGAAACATCAATAACAATAATAAATGGTTTCACATGAAACTTTTTAACCGCACTAATATACATATCAATATTATTAATTGTTATAGGATTATCAATATCTCCATAAACAAAAGTTTTTATATTTATACTTTTTAAAAAGCTTCCAAACATTGGTCCAAAGCTGTCATACCAAACTTTAGGATTTCCTATACATAAAAAAACTATTTCACTTTCTTGTGAAACCCTACCTATTGTTTCCAGTTTTTTCATTATAGAGATTTTTACGAGACTATCATATACTTTATTAAACATACTTATAATTAATATTTTACAAGCAATAATTAATTAAACAAAAAAAATGCAAAATTAAATAAAAATAAGATAAATATATATCAAACTTTATATAATTACTTTACTTTACATTCAAAAACATTATATAATAAATTTAATAATAAAAAATATACTATTTTATTAAACATATGTTTGATATAGAGGTGTTATGAACTGGATTGATATTGCAATACTTATAATAATGCTTATCTTCATTACCATAGGGTTTTGGAGAGGTTTTATGTTTTCAATAATCTCTATGTTTAGTGCATTTATTAACTTCACGATAGCATTACTTCTTACAAGACCTGTCACAAACTTAATTAATTCATGGTTTAGATTAGAAGGAGCTCTAACTAATGCATTTGAAAATAAATTATCTTCACTAAGTAACGGATTTAATACAAATCTGGTTGGTATGTCAAATTCACAAATAGCTGACCATATATCATCCACTCTTAACGAATCAAACTTTCCTTTCAAAAAGCTGTTTACAAACTTTTTGGATATTAAAGCTTCTGCTATAGAAGGTAAAACCTCATTAACTCTCAATGATATACTTTCAAAATCTTTTGGTTCTTTCTTCTCTTTAATAATATGTTTTGTTATTATATTCTTATTAATATACCTTATCCTATTCTTGCTTAGTAAATTATCAACAAAAGCAAAAGAAGTTGAAGGTATTCGTATAACAGACAGAATTCTTGGAGTATTCTTTGGTATAATAAAAGGAGCTTTAGTTGTTATAGGTTTGTTTGCTGTATTATCCTTCTTTAAAGAAGATGGTGTACTAGAACCTGTATTTAAGTATATATCACAGTCTCAAATGTCAAATTGGATATACTCCAATGTAAACCTACTGGTAGACAAGTATATCACACTAGAACAATTAACATCTGTAATAAAAAAATAAAAAGATATCTTAATTGATATCTTTTTTTGTTTCACATGAAACATTTTTTAGTTTTTTATTGATTATTTTACCATTCTATATTATTCTATCCTTAACAAATTAACGAATATACATAAATAATATATAAAAAAGAATAGTTTTCTTTATTTTTACAACTATTTCTCGTTATAAAAGCAATAACTAATTAAAAACAGATTTTTTGTTGTTATTATTATATTATAGCCCCACAATCAATAACTACAGCAAAAATGTTTCACATGAAACATTTTATTTAATAATATAAAAAAAGAGATACCAACCCCCTATTTTTTATCTTTCTTAATTAATATAGATATAATTTTAATAATTT
>JAFVWN010000043.1 GCA_017501645.1 Clostridia bacterium | reverse complement strand
TTTATCATAATCAGAAGCAATATTATCAAACAATTTTCTTACGCCTTCTTTTTTTGCCATAATTATTTAAGTTTTATTCTAATAATAATTAAGGCTACAAAAATACATTTTTCTGCGTAAAATCAAATTATTAAAGTTTTCATTTCTCATATAAAAAACATTTGTTTAATTAAAATTTTTGTCGTATCTTTGCACCGCTTTTTATGAAAGCACTAAACAATTAATTATTAACAATTTAAAAACAAAGGACATTATGAACCACTACGAAACCGTTTTCATTTTGACTCCCGTTTTATCTGACGCTCAGATGAAGGAAGCGGTCGAAAAGTTCAAAACTGTACTTACAAACGCAGGTGCAGCTATTTTGAATGAAGAAAACTGGGGTTTACGCAAACTTGCTTACCCTATTGAAAAAAAATCTACAGGTTTTTATCAACTATTTGAGTTCACTGCAGAACCAGAAGTTATCGCAAACCTAGAAACACAATTCCGTCGTGACGAACGTATTTTACGTTTCTTAACCGTAAAAATGGAAAAATACGCTATCGAATACGCAGAAAAGAGAAGAAAAAAAGTTGGTAACAACACTAAGTCTAACGTTGAAGCTTAAGAAGGAGACATAAACCATGGCACAGAATCAATCTGAAATCCGTTTCTTGACTCCACAATCAGTGGATACAAAGAAGAAAAAATATTGCCGTTTCAAAAAACTAGGCATTAAATATATCGATTACAAAGACCCAGAATTTTTGAAAAAATTCTTAAATGAGCAAGGTAAAATCCTTCCTCGTCGCATCACTGGTACTTCATTAAAATACCAACGTCAAATAGCACAAGCAGTTAAGAGAGCACGCCACTTAGCATTGCTTCCTTACGTAACCGATATGATGAAATAATTAAAAGGAGACACGTTATGAAAATTATATTAAAAGAAGATGTACACGGATTAGGATACAAAGATGATATCCTTACAGTAAAAGACGGATATGGTCGTAACTTTTTAATCCCTACAGGTAAAGCTATCTTAGCTACTCCTTCTGCAGAAAAAGTATTAGCAGAAGAACTTAAACAACGTGCTCACAAATTAGCTAAAATTAAAGCTGACGCTGAAGCACTTGCAGCTAAACTTAACGAAGCTAACATCACTATCGCTACCAAAGCTAGCGAAGCTGGTAAAGTATTCGGTTCTGTAACTTCTATGCAAATAGCAGAAGAACTAGAAAAACAAGGTATTAGCATTGACAAACGTACTATCGTTCTTAAAGAAGCTCTTAAAGAACTTGGTACAGTTAAAGTTGCAGTTAAACTTCACCGCGAAGTTAGTGCAGAAATCACTGTTAATGTAGTAGCAGAATAATTTTAAACTACTATAAATGAAGAGGTTGATAATTATCAACCTCTTTTTTTGTGTTTGTTGATAACTTATTTTACTTTTCATTAGTTTATTTGCATTTTTTAATTTAACTTTGCAGTTAATGCAAAACATAGAAAACCATATAGAAAATCTACTAGAGAAGCATGATTTTGTTATAATTCCTGCTTTTGGTGGCTTCGTAGCATCTGAGGAATCTGCTCAGATGGAAAATGATTATCTATTACCTCCAACCAAAACTATTGGTTTTAATCCCGACTTAACATATAATGACGGACTTTTGGCTCAAGAAATAGCTAAAACAGAAGGCATTAGTTTAAATCTAGCCAATACCTACATTTCTGAAACAGTAGAAAAACTAAAACTAACCCTAAAAAGTTTTAAACACTTTTCTTTTGGAAATTTGGGGACTTTTCATCTTAACGAAGACAAAGTATATTTTGAACCAGATAAGTCTATAAACCTACTTAAAAATTCTTTTGGTCTTCAAACATTTTATTTCCCTGAAATAAATCAAAATAAATCTCTAGAAAAGACTAAAACAGAAAAAGGAATTGTTAAACCTCTAGTTACAGAAAAATCTAGATCATTTAACTATGTTGCGGCGTGCGTAGCTGCCATTATCCTTTTATTGTTTATCCCTATAAACTTTAACCAAAAACAGGTGGTATATCGTGCCACTTTTGTACCTATCACAGCATTAGAAGAGGTAGTTATACAACCTCAAATAGAAGAAGAAGTTATTTGCACCCCATTTCATGCAGTTATTGGTAGTTTTAACACACAAGCAAAAGCACTTAAATTCCTAAGTGAACTTCCTAAAGAATTAGAACATTGTAAAATAGTTTATTCTGACAATCGCTTTAGGATTATTGCTGATAGTTATCAGACAGAAGACCTTGGAAACATCGGAATAGAAGAAATAGCAAAAAAATTCCCTCAATTTAGAGATGCGTGGCTTTTGGAGTATAATCCGTAGAGAGTTAGGAGTTAGGAGTTAGGAGTTAGGAATTTAAATATATCAATATATAATATTATAATATGGATAGAAAAATTTTAATCACTGGTGCAGCTGGTTTTATCGGCTCTCATGTAATTCGTCTTTTCGTAACTAAGTATCCAAACTATATGTGCTACAACCTAGACGCACTTACATACGCAGGAAACCTAGAAAACCTAAAAGACATCTGCGATTTACC
>JAFVWN010000042.1 GCA_017501645.1 Clostridia bacterium | reverse complement strand
TTTCTTGGTTCCTCTGAAATATTGGGGTCCCCGCAAAGGTTTTTAAAAAAGATTTGTGGGGAGAGGAGCAACCATTCAAAAAGATGAATTTAGATTTTAATCTCCCCTTTTGGTACTGTGTACCACCTTTCCCCCGTCTGGGGGCACCGAGAACAAGTAGAAGCAAATACTATATTAAAATCTAAATCATAAAAGGAATGGGTTGTGACGAGGAAAGGTGGTGCTTGCACCAAAGGGGTAGAAAATAAAAAAAATTAAAATAGTGTTTAATTTTATTTGGAGTTTTTGAAAATATTATATATAATAATATGTGTAAAGGTGTAAACTAAAGAAAAAGGCGGAGAAAGAATGAAGAAACTAAAAGCAATTTTAAGTTTTGTATTTACGCTAGGCATAATATGTCTAGGGTTTTCTTTTGCCTCAAATAAAAGCAATCAAGATAAGGCATACGCTATTTCTTATACAACTAATGAAATAGTAGATATTATCAATGCTGGTGAATGTGTAGAAAAGGGCGGAGCAATCTATCTTTCTGCCGGCTCAACTTATAATATGAGTGGTGGAGAAATGAGCGGACACTTTGCTGAAAAGGGTGGAGCTTTATATATAAGTGATGGTGCAGTGTTTACAATGACAGGTGGAACAATCACTGGCAACTATGCAAAATATGGCGGAGCTATCTATGTTGCAAATGGTGGTGAGTGTTATATCAATGGTGGAACAATCACAGGTAACTTTGCAGAGAATGCCCCAGCAATTTATGTTGAAAGCGGTGGCATATTAGAAATAAGTGATAATGCTTTAGTAGATGGAAATGAGTATATAAAAATGTCACCAACAAACATTAATATTTATGTAGACGGAACACTTTCAAAAACAATCAATGCGACTGGAAATAGTTATACACTAAACGAGGCAGATATGCCACTTGACTATGAACATTGCTGTGGATATTTCTTAGATAGTGAATTAAGAACAACAATAAAGAATGATACAATTGACTTGACTTCTGCAGGAGAAGAAATAACCTTTGCTCCAAGAACAGCAACGGCAAGCAGTGACGGTATAAATATTTATACAAGAACAGCAACAGATAGTTCTTATTTTACATTTACCCCAAATGACACAACTGGAACATATGATATAAAACAAAATGACACAACAATAAGTGGGCATATAGTACTTCCTAAAGAGTATTTAAATGTCCAAACAAGCATATATAACACAACAACGAATACAAGCGATGGTGCTTTTCGTAATTGCTCATCAATTTCTGGTGTTACAATGCCTGCAGGAATAACTTTTGTTCCTAATGCAGCTTTTTTCCAGCTTTCTAATTTGAGTGGAAATATAACAATCCCAGATAGTGTTACAAAAATAGGTATGTATGCGTTTGCTGGTTGTAGTGGGGTTTCTGGAGACTTAATAATTTCAAATAGTATCACGCAAATCGGAGGAGCTGCATTTTTTGGTTGCACAGGATTAACCAGTTTAACAATAGGTAATAGTGTAACAAGTATAGGAGATCAAGCTTTTTATCAATGTAGTGGTTTCACAGGAAGATTAACAATACCAAATAGTGTGACTAGTATAGGAAAATATGCGTTTTCTGGATGTACAGGATTAACCAGTTTAACAATAGGTAATAGTGTAACAAGTATAGGAGTTCAAGCATTTTATAATTGTTCGGGGTTAACGGGAAGTTTAATAATACCAAATAGCGTAACAAATATAGGGGATCTTGCATTTCAGCTTTGTAGCGGATTAACCGGTTTAACAATAGAAAACGGAATAACAAGTATAGGGAATCAAGCATTTTATAATTGTTCGGGGTTAACAGGAAGTTTAACAATACCAAATAGTGTAATAAGCATAGGAACATATGCATTTGGTGAGTGTATAGGATTAACTGGTTTAACAATAGGTAATAGCCTAGAAGGTGTTGGGAATGGAACATTTTATAATTGTTCGGGTTTAATAGGAAATTTAACAATACCAAATAGTGTAACAACTATAGGAGCTTCCGCATTTGCGAATTGTGATGGGTTGACTAGTTTAATAATAGGAAATAAAGTGGCGAGTATAGGAGATTCTGCATTCTATTTTTGTACCGGATTTACTAATGGATTAACAATACCAAACAGTGTAACAAGTATAGGAAATTCTGCATTCTCTAATTGCAGTGGGTTAACAAGTGTAACAATAGGGGATAGTGTAACAAGTATAGGAAATTCTGCATTCGCTTATTGCGGTGGATTAACAGGAAGTTTGACAATTCCAGACAGTGTGACAAGTATAGGTAATACTGCATTCTCTTTTTGTAGTGGATTTACTAGTTTAACAATAGGCAATAGTGTAACAAGTATAGGGGCAAGCGCATTTCAGTATTGCAGTGGTTTTACGGGAGGATTAACAATACCAAATAGTGTGACTAATATAGGAGGTTATGCATTTAATAGTTGTAATAAATTAGCAAGTGTAATAATCCCAAATAGTGTAACAAGTATAGGAGATGCTGCATTCGATTCTTGCAGAGGATTAACAAGTGTATATATTCCAAGCACAGTAACAACAATAACAGCTTCAAGTTATTCAAGTTCACCATTTAATAATTGTTCAAGTAGTTTAGTAATCTATACAGATGTTGCAAATGCTTCTAGCAAACCAAGTGGTTGGGGTACATATTGGAATTACGGGTCTTTAAATGCTACTTATACAACAAACTATGGCTACACTCTTGAACAATATAAATCTGCAGTGGGGTTGACTTTTGTGCCAAATAGTGAAAATATAAGCGGTGCAGAAATTGGAGTTGTAAAAGAAGATAAGGCTTGTCAAGTGGATAATTCTTATTTGCAAGATGTGATAATAGAGAAAAAAGAATATATTGTTTTACCAAAGAAATTACAAATAGCATAAGACAAAAAGACAGGGAAACCTGTCTTTTTTTGTTGTGATTTTAAAGGCTGGGTTTTGATGTTTCAAATCAAAACTTATTTTTTTATGGTTGTTTTTTTTATTTTTATGCATATTTATTTAGTATGAAAAAATTAGAAAAAAACAAGGCAAAAAAGAGCAAAAGGAAAATGCTATTTTTGGTTGTTAGTAAAATGGCAATTGTGAGTCTTTTAGTGGGTATTTTGATTATTGCCCCAATGGTTGGTGTTGTTTATCATAACAAACAAAAATTGGTGAGTGAAAAAATGTTTGGAAACAAAGCAGAATATCAAGGGATTGTCACTCTTTGGAATGTAGATACATTCGAGGGTGGAACAGCAAGTCGTAGTGGGTTCTTGGAAAAGGTTGCGACAAAGTTTGAAAAACAAAACAAAGGTGCATTTATAAAAGTTGAAAATCTTACAATAGATGAAATGGTTGCAAATCTAAAAATGGGTAAAAAACCAAATTTGTTTAGCTTTGGAATGGGGATTTCTCATTACTTAGAAAAGGATATGCTGGCTTTAAGTGGTGATTATGAAAGCAGAATAATGTCTAATTTTTTAGCTTCAGGAATGGAAAATGGGGTGTCGAAAGCTGTTGCTTGGTGTTTTGGAGGATATTCTCTTATTTCTTCCACTGAAAAAATAGAAAAAGCAAAAGGAGATACGCAAATAAGCTTAAAAGAGCAATGTTTTTCTTTGGCTTTTGATACAGTTTATAAGAAATCTACTAAGCATACTTATTCGCTTACATTTGGCAAAAACAACTATGTTGATGCATTATCGGTTTTTACAAGAAGTTTTAATGATAAAAGCGTCAATGAACTTGTTGATAATGCGGTTATAGATACAAAGTTTAGTGAGCAAAGTCCATATGATGCATATGTCAATTTTGTGTCTAATAAAAGCTCGATTTTGCTTGGAACACAACGAGATATTGCAAGAATGGAATTGCGAGTTTTATCTGGGACAGAACAAGACTTAATTATTGAGCCTCTTGGTGTGTATACTGATTTGGTTGATTATATTTCAATTATAAAAAGTGAAGAAAAAATTCAAAATGTATGCAAAAAATTTGTTGAATTTTTGCTAAGTGAGGAAATTCAATTATCGCTTGAAAATATAGGGATGTTTTCTCCGTTTGGAATAAATTTATATAAAGAGGGTGCTATGCAAAAGTTGGAAAATTCAATAACAGAAAAAACAGTGGTGAAAAACGCCTTTTAATATATTAATATTTATAAAGTTTATAGGGCTTGCATAAAAATAAATAAAAATGCTTAATATAGTTTGAAATTTTTTTGATTATGAGGTAAAATATAAATGAGGAAGTTTGAACACTTATTACCTAAAGAAATTATAAAAAGAAACGAACCAATAAGTAGTTATACAACATTTGGTATTGGTGGAAAATGTTCAGCCCTCTTACTGCCAAGAAACAAAAAAGAACTAGTGCTTTCAATCAATGCGTGCAAACTTTTAAAAAAGAAGTTTCAAGTTATTGGAAACGGAAGCAACATATTAGCTTCTTCAAAAGATACAAGGCGAGTATTTATTGTAACAACAAATATGGAAAAAGACATTGCTTTTCATCAAAACTCAGTTATTGTTCCGTCAGGAATGATGATTGGTGAGTTTATTATGTGGTGTAAGGATAAGGGGCTTTCTGGTCTTGAGGGGCTGTTTGGTATCCCTGCAACTGTTGGCGGAGCGGTTATGATGAATGCAAGTGCTTTTGGTGTGGCTGTTTTTGATGTTTTGGAATCTATTGAAGTTTATGATGATGGAAAAATCAAGATTATAAACAAAGAACAAATAGATTTTGGGCATCATACAACAAGTTTGTTGAAGTCTAGCGTTATAATTCTTTCTGTAGAATTTCAGCTTAAAAGACTTGCACCAAGTGTGATTTTTTCTAAAATTAAAGAAGTGATAGAAAAAAGACAAGCATCTCAACCGCAAGGGAAGAGTGCGGGGTGTGTCTTCAGGGCGGTTGATGGGATTCCTGCAGGGAAAATTATTGATGATGCGGGGCTAAAAGGATTAAGAGTTGGCGGAGCGGTTGTGAGTGATAAACACGCAAACTTTATAATTAATGATGGCTACGCAACTGACCAAGATGTAAAACAACTAATTGACCAAATACAGTTTGAACTTTATACAAAACAAGGTATAACTTTTGAGCGAGAGATAGAATATATAGGAGAAAGAGATGATTATTACAGGTGATTACCATACTCATTCAAGGTATAGCAAGTTAATGCACGGCAAACACTCAATCAAAGATATGGTTGAGTTTGCTGAAGATTTGGGGCTTGAGGGCTATGCTGTTACTGACCACGGACCAAAACACGCTTTATTTGGAATAAAGCGAAAAAACATAGACAAAGCAAAAGCAGAAATTGAAGAATTAAAACAAAATACAAAATTAAATCTTTATTTTGGAATTGAAGCAAACCTGATGAAAAAAGACGGTTCAATAGATTTAACAGATGAAGAGATTTCTAAACTTGATTTATTGATTGTTGGTTACCACAGAGGTTGTAAAAATGATTTTGTTTCTGCTTTACGAAACAAAGAAAAACAAAAAGAAATTAACACAGAGGCTTATCTCAATCTTTTAGATAAGTACAATGTTGACATAATTTCACACTTAAATGAGTATATAAAAGTTGATGTTTTCAAGGTTGCAAGCAAAGCAAAAGAAAAGGGAACAATTATTGAACTTAACAACAAACACATCAAGTTTAATGATGAGGAAGCAAAGGCTTTAATTGATAGTGGTGTTAGCTTAATTTTAAGCTCTGATGCTCACAAAAAACAAAATATAGCAAAATTTGATAAGGTTTTGGATTTTGTAGAAAAATACAATATTCCGTATGAAAGGATAGTAAATATAGACAAATTATACAAATAAAGAGGTACAAATGAGTTTTTCGTTAGAAGTTAAGAATGAGATTTGTGAACACGAGGTGGACAATAGTTGTTTGCCTGCTTTACTATGCGGAGCAATACTTTCTTCTGGAAGTTTGGTCTTAGCACAAGGGGGAATGACTTTTACAATTTCTAGTGAAAACAAAACCTTTATTGAATATTTTAAACAAAAGTTAATGGGGTATTATCCTAATGTAACTTTCCAAGAGAGTACTGAAAATGTTAATTTTAAGCAAAAAGAAAGAATTGATGTTAAAGTTGATAAGCAGGCGGGGAGAGAAATTTTAACTCAACTTGGGATTTTGTCTTTTAACAATGATGGAAATTTTGTTATAAACAGAATTGGTGGAAAATATTTGACTATTGAAGAAAACTCAAAGATTGCGTTTTTGATTGGTATGTTCCTAGGTTGTGGTAGTTTATCAATTCCTGAAGCTATTGATATGAATAATTTCTCAAAAAGTGTCAAAAACAGCGGATATCATATGGAATGGAATGTTCAATCTTTTGAGCAGGTTGAATATATTCGTGAACTACTTGCAATGTTTGATGTTATAAGCAGAACAGTAGAGAGAAATGATAGTTATGTTGTATACATAAAAGAAGCAGAAGCCATTTCAACTTTACTTGGACTTTTTGGTGCTCATAAAGCTCTTCTTAAACTTGAAAATGAAAGAGCAGGAAGAGAGATGAGAAACCTTGTCAATAGGCAAACCAATTGTATTAGTGCAAATATTAATAAAAGTGTAAACACTGCACTTGCTCAACTTAGAGCAATTGAGTCTATTAGGCAAACTATAGGCTTAGAAGCATTACCTGAAAATCTTTTAGAGGTCGCTCTCGCAAGAATTGCAAATCCAGAGGGAAGCCTTGATGAGATAAGAGAGGTCCTTGCTGTTAAAGTGAGTAAGGGGGCAGTAAGCCAAAGATTTAAAAAGATTATGGAAATCGCAAAGGAAGTAGAATAATGGGAAAACAGTTTGTTCATCTACATCTTCATACTGAATATAGCTTGCTTGATGGAGCAACAAAAATTGATGCTGTTGTAAAAGAAACGGTTGATAGGGGTTGGAAAGCTGTTGCTATTACTGACCACGGAAATATGTATGGCGCAATGCAAATTTATGCGGCTTGTTTAAAGGCTGGAATTAAGCCTATTATTGGATGTGAATTTTATATTTGTCACGATAGACTTAATAAGCAAGGCAAAGCAGATATGGCGCATATTGTGCTTATTGCAAAAAATGATACTGGTTACAAAAACTTACTTAAATTGTCAGGAATTGCTGCAAAAGAGGGCTTTTATTACAAACCAAGAATAGACTACAAAGTTTTAAAAGAACACGCTGAAGGACTTATCTGTCTTTCTGCTTGTCTTGCTGGACACATTCCTCAACTTATTTTGCAAGGCAGGTATGATGAAGCAAAAGATATGGCTTTAGAGCTTAATAGTTATTTTGCTCCCGGTGATTTTTATCTTGAAATTCAAAACCACGGTATTCCTGAGCAGATGACAGTTATTGAAGGCCTTTCAAAAATGAGTAAAGAAACAGGTATTAAACTTGTTGCTACTAATGATGTGCACTATTTAAAGAAAGAAGATGCTGAAGTTCAAGATATTTTGATGTGTATCCAAATGCAAAAGACGGTTGATGACCCTAATCGTATGAAATTTGATACAGACGAGTTTTACTACAAGACTTATGAGGAAATGCAAGAAGCTCTTCCTGGTTTTGACGAGGCTCTTGATATAACCAATGAGATTGCTGATAAGTGTGATGTTGTTATTCGCTGTAAGGCTCACGGAGATATTCCTGGGATTGATAAAAAATATGTTCTTCCAGCGAATGAAAACTTCATTCCTTTCTATCAAGCACCAAATGGTATGGATAACTATGAGTATCTTAGGCAGATGACTTATGAGGGGCTTGAGAAAAAGTATGGTGTTATCACTGACCAAATTAGAGAAAGGGCAGAGACTGAACTTAGCATTATTCATGACCAAGGCTTCGTAGAATATTTCTTGGTTGTTTGGGACTATGTTCACCACGCAAGAACACACGGTATTTCTGTAGGTCCAGGCCGTGGTTCTGGTGCTGGTAGTGTTGTTGCGTACGCTATTTCTATTACTCTTGTTGACCCTCTTAAGTATGACCTTCTTTTTGAAAGATTTATTCATAAAGAGCGTGTATCAATGCCCGACTTTGATGTCGACTTCGACTTCGATAAAAGAGGAGATATTATTGAGTATGTTAAGCAAAAATATTCTCCAGAAAATGTGGCATATATTGGTACTTTTGGTACAATGGCGGCAAAAAACGCCATTCGAGATGTCGCAAGAGTTTTAAAAATTCCATATTCTACTGCAGATAAAATAAGTAAACTAATTCCTGCAAAATTGCCTGACGGAATTAAGAAGCCTCCAGTTTTAAAATATTATTTTGGTACAACTGGAAATCCTGAAAATGACAAATATATTATTCCAGAGCTTAGAGAAATTTATGATGGCGACCCAACGCTTAAAAAAGTTATTGATATTGCTATTAAGATGGAAGGTATGCCAAGAAACATTTCAACTCACGCCTGTGGCATTTTGATTGCTCCGCACGCAGTTGAAGAGTATGTTCCACTTTCTAGAAACGGTGATGATATTTCAACTCAATTTTCAATGATTGAACTTGAGTCTCTTGGTCTTCTTAAGATGGACTTCTTGGGACTTAGAACCCTTACAGATATTGATAAAGCGCTTACTTACATTAAAGAAGAAAAGGGTATCGAAATTGATTTCTATAGCAGAGATATGGACTATAATGACCCTCAAGTATATAAAATGCTTGGTGAGGGTAAAACAGATGCTGTGTTCCAACTTGAAAGTGGTGGTTTTAAAAAGTTTATGAAGGAACTTAAACCTGACTGTCTTGAAGATATCGTTGCGGGAGTTTCTTTGTATCGTCCCGGACCAATGGCTTATATTCCTAAATTCACAGAAAATAAGCACAATCCATCACTTGTTACTTATGCACATCCTTGTCTAGAACCAATCCTAAATGTAACTTATGGTGTTATTGTATACCAAGAGCAAGTTATGAAAGTATTCCAAGCAATGGGCGGATACAATATGGGACAGGCGGACAATGTGCGCCGTATTATGGGTAAAAAGAAGAAAGATAAGATGGCTTACGAAAAGATTAAGTTTATTAACGGTTGGGAAGACCCTGAAGGAATTAAGTCTATACCTGGTGCGTTGAAACTTGGTGTAAGTCAAGAAGTTGCGGAAGATGTCTTTGGGCAAATGGAAGCCTTTGCGTCTTACGCCTTCAATAAGTCGCACGCTGCGGCATACTCTTTCTTAACATTCCAAACTGCATATTTGAAATGTTATCATATTGTAGAATTTTTAACATCTGTTATTAACAACAGAATTACAAACGCTGATGAAGTTTCAACATATCTCACTTACGCAAGAAGTGAGGGGATAGAGATTTTACCTGCGGATATTAACGAAAGTAAAACTTACTTTAGTGTAGACAAGCAAAGAATCAGATTTGGTCTTACTGCTATTCGTGGTATTGGTGCCGAAGTTTGTGATGCAATTATTGCAGAAAGGCAAGAAAATGGTAAGTTTAAAGACCTTGGTGACTTTTTATCAAGAACTATTGATTTGAAGATTAACAAAAGAGTTATTGAAGGTATGATTTATTCTGGCGCTTTTGATTGCTTTGGGAAGACTAGAAGTCAGCTTGCAAGTGTTTATGAACTTGCAATGAACTGTGCAATAAAAGACAGAAATACTAGACTTGCTGGGCAATTCTCAATGTTTGGGGACTTGTTTAGCAAAGAAGAGTCTATTAAGATTGATTATCCGGATATTAAAGAATATGACCACAAGTTCAAACTTAAAAAAGAAAAAGAAGCGCTTGGAATTTATATGAGTGGTCACCCTCTCGAACCGTACGCTAAGCTTATGGAAGATTTTAACCTTAACGCAAGTATGCTAAAAGACCTTGAAAAAGAGGAGGGGCACGAGGAAGAAGAGGATGAGGAAAATATTGGGGCTGTTGAAAGTGAACTTGAAGATGGAATGACTGTTTACACAGGTGGTGTAATAGCTGAAGTTAAGAAAATGTTCACAAAAAACGGTAATAAGCCAATGGCAATATTGAAACTTGAAGACCTTTATGGCTCATTTGAAGTTATGGTGTTTACTAAACACTATGAAAAAATTAAAGAAAAACTAGTGGAAGATGTTGTCGTTTCTATTCACGGTAAACTTTCAATTAGATCTGGTGAAAGACCAATTATTATTCTTGATACTATTAATTTTGTTGAAGAGGAAGATGTTAAGCCTGAAATTCATATAGAAAAGAAAAAACTAGTGTTCAATAATGATGTTGAAGAGGCTAAAAAACAAAACTTCTATATGCAATTTGATATAGAAAATCCACAGCTTAAAACAGAAATTTTCGAGATTCTTGAAAGTTATCCTGGAAAAATTGATACTTATGTGCAATATAACAAAAAGTTATACACTTTAGGTAGAAAAATTAGCCCAGAGCCAGCACTGTTTGCAGAACTTGGAGCGCTTTTGGGTGAGAAAAATATAAAACTTTTATAGGAGTAAGTTATGAAAACAATAGCGGTACTTACGAGTGGAGGAGATGCTCCAGGAATGAATGCTTGCATAAGAGCAATTACTAGGTCGGCACTTTCAAAAGGTATTAAAGTTATAGGAGTGAAAAGGGGATATTCTGGTCTTATTGATGGTGAGTTTGTTGCTTTAACCTCAAGAAGTGTTGGTAATATTTTACATACTGGTGGAACTATTTTAAAAACTAGCAGATGCCCTGAATTTCTAACAAAAGAAGGGTTTAATAAAGCACTTGCAAATATTAAAAAGGCTAAAATTGATGGTTTGATAGTTATCGGTGGTGATGGCTCTTATAGGGGTGCTTTAGAACTTGCAAAAGCTGGTGTGAATGTTGTTGCCATTCCTGGAACTATTGATAACGATTTGCATTATACAGACTATACTTTAGGTTTTGATACTGCGGTAAACACGATTGTTCAACTTGTGAATAATGTTAGAGATACTTCTCTTGCTCACGATAGAATAAGTGTTATAGAAGTTATGGGGGCATATTGCGGAGATATTGCTCTTAATGTAGGTGCTGCAACTGGTGCGGATTATATTATTGTACCTGAGGTCAAGTTTGAACCAAAGAAACTCTATGATAGACTTTTACAAAACACAAAAAATGGAAAGTTGTGTAGTATTGTTATTTTGAATGAAAAGGTTGCAGGTGCTGGCGAACTTGCAACAATGATTGCAAAAAATACAGGTTTAGATGTAAGGCCTTTAGTTGTTGCTCATATTCAAAGAGGAGGAACTCCTACTGCTGATGATAGAATTATGGCTGTTAAGTTTGGAGCTAAAGCTGTTGAACTTTTAGTCAGCGGAAATTCAGGACAAGCCATAGGAATTTATGCAGACAAAGTTATGTCTGTTCCACTTGATAAAGCATTTGAAAACACAAGAAAGTTTGATATGGAGTTATATAAAATGACTCAAAACCTATCTTTTTAGGCGTTATTTTCAGCATTCTGCTTCGTTTACTGTCGAGTTTTGCTCACATTCGTTTATAACTAATAAAGTCAAGCGAGCAAAAACTCGCCGAGCCTTGCAGACTACTAAAACTAACGCCTAAAAAGGTAAAAGGACTAAAACTGAAAGGGTATATTTTCAGCACTCTGCTTCGTTTACTGTCGAGTTTTTCTTACATTCGTTTATGACATATAAAGTCAAGAGAGCAAAAACTCGCCGAGCCTTGCAGACTACTAAAACTAACGCCTAAAAAAGTAAAGGAGCCTGTATTGATTGGGTGCATTTTCAGCACTCTGCTTCGTTTACTGTCGAGTTTTGCTCACATTCGTTTATAACTAATAAAGTCAAGCGAGCAAAAACTCGCCGAGCCTTGCAGACTACTAAAACTAACGCCTAAAAAAGTAAAGGAAGCGGTATTGATTAGGTGCATTTTCAGCATTCTGCTTCGTTTATAATTAAGGAATTTTGTATAAAGAAATAGTGAAAAAATAAAGAGGGAATTGTTAATAAAATAGCCCTCTTTTTTTGTTGAAGATGATAAAAATAATTGTAGATATTATTTTATTGACAAAAATGTAATAAGTTTATACTTTTATTAACAAAGTTAATAAAATTTTTTTAAAATGTGATCTTTTTTAGTTGCTATGAGAGATTATTTTTTGCTATATTTATTATGTATAATAATATATATTTATATAATAGGGGATACTAAACAAAAGAAAAATGAAGAATAAGACCAAGTTTTTAATGTTTATTCTTTTGCCCGTTGTATTATTAGCAACGGCATTTTCTTATGTGTCTTTTATAAATGATTTTAATATCACTTTCACAATGCAAGAAAAATTAGTTATCGTAAAAGCGGATACTGGGGTTAGTCTTGCTGATGAAACAGAAAAAGGTGGCGCTGTTTATGTTAAAGAGGGTGCTAAGTATACAATGAGTGGCGGAAGCATCAACTCTAAAAAAGTGAAGTATGGTGGAGCTGTGTTTATTGAAGAAGGTGCAACCTTTACAATGACAGGAGGAACAATAAATTCTTGTGGTGCTAAGTATGGTGGAGCGATTTATGTTTCTTCAGGTGCGACTTGTAATATTTTTGGTGGTGTAATCAAAAACTGTTATGCTGAACAAGGTGTAGATATTTATGTTGAAGAGGGTGGAATATTAAACATTACCAATGAAAACGAAAGTCTTAAAGATAACTATTTCAAACTTTATGATATAACAATAAATTTCTATGTGGATGGAATTATTGAAAAAAGTATTACTAGGCTTGCAGATGACGGAACGCTTTTTAATCTTGCAGAAGCACCGCTTAACTATAACCAATGTCCTGGATATTACACAGATGAAAATTTTTGTGATTCAATAGAGCGTAGTGAAGACTTTTTAACAAATGAATATTTAGATACAAGAACAACAGGAGTTGTAAATTTATACACAAAAACAGCAACAATCAATAAACTTACATTTACAAGCAGTGGGACTAGATATATCGCAGGTTGTGATGGTAATACAGTTGAAGATGTTGTTTTGCCAAGAACTTATTTAGGTAATCAGGTTGACATTGCCCAAGGTTCATTTATGAATGCAGAAATGACATCAATATTTTTACATTCTAAAATAGAACAAATACCAAACAATGCATTTAATGGTGCAAGTTCTCTGGAGATTGTAAATATTCCAAGAGGTATAACATCTCTTGGGACGGATGCTTTTGCCGGTTGCGGTTCTTTAAGATTTGTAGAGTATGCAGGAACTATTGATAAATGGTTTGATATAGCAATCAGCAATAAAACCGCCACTCCTATGTATAACGCAACAGTCTTTTTGGCAAGAGGAGAGGAGATACTTTCTGTTGTTGTGCCAGAAGATATAACACATTTAAGCTATCACTTAACTGGCTTTATTCATCTTGAACAAATTGATTTAAGCAATGTTCAAACAATAGGTGAATATGCTCTTTATAAAACAGAAAGTTTAGCAAGTATATCGCTTGCTAGTAACATAACAACAATAAGTAACAATGCTTTTGATGGTAGTGGTTTAAGAAGAGTTGATATTCCAAGTTCTGTGGGAAGCGTTGGTACAAATGCTTTTGCGAATTGTAAATATTTAAGTAGGATCAGTATTTGCAAAGAAACAAGTTTGAGTGCTGAAGGTATATTGCCAGAACCTTCTGCGACTTATCTTGAAAATGCTGATGGAAATTGGTATAACCTAAGTACTGCCTCTGGATATTCACCAAGTAATGTGCCAAGTGGAATAGATGCTGTTTATGTTGCAAGAAAAGGGAGAGTGACTCTTGCAAGTACAAGCGGAACACTTATTTATCCAAATCAAGTAAGTATAGAGGTTACAGAAAATCTTTCTGGTAGTTCATTAATGGCAACATCATCAAAACAAAATATTGCAAGTGCAAGTATAAGTGGAATGGTGTTGGTTGTGACATCAAATACAACAGAAGGAATATCTACAATAACTGTTACAAGCCCTGCGACTGATGAATATACAAGTGCGAGTGCAACATATCAAGTGGCGGTTCAAAGCGGAACTCTTACAGTAACGGCTCTCGGTCATAATGGAATATATGATGGTAATGACTATGGTATTTCAGTTTCTTGTAAAGAGGGTGGAACAATAACTTACTCTACAGATGGCGGAAATACATATAGTGCTACAATACCAACATATAAAAATGCAGGGACATACACTGTTTATTATAAAGTTGAAAAACTTGGTTATGTTACTCAAGTCGGTTCAAAGGAAGTTGTGATTCGTAAAGCCACAGGTTCTATCAAACTTTCTTCTTATAGTGGTGAGATTTCATATCCTGAAAGTACAACCATTACAGTGACTGAAAATATTTCAAGAGGGGCATTAAGCGTTAATTCTTCTAGTGTTGATATTGCAAATGTTTCGTTAACAAATGAAACAATAAAAATAAATTCAAATACAACTGCAGGAACAGCAACAATTACTGTCACAAGTGCAGAAACAACAAACTATACTCAGGCTACTGCAACTTATACAGTAATAGTGAAAAAGGGAACACTTAAAGTAACTGCTTCTGGATATTCTGGAACATATGATGGTGCAAATCACAGCATTTCTGTGACAAGTACACCAAGTGCAACAATTACTTACGCTACATCAAGTAACGGAACATACAGTGCAACTAATCCAAGTTATAAAAATGCAGGGACATATACTATTTATTATAAGATTGAAAAAGCAGGTTATAACACTGTACAGGGAAATCAAACTATTAATATCAGTAAGGCAAGTGGTAAAGTTACATTATCCAGCACAAGTGGAACGATTGCTTATCCAAACACGACAACAACAACTGTTACTGAAAATTTATCAGGTGGCACTTTAAGTGTTGCATCTAATAATACTGCAGTGGCAAAAACAAGTATTAGCGGAACAACAGTAACCATAGAGGCAAATACAACTGCTGGAAGTGCAACAATTACAGTTACTAGTGCAGAAACAACAAACTATACTCAAGCAACTGCAACTTATATAGCAACTGTTAAAAATGGTACCCTTTCAGTAAGTGCTTCAGGATACACTGGAACATATGATGGCTCAGCCCATACCATTTCAGTAACAAGCACGCCAAGTGCAACAATAACTTATGCTACATCAAGCACTGGAACTTATAGTGCAACTAATCCAAGTTATACAAATGCCGGAACATATACAACTTACTACAAGGTTGCAAAGGCTGGTTATACAACAGTAACTGGAAGCAAACAAGTTGTTATTAATAAGGCAAAAGGTGTGATAACAGTACATAAAACAAGTGTAAATATGGAACTTACTGATGTTGTAAAACTTCCAATCAGCATAACTGGTGATGGAACTATAACTGCAACAAGTGGAGAGACTGCTCGTGTTACAACTTCTATATCAGGCTCTGTGTTAACACTAAATGGTGTTGGTGGAGGAAGTACAACGGTAACACTCAGTGCTTCAGGAACAAACTATCAATATGATAATGTTGTAATATCTGTTGTGGTAAAAGCTTTAACAAGCATTGCGGTTACAAAAGCACCAACTGATACAATTTATTATCATAGTGAGAACTTTGACGCTGAAGGAATGCAGGTTACAGCAACATATAGTGATGGAAGTACTAAGGTGTTGTACGATAACTACACAATGTCTTTAATTCCTAGTGGTTACACAATTTTGGAATACTTACAATCTAATGGTAAACAGTATATAGATACAGGAGTTACAATAGAGGCAAATACTAGGATTGAAGCAGAGATTATGTTTAATTCTGCATTTAACTATAATATGATGTATGGTGCATGGCCAATTTTGTCATTATCAATGAGAGAATCGAATTATATTTGTGTTTCGGGCGGAGGAGCTCAAACTCAAAATATTGGATTAACGGCTACTACTGGAGTGAAATATAATATAAAACACGACCCAACAGGAATTTCTTTTAATGGAACAAAAGCAAATCTTGGCTCGGGAGCAAATTCTAGCGGTACAGGTAGAAACATATTGATGTTTGCTGCCAGTGATAGTTCAACAGGCAATACTCCGTATCCGTGGTCATCAAGTTATGGTGTAGGTAGGATTTATTCGTTTAAGATATATAATGGCAACTGGATAGCAAGAGACTTTATTCCTGTAAGAAATGCTAGTGGAACCCTTGGAATGTTTGATATAGTTACTCAAACATTCTATCCAAACAAAGGCACTGAAACATTCACTGCAGGTGGAGAAATCTATTCTAATACATATACAGAACTTGAATATATTGAAGCAACAGGAACTCAGTATATTAAAACAGGAGTTATCGGTGGAGCAGAGTGGGAACTCGATATTCAATTCACCAACCTTAACACAAGGCAACTTATGGGTTATGGCGGAAGCGGTGCAGAGTATTGGGGTGTTCAAGTTGATGGTAATTATGGTGTCGCTACTTGGGCGTATATGAATGTTCAAGGCGGGGAAAGAGATACGGTAATTCACACTTATGGAATAAATTCAACGCATAGATTAACCGTTGTAGGCAAAGGAACAATGGGGTTGGGTGTTACAGATGTTTCAAGTAAAGAATATCAACTATTTGCCATTGGTGGCGAATATTTATGTAAAGCTAAACTTTATGGTTGCAAAGCTTATGATGCAAATGGAACTTTAATAAGAGATTTTGTACCTTGTAAAAAGGCAAATGGTGTGGTTGGTTTATATGATAAAGTGAATAATGTGTTCTATTCAAATAGCGGTTCTGGTTCATTTGTTGCAGGAGTGACAAAGTCTGCAATGGGATATACTGTAACAAACGGTAAGAATTTAATTGCAGGAATGACTTCAGTTACTATATCATACACAGAAAATGGTGTGACTAAGACAGCAACTCAAAACATTTCTGTAAATAAAATAGCAATAGATGTTCCAACACAAAAAGGTACATTGACTTATAATCAAAAAACACAAACACCTGCTTGGAATAATTATTCTACAACAGCTTTAACAATAGGTGGAACGACTTCAGGAACAAATGCAGGCTCTTATAATGCATCATTTGGATTAAAAACAGGATTTGTTTGGAGCGATGGAAGTTCTTCTGCAAAAACTGTTTCTTGGTCAATTGCAAAAGCTCCAGGTTCAGTTGTACTATCAAGCACTAGTGGAACTATAAAATATAAAGGCTCGATAACTACTTCGGTAAGTACAAATTCGTCAGGAGGAGCATTAAGCGCAACATCTTCAAATTCAAATGTTGCTAGTGTATCAATAAGTGGAACAACAGTAACAATTACATCAACTAATACTGTTGGAACTGCAACAATCACAGTGACAAGTGCTGCAACAGCAAACTATAATAGTGCTTCTGCAACATATAACCTTACTGTTAACAAGGCTGACGGAAGCATTACATTATCAGGTACAAGCGGAAATGCAAGCTATGCTGATGGTGGTTCATTCAGTGTTACAGGCAACTTGTCGGGAGGTTCACTAAGTGTATCTTCTTCAAATAATGGCATTGTAGGGGCTACAATAAGCGGAAATACAATAACATTAAAACCTGGATCAATAACTGCAACAAACTTACTTCCACAAGGTGGTTTTGAGGACTTGTCTAAGTGGAATGGTGCGGTTGCGGATACTTCTGTTAAGTATCAAGGAAATCAATCATTAAAACTCACAGGAACAACCGTTGCATCCACTGCGATAAGTACTCCTATTGTAGGGCATAAGTACTATGGTAGAGAGTATATTAAGACTAGTGGGGCTAATAATCCTGCAGACTGTAGGTTTGAAATCTTTGGCGGTGACGGTGTTGGTCTTAACTGGGTATTTGGATATAATAATGGCAACTATGGCAACTGGACAATGATTAGTGGTATTGTTACAATTGATTGTCTAAATGCAAGTTCTTATGTCGTTCGTACCTTTGTTGTCAATTCATCAAACACTACTTGGATTGATGGGCTTATGATGATTGATTTAACAGCTTTATTTGGTGCTGGTAATGAGCCAAGTAAAGAATGGTGTGATGAGAACTTAACAGACTTTGTAAATACAGGAACTGTACCTGCAGTTGGAGCGACAGCAACAATTACAGTTACAAGTGCGTCAACAACAAATTATAATGCTACAAGTGCAACTTATAAGGTTACAGTTACAAAAGGTACTTTAGTTGCAAATGTTACAAATTATACTGGAACCTATGATGGAAATGCATATAGTGCAACTATTACAAATTCTCAAGGTGGTACTGTTACATATTCAAAGACTAACGGTTCGTATACTTCAACAAATCCAACATTTGTAAATGCCGGAACACATACAACATACTATAAAATAAGCAAATATGGTTGCGATAGTATTTATGGAACAGCAACGGTACAAATAAATAAAGTGGTTTCAACATTAAGTTTGTCTGCGACAAGTGGAACTGTTAATTATGGATATACTGCAAGTGTTACAGCAACAACAAATGCACCAACAGGGCTTATTACTTCTACATCAAAAGACACTGTTGCAACGGCTTCTGCAAATGGAAACATTGTGACAATAACACCGACAGGATTGTTGGATTCAGCAACAATAACAATTGGGATAGCAGAATCAACAAATTATACTGCAATTTCAAAAACTTATACTGTCACCGTTATAGTTCCAATAGGTGCTTATATAAGTTATTCTGGAGGAGGGCATACAGACTGGAGAATAATGTACAACACTAGTACGGCAATACAGGTTATTAGTACAGGAAGTGTTTCTGGTGGTTTAGAATTGAGGAAAGACGCTGGCTATGAAGATTGCGTAGGGACTATGTATACTAAAGCACAAGAATATTTAAACGGTACATATGCAGTTAGTGCAAGACCTCTTGGATACACTTCTTCAAGTGTTCATTCAGTTTCTGCTTCGTGGGATATGGTTAATGATCCATATGTGGATAGAAATTATGAGGCTGATGTTAATCATTTGATTGCCAACTCTCTTGTTCAAACAGATGGAGAAGTTTGGTTGGCGTCAAGAAGAATTGAGGGAGTATCTTGGGGAACAAAAGGTCAAGTAAGAACTCTTACAACCAGTGGAACGGTTGATTATAGAACTTTACAAGAGTATTATCTTGCAGGTATGCAAAATGATAGAGATGTAACATTGGGATTTAGACCAATTATTACATTAACTTCAAAACTTAAATTTACAGGAGGTAATGGAACAGCGTCAAGCCCATACACATTTACCGTTTATTAGTAGTACAAAACCACCTCACGAAAAGTGAGGTGGTTTTTTGTGTCTTAATAAAATAATATAATTATTAATGCTTTATTTTTTAATTTTTATGAATATATTATTTTTTAGAGTTTTAATATTTATGAATTTTGTAATAATTTGTATTTTTTTGATGTGTAATTTTCTAAAATTTACAAATTATGTTCTTTTTTTGTTAATATACATTTCTAATAGAGCAACTAAGCCGTACATAAGCCCAGCAAGGATACAAAGTACTACAATTGCACTCATTACAAGGTCAAGTTTGAATACCTGACCGCCATAAACTATGAGGTATCCAAGGCCTGCTTTACTTGTTAGGTATTCGCCCATAACAACACCAACCCAACTCATACCAACATTAATTTTTAATACTGATATAAAGTCGCTAAAACTTGCAGGAACAACAAGTCTTGTTAGTATTTGAAACCCTGAAGCTCCCATAGTTTTCATAAGCAAAATCTTTTCTTTTGGAACAGAAATATATCCGTTAAGCATAGAAATGGTTGTAATGATAATACAAATCAAAATACCCATCATTACTATAGCTTTTGTCCCTGTTCCCATCCAAACAATAATAAGTGGGCCAAGTGCAATTTTGGGTAAACTGTTTAATATTATAAGATAGGGTTCTAAGACCTTTCTTACAGCAGGGATAATATATAGAACTAAGGCTATTAGCGTTCCTGCAATTGTGCTGATTGCAAAGGCTAGAAGTGTCTCATACAGTGTTACCCAAGAGTGATGAAATAAAACTCCATCTTGCACCAAAAAAGATATTTGTTTTATTATTCTTGACGGTGATGAGGTTATAAAAGGGTCAATAATATTTAGACTTGCACAGAGTTCCCAAGCACCTAAAAGTAACACAAGTAATAATATCCTTGAAATGTGTATTGATACCTTTTTGATTAACAATGATTTTAGATATTTTTTATGAGAAATTGAATAGTTTTGCTTTTGTTTTTTCATACCAATTCCTCCCAAACTTTATTAAAATATGTGTTGAAGGATTTTTCTTTTCTTCTTTCAAAAGGTGTAAGTTTTGGGTCAAAATCAAGGGTTATTATACTTTTTATCGTTGCTGGTCTTGGTGTAAGAACAATTATTTTTGAGCTCATAGCTATTGCTTCACTTATATCGTGAGTAACTAAAATAGCGGTCTTTTTTTCTTTTTTGATTACTAAAGAAACATCATCTTGAACATTAAGTCTGGTTTGATAATCGAGAGCAGAAAAAGGTTCGTCTAGTAATAATAAATCGGGTTTTAGACATAATGTTCTAATAAGTGCAACTCTTTGTCTCATTCCTCCCGAAAGTTCTGTAGGGTAGTGGCGAATAAATTCTCCAAGTCCGTATTTTTCAATAAGCTCTTTAGCGTAAGATTTATTCTCTTCATTGTTTCGTTTTTTAAAGTTTAGTCCAAGGGTTACATTTTTCCATATGTTAAGCCATTCAAAAAGGTTGTCTCGCTGAAACATATATCCTGTGTGAAATCCGGGTTTTTCTATTTTTTCACCACGAATAAAAATATTACCGCTGGTTGGTTTTAAAATTCCAGCAATTAAAGAAAGGATAGTTGTTTTACCGCAACCGCTAGGCCCAACAATGCTTATAAATTCACCCTCTTTTATGCTTAGGTTTAGTTCTTTTAGAGCTTCTGTTTCACTCGCTGGAGAATGATAGGTTAAGCAAACATTTTGTATTTCAAGCAAATTCTCCATAGTTTTTTCTCCTTGTTTATTATGTTACATTTAGAGCAAATGTGTTGTCTACAACATCATTCATAGCGACTGTTCCGTCAAGTTCTCCTGCATTGTTAAGAACTTCAAGAAGTTTTCTGTAAGAAGTGCTTGTCATCGCTGGTGAAGAACACCACGCATCAATCTCTTTATAGCTTTTTACAGCTTTTGCAAGAGATTCAACAGTAGAACCGTCAAAAGACTTAACAAGAGCCTTTGCACCATCTTCATCACTATGAGTCATAAGATAAACATAAGCTTTTTTGATTGCTCTTAAAAAGCCTTCAATCTTGTCTTTGTTTTTTGCTATATATGATGGTTTTGCCATAAATGTTGTATATGGGATTTCGCCACTATATTCACCAACGGATGCAACGATATAACCTCTACCAGATTCTTCATACTCTGTTGCTGTTGGTTCAAACATTGTGCAGTAATCTCCACCGTCAGGGGTGTCAAAAACTGGAACTTGCATAGCAAAAGATGTTTCTGTGTCAAGAGTTATGTTTGTTCCGTGGTATAGTCCAACGCTGTTTACAACCCATTCAAAAGTCATAGCTGGAAGACCGCCTCTTCGACCTGCAATTACTTTTTTGTTTTGAAGTGATGTGCTCCAGTCAAAAGTCTCTTTTTCGTTTGTTTTAGAAACAAGGAAAGAGCCGTCTCTTTTTGTAAGTTGACCAAAAATCATTGGGTGGTCTGTGCTACCTTGAGAAGCAACATAGATAACAGTTTCAGCTCCAAGAAGAGCAATGTCTGCGTTGTTTGACAAAAGAGCAGCCATACTCTTGTCGCTTCCTTGACCATTTTCAAGTTCTATTTTTATACCTTCTTCTTCCATATAGCCAAGATTAATAGCTGCATAGAGTGGGGCGTAGAATACGCTGTGTGTAACTTCATTTAATCTTATTACATCTGTATCATTTTTGCAGGCTACAAATACAAGTGAAGAAGTGCCTAACATAAAGAAGCAGAGCAATAATGTTATAAATTTTTTCATTTTTTCCTCCTTTTTTTAGTTTCACACTGCATTTTATTCATTTTTTTATAAATTTGTTAACAAAAACACTTTAAAAATTGGTTAACTTAGTGTTATAATAGACAAGATTATATATAAGGGGGATTTATGGGAACAAAGTCTAGCATTATTTCTAAAATACTTTTTAGCCTGTCTGTAACTCTGTTTTTGATATTTGCAGGAACAGTATTTTTTGGCGGACAGTTAATTGGTGGTGCAATTTATTTTGTTTACCTTGCAACAGAAGTTGCTTTTACATTCCTTGATAGAAAATATAATTCGACTTACATTGATTTGTATCGTTACTCAGTGTATGTGGCAGATGCTTTTAATGTCTTGGCTGTGGGGACTATTATTTACTATGGACAAGATGTTGCTTTTATGATTGCTACAATATCAATTCTTGCGTTGTCTTTTGTGGTTGATTTGTTTATGAGAAACAGTAAAGAAAAAAGAAGGCTTGCAAGAAGGCTCGCAAGATTACTTAACTGTTTGTTTATGGTTGTGATTTGTCCTTACTTTTTCTATACAAAGGCATTCCACATTGCTATGCCAATTGTTGCAGTCATTACTGCAAGTATTGTGTTTGTGTTAAAGATTGTGTTTGCGGTCGTCCCTTTGAAGGGGAAGGATGATGAGACAGAAGAAGAAAATGTGACACCGCAAGAAAAAGAGATTGACGAACATGTTGCTTTAAATCACGACACTGAGCATATTGTTGAATAGGAGGAAATATGAGAGTTTTAAGAATTATTTTAATAGTGCTTGTATTTGTTTGTTTAGCGGTTGGACTTGTTCTTGCATTTGGTGCTAAATTTTTTGTAAGTAAAAAGAAAAACACTGCAGAAGTTGCGGAAAGAAAAGTTTTAAGAACAAAACTTATTGGATATGTTGTTTTGATGGCATCTATCGCTTTCGCAATCTTTCAAAGTATGATTAACATTTAGGAGAAAATTATGTTTGACAAGAAAACTTATGAACCTCAGGAGTTTGAGGAAAAGATATACAAAGAATGGGAAGAAAAAAAGTACTTCTCTGCAAAAATAGATAAAAATAAAAAACCATTTTGTATTATTATGCCACCGCCAAATGTTACAAGTCAGGCACACATTGGGCACGCTCTTGATATGACTTATCAAGATATTTTAACAAGATTTAAAAGAATGCAAGGATATTCTGCTTTATGGCTTCCTGGTGCTGACCACGCAGCTCTTGCAACAGAACATAAACTTGTAGAAAAGCTTGCAAAAGAGGGTAAGACTAAAGAGGGCATTGGAAGAGAAGAGTTTGATAAAGAAGCTTGGGCTTGGTATAACTTCTATGGAAATAGAATTATGACTCAATTTAAAACCCTTGGTTTTTCTGCTGATTGGGATAGATATCGTTTCACAATGGATGAAAAGAGTACAAAAGCAGTTCTTGAGGCATTTATTAAACTTTATAACAAAGGCCTAATTTATCGTGGAACAAGACAAACTCACTGGTGTATTCATTGTAAATCAGTTATCAGTGATGATGAAGTTGTTTACAGTGATGAAAAGGGTGGAATGTGGCACATTAAGTATCCATTTGCTGATGGAAGTGGACATATTGTAGTTGCAACAACAAGACCAGAAACTCTTTTTGGTGATACAGCAGTTGCTGTTAACCCTAGAGATAAAAGATATAAAAACATTGTTGGCAAAATGCTCAAACTTCCTTTAACAGACAGAGAAATTCCTGTTATTGCTGATGATTATGTAGAGTGTGAGTTTGGGACAGGTATGGTTAAAATTACTCCTGCTCACGACCCTAATGACTATGAAGTTGGTAAGCGTCATAACTTAGAGCTTATTTCTGTTATTGACAAAGAAGGAAAAATGACTTCTGCAAGCGGAAAAGATTTTGTTGGTCTTTCACTTCTTGAAGCAAGAGCAAAAGTTGAAGAAGAACTTAAAAAGCAAGGGTTACTAGAAAAGGTAGAGCCTTATACTCACAGTGTAGGGCATTGTGAAAGATGTAAAACTGCTATTGAACCAATGATTACAGAGCAATGGTTTGTTAAAATGGATGAACTTGTTAAACCTGCAATCAAGGTTGTTAAAGATGGTGAGCTTAAAATTCACCCTAAGCGTTTTGATAAAAACTATTTCCACTGGCTTGAAAACATTCAAGACTGGTGTATTTCTCGTCAAATTTGGACAGGACATAGAATTCCTATCTACTATTGTGATAAGTGCAAGCATATAATGGCTGCAAAATCTATGCCTGAAAAATGTGAAAAGTGTGGACATACTCATTTAACTCAAGACAGTGATGTTCTTGATACTTGGTTTAGTTCTGCACTTTGGCCATTCTCAACTCTTGGCTGGCCTGATAAGACTGAAGAACTTGAGTATTTCTATCCAACCAATGTGCTTGTAACTGGTTATGATATTCTTACTCAATGGGCAACTAAGATGGTTTATATGGGATTTGAATGTGCAGGTAAAACTCCATTTAGAAATTGCCTAATTCACGGTTTGGTTCGTGATGAAATTGGAAGAAAAATGAGTAAGAGTTTGGGTAATGGCGTAGACCCTCTTGAAGTAAGTGAAAAATATGGTGCAGACGCTCTTAGAATTGCTCTTATTAAGGATATGGCGCTTGGTCTTGACTCAAGATTCTCTATGACTAAAGTGGATAATGCTCGTGCATTCATTAACAAGATTTGGAACGCAAGTAAGTTTATTTCACTTCATAGTCAAGATGTTGATATTCTTCCTATTAACAAAACTAAGAAAGAAACTAAAGATAAATGGATTTTGACTAAGCTTTCAAACATTATTAAAACAGTTACTAACAACTTAGAAAAATTTGATGTTGGTATGGCTCTTTCAAATATTTATAACTTTGCTTGGAATGAATTCTGTGACTGGTATATTGAACTTTGTAAACCTGCAATTTATAAAGGTGGGGAAGATAAGCAAAATACAGTAAGTATTTTAGCCTATGTGTTTGATAACATTCTTAAAGTTCTTCATCCGTTTATTCCATTTGTAACTGAATATATTTACAAAAATTTGAAACCATTAGAAAACAATGCTGAAAGTATTATGATTTCAAGTTTTCCTACAACATTCTCTGTTTCTTCTTATAAAGAAGAGTTTGCAATGCAAGATAAGGTTGTTGAGGCTATTAAGCTTATTCGTAATGCAAAAAATGAGGCAAAGATTGCTTCTAATGTTAAGAGTGATGTTTACTATGGCGATATTGAATCTCTTGGTTCAAACGCAAGCGAAATTGAAAAACTTGCACTTGTAAATCTTACAAGTGAAAAGGGTGACGGAAAGGTTGTATATTCACCTCTTGGAGAATTTGTTCTTTTAGATGAGAAAAAAGACAAAGAAGAGCTTATCAAGGAACTTGAAGCAGAAATTAAAAGAGTTCAATTCGAGGTTGATAGAAGCGAAAAAATGCTATCTAACCCAAGATTTGTAGAAAAAGCACCTGCAAGTTTAGTAGAAACAGAAAAGAACAAACTTGAGGTTAACCAAAAAACTCTCTTAAATCTTAATTCAAAACTTAATTCGCTAAAATAATTGTTACATTAAAAGAAAGGTTTTTTAACCTTTCTTTTTTTATCGGCATATATCGACAATATTGTTCTTGGTTCGATAAAATGGGCTCCTAGATTTGATAGGGGCTTTATTTTATTTGTGATAATATTGAAAGCACCTGCCACAAAAAGGCAAGAATAATTTTAAGGAAATATATATTTATGAACGAGCAAATTTCAGTATTAATTGCAGATGAAAACAAAGAAAATAGTAAAAAATTAATGGAAGAAATTCAAGGCAAGGAGTTTATTGAAAAAGTAGAACTTTCAATTGGTGGAGAAGATACTCTTAGTAAAGTTTTAACTTTTAAACCGGATGTTTTGATTTTAGATGTAATGCTTTCTGGCATTGATGGATATGTGGTGATTGAAGAGGCTAAAAAGCAAATTCCAGACCTAAAAATAATAGTTGTAAGCTCTCTTTCAAGTGAAACTTTTGTGCAAAAAGCTATGAGTTTGGGAGTGGGATATTATATGGTTAAGCCTGCTTCTGGAGATATTATTTATAAAAGAATGATGGAGATGTTTGAACCTCACGAGGCTGTTATGCCTATGGTTACAAATGTCCTTCCTTTTGAAAGTGTAAGACAAAACAAAAATAAACAAATGGAAGAAAAAATTACAAATATTTTTATAACTGTTGGTATTCCTGCACACATTAAAGGTTATCATTTTTTAAGAGAAGCAATCAAAATGGCCATTGAAACACCAGAGATTGTCAACTCAATAACAAAAAAACTGTATCCGTCTATAGCGGAAAGATTTGATACTTCAGCAAGCAAGGTTGAGCGTGCTATTCGCCACGCAATAGAGGTTGCTTGGAATAGGGGAAAGATAGAAAATATCAACACTCTTTTTGGTGTCAAGGTTTATTCAAGTAATGAAAAACCAACGAATGGGGAGTTTATTGCTTTGCTTGCCGACAAAATGCTTATAGAGGGGTAATTTCACTCCTTGAAGTGTGTTTACTGCCAAGCAAACCTTTCACACTCGTTTATGGAAATAAAGTCGAGCGAAAGGTTACTTGGCGAGCCTTCTTCAAGGAGCAAACTTACCCCTCTATACTATAGATAGGTAAGACAAAACCTACCGAGACTTGCGGAAGAACCAATTTTAGCCTTCGAGGGTTAGAAGAAATTGTGTTTACTGTCAAGCAAACCTTTCACACTCGTTTATGGAAATAAAGTCGAGCGAAAGGTTACTTGGCGAGCCTTCTTCAAGGGGCAAACTTACCCCTCTATACTATAGATAGGGAAGACAAAAACCCGCCGAGCCTTGTGCTGGTATCAATTTTAACTTTCTATATACAAAATGTGTTTTTTTGTGTAAAAAAAACAAAAAAGCCCTTAAAATCGTTTGGTCTTTTTCAAAATATTATATATAATAATATGTGTAAAGATATAAACTAAAGAAAAGGGTGGAAGATAAGTGAAAAAACTAAAAGCAATTTTAAGTTTTATATTTGTTCTAGGCATAATATGTCTAGGCTTTTCTTTTGCTTTTAACTTTGAAACTAAAGTAACAGCAAGTGCAGAGCTTGATAAAAATGAAATAATTGAAAGAATCGCTACTGGTGAATGTGTAGAAAAAGGCGGTGCAATTTATTTATCTGCTGGTTCAACATACAATATGAGCGGTGGAGAGATAAGTGGGCACTTTGCAGAGAAAGGCGGAGCTATTTATATTGGCGATGGTTCAGTATTTACAATGACAGGTGGTACAATCACTGGCAACTATGCAAAATATGGCGGAGCTATTTATGTCGCAAATGGTGGTGAATGTTATATTAACGGAGGAACAATAACTGGTAACTTTGCAGAGAATGCACCTGCAATTTATGTAGAGAGTGGTGGTATATTAGAAATCAGCACAACTGCACTTGTTGATGGAAACGAATTTATAAATTTAACCCCAACGAATATTAATGTTTATGTAGACGGAACACTTTCAAAGACGATGACAAAAGTTGGAGATAGTTACACAATAGACGAAAGTGAAATGCCTCTAGATTATGAAAACTGTTGCGGATATTTTTATGATGAAAAATTAAGTAAGTGTACAAATGGAGTAGTAAATCTTGCAACTGGTGAAGAGATAACATTTGCTCCAAGAAAGGCAACAACAAGCAGTGAAGGGGTAAATATTTACACAAGAACAGCAAACCCAAATAATTTCCGCTTTCTATATAATGAGGAAACGGATTCTTATGACATAAAAGCAAAAAGTACTGTTTTAACAGGAGATATAGTTATTCCTAAAGAATATGAGAATGTGAAAACAACTATTTTAAGTGCCACAACTTTAACAGAAGGGGCTTTTTATAACTGTTATGATATGTCCGCTATAACACTTCCTGACGGATTAAAAACAGTATCAAATTATGCATTTATAAATAGCGGTATAGAAGGAGAGATGGTCATTCCTGATAGTGTTGAGGTAATAGGAGATAGTTCCTTTTATTGTCTTGATTTTACTGGCTCATTTCTGCTTAGTGATAATGTGAAACATATTGGTGACCGCTCTTTTGAAGGTTGTGATTTTGATGGGGATTTAGTAATTCCTGATGGTGTAACATATGTTGGGTATAGGGCGTTTTATGCTTGTCAAAAATTTGACGGAATATTAACGATAGGAAATAGTGTAGAAACAATAGGTAAAGAAGCTTTTAGTATGTGTGATAGTTTGACAGGAAGTATTATTATTCCCGACAATGTAAAAAGTATTGGAGAAATGGCTTTTCAATGGAGTGATGGTTTTACTGGGGATTTAATTATTGGAAATGGCGTAACAGAAATGGGAGAAAAGGCTTTTTATCATTGTAATAATCTGGCAGGTAGATTAGTGCTTGGAAATAGTTTGACAACTATTCCAAACTGGGCGTTTTCATCAATGAAAAACATTACAGGAGAAATAAAAATCCCAGACACAGTAACATACATCGGTATTTCAGCGTTTTTTGAATGTAAGAAGTTGACCGGTAATTTAGTTATACCTAACAGTGTTAAAACATTGGAAATGCAAGCTTTTAGAGGGTGTTCTGGTTTAACTGGAGACTTGGTGATTCCTGATAATGTAACATCTATGGGAAATGGTGCTTTCTATGGTTGTAGTGGATTTAATGGAACTTTAACAATTTCAAAAAATATAACACAAATATTGGAAAACTCGTTTATAAATTGTTCTAGTTTGACAGGGAATTTGGTTATTCCTAGTGGTGTGACAAGTATAGGAGATTATGCATTTTCTTCTTGTAGTGGATTAACCGGAAGTTTAATAATACCAGACAGTGTAACAAGTATAGGAGATTCTGCATTCTATTCTTGCAGAGGATTAACCGGAGAATTAATAATACCCGATAGTGTAACAATTATAGAGTATGAAGCATTCTCTTATTGCGGTGGGTTAACAAGTGTAATAATAGGAAATAGCGTAACAAGTATAAGAGGTGGTGCATTCTCTTATTGCAGTGGATTGACAGAAGTAAAAGTGACTAATGTTAATACAACATATGAAGACAGAGGGAAGAGCGCAATAATAGAAAAAAGTACAAACACAATAATACAAGGATTTAATTGTACAGATTTAAGCGTGTTAGAAGAAGTAACAAGTATAGGAGATGATGCATTCGCTGGTTGTAGTGGAATAACAAGTGTAACAATTCCCGATAGTGTAACAAGTATAGGAAATTCTGCATTCAATTCTTGCAGTAGATTAACAAGTGTAACAATCCCCGATAGTGTAACAAGTATAGGAAATTCTGCATTCTATTCTTGCAGTAGATTAACAAGTGTAATAATCCCAAATAGTGTAACAAGTATAGGAGATTCTGTATTCTATGGTTGCAGTGGATTAACAAGTGTAACAATCCCCGATAGTGTAACAAGTATAGGAAATTCTGCATTCCGTTCTTGCATTGTATTAACAAGTGTAACAATTCCCGATAGTGTAACAAGTATAGGAAATTCTGCATTCAATTCTTGCAGTGGATTAACAAGTGTAATAATCCCCGATAGTGTAACAAGTATAGGAAATTCTGCATTCAATTCTTGCAGTAGATTAACAAGTGTATATATTCCAAGCACAGTAACAACAATAACTGCTTCAAGTTATTCAAATGCACCATTTTATAAATGTTCAAGTAGTTTAGTAATCTATACAGATGTTGTAAATGCGGAAAATGTTCCAAGCGGTTGGGGTACATATTGGAATTATTATAATAGTTCTAATCAATTAGAAATTGTTTATGGTTGTTCGATTGATAGTGAGGGGAATATTGTAACCCCAACAACAATTAATTTCTATGTGGATGGAAGTTTCCATAGTTCTATGGTAAAATTTGGCTCTTCCTACGAGGTTCAAGAAGAAGAAATGCCTCTTCAATATGAAGATTGTTGTGGATATTTCTTAGACGATATTTATATGACAACAATTAAAAATAATACAATCGACTTGACTAATGGTGATGTGGATCTTTATACAAGAAGTTTAGAATCCACTAATGTAGAAATACAATTTACTTATAAAATAAATAGTTTTGGAAAGTATACGATAGGAAGTGATTTTTTTAGTGAAGGTATTGGTTATGAAGAAAGAGTGATTGATTTGGTTTTTCCAAGAGAATATGAGGATGTTGAAATAACAGAACTTGAAGAATTTGCTTTTTATGAGTCGTTTTATTATACTGATAGGGTGAATATTTATTTATCAAGTGAAATGTCTGTGTTGGGTCGTAAAAGCTTTTCAACAGATACTGGAGCGATGTATCCAACAATTATTGATTTTATAAATATTCATGACAATATTAAAGAGATTCAAGATTTGGTTTTTGCAGGAGCGGGAATTTCTAGCATTTATATTCCAAGCAGTGTAACTACTATATCTGCTTCAAGTTATTCAAGTTCACCATTTTATGGTGGTTCAAGTAGTTTAGTAATATATACAGATGTTGCAAATGCTTCAAGCAAACCAAGTGGTTGGAGTACATATTGGAATTGCAAGTCTTCAAGTGCTACTTATACAACAAACTATGGCTATACACTCGAACAGTATAAATCTGCAGTTGGGTTGACTTTTGCTCCAAATGGAGAAGAGATAAGCGGTGCGGAAGTTGAGACGGCAGAAAATGTTGATTCTTATAAAGTAGATAATTCTTATTTGGAAGAAATGTTACTTGATAAGAAGGAATATATTGTTTTACCTAAAAAACAGGTAAAAATAGCGTAAATTTTTAATATTTACTATAGTATTTGAGAGCATAGAAAAAAACGAGGCGTCAACCTCGTTTTTTTATGATTAATTATAAAAAGAAGTTGATGCTATTGTTTTAACTAATTTTGTGATAGGTGAAAAAACAAGATAAAATCATTTCTTTTGTTGTTTGCTAATAATAAAAATTATAAAAAATTAAAAAAGTTTTGAAAATTTGTTTACATTTCTTTATCTATCGCTATAATATATGAGAAGTAGGGATAATTCCCAGTTATTTAAGGAGTGTGTATTGTGGCAGGTAAATATAAAAAATGTCCTAGATGTGAACTTAATTATATTTTAGTTGAAGAGGAACTTTGTCCAGTTTGTAAAGCTGAACTTAAGCTTACACCAGCTGAAGCTGAAGATGATATGGAACTTTGTACTCTTTGCGGTAAAAATCTTATTACCGTTGACCAAGTAATGTGTGATGAGTGTGCAAAAAGACGCAATCTTGATGATGTTGTTGATGAAGGGGAAGAAGATGACGAAGAAGAAAGAGACGATAGCGGTTCTTCTTGGGATGACCCAGTAAATGACGACAGTGATCTTGGCGGACTTGTTGGTGTTGATGATGACGATATTGAAGTTGTTAGCTTTGCAGACCTTGAAGAGGAAGATGAAGATGATGACTTTGGTGATGGAGACAACGATATTGACAACTTTATGGATGAAGAGGACGATTTTGACTATTCAGGTTTAGATGCTGACGATATTGATGATGAGGATGAGGAAGATTTTGATGACGATGATGACGATGATGATTTCCTCAGTAAAAAAAGAAAAAGATAAAAAAGTAAAAGGAGCAATTGCTCCTTTTTTTTGTGTTCAAATTTAAAAGTTAAGTGGTTGCTTGATTTTCTGTTTCCGCTGGCTCTTCAGGGCTTTTAAGACTTACAACACCACATAAAACATCTGCAAATGAAAAAGAAAGACTACTTTTTTCATTGTTTGGTTTGACTGTAAAAATACTTGGGTAAATGTTTTCAATTTTGCCAAAGTAATATTCAGTCTTTTTTCTTCCTCTAGAAACTTCAAGGTTTATGTCTTGTCCTTGCAAAAGCTTTATTTTATTTATAATATCTTCAAGTTTAATAGTTTCTCTTCTCATAATATCTCCTTGCAATGATTTTTTCCAAACAAATAAATTTTAATCATCAAATTTTTAAAATCAATAAAAAAGTTGTTTGTTCTATGCATATTTTAAAAAGTTAACTTATAAACTTTAGCAATACCACAAAGGGGGATAACTTTAATGGCGTTTGAGAATTCGCAAGCTTTCGTGATGGAAAGCAAAAAAATGGTGGGGAGTGAACAGTTTGAAAGTTTATGCAGAATTGATGTTCTTGCAGAAAAACCAATAAAGAAGATTGTTCATATTTCAGCAAGACCAAAGATTGTTTCAAGTGAAAAGGTTGGGGAAAACTTAGACTTTACGGGAAGAACGGCATATACGGTTGTGTACGAAACGGAAGAGGGGGCGATTGCGAGTGTTGAAACTGTTATCGACTGGCAAAATAAAACGGTTTGTGATATAGACAACTATTATATTTGCCCTAAAATTGTTGAAAATACAGTAAGTGGTTTTTCTGCAAATGAAGTGGCGATTTCTTCTCTTGTAAATATCGAGGTTTATGGAGTTAAGCAAGAAAAGGTTCTTCCAATTACAAATCTTGAAGAGTATGTTGTCAATGAAAAAAGTTATGAGTATCAAAAGCTTGTTAATTCAGTAAAAGAAACATTCAATGAGGTTTTAGAACTTGAGCATAGTGGCAAGATTGAAGAAGTTCTTTACAGTAAAGGTGAAATATTGTTAAAAAATGCAACTGCAGGAATTGACAATGTTTGCGTTGAGGGTGAACTTGAAATTATTGTTTATGGCTTAGAAAATGGCAGAATTGTTGAACTTACAAAAACCGCAGAATTTAAGCACGAGTTTGGAGCACTTTCAGTTGTTCCTAATAATATGGTTGATGCGGTTATTAGTCTTGATAGTTTAAAAGTTTCTGCATCAATTAATGAAACGGACAATAAAACAAATTTGATAATGTCTATTGAAAACAAGGTCTATGCTCTTATTTACAGCAAAGAGTTTTTAAGTGTTGTTGAAGATGCTTTCTCTACTAAGAAAGAAACAAACGCAACTTATGAATGCGTTAGTATGGATACATTTGACGGTCAAGGAAGATTTACAGACACGGCGGTTGGTTCATTTGATGTAGATAAGGAACTTTTTGAGATTTGTTTTGCGTTAGAAACAAAAAGTGTTATTAGTGAAGTTAAGAAAGAGCAAGATTCAACAAAAGTTATTGGTGCAACATTTGTAGATTTAGTTTGTGAGACTGAAAGCAGAGAAAAAGTAAAGGTTCAAGGAGTTGTCCCTTTTGCAATTTCTTCAAATGAAATAGATAAAGATGATTTTGTCGAGATAAAATCAAAGGTTACTTCTTGCAAACTTCGAGGGCAAAAAGAAATTGAGGCAGTTATTGAGTATGATGTTCAATATAAGAAAATGAAAAATGTTTGCGTTAATTATCTTAGTCAAATAGAAGAAACTGGAGAAAGTAAGGATTCTTTATCCGCCATTAAAGTGTATGTAGTAAAAGAAAATGAAGATTTATTTAGTGTGGCAAAAGCAATGCTAACAAGTCCAGAAATTATAACAGCTCAAAATCTGGGCATAGAAGAAGAGTTGAGAGAAGGAATGAGAGTTGTTGTATACAATGGTTTAGATATAAGCTTCTAGAATATAAAAAAGAGCAAAAAAGAACAAAATTGTTGATGTTTTGTTCTTTTTTTATGTACTTATGTGTCTTTGATGTGTGAATAATACAACACGAGAGGTGAAGAGAATGAAAAAATTTGTGTATATTTGTGTTGGATTTGTTTTAACAGTTGTATTAGAGGTTGTTATGTTTAGTAATAATCAAGAAAAAGAGCAAGAAAATGGTTATTTAAGAATCCATGTAAGAGCAAATAGTAATAGTGAAGAGGACCAAAGGATTAAGTATGATGTTAAAGAGGCAGTTGTAAACTTTTTGACCCCGCTTATTGCAGAGGGGACAACATTTACTGATGCATATAAGATATTAAAAAACAATTTAAAACAAATAGAAGCGGTGGCGGATGAGGTTCTTACAAAAGCGGGTTATAAGTATTCGTCTTCCGCAAGGCTTAAAGATGAGTATTTTCCAACAAGAAGTTATGGTGGTGTAACTCTTGAAAATGGATATTATGACGCATTAATTCTTAATCTTGGAGAAGGTGCGGGCAATAACTGGTGGTGCGTTGTTTATCCTCCGCTTTGCTTTATTGGGGCAGAGGGAAATGCAGTTGAAAATATTCGATATAAGTCGAAACTTGTTGAGATTATCCAAAACTTTTTTGCATAAATTAAATCTTGTTTACAAAATTATACAAATATGTTACAATATTCCTGGTTTTAAGGAGGGCTTAGTTTTGGCTGAAATTAAACTGGGTGATAAAATTTATTTTACTAGAGATGACCTTTTAGGACTTGGCATTTATGAATTGAGAGAACTTGGGCGTGATGTGGGAGTTTGTTCTCCAACAACACTCAAGAAAGAAAATCTTGTTGATGCAATTTTGGCTGTTATTTATGGCGAAGCCCCTAAAAGAAGAGTTGGTAAGGGCAGAGGTAGACCAACAAGAAGAATGGAAAAGCCAAGTAAGTTATTTTTGGATTTGCTTGATAAGACAAACACTCCAAAAATTGATTGCAATGTTTTAGATGATGAAGATGAGGAAACTTGTTTTACTGCAAGAGTTGCAAGTTTTGGAAAAGAATATCTAGATGATGAAGATGAAGAATTTGGTGTTCTTGCAGAAGGCATTGTTTGCGAAGAAAACGGCGGTTTTGTTGTGCGTAAATACAAATTTGTACCGACTGAAAACGACATTAAGATTCTTGCGGAAACAGTTGATGCATTAAAACTCAAAGACAATGATGTCATTGAATACTTTTCAAATGACGGAAAAGTTGTTGCAGAGGTAATGAAAATTAATGGTGTTTCAACAGGTGTTAGTTTTGCTGAACAAAAAGCGTTTAGCAAGGAAAAGAAAAATGAAGTTGTTGAAAATGTTAATATAGTAATAAATGAAGAAAATCTTGTTTTTGCAAAAAATAGAGAGCATTTATTTGAAGAAATAAGTACAAAACTTAATAAAAAGGGTTACACTGTAATAAAACTTTATTATGATAAGGTTTCCCCAATAGGAAAGAATATTTATAATAAAGGTCAAATGGAGTATTATGTTAGCACTGTTGGTGATGAGTTTGAAACAATTGCTTTAACTGAGCAAACAGTGTCTGCGTTAAAGGTGCTAGCCCAAACTGGTGAAAAAGCGGTGCTAATGATTGATAATATTTCTTGGCTTGTTTCGGTTGTTGAAAGTTATCCGTCTCCATTATACGGTACATTTATCCAAAAGGTTGTTGGCGTGGTGAAAGATAATGTGTCAAGTGCAACAATTATTGCTTTTGCAGATAATAATCAAAAAAGCAAAGATGTGCTTAGTAGTATATTCTCAAACAAAATTGAATTATAAAAAATAAAAACCCCAAATTTGGGGTTTATTTTTTTACTTAAAACTTGCATCTTCAATAATAAGTTTGTCAAAGTTAATGCTTTCAACAAAATCTCTAGGAAGAAAAGAACAGTTGTTGAAATTAATATAGTTGCGAATGTGAAAATCAAGAACAACTGGAGTAGGGACATCTATTTTATGGCACAATTCTTGAATGTGTAAATAAAAAGTTTCTTCAGTAAAATTATCTATACTTTCATAGATATAGCTCTTGGTTATTTTTTGACCTTTTATGGTTTTTGCCCAAAGTCTAATCATAATTTCTCCTTATAAGTGTTTTTAGTTTAGCAAATATGTTTTTTTTATGCAACTAAATTATAAAAAACTTGAAAAAAATTTCAAATAATTGATTGACAAAACGGCAAGTTGCTTTTATAATACGCCTTGTTAATGAAAAAGACCTAAAATTCGGGTATAATTTTAAGCTTTGTGTAAATATTTTAGGCTAATCTTTAATATAATAAGATACAAGATTTTATAGAAAATTTTAAAAGGAGGCAACAAATGGCAGAACTTTATATTACAAAAGAAGGTAAAAAAGAAAAAGAAGAAAGACTTGAATATCTAAAAAATGTTAGGCGCCCTGAGGTTCTTGAGAAACTTAAAACTGCTCGTGAATATGGCGACCTTAGCGAAAACAGTGAGTATGATGCTGCAAGAAGTGAACAAGGCAGACTTGAGAGTGAAATTCAAATGATTGAAGAAACTCTTCGTCAAGCAATCATTGTTGATGCTGAAGACCTTAACAAAGATAAGATTCATGTTGGCTCTACAGTAAAGGTTTTAGATGTAGAAATGGAAGAAGAAGTTGTATATCAAATCGTTGGAACTATTGAAAGTGACCCAGATAGGGGAATGGTTTCAAATGAATCACCTATTGGAAAAGCTTTAGTTGGCAAGAAAAAAGGTGATGTTGTTGATGTTAAGACTCCAACAGGCTTTGTTTATCAATTAAAAGTTTTATCTATTAAGTAACAAAAGAAGCTCTCTAAATTGAGAGTTTTTTTTCTTGCAAAATATTGTTAAATAGCATTGTTAATTTTTATAGTTGGTTGACTTTAGGGGGTAAGTTTGTTACAATCAAAGTATGGTAAATTATAAAGACGCAATTATAAATACAAATGCTTATAAGACAGTTGTGAAAGATGGTGAAGCTAATAGGCTTAGTCACACATATCTTCTTGTTAGTGAAGATATGGACTATGCAAAAGAGTTTGCAAAAATGCTTTCAAAAATCATATTGAAACTGGATAATTTTTCTGCTGGGAATGTAAAACTGGAAAAAGATATTCACCCAGATGTTATAATTTACGGTGAAAACGAGAAGATTATGACTGGGCTTGTTGGCGAGATTGCTAGTGATGTTTTTGTTCGCCCTTATGAAAGTGATAGAAAAATATATATTTTGCTTAATATGAATGACGCAAATGAAGAGGCTCAAAATAAACTTTTAAAAACCATTGAAGAGCCACCTGAAAGTGCTTTCTTTATTCTTGCTAGTAAAAGTGAAAGAAAACTTTTGCAAACTGTTTTATCAAGGGCTAAAAAGATTGAACTTGATGCTTTACCTATTAGTGTAATAAAAAATATGCTTTTAAGCCAAGGTGTTGGGGAAAAAGAAGCAAATATTTGCTCTGCTTGTAGTGCTGGAGTTTTTTCGAGAGCAAACAAAATGGCGACAGATAAAGAATTTTTGAATATGTATCAAAACATTTTTAAGTGTTTATATAAAATGAACTCAAGTCGTGATGTTTTAGATTTTACAAATATGTTTAATCAAAAAAATATTAACAAAGAAGAACTTGCCGATTTATTTATGAGTATTGTGCGAGATGTTGCAATTGCAAAAACAGGGGCTATTGAACTTGTGGCAAATAACCATAAGATTGACGAACTTAAGGCTATTGCTGAAACATTTTCTTTTGAGGCTTTGTATAAAATAATAGAATATTGTTTGCAACTTAAAGAAGATTTGGTATATAATACAAATGTTGTGGCAAGTATAGACGAATTCTTGCTAAAACTTGTGGAGGTAAAAGTTAAGTGCAAAAAGTAGTAGGTGTTAAGTTTAGTGCCTCTAATAAGGTTTACACTTTTGATACTAATGGAATAGAGCTTTCTATTGGTGATGAGGTTATTGTTGATAGTGCGTTGGGGCTTTCTTTTGGAACAGTTGCAACAGCAGTTAAAACTCTTGATGAAAAAGATTTGCCAGAGGGCTTAAAAACTGTAATTAGAAAGGCTAGCGAAAAAGACAAAAAAAGATTTGAAGAATTAAAAACAAAAGCTAGTAAAGATATTGTTATTGTAAGAGAAAAAGTTAAAAATCAAGGGCTAGAAATGAAAGTTGTTTCTTGTGAGTACACTTTTGATGGCTCTAAGATTATTATTGAGTTTTCTGCCGAAGACAGGGTTGATTTTAGAGAGCTTTTGAAAGAGCTTGCTTCTGCGTTGAAAGTAAGGATTGAACTTCATCAGGTTGGTCAAAGAGACGAGGTTAAAATCAAGGGCGGAATTGGGCCTTGCGGAGAGATATGTTGTTGCGTAAGGTTCTTGAAAGATTTTGAGCATGTAACGGTTAAAATGGCTAAAAATCAAGGTCTTTCATTGTCTCCAACAAAGATAAGTGGTCTCTGTGGTAGGCTTATGTGTTGTTTGGCTTATGAGAATAAGACTTATGAAGAAATCTTGAAAAAACTTCCTAAAGTAAATAAAGAAATTGATACCCCAAAAGGAAGGGGAACTGTTGTTTATAATGACATTTTGAGAGAAAGAGTTTCTGTTAAAATTAAGAATGGTGAAGATAACTTTACTGTTTATGATTTTAGCTTAGCAGAACTTAATGGTGAAGCTCCTCAAGAAGAGAAAGAGGAAGAGAAACCTCAAAATGTTGAAGTTAAAACCTTTATACCTGAAAACAAAAGGCAGGAAAATAAGCCTGAAAAGACTGAAAAAGTGGAAAAACAACAAGCAGAAAAGAAACATAACGAACATAAAAACAATTTCAAGCATAATAAATTTAAGAAAAACAAATTTAAACATAATAAGGAGAAAAAATAATGGCATATGTAATTACTGATAAATGTATCAAATGTGGTGGTTGTATTGGGGCTTGTCCAGTTAATGCAATTGAAATGAAAGATGGAAAGGTTGTTATTGACCCTAAGAAGTGTATTTCTTGTGGTACTTGTCTTGCAGTTTGCCCTGTAGAAGCACCTAAAGCTAACTAATATGGCGGAAAGAATTGAAGATTTACAATTTGAGGGTTTGAAAATTATTCAAGACCCTAATGGCTATTTGTTTACAAGCGATTCTGTTCTTCTTGCAAATTATGTAAGATTTCTACCAAAGTCTAAAGTTGTTGAGTTTTGTGCTGGAAGTGGAGTTATATCTATATTGCTTTCAAAGAAGCAAAAACCAAGCAAAATTCACGCTTTTGAGATTATGAAAGCTCCTTTTTTGCTTATGCAAAAGTCAGTTAAACTTAATAATCTTGAAGATATGGTTGTTCCAGTAAATGAAGATTTGAAAAACGCTTCAAATCTGCTTGGAAGAGGGTATGCAGATGTTGTGGTTTGTAATCCTCCATATATTGCAAAAGATAACGCTGTGCATCAAGAAATCACAGTGAAAAATGTTGCAGTTAATGAACTTCTTGTTTCTTTTGAAGAGGTTGTGTCAAGTGCTGAAAAACTTTTAAAATTTGGTGGAAAATTCTTTTTGGTTCATAGGGTTGACAGGCTTGTAGATGTCTTTTCTGTACTAAGAAAATACAAGATAGAGCCTAAAAAACTTAATATTATCTATCCAAAAGAAGATTTTGAACCTGTGGTATTTTTGCTAGAGGCTCATAAAGGAGGAAAAACAGGTTTAAGGGTAGAGGCTAAAACATTAGCGAGCAAACTAAATAAAGCATAATAAAAAGACAGGTTTTCCTGTCTTTTTTAATGATAAATCACAAGACAAAACCAATAGGTTTTGTAATGATGAAAGAAAAAATGAAGAATGATGAATTTAGGATTTTTATTGCAGTAGTATAAAAAATGAATCAATTAGCTTGGTTCCTCCGGACGGGGGAAAGGTGGTGCTTGCACCAAAGGGGTAGAAAATAAAAAAATTAAAATAGTGTTTAATTTTATTTGGAGATTTTGAAAATATTATATATAATAATATGTGTAAAGGTGTAAACTATCAAAGGGTGGAAGAAAAGTGAAAAAACTAAAAGCAATTTTAAGTTTTGTATTTGTTCTAGGCATAATATGTCTAGGCTTTTCTTTTGCTTCAAATAATTATGGAAAGGTTAATGCGTTTGCATATTCAAGCCAAATAGTGCTTGAAAACTCAACATTTGATATGGCGGGCGGAACAATCTCTAACGCAATTGGAGACAACGGCGGAGCTGTTTATGTTGGAAATGGTGCAACTTTTACAATGACTGGCGGAAAGATTAAGAACTGCAGTGCAACAAACGGTGGTGCTGTTTATATTGCAAATGGTGGAACATTTATATTTAATGGTGGAACAATAGAAAACTGTGTTGCAGATTTAGGATATGCCATTTATGTTCAAGCTGGCGGAACTCTCAATTACGAGAACAACGCAGATGGATTTACTGGTTGTGGAGAGGATGAGGACTTACATATTTACGCAGAAGAGGGAGCCACAGTAATAGCTCCGGGAACACCAATTAATATATATGTTGATGGTGGATTATCTAAAACAATAACAGCTCCTGCGGGAGCAACAACATATCTTCTTCAAGAAAGTGAAATGCCTCTTGATTATGAACATTGTTGTGGATATTTTTTAGATAGTGAACTTAGAACAACAATCAAAAATGATACAATAGATTTAACTTCCGTAGGAGAAGAGATAACCTTTTCACCAAGAACAGCAAGTGCAAGCAGTGACGGTATAAATATTTATACAAGAACTGCAGACCCGAGTTTGTTTACATTTACAACAGATGGTGCTGACGGATATATTTTAACAAAAAATAGTGCAGTAACATATAGTGGAACAGAATTTAACCTTATAATGCCAAGAGAGTATGAAGACAAAACAGTGACAACAATTGCAAATTCTGCGTTCACAAGAAAATTTGATTCTTGTGGTTCGGTAAATATAACATTTTCAAGCGAGATAACAGAAGTTCCCGTTTCTTGTTTTGAGACGGGTTTCGGTGAAGAGAACTGTAATATCAAGAGTATAAATATTCATAACAATATAACAAGTATAGGTAATTATGCATTCTCTTATTGCATAGGATTTACCGGAAGTTTGATAATCGGAGACCGTGTAACAAGTATAGGGGTGTGTGCATTCTATTATTGCTTTGGATTAACCGGAGAATTAATAATACCCGATAGTGTAACAAGTATAGGGGATTATGCATTCTATTATTGCAATGGATTAACAAGTGTAATAATAGGGAATAATGTAACAAGTATAGGGAATTATGTATTCTCTGATTGCAGTGGATTAACAAGTGTAACAATAGGAAATAGTGTAACAAGTATAGGAGATGGTGCATTCCGTTATTGCAGTGGATTAACCGGAGAATTAATAATGCCGAATAGTGTAACAAGTATCGGGTATGAAGCATTCTCTTCTTGCAGTGGATTAACCGGAGAATTAATAATACTCGATAGTGTAACAAGTATAGGGAACTCTGCATTCTCATCTTGCAGTGGATTAACAAGTGTAACAATAGGAGATAGTGTAACAAGTATCGGGAGTTCTGCATTCTATTATTGCAGTGGATTGACGGAAGTAAAAGTATCAAGCGGTAACACTGTATATGAAGACAGAGGGAAG
>JAFVWN010000003.1 GCA_017501645.1 Clostridia bacterium | reverse complement strand
TGCAAGAATAGAATGCATAATTTCCTATACTTGTTACACTATTCCCGATTGTTAAACTTCCTGTAAATCCTCTGCAAGAATAGAATGCATAAATTCCTATACTTGTTACACTGTCTGGGATTGACAAACTTCCTGTAAATCCACTGCAGGAATAGAATGCATAATTTCCTATACTTGTTACATTTTCTGGAATTGTTAAACTTCCTGTAAATCCACTGCAAGAAGAGAATGCGTAATCCCCTATACTTGTTACACTATCTGGTATTGTTAGACTTCCTGTAAATCCACTGCAGGATTGGAATGCATAATAACCTATACTTGTTACACTGTCAGGTATAATTAAACTTCCTATTATATTATTACAATTATTAAACGCACCTGAAGACATTTTTGTTAAACCATCTTGAAATGTTATTCCTGTGACTGATTTACAATTATAAAATGCCCCTTGTGTTGAATATTTTCCCTCAAACAAACTTGTCTGCACATTGTTATATTCCTTAGGTAGAACAATGCTCCCGCTTATACTAGTTGAAGATGCTTTTATCTCATAAGTATTAGTTGTGCTATTTAATGTAAAAGTAAAATTACTTGAATTGCTTGCAGTTTTTGTATAAATGTTTATTCCCTCACTGTTTGCTGTTGCCCTTCTTGGAGCAAAAGCCACCTCTTCACTAGATGTGAGATTTACTACACCATTTGTACACTTGCTTAATTGTTCATCATAGAAATATCCGCAACAATTTTCATACTGAAGTGGCATTTCACTTTCATCTATTATGTAACTATCTCCAAGTTTGGCTATTGTTTTTGAAAGTGTTCCGTCTACATAAATATTAATTGGTGTTGGTGTCATATTGATAGTCTCATTACCATCAACTAGTGCAGTTGTGTTATTTACTTGTAATAAACCGCCTGTTTCAACATAGATTGCGGGTGCATTCTCTGCAAAGTTACCAGTAATTGTTCCTCCATTGATATAACATTCACCACCACTTGCAACATAGATTGCTCCGCCATACTTTGCATAGTTCCCAGTGATTGTTCCGCCTGTCATTGTGAACACTGCACCATCACCAATATAAACAGCTCCGCCTTTCTCTGCAAAGTGTCCGCTTATCTCTCCACCACTCATATTATAAGTCGCACCTGCTGAAAGATAGATTGCCCCGCCCTTTTCTACACTTTCACCATTAACAATTCTTTCAATTATTTCATTTCTATCAAGCACAGCTTTTGCTGTAATTTTAGCATCAAAATTAAAGGCAAAAGAAAAGCCTAGACATATTATGCCTAGAGTAAACATAAAACTTAAAACCAGTTTTAGTTTTTGCATTTCTTTCTCCTCTTTTATCTCTCTACAAAACAAGCTCCTTTACTCCGTAACCAAAAAAATAAAAAATCCATTTTTCTCGGTTCCTCCAGACGGGGGAAAGGTGGTGCTTGCACCAAAGGGGGTAGAAAATTAAGTCTTTCCCACCCTTTTGTTAGTTTATACTTTTACACATATTATTATATATAATATTTTTTAAAACTCCAAACAAAATTAAGTGCTAATTTAATTTTTTTTCTAAGAAACATAAGTTTCTCTTATTTTAATATTTGTTTTGCTCTAAGAAAAGAAACTTTACCCCTCCAATCAAAATCAGGCATCTTTTTATTTTTTTATAATTTCCCCTCTCAAACACGCTTTCAATAAAACAGGGACAAAAAAAGAGAGGTTTTGTAATCTCTCTTTTATTTTAATAAATTTTGTAACTGTTTAAGTTTTTCTTTGCTCATATCATCAGTATTTGAAAGCTCGTAAGTTAAACCAAGTTTCTCATACTTAGATTTTGCCATTGAATGATAAGGTAAAAGCTCTACCCTTTCAACATTTTTAAGTTTTGAAGCAAACTCTTTAAGTTTTAAAATATGTTCCTCGTCATCATTTATACCGGGGACAATAACTTGACGAAGCCAAAGTTTTTTATTGAGAGCCTGACAGTCTTTTACAAACCTATTAAAATCCGCCATCTCCCTTCCTGTAATAAACTTGTACTCAGCCTCATCAACAGCTTTAACATCTAAAATAACAAGGTCAACCAGCTTTAGAACTTCCAAATAATCTTGAGCCACCCCAGCAGTATCAATAGCAACATTGACCCCATTTTCTTTTAAGAGCTTAGTTGCTTCAAGAACGAACGCAGACTGCAAAAGAGGTTCACCACCACTAAAAGTAACTCCACCCTTTTCACCATAGTAGTTTTTATACTTATTATAAAGCCTAAGCACTTCCTCAGCTGAAACATCTTTAAGCTCACCGCCCCCACACCAAGTTTCAGGGTTATGACAATATTTACACCTGAGCAAACAGCCATTAAGGAAAAGGACGAGCCTAATACCTGGCCCGTCCGCAGACCCCATAGATTCAAATGAAGTAATCTTACCGAGCATTATCTCTTCTCGTGGAAAGTTCTAGCAATAACTTCTTCTTGGTGAGCTCTATCAAGCTTATTGAAGTTAACAGCATAACCAGAAACACGGATAGTAAGATTAGGATATTTCCAAGGATTGTTCATAGCATCAATTAAAAGTTCACGGTTAAGAACATTGACATTAATATGTTGAGCACCTTGAACAAAGTAACCATCAAGGATAGAAACAAGGTTATCAATTTGTTCTTCTTCGTTGTTGCCAAGAGCTGAAGGCACGATTGAGAATGTATTAGAAACACCGTCTTGACAGCAATTTTCATACTTAATCTTTGCAACAGAGTTAAGCGAGCAAAGAGCACCTGAGCAATCTCTACCGTGCATAGGGTTAGCGCCTGGAGCAAAGGCCTCTCCTGCTTTTCTTCCGTCAGGAGTTGCACCTGTCTTTTGACCATACATAACATTAGATGTGATAGTTAAAAGAGAAAGTGTAGCTTTTGCATTTCTGTAAAGTCTATGAGAAGCAATAGCATCATAGAATTCTTGAACAAGTTCTTGAGCTAAAGAGTCAACTCTGTCATCATCATTACCAAATTTAGGGAAATCGCCAGTTGTTTCAAAATCAATAGCGATACCTTGCTCATTTCTAATAGGCTTAACCTTTGCAAACTTAATAGCAGAAAGACTATCAACCGCAGAAGAGAAACCTGCAATACCAAACGCCATAAGACGCTCTACCGCAGTATCGTGAAGAGCCATTTGGCTTGCTTCGTATGCATACTTATCGTGCATAAAGTGAATAATGTTATTTGCATCAACATAGATTTTTGCAATTTTCTTAATAGCATCACTATAAGCCTTTCTTACTGTTTCATAAGAAAGAACCTCTTCAGTGTTTTTCTCAAGACCGTCAACAACAAACTTGCCAGTCTTTTCATCATAACCACCATTGATAGCGTATAAAAGAGTTTTTGCTAGGTTACAACGAGCACCAAAGAATTGCATTTGTTTACCAGCCTTCATTGCAGAAACACAACAAGCGATAGCATAGTCATTACCATAAAGAGGACGCATTGTATCATCACCCTCGTATTGGATAGAGTCAGTTTTAATAGAAATCTTAGCACAATACTTTTTAAAGTTCTCAGGAAGTCCTTTTGCCCAAAGCACAGTAAGGTTTGGTTCGGCACTAGGATTAAGGTTGATAAGAGTGTTCAAGAATCTAAATGAGTTTTTAGTAGTAAGACTCTTCGTTTCGCTAACCATACCTGCAATACTTTCAGTAACCCAAGTTGGGTCGCCTGCAAAAAGTTCATCATAGTCAGGAGTTCTAAGGTGGCGGATAAGACGAAGCTTAATAACATATTGGTCAACGAGTTCTTGAGCCTCAGCTTCAGTCAAAGTACCTTCTTCAAGGTCTCTTTGGATATAGATATCAAAAAATGTTGCGTTTCTTCCCATAGAAGTAGCAGCACCGTTGTTTTCTTTAGCACCAGCAAGGTATCCAAAGTATGCCCATTGCATAGCCTCTCTTGCGTTTTGTGCAGGTCTTGAAATATCAAAACCATAAGAACTAGCCATTTTCTTGATTTCTTCAAGAGCTCTAATTTGCTCATTTACTTCTTCACGAATGCGGATAGATTCTTCAATATAGTGTCCGTCAATAAACTCACCTTCAAGGTCTTTTTTCTTGAACTCAATAAGCTTATCAATACCATAAAGTGCAATTCTACGATAATCACCAATGATTCTTCCTCTTCCATAACCGTCAGGAAGACCAGTCAAAAGACCATTACTTCTTGCTCTACGGATTGCAGGAGTATAAGCATCAAAAACGCCATCATTATGAGTTTTTCTATAAGTTGTGAAATGTCTGTAAACTTCTGGGTTTAAAGTGTAGCCGTGAGCTTCAAGAGCCTTCATTGCAACTTTAGTACCACCATACATATTTACAATTCTTTTAAGAGGAGCGTCTGTTTGAAGACCAACAATAACCTCATTATCCTTGTCGATATAGCCAGGAGCAAAAGCATTAATACCGCTTAGGATGTTAGTTTCTACATCTAAGCAACCTCCGTTTTTGTTTTCTTCAGCAAGAAGCTCTTCACATCTTGCCCAAACTGCTTTAGTTTTTGCAGTAGCACCCTCAAGGAAAGAATCATCCCCTTTATACTCTGTAAAGTTACGAGCAATAAAGTGAGCCATATCAATCTCTTCTTTCCAATTGTCGCCATGGAAACCTCTCCATGCATTTTCATAAATTTCTTGTTCCATATTTACCTACCTTTATATTCTCACCACAAAACCAATTTTTAAGCAAGAAAAATTAATTTTGCTGTGTTTTTTACTCAATAAAACCCCTGTCTTTTTCCACAGGGAAACATATTTTAACAAACATTTAAAAAAATTACAACTATATTACAAAACTTTTTTAACTTTTTTTATATTTATATATTATATAATAATTATACAGGTGGCGGGAAGTAAAAACATAGTGTCATTTTTTATCAAAATTTGGCATATTTATAGTATATGAAAAATAAAATTATAAATTTTAAAAATACCTGTTGACAATCATTTGTTCGTGTGTTAAAATCACATTCCTTTTAATTTTAAAATATATAATTTTTTATGATTTTTAATTAAAATAAACACCGCAAAAATAGGCTTTATTATGTTTTTTTGTGGCAAGTTAAATTTTTAAGAATAAATATGGTTATTCTATTTTTTTCACCAATTTTATTTTAGGAGCAAGTTATGAGCAGTATTATTAAAAAGTATCAAATGAGAGAAAGAAAAACATACATTAAAAACCAAACAGAAAGCACATTAAAAAATTATGATGCAGTAAGAAGACAGATTGATCATCTAGACAAATTTGTCGACCTTGACCACGCAAAAATAGTAATTCCCCTTTGTGAAATGATTGAAACAAGAGCAGAACTAGACGAGGTTATGTCAAAAAGAGCATCAAATAGTAAACTAGACGAAGCACAAGAGCTTGGTTTTTTGCTTGATGCCCAAGTTACAACACTAAGACATAATGTTGAAGATGTTTTATCTCAGGGCATAGAATTTTTAAGACTCCCAGAGTTTGACGAAGTCCTTCAAGAAGAAGACGAAGACGAACCAGAAGCCTAAAACCACAAAAACATAAAAAAAGACTTACCGTCATTAGTAAGTCTTTTTTTCTATTCTATTCTTTTTCTTCAACTTGGACTGTTTTTGAGTCAAATTTCTTTCTTTCAAAAACTTTATATGGATTTGGCACATACTCGCCATTCATAAATACACCAGCAACATATTGTGGTAAAACCGTTCCTGGATTGCTTGGGTCTAACACTGCCCCATTTTCTGTGCCTAAAATTTCTCCATTCTCATCAATAAGTTTTTTAGGAATGCTAAGAGCAATAACATAACCAGAATTTGCAAACTCTGCAAGTCTTAAGAACCCAAACTCACCTTTTGCGTTACCAAGAGTTGTATAGTCAAGTTTGCCAACCTCATTACCCATAGAACTAAGAGTCAATCCATTTTTGCAGATACTTAAAACTCTTTGCTCAAGCTCTTCCTTTGGAAGATTGTATCCTCGATAGTTAACATTATGCAAGAACACATAATTTTCCTTGCTTTTGTAAAGGCTGTCAAGAGCGATCCCAAAAGATTTTGAAAGAGCCAACTTTTGAGACATATATTGGTTGTATCCGTCAATCATTTCTTGATAAGAATCATTCTTAATTGCATTTCTAATCACTTCATACAAGTACTTTTGAGGCACTTTATACTCTTCTTCACCTGAAGTTTGAGGCTCTTGAATTTCCTTTAAAATTAGCAATACACTTTCTCTTAAAGCTTGAATTTCAGCCTCAGTGTAGCCAGCATTTGCAAGTTTTTCTTCAGTAATACCTTTTTCAAGCAAATTTTTCATAAATGCTTCATATACAATGTTTGAATTTGATGTGTCATAAACAATATACTCTGGATTATGCTCAATGCATTGAAGCATAAAGCCAATTGAATTTGTAATAGACTTATCAGCGTTCATAAGATGATGGATTACAAAATCTTTATCACGAAGTTTAGCCTCTTCTCTTCTTTTTTCAGCTCTAAAAGATTCTTCTTGAGCCACGGCACGAGCAAAAGCAAGTTGTGTTGCCGCAAGTTGTGTTTTTACCTCTGGAATAAGTTTTACAGCCTCTGCTTTTGATTTTTTAAGCTCGGCATATTGTCTTCTGTGCAATAACCTATAAGATAAGCTCTCGTCAAGGTAGGTCGACTGGACTTTCCTTAACTCCTCGAGCTGTCTGGAGAGGGAATCAAGTCTGCCTTGTAGTTCTTTAGACGAAATGATACTTGCCATTTTCTGTCTATAAGTTTTTTTGATTTGATTTGTTTTTGATGCAATGTACTCATTTAACATAATTGTTTCCCTCCTATAAATATATATCAATAGTTCCATTATACATAAAGGAGAGAAAAAATCAACCCCCAATTTTCAGTTTTTTACAACTTTTTTTTACATTTTTTTTAATTAATAAAATTTTCTTAAAAAAACAACAGAAAAAAGCCCCCAAATCCCCCATTTTTAAGCATTTTAAGAGGGTTAAAATTTGCATAAAAAAGTGGAGTTTTTTGATAAATTTATTAAAAAATAATCATTAAGAAAAAAGACGAGAAATTATCCTCGTCTTTCTTAAGAACTTTTAATTCTTGCAATCCCTGTATTTTTTTGTTCTTCACCTCGCCAATCTCGACACCTTCACAACAACAATCTTGTCCTTCACTTATAAAAGACAACTGGTTAAAAGCACTTAAAGTATATCCCCAAACAACCGGAGCATAGGTTTCTTCATCATCAAAGTAATTCCATCCTTCTACCCAACCACTTGGTTTGCTTGAAACTTCACAATATATAGTTAATGAGGTGCATTCAGTAAACGGACTATCTCCATAACAATCTCTTATGGTCACAACACTTGAAGGTATAAATACTTTTGATAAAGATGAACATTTTTCAAAAACTTCATTTTTTAAACTTATCATAGTTCTTGGAATTATCAACTTCCCTGATAGTGAAGTGCACCCATAAAAAGCGCCCCAACAAACATCCTCAACACCCTCACTAATTACCAATCCTGTCAACCCTGTACAAGCATAAAAAGCCCAATCACCAACGATTTTTACACTACTTGGAATTGTTAATGTTCCAATTAAGCCACTACAAAGAGCGAAAGCATACTGTCCTATACTTGTTACACTGTTAGGAATTACCAATTCACCAGTGAATCCACTGCAATAATCAAATACAAAACTTTCTATAATTTTTACACCATCTGGTATTATTAAATTTCCGGTAAAACCACTACACAAAAGGAATGCGGATTCTCCTATACTTGTAACTCCGCTAGGAATTACTAATTCACCAGTGAGGCCACTACAATAATAGAATGCATACCTCCCTATACTTATAACACTATCTGGAATTATCAATTCTCCACCTAATGATGATTGATAATAAAAAGCATTATCTGCTATTTTTGTTAATCCATCTTGAAGTGTTATACCTGTCATATATGAACATCCATAAAAAGCACCACTTGTATGACTTGTTGCATTATAAATACTGGTCTGCACATTATTATATTCTTTAGGTAAAACTATATGCCCACTAATTGTTGTAGATTTTGCCTTAATATCATAAGTTCCAGTTGTTGCATTTTCTACAAATGTAAAATTATCCGGATTTGCGGTTCTTGTATAAATATTTACATCACCATTAGACAAATCTATTGTGTTGTTTTTGATTGTTGTTCTTAATTCGCTGTCTAAGAAATACCCACAACAGTTTTCATATTGAAGTGGCATATCACTTTCAACCATTATATAAGAAGTTATGCCATTAGCAATACTTAAAGTCTTTGTTGGTTCACTTGCTCCATCTACATACACTTTTATATAAATTGGAGGAGGCAAAATATTGCCTGCATCATCAAGAGAACAACCATAGACAACTTGAAGTTGACTAGAAGAATTATAATAATTCCAATATGTACCCCAACCGCTTGGAACACTTGAATTATTTGCGACATCTGTATATATTGTTAAACCACTGGAGCAAGCAACAAAAGGTAAGTCTGAAGAACTTGCAGCACTTATTGTTGTTATACCACTTGGTATGTATACGCTTGTTAAACCAGAACAACTTGCAAAGGCAGCTCTTCCTATGCTTGTTACTCCACTTCCTATTATCAAATTTCCAGTAAACCCTCTACATCCAAAAAACACAGAATATCCAATCGTAGTTACACTATTGGGAATAATCAAGTTTCCTGTTAATCCTTTACAACCATTGAAAGCAAGGTTATCTATGGTTTGGATATTTTCTGAGAGTGTTAACTCCCCAGCCAAATTGCTACAACCTTGAAATGCACCTTCACCTATAATAATCACACTATTTGGGATTATTAAATCGCCAATCAACCCACTACAACTATAAAATGCATACTTTTCTATATTTATTACACCGCTTCCTATAGTTAATTTCCCTGCAAATCCACCACAATGTCGAAACGCAGAATCTCCTATAGTTGTTACACTATTTGGAATTGTTAAATCACCAGTCAATCCAAAGCAATCATAAAATGTATATCTACCAATACTTGTTATATTATTGCTTATTGTTAAATCTCCCGTGAATCCACTGCAACCATAGAATGCATATTCTCCCAAACTTGTCACACTATTTGGAATAGTCAAGCTTCCTGTTAATCCACAACAATTATAAAAGGCACTTTGCCCTATACTTGTTACACTATTTGGAATAATCAAACTTCCTGTTAAGTTACTACATCTATAAAAAGCATTGCCTCCTATAGTTGTTACACTGTTTGGAATAACAACTTCATCAGTCAGCGAAGAATTGTTATAAATAGTATATCGAGCTATTGCAGTCAAACCTTCTTGGAATGTTATACCTGTCATATTACTACAGTCTTTAAACGCACATCCATGATAATTAACAGCAGGATAAAAACTTGTCTGCACATTTTCATACTCTTTTGGAAGCACTATATGCCCACTTATTGTGGTGTCTTTTGCTTTAATATCATAAGTTTGAGTTGTACTATTGAATGTAAATGTAAAATTATTTGGATTTGCCGTTCTTGTATAAAGCCTAGCGACATAATCTTCAGCATCTGCTGTTCTTGGTGCAAATCCCATTGATTCACTTGTAAGAGCTATCTCTCCAAATGAACATTGACTAAGTTTTTCGTCTAAGAAATATCCGCAACAATGCTCATAATCAAGTGGCATTTCGTCTTCGTCAATTGTGTATGTGTCTGCCTTGATATATCGAGATTGCACAAGAGAACCATCAACATAAACCTCTAGCAAGTTACCATATAACTCATACTCATTATCTTTAATTACTGCGGTTTGGTCTACATTAAGTACTCCACCGTCTTCTACATAAATTGCTGGTGCAAATTGAGCTTTATTGCCTGTAATTATACCACCAGTTATATTACAAGTTCCTCCAGCTTCAACATAAATTGCCCCACCAT
>JAFVWN010000041.1 GCA_017501645.1 Clostridia bacterium | reverse complement strand
TTTATAATCACACTCCGGAGGGCGCTAGGCGACCACCTAAAAACGCTTAATTTAAATAAAGAAAAAAACGATTGTATACTACTGCAACCGTTCTTCTAGTTGGTGCTGGTGGTGGGACTTGAACCCACACGATATTGCTATCAACGGATTTTGAGTCCGTCGCGTCTGCCATTCCACCACACCAGCACATATATATTTTATGCTCTTTTAAACATAAAATGATTGTATCACAAACGCTGGATTTATGCAACACTTTTTTAATAATTAAGTGTTTTTTTATTGAGTGGGAGCAAGTTTTTAAGTAAAAAAAACAAAAAAGAAAGGATGAATTGTGTAAGAATCCTTTCTTTTTTTGTTGTGAAAATCTATAATAAAATTGTTTTTTTGTGAGTGATAAAAATAGTTTTGACATTATAAAATGTAAAATAGGATAAGCGGAAAAATATTTGACAAAATAATAAAAATACAAAATAGAAAATATGGTAATGATATTGTTTTATAGTGTAAAAAGCGTCAAAAATGCAAAAAATATGGTTAAAATTGTTAAAAAGTGTGTCAATAAGTGGTAGTTTTGAACAATTGTTGCGTTTTTTGAGCTTTTTCAAAACTTTTTTTATAAAAATTAAAAAGGTCTAAATTTTGGTAATTTGTATAATGACTTTCAAGTACAACATTTCCTTTATAATTCGCTTTTTGCAAATTAGAGATTAATTTGTGCCAATTTGTATTTCCGTCAAACGGGAGTAGATGATTATCTTTTATTTGATAATTATCGTGAATGTGTAATGTTAAAATTTTATCTTTTAAAAAGCTCCAATTGATATTGTCTTTATAAAAGCAATGAAGATGTCCAGTGTCTAAACATAGTTTCAAATTTTCGCTGTTTATATTGTTGTATAAATATTCAAATCTTCCTGGAGTTTTTGTGTTTTCTAAAGCTATAAATATGTCTAGATTTTCTGCCACTTTTACAATCTTTTTAAAGTTATTTATACCAATGTTTGTCATAGGTGGCGCTTTTTCTTTTGCTGATAAATGAAGTATAACTGTTTCAATATTATGATTTTTACATATATATAATTTGTTAATATATTCATCAATTATAACAGGTGTTGTTTCGTGGTTTATCCATAAATTGTTTATATTTTCATAGTTTAGGTGTATAAATTCAATTTTTAAGCCTATACTTTTGCACTTTTCTATTTGTTGGTTTATTTTTAAAAAATTTTTATCGTACCACTGCAAAAATACTCCATCAAAACCTACTTTTTTAATAATGTTAATATGGGCAATGGTTTTATCTAAATCTTCATCATTTGGGACACATTGTATTATTTTTTTCATAGTGTTCTCCCTAGCAAAAAAAGTCTTGCATATATTATTATATTTTTTTGAGGGTAAGTTTGTATCCTTAATTATTTGTTTTATTTTCTTGATAATAAAATTTCTTTATGTTATATTTATTTTTGAAGAAGAGAAAAGGAGTGAATAAATATGCTTGCTACTACTAAAAGTTATGGCTTGCTTGGACTAAAGGGTTATAAAGTTGATGTTGAGGTTGATATAAGTCAAGGTTTGCCAAAATATGAAATTGTTGGACTTCCTGATACTGCGGTTAAGGAATCGAAAGAAAGGGTTAGAGCTGCGGTTAAAAATTCGGGTTTTAAGTTTCCGGGGAAAATCACTATTAACTTAGCACCTGCAAATCAAAAGAAAGAAGGTCCAGCTTTTGATTTGCCGATTGCTATATCTATATTATGTGCGAGTGAACAAATTAAACTTGGCGAATATAAAAAGTTTGTTATGGTTGGTGAGCTTGGTCTTGATGGTTCACTTAAACCTGTTGCTGGGTTATTGCCAATTTTAATATCTGCAAGAGAGGCGGGATTTACATCTTTTATAGTTCCTAAGCAAAATGAAGAAGAGGCTAGTTATATAGAAGGTGTTAATGTTTTTGCTTTTGAAAATCTTAAGGGTGTAGTTGCTTTTATAAATGGCGAAGTTAAGCCTATGCCTGTTGAAAAAAAGATTTGGAAAAGTGAACAATTATTTGCAAGTGAAGACTTTGCAAGGGTTAAAGGTCAGGGAATAGCAAAAAGAGCGATTGAAATTGCTGTTGCTGGTGGACATAATATATTGATGGTTGGTCCTCCGGGAAGTGGAAAGACTATGCTTGCACATTGTGTTCCGTCAATACTTCCTGATTTAACTTTTGAAGAAGCTCTAGAGGTAACCAAAATACATAGTGTTGCAGGAACGCTTGATTTGTCTAAAGGCGTTGTAACATCAAGGCCTTTCAGGTCTCCGCACCACACAGCAACAACGGTTGCTTTAGCAGGTGGAGGAAAAGATATAAAGCCAGGGGAAATTAGCTTAGCACATAATGGTGTTTTATTCTTAGATGAGATGCCGGAGTACTCAAGAGATTCGTTAGAGACTTTAAGACAACCTCTTGAAGATGGAAGAATTTCTGTGTCAAGAGCTAGCGGTACTGTTGAGTACCCTGCAAATTTTATTTTGGTAGCAAGTATGAATCCTTGCCCTTGCGGGAATTATGGTTCAAAAGACTTGACTTGTTCTTGTTCTCCATCTTTAATACAAAGATATATGAAAAAGATTTCAGGACCATTGCTTGATAGAATTGATTTAAAAATTGATGTTGATAGAGTTGCTTATGTTGACCTTACTACTGATGCTCAAGAAGAGAGTAGTGAAGAGATTAAAAAGAGAGTTGATAAAGCAAGACAAATTCAACTTGAAAGATACAAAGGTGAAAATATTTACTCAAATGCAAAAATGACTTCAAAGCATATAAAGAAATATTGTAAGCTTGATGATATGTCGTCTACTCTTTTAGAGAATGCTTTTGAAAAGTATCATATGTCAGCAAGGGGATATAATAGAATATTAAAAGTTGCAAGAACAATTGCAGATCTTGATGGAAAAGAAGATATTGAATTTAGTCATATTGCAGAAGCGATTGCATACAGAAATATAGATAAGGTGATGCTATAATGAATGCGAGAGAAAAATTAATTTTGCTTTTAGATGAAGTAATGATTTCATATAAGGCGACAAAATTTTTGCTTGAAAATTATGATGCTGAAGAAATCATTGATGGTGTAGAAAAATACAAAAATGAAATTGTTGACAACCTCGGTGATGCAATGTTTTTGAAATTAAAAAACGCAATTTCATTAAAAAATATTGAAAAAACAGTGCTAGAATTTGAAAAATTTGGTATTTTGGCTGTTTTTTTAGGAAATGATGATTATCCAAAACAAATAGAGCAGATTCAAAATCCTCCATTCGTTTTGTACTATAAAGGTGATAAAAATTTATTCAATAAAGAGTCTATTGCTATTGTTGGGACAAGAAGACCAACCGCTTATGGAAGAGAGGTTACAAGACTTTTTGCAAGTGAACTTGCGGATGCTGGACTTGTTACGGTTTCTGGTCTTGCTTATGGACTTGATATGGAAGTTGCTGTTTCTACGCTTGAAGCAAAAGGGAAAACTATTGCTGTTCTTGGTGGTGGGCTTGACAAAGTTTATCCAGAACAAAACACAGACCTTGCAAGAAAGATAATTGAAAATGGTGGACTTCTTGTAAGTTTGTATCCACCAAAAAGAAGACCAACGAGATATTCTTTTGTGGAAAGAAACCGAATAATAAGTGGTCTTGCTTTAGGAACGATTATTGTTGAGGCAGGGGAAAGTTCAGGGACTCTTAATACGGCTAATCATACAATAGAGCAAGGGAGAGAACTTTTTGTTGTTCCTGCAAATATAACATCAGTGTCTAGTCTTGGCTCTAATAAACTTATTGAAGAGCTTCCAGAAACTTTTACAATAAGCCCTAAAAGAGTGTTGAAAGTTTTAGGTTTTGATAAAAACAAAGAAGAAAACACTAAAAAGATAAAAGAAATTTCTGCTCAAGAAAAAACTATACTTGAAGCTCTTTACGAGGGTGAAATTGATTTTGATACATTACAAGAGAAAACAAAAATCGAGTCAAAATCTTTAATAAGTTTGTTGACAATGATGGAAATTAGTGGTTTAATAAAAAAACTGCCTGGCAATTTTTACTCACTTTAATTGCCTTGAAAATGTTTGCTTTTTTTTAAAATTTGTTATAGACTAGCAAACGAGTGTCAAAAATTAAGGAGATTTTATGAAATTAGTTTTGATAGAAGGTCCTGGTAAAAGACCAAGTATTCAAAAGTATTTAGGAGATGACTATAAGGTTGTTGCGACTTTTGGTCATGTTAGAGATTTGCCAGTCAAAGGACTTGGTATTAATATTGCTAACAATTTTGCTCCAGAGTATACAGTATCAGCGGACAAGAAAAAAGTCGTTACAGGCATTGTTAATGATTATAAGAATGCAGACAGTATATTGATTGCAACCGACCCTGACCGTGAGGGTGAGGCTATTGCTTGGCATATATGTGAAATTCTTGGCGTTGATAAAAATAGTGATTGTAGAATTACTTTTAACCAAATTGAAAAGAAAACTGTTCAAGAGGCAGCTAAGCATCCAAGAGCAATTAATCAAAATCTTGTAGATGCTCAGCAGGCAAGAAGAGTTTTGGATAGACTTGTAGGTTATAAGGTTAGTCCAATTCTATGTAAAAAGATTCAACCAAATATGAGTGCTGGGCGTGTTCAAAGTGTAACACTAAGACTTGTGGTTGAAAGAGATAGAGAGATTGAAAACTTTAAGCCTGAAGAATATTGGACTTTATCTGCTAGCCTTTTAAAAGATGGAAGCAAGGATATTGTTAAGACTGCACTTGTTGATGGTAAAGATAAAAAGATTAAGTCAAAAGAACAAATGGGTGAAATCCTTGAAAAGATTAAGCAAGGTACATTTGTTGCAACTAATGTTAAAAAGTCTATTACTTATTCACACCCAAGTGCGCCATTTACAACTTCATCAATGCAAAAAGAAGCTGGTAACAAGCTTGGAATGAGTTTGAAGACTATTACAAGTACTGCTCAAACTCTTTATGAAGGTGCAGACCTTACAACAGGCGGAAAACTTGCACTTGTTACATATATTCGTACAGACTCTACTCGTCTTAGCCCAGAAGCACAAGCAATGGCAAAAGAATATATAATGAATAAGTATGGTGAAAAATATTTGCCAGAAAAACCAAGATTTTATAAGAACAAAAAAGATGTTCAAGATGCGCACGAAGCTATTCGTCCAATCAGTCTTGACAATACTCCAGAAAAAATGAAGCCTCTTATTGGTAAAAATGAGTATAGGCTTTATAAACTTATTTACGATAGATTTTTAGCGAGCCAAATGGCAGATGCTAGTTACAACAGTTTGAGTGTAGATATTGAAAACTCAGGTTATAAGTTTAAAACCACAGGAAGAACTCCAGTGTTTGATGGTTATACTGCTCTTTACACAAACTATGTTGAAGAGGAAGACAATGACGAGGAAAACGCTAAACTTCCAGACATTTCAGTTGGGGACACTTTTGTTCAAAAAGAATTAAAGCCAGAGCAAAAGTTTACAAAGCCACCTGCAAGATTTACAGAAGCTAGCTTAGTTGATGCAATGGAAAATAAAGGTATTGGTCGTCCCGCCACCTACACACAAACAGTAAGTGTGCTTTACTCAAGAAACTATATTGAAAAGGATAAGGGTAAAGCTATTAAGTCAACAGAGCTTGGAAGGGTTGCTGTTGATTATTTAATGAAGCATTTTGAAAACATAATGAACATAGGCTTTACTGCAGAAATGGAAGATAAGCTTGACGATATTGAACTTGGGGATACTGAGTGGCAAAGTGTTATAGCTCAATTCTATGGCGGATTTGAAAAGGAATTAAAAGCCGCTTACCTTAATGGAGAAAAGAGTAAAATTCCAGACGAGGAAAGTGAAGAAATCTGCGAAAAGTGTGGAAGTAAGATGGTTGTTAGAGCAGGTAAGTTTGGTAAATTCCTAGCTTGTCCAAATTTCCCAACTTGCAAAAACACAAGAAACATAGAAGAAGATAATCCTATTGTAGCTGTATGTCCAAAATGTGGGAAAAATGTTAAGAAACTAAAAACAAAAACTGGTAAATTCTTCTATGGTTGTGAAGGGTATCCGGACTGTGAGTTTAAGTCTTGGGATATACCTGCTGGAGAAAAGTGTCCTTCTTGTAATGAGGATATGATTGTGAGAATTTACTCAACTAAAAAAGTTATTTCTTGTCCTAAGTGTACTTATTCTAGGGCTGAAAAAATTGTGAAAGAAAATAAGGAAGAAGTAAGTGAAAACAAGAATTAGAATTATAGGAGGAGGCCTTGCGGGAAGCGAGGCTTCTTATCAATTGGCGAAAAGAGGTTATGAGGTTGAACTTTATGAAATGAAACCCCATAAGTTTTCTCCTGCTCATCATAATGATAATTTAGCAGAAGTTGTTTGCAGTAACTCTTTTAAAAGTTCACTGCTCTCTACAGCTTCTGGAGCATTAAAGGCAGAACTTAACATTTTGGACTGTTTACTTTTAAAAGTTGCGGAAAAGTGTAGCGTTCCTGCAGGAAGTGCACTAGCTGTTGATAGAGAACTTTTTAGTAAAGCAGTAACAAAAGAGCTTGAAAAGTTTGATAACATTAAAATTATAAGAGAAGAGATAACAACTATAGACACTTCTGTTCCAACGATTATTGCAACAGGACCTCTTACTAGCGACAGTCTTTCAAAAGAGATTGCTAAGCTTTTAGGAGAGGAGGGGTTATACTTTTTTGATGCTTCAGCCCCCATTGTAGATGCTGGCACTATTAATATGGAAAAGACTTTTACAACTTCTAGGTATCAAAAGGGTGAAAGCGATTATATAAACTGTCCTATGGATAAAGATACATACTATGCGTTTATCGAAGAACTTACAAATGCTCAAAGGGTTGAACTTCACGATTTTGAGGGAACAGAGGTTTTTGAAGGTTGTATGCCTGTTGAGGTAATGGCATCAAGAGGTAAAGACACTTTAAGATATGGACCTTTAAGACCTGTAGGACTTTTAGATAATGATGGAAAAAGACCATTTGCGGTGGTTCAGCTAAGAAGAGAAAATCTAGAGGGCGAATTATACAATTTGGTTGGTTTTCAAACAAATCTTACATACCCTGAGCAAAAGCGTGTTTTTTCTATGATTCCCGCTCTTGAAAATGCTGAGTTTGTCAAGTATGGTGTAATGCATAGAAACACATATATCAATGCACCAAAACATCTTAATAGTGATTTTTCAATGAAAAAATATGATAAAATTTTCTTTGCAGGGCAAATCTCAGGTGTTGAAGGATATGTTGAAAGTATTATGAGTGGGCTTATTGCAGGAATATCTATGGCAAGAAAACTTGAAGGTAAAGAAAAAATTTATTTCAATAATTTGACTATTACGGGTGCTTTGTGTAATTATATAAGTACTGAAAATGTGGATTTTCAGCCAATGAATGCAAATTTTGGAATACTAACACCTCATAACGAGCTTATTAAGGATAAGCAAAAGAGGAAAGAGGAGTATTCAAAAAGAGCAATTGAAGAGATGGCTAAAATTAAGGAGGCAATTGATAATGGAAATTAGAGGAACAACAATCATTGGTGTTGAAAAAGACGGAAAAAGAGTTGTTGCGGGAGACGGTCAAGTTACTCTTGGTGAAAGAGTTATAATGAAAGCAACAGCAAAAAAAGTAAGAAGAATTTATAACGATAGAGTAGTTGTTGGCTTTGCAGGAGCTACTGCAGATGCTTTTACGCTTATGGAAAAGTTTGAAAAGATTCTTAAAAAGTATGCGGGAAATTTAACAAGAGCTGCTGTTGAACTTGCGCAAGAGTGGAGAAGCGATAAGGGTGCTAGGCAACTTGATACAATGATGATAGTTGCAGATAAAGATTCTATGTTTATTATTACTGGTGTTGGTGATGTAATAGAACCAGATGATGGAATCTGTGCTATTGGTTCAGGGTCTAACTATGCTCTGGCTGCAGGTAAAGCTCTAAAAGAAAATACAGACCTTTCAGCTAAAGAAATTGCTGAAAAAGCAATGAAGATAGCTGGAGACATTTGTGTTTATACAAACGGAAATGTTACTATTGAGGAGGTGTAATATGATAGAACTTACTCCAAAACAAATTGTTAATGAACTTGATAGATATATTGTAGGTCAAGAAGAAGCAAAAAAGGCAGTTGCAATTTCTTTGAGAAATAGATATAGAAGAAGCAAACTCCCTAAAGAGATGAGGGATGAAATAACTCCAAAGAATATAATTATGAAAGGTCCTACAGGTGTTGGTAAAACAGAGATTGCAAGAAGACTTGCAAAACTTGTAAAAGCTCCTTTTGTAAAAGTTGAAGCCACTAAATTTACAGAAGTAGGTTATGTTGGAAGAGATGTTGAGTCAATGATTAGAGATTTGGTTGAAGCATCTATTCATTTAGTGAAAGCTGAAAGAGTAAATGAGGTTAAAGATAAAGCTGAGCAAAATGCCTATAATAGACTTGCTCTTGTTTTATATGCTAAAAAAAGAGATTTATATGCAGGCAAAACTGATGATGAGATTAAGCAAATTATTGTGACTGAACTTGCAGGCAATAAATTTGATGATAAAATGGTTGAGGTTGAAGTTGCTGAAGAACAAAAAGCAATGCCTCTAATGCCGGGAATGGAAATTAATCTTGGTGATATGTTTGGGAACATTATGCCAAAGAGAAAGAAGAGAAAAACAATGAAAATTGCTGATGCTAAGAGGATTTTCATTGCGGAAGAGAGTGATAGACTTATTGATATGGATAATGTTAATAGTGAGGCACTAATGAGGGCTGAACAAAACGGTATTATCTTCATTGATGAGATTGATAAAATTGCAGGAAAAGGTGGAAATGGGGGCGGTTCTTCTCCTGATGTTTCAAGAGAAGGTGTACAAAGAGACATTCTTCCTATTGTTGAAGGTTCAACAGTTTCTACAAAATATGGTCCAATTAAAACAGATTATATTTTATTTATTGCAGCTGGTGCTTTCCATGTTTCAAAAGTGGAAGATTTAATTCCAGAACTTCAGGGAAGATTTCCAGTAATTGTAGAACTCGCTTCTCTTGGTTATGAAGATTTTGTAAACATCTTGAAAAATACAGAAAATTCACTTATACTACAATATAAGAGTTTGCTTGGTGTTGATAACATTAATCTTGAAATTATGGATGATGCAATTGATGAGATTGCAAGAATTGCTTCTTTAGAAAATGAAACAAGTGAAAATATTGGTGCAAGAAGACTCCATACAATACTTGAAAAACTTCTTGAGGATATTTCATTCAACGCAACAGGGGATCATCCAATGATTGATGTTAAAGTTGACAAAAAGTATGTTCAAGAACATCTTGCAAATATCTTGAAAGAATTCGATTTGAGAAAATATATTTTATAATACAAAAGGAAAATTAGTTATGATTAATAGACCAAAAGGGACAAAAGATGTTGTGCCTAGCGAAATTTATAAATGGAAACAAGTAGAAGATTGTGCTAGAGAAAGCTTATCAAAGAGAGGATTTAAAGAAATTAGAACCCCTGTTTTTGAGCATACAGAACTTTTTGTGCGTGGTGTTGGTGAGGGTAGTGATATTGTAAACAAAGAAATGTATACTTTTATGGATAAAGGTGATAGAAGTATTACATTAAAACCCGAAGGAACAGCTTCTATTGTTCGTGCTCTTATTGAAAACGGACTTGATAACGAAGCTATGCCTCAAAAACTATTTATGTATACACCATGTTTTAGATATGAAAGACCTCAAGCCGGTAGACTTCGTGAGCACCATCAATTTTCGATTGAGGCTTTTGGTTCTTCATCTCCACTTATGGAGATTGAGGTTATTGGAGTAATTAAGTCTGTTTTTGACAGTCTTAACTTCCATAACTATATGTTAAATATCAACTCTATTGGTTGTAAAAATTGTAGAAATGCGTATATTGAAGCTTTAAAAAAGTATTACTCTAAACATATTGATGAAATGTGTGCGGATTGCAAAGTGAGATATGAAAAGAATGCTTTAAGACTTCTTGATTGTAAAGAAGAAAAATGTGCAAGCTTTAAAAACAATGCTCCAAAGCCAAGAGATTATTTGTGTGATGATTGTAAAAATCACTATAATGAACTTAAAGCTCTTTTAAAAACAAGTGGTATTGAGTATAAAGAAAATGACAACCTTGTAAGAGGCATAGACTATTATTCAAGAACTGTGTTTGAGTTTTTAACTGTTGAAAACGGTGCGCTTGGTACAATTTGTGCAGGTGGTAGATATGATGGGCTTGTTGGAGAGCTTGGAGGAAAAGACTTGCCGGGTGTTGGTGTAGGTCTTGGAGTTGAAAGATTGCTTGCTCTTTTAGAGAAGAATAACATTGAATTAAAAGATAATTCAGGGATAGAATTATATATAGCAAACGCTTCTCCAAATGAAATGTTAGCAGTTGTTGAACTTGCTCAAAAATTGAGAGATGAAGATATTATCGTTGAGTTTGATACAATGGGCAGAAGTTTGAAAGCCCAAATGAAATATGCTGACAAGATTGGTGCAAAAAATGTAATGATTATTGGCGAACAAGAATTACAAACAAGAACTGCAAAGATAAAGTGTATGACAAACTCAAAGCAAGAAGAGGTTTCTCTTGATGATGTTGGTCAAATTGCAGATATGGCATTTGAAGCTTACTTTAGTGATGAAGAGTAAAATATTAATTTGGGGGTAATTTATGGAAAAATTGACTCAAGAAAATGTTCAAGACATTATGAATAAACCATTGGTTTTTGTAGATTTTTGGGCTGGTTGGTGTGGTCCTTGTATGGCTATTGCTCCATATTATGAAGCAGTCGCAAATAAGTATAAGAATAAAGCTATTTTTGTTAAGTGTAATGTTGATGAAGAACCTGCTTTTTCAAGAAGTCAAGGGATTATGAGTATTCCTTGTATAATTGCTTATAAAAACGGAAAGGCGGTTGATAAAAGTGTTGGTCTTGTAAATGAAGATGTTCTATCTTCGTTTGTTGAGAGACAATTTTAGTAAAAAAATATTAAAAGTGCAAAATTATAATCGTGTATGCTTTTTGGTGGGGCAAAAACGAAAGTTTTTTGCACTTTTTTTCTTGTCGGGTATTGACGAAATGTGCTTATCCGTGTTAAAATTGCATTAGTGAAATAACTTCAAGGAGAAAGTCTATGGAAAAGCAAAGAGTTGTATATTTTGACAATGCTTCAACAACTCCAATGTCTAACGAAGTTTACCGTGAGATGATTGATGCGTATGGCTCTGTTTATGGTAATCCATCAAGCATTTACAAGGCTGGTAGAGATGCTGGTGAGTTACTTGCAAAAGCAAGAGAAAGAGTTGCAAAAGCAATTGGCGCAAAGCCAAGCGAAATTTTCTTTACTTCTGGTGGTAGCGAGTCTAACAACTGGGCGATTAAAGGAATTGCAAAAGCAAATAGGGATAAGGGTAATCATATTATTACTTCTGCGATTGAGCACCCTTCAGTGCTAGAAAGTTGTAGAGCGTTAGAAAGAGAAGGTTTTAAAGTAACATATATCCCTGTTGATGAAATGGGTGTTATTAAGTATAGTGAAATAGTAAAAGCTATTGGGCCTGACACTGTTTTGATTTCTATAATGACTGCAAATAATGAGGTTGGTACAATTCAACCAATAAGAGCGATTGCGGAACTTGCAAAAGCTAATGAGGTTGCCTTCCATACTGATGCCGTTGGTGCAATTGGTGCGATTGATATCAATGTTAAAGAAATAGGTATTGATTCTCTTTCAATCTCTGGACATAAGATTTACGGACCAAAAGGTGTTGGTGTTTTGTATGTAAGAGAGGGGCTTAAAATCCAAAAACTTATTGATGGCGGACATCAAGAAAACGATATGAGAGCAGGAACAGAAAATGTTCCAGCAATTGTTGGTCTTGGTAAAGCGATTGAAGAAGTTACTGAAAATATTGAAGAGAACAACAAGCACTTAAGAAGCATAAGAAAATATTTCTTGAAGCAAGTAAGTACATTAATTCACAACATTTCATTAAATGGTCATCCAACTCAAAGACTTCAAGGAAATGCAAGTATTTCTTTTGAAGCGGCTGAGGGTGAGGCTGTGACTGTGATGCTTGATAGAGAGGGCATTTGTGTTTCTACTGGTTCTGCTTGTGCAACTGGTTTAAATGCTCCATCTCATGTTTTAATGGCTATGGGAAAAGAAGTCGAAGATGCTATTTCAACAATAAGATTTACTTTCAGTAAGTACACAACTAAAGAAGATATTGACTATATGGCTGAAAGATTAAGAAAAATTGTTAAGAAAGTAAGAAGCATTTCTGCAATAAGAATTTATAAGAACAAGGTGGAATTATAGTATGCAATATAATGAAAAAGTTTTAAATGAATTCTTTAACCCTCAAAATGTTGGAGTTATCAAGGGTGCGAGCGGAAAGGGTAAGATTGTTTCTCCAACTGATAGAGAGATTATGAAAATTTATATCACTGTTGAAGATGATGTTGTAACAAATGCAATGTTTCAAACTTTTGGTTGTGTTGGAGCAATTGCTTGTACATCTGTTGCAACAAGATTAATGATAGGAAAGACAGTTGATGAAGCTTTAAATATTACCACAGATGATATTTTAAGCGAACTTGGGGGCGTACTTCCAGAGAATAAAATGCATTGCGTAACACTTGCAGAAGAGACTGTTAAGGATGCTATTGCAAGCTACGAAAGCAAGAAGAAAGGCATTAAGCGTGCAACGGAAGATGATGACTAATTAATCAAAAATAATAATTTTTATAGTATAAAACTGTAAATTTTGCGATTTTTTGTAAAGTTTACGGTTTTTTTATTTGCTAAAAATTGTATATTTTATCAAACTTTATCCAAACTAATGTAAAAAGGATAAGGAGAAAAAATAATGAAAGAAACAATGAAATGTTGCTTAATCTCAATGGGGATTGGAGTTGTTGTTGGGGCAATGATTGCGTCAAACAACAAGAAGGTTTCTTCAGCAATGAAAGAGGCAAAGACAGTTGCAATGGAGAAGCTAGAAGAGGCAAAAGAAGGCATTGAGAAGATGAAAGAAAAGATTGAAGACAAAATTGAAGAGAAAGCAGAGCAAGAAACGACCACACAAAAAAATAATCAATCTAAAACTAAAGCCTTAAAATAATAGACTTAAATTTTTTTATGTGTTATTATAGTATTGTGAAATAACACAAAAGGAAAAGAGAAAGTTGAAAAAAATTATCGGTCTAGATATTGGAACAGTAAGAATTGGCATTGCGACAAGTGATATTCTTGGAATCATTGCAAGCTCATATGAAGTTTATAAAAGAAGAAATATGTATCTTGACACAAGGTATATGGTGACTCTTGCAAATAAACTTGATGCGGACACTTTTGTAATAGGTCTTCCTTTGAAGCTTGATGGGAGTGAGGGGGATTCTGTGCAAATGGTGAAAGATTTTGCAGAAGAACTTTCAAAACTCACAGATGCTAAAATAGTGTTTCAAGACGAAAGGTTGTCAACGGTTTCTGCTGAAAGGATTCTTATAGAGTCAAATATGAGAAGGGAAAAGAGAAAAGATGTTGTTGACCAAATAGCTGCTACAATTATTTTGCAAAATTATTTGGACAAAATCAAAAAGTAGTGTATAATAGAGGGTAAGAGGAGTGGCTTTCACTTTTCACATAAATAAAATTTAAGGAGTACATTTATGGCAAATAATGAAGAAGAGAAGAAGTTTGGTGGCGAGGGCGTTCCAGAGTCAATCGACCATATGCAAAATGATGAGGATGATGTTATCACTCTTATGACTGCAGACGGTGAGGAAGTAGACTTTGTTGAAATCGCAGGTATTGCATACAGAGGAAATTTCTATGCAATTTTGCAACCAGTAGAACTTCTTGATGGAATGGAAGAAGACGAAGCTTTAGTTTTCAAGGTTTCAAGAGGTAAAGATGGTGAAGACAAATTCGAAATCGAACTTGACGATGCTGTCATTGATGCTGTATTTGATGAATACAACAAATTACTTGATGAGGCTGACGGAGCAAACAATTAATTAGTCAATTTCATAAATAAAAAGTAAAAAATGCGGAGCATAACTTTTGTTGTGCTCTTTTTTTGTGTAAAGGTGAAAAAATTTTACTAATAATACTTGATTTTTTATTAATACTGTAATATAATTGACGCATCACACATCTGCGTGGATATTTTGTTTGTTGCACTTTTTTCTAAGTGTTCCCAAAATAGATGATGCGTAGAGAGGAAATAAACAAGGAGGAAAAAGAAATATGTCAGTAGTATCAATGAAACAATTGCTTGAAGCTGGTGTTCATTTTGGTCATCCAACTAGAAAGTGGAACCCAAAAATGAAGAAATACATCTTCACTGCTCGTAACGATATTTACATTCTTGACCTTGAAACAACAGTTGGTCTTATTGATGAAGCTTATGCTTTCATTAAAGAAGTTGTTGAATCAGGAAAGTCTGTTCTTTTCGTTGGAACAAAGAAGCAAGCAAAAGATGCCGTTATTGAAGAGGCTCAAAGATGTGATATGTTCTACATGGGCAATCGTTGGCTTGGAGGTACTTTAACTAACTTTAAAACTATTAGAAGTAGAGTTGATAGACTTAACAAACTTAACCAAATGGAAAAGTCTGGTGAGTTTGATTTACTTACTAAGAAAGAAGTTATGAAGCTCAAAGCTGAAAGAGATAAGCTCGAAGAAAATCTTGGTGGTATCAAAGAAATGAGAACACTTCCAGGTGCTCTTTTCGTAGTTGACCCTAAGAAAGAATATATTGCAGTTCGTGAAGCTCGTTCTCTTGGTATTCCTATCGTTGGTTTAGTAGACACTAACTGTGACCCAGATTCTGTGGATTATGTTATCCCAGGAAATGATGATGCTATCCGTGCAGTTAAGCTTATTGCTGGTGCAATGGCTGACGCTGTTATTGAAGGCAGAGAGGGTGAAGAAGGTCTTGCTAAGCGTAAGGAAGCTGAGGCTCAAGCTAAAGCAGAAGCTGAAGGTACTGAAGTAGTTGCTGAGGAAGTTAAAGCTGAAGAAACTGCTATCGACCAAGAATAATTAATTTAATAATTAATTTAAGGAGTTTAATTATATGGCATTTACTGCAAAAGATGTAGTTGATTTAAGAGAAAAAACTGGTGCTGGTATGCTTGATTGCAAAAAGGCATTAACTGAATGTAATGGCGATATGTCTAAGGCTGTAGACTACCTAAGAGAAAAAGGTATTGCTGCTGTTGCTAAGCGTCAAGGCAGAATTGCTGCTGAAGGTGCTGTTTTCTCATATATTCATATGAACGGTACAATCGGTGTTTTGCTTGAAGTAAACTGTGAAACAGACTTCGTTGCAAAGAGTCCTGCATTCCAAGAATTAGGACACGACATTGCTATCCACATTGCTGCTGCAAACCCTAAATATATCAACATTGAAGAAGTTGATACAACAGAACTTGAGAAAGAGAAAGAGATTTTAAAAGCTCAAGCTCTTAACGAGGGTAAGCCTGCTGCTGTTGTTGATAAGATGGTTGAAGGAAGAATTAAAAAATACTATAAAGAAGTTTGTCTTCTTGAACAAGAGTATGTTAAAGACCCTTCAAAGACAATCTCTCAACTTGTTGCTGACGCTACTAACAAGATTGGCGAAAAGATTTCTATTCGTAGATTTGTTAGATTCCAAATGGGCGAAGGCTTAGAGAAGAGAAAAGACGACTTTGCTGAAGAAGTTAAGAAGCAAGCCGCTGGTATGATGTAATACAACTGACCGAGTTTAACTCGGTCTTTTTTTATGCAAAAAATATTAAAAAAACATAAAAAGCCCTTGATTTTATTTGGAGATTTCAAAATTATTATATATAATAATAAATGTATAGGTGTAAACTAAAGAAAAGAATGAATGAGTAGATAAATTATAAAGAACCATCCGCAATATTACAATTCAACCCTTGCGGGTTAGTTCCTGCGGAAGACAAAACTTTGTTTTGTGATTCATCATTGTTCTTCAACCCTTGCGGGTTAGTTGCTACGGAAGACAAAACAAAAAAGAAATATCTGCAATATTTCATTTCAACCCTTTCGGGTTAGTTCCTACGGAAGACAAAACTCTGTTTTGTGATTCATCATTATTTTATCCTAAGCGGAGCGTCTGCCGTAATTCATCATTTTTTCATTCTTCATTCATCATTCATTAAAGGGGTGCCATAGTGGGTAAGAAACTAAAACTTGTATTATTTATATTGTTACCAATAATATGCCTAATTATAGCAGGCATACCTTTTACATTGGCGGATAATCCTGAAACACAAACAGAACAGACAATGAACGGCACAAGTGCAGAAGACACTGGTGCTAGCACCGCAGATAAAAGTATGAAAGGCGGAGCGTTATATATAAGTGGTGGGGCTTCATACACAATGACTGGTGGTTCAATTACTGGAAAGACTAATCAATATGGTGGAGCTGTATATGTAACAAATGGTTCAACCTTTACAATGACTGGAGGAACAATTACTGGTTGTACAGCACTTTATGGTGGGGCAATTTATGTTGAAGCCGGCGGAACTTGTAATATCACTGGTGGAACAATTACAGGAAATAAAGCACAATTTGCACCAGCAATTTATGTAGAAGATGGAGCAACACTTAATGTAGACCAAACTGCAGTAATTAAAGATAATGAGTATGAAAAGTATGGCAATGCATTAGAAATATATGTAGATGGTTCACTTGTTGAAACAAGATATCTAAAGGCTGATACATATACAATTGACGAAAACGAAATGCCTCTTGACTATGAGCATTGTTGTGGATATTTCTTAGATGCAAGGCTTAGTGAATGTTCAAATGGAGAGGTTGCGCTTACAAGTGAGGCAAAAGGCTTTGCACCAAGAACTGCAGATGCTGAAAACTATGTCGCTAGGCTTTATACAAGAACAGCAACAGATTTGGATTATTTTAATTTTTACTATATGGTTGATATTTACGACATACAAGTAAAAGACAAGACGATTAGTGGGCATGTAGTTCTTCCAAAAGAGTATAACAATACTCAAACAAGCATTTATAATGCGTCAAGTTATTCAAGTGGTGCTTTTTATGGTTGCACATCAATGACAGGCATTACTTTACAAGAAGGATTGTTAAGTGTTGGAGATTATGCCTTTTATAATTTAAATAATTTGGTTGGAGAATTAACAATACCAAATAGCGTAACAAGTATTGGTGGTTCTGCTTTCAATAATTGTTCAGGTTTTACAGGGGATTTAATCATTCCTGATTCTGTAGAAACTATTGAAAGTAGTGCATTTTCTTTTTGTTCGGGGTTTAATGGCGAGCTTGTTTTAAGTAATAATATCACGGAAATACCGTCAAGTTCGTTTTCTTATTGTAAATTTGTTGGTGATTTAGAAATTCCAAGTAAAGTAAAGAGTATTGGTTCAAACGCGTTTAGTAGTTGCCCTGGTTTTAAAGGAACTCTAACTTTAAATGATGGCTTGGAATCAATAGGAATAAGTGCTTTTTACAATACAGGTTTCACTGGAGATTTAGTCATTCCAAACTCTGTTACATCAATAGGTACAACTTGCTTTGATTGTTCAGGATTTACCGGAACATTGACTTTATCAAAAAATATAACAAGTATTCCTTATGGTGCTTTCCGTTGGATGTCATATATAAAAGGTGATGTGATTATCCCTGAGGGGGTTACAAATATTGAATATATGTCTTTTGACGGTTCTTCTTTCAATGGGGCATTGATTTTACCAAGCACCTTAAAGACAATAGGCGACAATGCGTTTGCAACTTGTTTATTTAGTGGGAATTTGTCTTTACCTGAAAACCTTGAGACAATTAGTAGTTATGCGTTCAAGGAATGTAAACAATTTACTGGAGACATAATTATTCCGGACAGAGTTACAACTTTAGGTGCTCAGGCGTTCTATAATTGTAGCGGATTTAGCGGTAATTTGGTTATCGGCAGTGGTATTACAACAATAAAGTCAAACACTTTTTATGGATGTAGTGGTCTTTCTGGTTCATTGACTATCGGTAATAATGTCGAAGTCATTGAAATAAATGCTTTTAATAATTGCAGATCCCTTTCAGGAAATTTAACCATTCCAAATGGTGTTGTTTCAATTGGAGAAAACGCCTTTTCTTCTTGCTACTCTTTTAATGGTGAATTAACTCTTCCAAATACTCTTACAACCATAGGAAACAGTGCTTTTTGGGGTTGTAGCAAACTAACAGGTGATTTAGTTATTCCAAACTCTGTTACATCTATTGGAGATGGGGTGTTTGTAAACTGTTCTAGTTTTGCAGGTCAGCTAGTATTAAGCTCGAACCTCAAAGTTATTCCAAAGGAAGCATTTTTCTCTTGTTCGTCATTGTCTGGAGTGTTGAATATTCCAGAGGGTGTTGAAAGTATAGGGAATCATTCATTTTTTAGTTGCTATGAGCTCACTGGCATCAAGATGGCAGATTCTTTAACAACAATTGACAACGCCGCGTTCTATAATTGCGCTGGCATTACAGGAGATTTAATTATTGGTAAGGGTGTTACTTCTCTTGGAAATACAGCTTTTATGAGCTGTGGTAAATTAACAGGCGTTTACATTCCTAGTGGAGTAATTATTTCAAATACAGCAGCGGGATATTCTCCATTTTATAGTTGTTCAAGCAGTATGAAATTGTATTGTGAACCAGAGAGTAAACCAAGCGGTTGGAGTGAATATTTTAACTATTATGATTCGTCTAATCAACTTACAACCATTTATGGTTGTTCTCTTGATAGTGATGGTAACATTGTTATGCCTACAAATGATATTAATATTTATGTTGATGGGGCAACCACTCCAACAAAAACATTGAGTTTTGATTTAAGTGTGACATCATATACTGTTGTAGAAAGCGATATGCCTCTTGATTATGAGCATTGTTGTGGATATTTCTTAGATAGTGAACTTAGAACAACTATCAAGAATGATACTATTGATTTTTCCAATGGAGATGTAAATCTTTATACCAAGACAGCAACTTTAGATAAGTTGATTTTTAGTAAAAACAGTGATGGAGTTTCATACTACTTTAGAAGAAGTTCAACATCAATAACAGGTGAAGTTGTTGTTCCTATGGAATATAGTGGATTGCCAGTAACTTCTGCTTACTATGATAACGGAGACTCAGAGGGTGCTTTTTATAATTGTTCAGGAGTTACGGGGTTGGTATTGTGTGCTAATATTCAAGTTTTAGATTATTTGCTAGTGCCGGCAAACTGTGAGTCTTTTGTTATTCATGACAAGATTACAAAAATCGATATGTCAGCCTTAAATGGTTGTTCTAAACTAACTAGTATAGAAATTCCAAATAGCGTAACAACTATAGGACATGGTGCTTTTTATTCTTGCAGCGGGTTAACAAGTGTAACAATAGGGGATGGAGTAACAAGTATAGGTTCTCATGCGTTCTCTTCTTGTAGTGGGTTAACAAGTATAACAATTCCAAATAGTGTAACAAGTATAGGTTCTTCTGCATTCAATTCTTGCAGTGGATTAACAAGTGTAATAATCCCAGACAGTGTAACAAGTATAGGATCTAATGCATTCAATTCTTGCAGTGGATTAACAAGTGTATATATTCCAAGTAGTGTAACAACTATATTGGCAACGGGTTATTCAAGATCTCCATTTTATAACTGTTCAAGTAGTTTAGTAATATATACAGATGTTGCAAATGCTTCAAGTGTTCCAAGCGGTTGGAGTACATCTTGGAAATATTATGATGATGGATTAACACTAACAGTCAACTATGGTTATACTCTCGAACAATATAAATCTGCAGTTGGACTTGCTTTTGCTCCAACCGATAAAGAACAAATAGAGGGTGAGATTGTTGAAGACAATGAGATAATTGCTCAATCTATTTATGCTAAAAATGTGCAAGAAGAACAAAAGTTTTTGCCTTATAAAAAAGAATATTGTGTAATTTTTAAAGAAAATAAAATTGCATAGAAAAAAAGAGTGAAATGCTAGTTTTTTAATAAATTACTAGAAATTTCACTCTTTTTATTATGTTTTTGCGTTTTTTTTGGTGTGATTTACTTTTTGAAATTTTTGTTTTTTATTGTTTTAAACCTGTTGTATAAGGTTCTAAGATGAGGGTCTAAATAAGACAATGTTTTGTACTCAAGTTCCTCGTCAATGCCATAATAAGCCCCAGCTATTGATGCTGTTATTGCGGTGAGGGTATCACAATCTCCACCAACAAAAACAGCTGTTCTAACTGCGTCTTCAAAACTGTTACTTATTAAAAAACAATAAATTGCTTGAGGTACGGTTTCTTGACAAGAAGCCTGAAAGGTGTAATTTTCTACAAGGTTTTTATAATCATAATTTAGAGGATAATATGTTTCTTCAACAAAAGTTTTAATGAAGTTTTTATCCTTCTTGTTGAGGGCTAGCCAAATGCAAACAGCAGTTGCTTCAGCACCTTTTAGCCCTTCAGGATGATTGTGTGTTGGGCAGGTTACCTTTCTGGATAAGTTTATAACATCCTTGATGTTTTTGCAAAAATAAGGAACTGCAGAAACTCGCATAGCAGAACCATTGCCGAAACTATTATAAGGTTTTGGGTCGCTAGAAATTAACCAACTGGTAAAATTATATCCATAAGATTTTTTGGGATAAAGTTCATAAAATCTTCGCATTTCATAAACTGTTTGTTGTTCTAGGTTTTCATAATTTCCGTCACATTTGTCAAGAGCGCTAAAAATTGCAAAGGTCATAACAGTGTCATCAGTAAAAAAGTTTTCATCAGTAAATAGAGGAAAATCTTTTGTTTTTATGTTATCAAACTCATAAAGAGAACCAACAATATCGCCTAAAACAGCACCAAGCATAATAAATCTCCTTTTTTACGATTGTACAACATAATATTGATAATTATCAAATATAATATAATAAATTTTTCATACTTTTAAAAATATTTCAAATTTTGTTTGCTTAAAAGCTAATTATCTAGTAAAATATTATCATAAATTATTTAAGGAGATAATTATGGCTGAAAATAACGAGATAATTGATGAAATCTTTTTAGAGTTTGAAGATACTCAAGAAAAAGCGATTTCTCATTTAAAGCAAGAACTATTAGCTATTAGAGCCGGAAGAGCTAATCCTCATGTGCTTGACAAGATTACTGTTGACTACTATGGAAGTCCAACACCTTTAGCTCATATTTCAAACATCAGCGTTCAGGATGCGAGAATGTTGGTGATTTCACCTTGGGATGCTTCTTTAGTAAAAGAAATCAACAAGGCTATTTTAGCAAGTGATATTGGTCTTACACCTAGTGATGACGGAAGAGTAATTAGACTTACATTCCCTGCACTTACTGAAGATAGAAGAAGAGAACTTGTTAAGAGTACAAAGAAGATTGCTGAGGACACTAAAGTTGTTTGTCGTAATGCAAGAAGAGATGCTCTTGACGAACTTAAGAAACTTAAAAAAGATGGCAAGGTAAGTGAAGACGAACTTGCATCTTATGAAAAAGACATTCAAAAAACACTTGACGCTAACTGCAATAAAATTGATGCAATGATGGACGAAAAAGAAAAGGAAATTATGCAAGTATAGTGGACTTTTCAAAGTTTATAGGACTTCCAGTGGCTGTTGCTCAAAAAGAACTTGAAAATTCAGGGTACTCTGTGAATAATGTTAAAAATTCTTTACCAAAGATAAGTACAGATGCGGAGCTTGTTGTTTCTGCTAAAATGTTAGGCGAAAAACAAGTTTTACTTATTGTAGGAGATTTTTTAATAAATGTAGAGGGTAAAGATGGCTTGGTTTAAAAGAAAAAACAAAGAGCAAAAGTCTCAGGTTGTTCCTAGACACATTGCGTTTATTGCGGATGGTAATGGAAGGTGGGCTACTGAAAAGGGCTTGCCTAGATTTGAAGGTCACAAGTCGGGTAAAGAAGCAATTAAAAAAGTTTTAGATAGATGCTATGAAAGAGGAATAGAGATAGTGTCTCTTTTCTGCTTCTCAACTGAAAACTTTAATCGCCCAAAAGAAGAAGTTGATTATATTTTCAATCTTTTTAGAAATTGGGAGGGGCTTGCCGAGTCTCTTATAAAAAGAGATGCAAAATTCCGCCTTATGGGTGATCTTGGGCTTATTCCTGAAGATATTCAAGAAAAGCTTAAAGAACTAACTGAAAAGACTGCAGATTGCAAAACCCATGTGTTAAATTTTGGGTTTGCTTATGGTGCACGCCACGAGATTGTAAATGCGGTCAACAACCTTATAAAAGATGGTGTAAAAGAAGTTACAGAAGAGATTTTTGAAAAATATCTTTATACTGCTGGACTTGCTGACCCAGACTTAATTGTAAGGGCAAGTGGGGAGCAAAGGCTTTCCAATTTTATGCTGTATCAAGCGGCGTATGCGGAGTTTTATTTCCCACAAAAGTATTGGCCTGATTTTGATGCAAAAGTTGTTGATGAGTGTATTGAAGCTTATCAAAAAAGAAAAAGAAGATTTGGAAAAGTTTAGCCTTTAGGAGAAAAACAAATGTTAAAAAGAACAATAACAGGATTTTTTATACTATTAGTTACTGCTGGCTTTATTGCGTTAAGAGAAGTTTCTCTTCTATTTTTTGATGCGTTTGCCTTAGCAATAATGATTGGAAGTATAGTTGAAATGTCTATGGCTTGCAAAGTGTCAAACAAGAAAGTGAACAAACTTTTACCTTTTGTTTATGCAATTCTTATAACTTGTATCTTTATATTTAATGGAAAATATATAGATACAGCATTGCTTTTAATATTGGTACTATTACTGTTGATGTTTATCTTATTAATGATAAAAGAACTTATAAGTAATGCTATTTTAAGAAAAAGAGGCGAAACTATAGCTGACGAAAACGAACTAAATCAGTCGTTGCTTAACGAAACAAAAAACACTCTTGAAATTATGATTTATCCAACAACATTGCTTAGCTTTTTGATTGGTATCAATCATTTTGGATTAAATATTGGATATGTTGGAATAATTATGACATTTGCAATCTCTATGTTTACAGATGTGTTTGCTTATCTTTTTGGTTCTTTGATAAAGGGTGCAAAGATGGCTCCTGAAATTTCTCCTAAGAAGAGCATTGCTGGTATGATATTTGGGGCTCTTGGTGGAATACTAGCGTCAGGTCTTGCATATCTATGTTTTGTTCATTTTGGACTTTTAGGTGATTGCTTTGCTCACTTACAACCAATGACAATAGGTGTAATTTTTGGATGTGCTGGTTTGTTTGGTACATTCTTAACACAATTTGGAGATTTGGTTGCTTCTGCTTACAAGAGAAAGGCTGGAATTAAAGATTTTGGTTCAATATTCCCGGGACACGGCGGGTTTATGGATAGAGTAGATGGGCTTATGTTTGCTGGAGTATTGATTTATATTTTATTCGCACTATTTGTGTAAAAACTAGATAAAGGATTATTAATTATGGATTTTCTTTATATATTACTAGCCTTGGTTGTCTTGTTGGTGCTTATTACGGTGCACGAATTTGGACACTATGTTGCAGGTAAGATTCTTGGTTTTAAAATCAATGAGTTTGCAATAGGTTTTGGACCAAAACTATTTAAAAAAGTAAATAAAAAAACTGGTGAGGTCTTTTCTGTAAGACTTCTTCCTCTTGGTGGCTTTTGTGCCTTTGAGGGGGAAGATGAGGATAATCCAGATAAAGATGCGTTTAACAACAAGCCAGCTTGGAAAAGATTAATTGTTCTTGTATCTGGTGTTTTGTTTAACTTTATTTTTGGAATTATTACAGCTGCTATATTTTTGATGGTTAATGGATATGCACTTCCTTGTATTGAAAACTTTTCTCCAAATAACCCTAATGATGGTATTTTGCAAAGGGGGGATATTGTAAGAGAAGTTAATGGTGAATCTATTGAAATTTACCGCTCTATGAGTGATATTACAAGCAAGATTGAAAAAGGTGAAAATATTACACTAACTGTTGAAAGAGATGGAAAAATTATTAAGGTAAAAAATGTTCAAAAAGTTTTAACAGAAGCCTTCTTCTTTGTTGCAGATTCTTCAAAACTTGAAAATGCTGTATATGATAAAGGTGGAGTCAATCCTTGGAGCATAGAAGACTTTAAGGCATATATAAGGTCCGTTGAAGCGAACTATGATGAGGAAACTGAAAGTTATGATAAGTTTACTCATAACGGAGTGTTCTATAAAGCTGATGGCTCAGTCTACACAGACGAGGAACTTGTAAAACTTGCAGGAATCACACTTTCAACGCCTACTGAAAGTATGGGATTTATCTATTATTCAGTGCAAGGTGAGTATGGATTCTGGGAGTCTTTGGGTAAGGCTTGGCCATTCTCGTTCTATATTTGTAAATTGATTTTAGGAGCTCTTGGTGGAATCTTTACTGGTTCGACAGCAATTAATGAACTTGGTGGTACTGTAACAGCGATTTCTCAAATCGCAGAAATTTCTCAACTTGGACTTTCTTCATTCTTATTGTTGTTGCCAATGCTTTCTATGAACTTGGCATTGTTTAACATTTTGCCAATACCTGCGCTTGATGGTGCAAGGTGTGTCTTTGTTGCAATTGAAGGAATTTTTAGAAAGCCAGTTCCACGAAAAATTGAAAATATTATTCATACAGTTGGATTGTTTGTGCTTCTGGGGTTAGTCATCTTCTTGGATGTTTACCATTTCTTTATAGCGTAGATTTTTGTAAGGTAGACTGAGGGACAGATGGATAAAAATATTGTTGATGTTTTAAATGAAAATACTGGGGATAAGTTTGGGTTTAAGTTTAAGTCTGCAACTCTTGAAAAATCCACAGGTGTATGTAAAGTTGAAATGTTTTATAATGACGGGGTTATTCTTTCACAAGAAGATAGGCTTAATGCGGAAAAGATTGTGAAAGAAAATCTCCCAAAACATTTTAATTACGAAATAAAATTTATTAAAAATTTTGTTGTTAATGAGGCTTTGAGGGATAGTTTAAAAAACTTCTTTCATAAAAATTTTCCTTCAATTATTTATGAAATTGATAATGTTGATTGTGAAGGGGAAGAGAAAAATGTCTCTGTATTAGTTGATGAAAAATTAATTGATTATATATCTGCAAGAGGAGTGAAGAAAGAAACAGAAAAGTACTTGCAGTCCTCTTTTTATGCACATATTAATGTTGAGTTTTTACCAAAGAAAGGCTTGACTGACGAAATAAAAGAAGAGGTTGTTGAGCCAGACTTTTTTAATGTTATTCCTGATGTAAGATATATAGAAGTTACAGGTGTTGAGCCTATTGTTGGTGATTTGACGGAAACAAATGCCTTTTATATAAAGGATAAGAAAACGCCTGAAGAGGATGTGGTTTTCTGTGGAAAAATGCAATACTTAAAGGATATTACTTACACGCCTAAAAGAAAAGCAAAAGAAGAGGACAAGCCTCAAGAGGAGAAAAAAGAAGTGCCTCAAACAGAGGAAGGAGAAGAACCAACAACAGAGAAAGCTCCAAGAGAAAAGAAACTTTATAAGTTTGTTTTAGAAGATTTTACCGGAAAAATCAATTGTGTTATATTTGAAACAAAAAATACTGCAGAACAACTTGCGAAACTTGAAGAACATAGCTCATATATAGTTTCTGGAAAACTAGAGGAAGATAAATTTTCTGGCGGTGTAAGTATGAGGGTTAAAAACATCAGCAAATGTGTTTTGCCTGAGGCTTTTGAAGAAGAAATTCATTATAAAGAAGAGCCTAAGTCGTATAGGTGGGTGTTCCCTGAAAAGTATGAGAGTTATGCACAAGATGATTTGTTTAATCTTGGTGGAACTAAAAAGATTAATGACTTTTTGCTTAAAAATGATATTGTTGTGTTTGACTTTGAAACAACAGGTCTTGATATAACGGGAAAGGATTATATAATCGAAATTGGAGCAGTAAAAGTGCACGAGGGAAAAATTACAGAAAAATTTATGGCGTATGTTGACCCTCAAATGCATATTCCTGAGGAGTCTACAAAAATTACAGGAATAACAGATGATGATGTTGCGGGAGCACCAACTTATGAACAAGTTCTTGCAGACTTTTATAAGTTTACAAGAAACTCATATTTGTCAGGTTATAACATTATTGGTTTTGACTGTCATTTCTTAAATGTGTTTGGTAAAAAGTGCGGTTATAACTATGATAATAAGGTTATTGATGTGTATAAACTTGCTCAAAAAGAGGTTAAAGGGACTAAGAATTTGAAGCTTGGAACAGTTGCTGAAGCTCTTGGAGTTTTGCTTGATAATGCCCATAGGGCGGTGTATGATGCTATTGCAACAGCTGAAGTGCTTATAAAAATTAGTGAATTTGCGGAAATTACTGAATAAAACAGCATTATTTTTGAATAAATACTTGCAAAAATGAAAAGTATTAGTTATAATATAATCAATATATGGCGTTTCTTTGGGAGTGGCAAAATTTGCCACTCCTTAAATTTTGTAAGAAACGAAAATAAGGAGGTTGTTGTGGCTAACACAAAAAAACAAGTTGAAGAATTTATTACGCCAATTGTTGAAGGCTTAGGTCTTGAAATTGTTGAAGTCGCTTTTGAGAAAAAGTTTGATGGTATGAATCTTACTGTTTTCATTGATAAAAAAGGTGGCGTAACAATTGAAGATTGCGAAAAGGTTCACAGAGCGATTGATGAGCCTCTTGATGAGCTTGACCCAACAAATGGTGCTTCTTATACGCTTAATGTTTCTTCACCGGGTCTTGACAGAGAAATTAAAACTGATAAAGATTTTAAAAGAAATGAGGGCGAGGTTTTGGAAGTTAACCTTTTCAAAAAATTGGGTGCTTGCAAAAAGTTTGTTGGTGAACTTTTAAGTTTTGACCAAGACAAGATTATTATTAAAGATAAAAAAGGCAAAGAAATTGAGATTGAAAGAGCTTTAATTTCTAAAGCTACTAAATATATAGAATTTTAAGGAGATACGAAAGTGACAAATAAAGATTTTTTCCAAGCTCTAGATGAACTTGAAAAGCAAAAAGGTATTAAAAAAGAATTTTTCATTGAAACATTAGAAACTGCTCTTGTTGCAGCATATAAGAAAAACTTTGCAGAGTCTAAAGCTGTAGAGGTTAGGCTTAACCCAGAAAAGAACACAATTAAAGTTTATGCTTATAAGACAGTAAGAGAAGTTGTTGAAGACCCTGATAAAGAAATTTCTTTAGAAGAAGCAAAACTTATCAAAAAGTCTTATAAAGAGGGAGACAAAGTTGCAGAAGAAATTACACCAAAAGATTTTGGTCGTATCGCTGCTGGTACTGCAAAACAAGTTGTAACTCAAAAGTTAAGAGAAGTTGAAAGAGCTGCTGCATATGGTGAGCTTGAAGAAAAGGTTGATACATTGATGCACGGTATCATTCGCAGACAAGAAAATGATGCTTATTATTTAGAACTTGCAAACACTCAAATTGAAGGTGTGTTGATGCCTGTTGACCAAATCGAAAACGAAAAATACATCATTAACGATAGACTTCGTGTGTATGTTAAAAAGTTAAGAGAAACTGCTCGTGGAGTTCAAGCAATTGTTTCAAGAACAAACCCTGGTTTTGTAAGAAAATTGTTTGAAAATGAAGTTCCAGAAATTTCTTCAGGACTTGTAACAATTAAAAACATTGTCCGTGAAGCTGGTTATAGAACAAAGATGGCTATCCACAGTGATGATCCTCAAATCGATCCACTTGGAGCTTGTGTTGGTAACAAGGGTACTCGTGTAAACGCTGTAGTTGCAGAACTTGGCGGAGAAAAAGTTGATATCATTATATGGAGTGATGACCCATTTGAGTACATTGCAAGAGCTTTATCTCCAGCAACAGTTTTATCTGTTGAAATTGATGAACTTAACAAGTCTGCAAGAGTTATCGTTCCTGATGATAAGTTATCTTTAGCAATTGGTAAGAGCGGTCAAAATGTTAGACTTGCTGCAAAACTAACTGGCTGGAAGATAGATGTTAAGAGTGAGTCTAAAGCTCAAGCTGAAGAACTTGCAACTCCAAAAGTTGAAGAAGAAGTTGTTTCTCTTGACGATATTGACGATATCTTTGGCTCTGTTGATTTTGAATAGTAAAAAAGGAGGGTATTCCTTTGAAAGAAATTAAACAGCCTGAAAGAATGTGTGCGGTTTGTAGAAACAAAGCACAAAAACAAAATCTTATTAGAATTGTGAAAAACAAGAATGATGAGATTTTTATTGATGAGTCTCATAAGAAAAGCGGTAGAGGAATGTATGTTTGTAAAAATGCTGATTGTGTAAGTAAGGCATTCAAAACAAAAGCAATCAATCGCTCTTTTAAGACAAATGTTGATGATTCAATATATGAGGAGCTTGTAAAATACTATGAATATTCAAAAAATTAAGACATATATTGGATTTGCAAAGAAGTCTAACTCTGTTGTGTATGGGGTTGACTCTATTAAAGAAAAAAAAGTAAATGTTGTTATATATTCAAATGCTTTAGCCGAAGCCTCTAAGCAAAGATGTGTAAGTTTAAGAGGTCAAGGTGTTAAAGTGTTTGAAGTAACAGACGAGCAGATGCTTGAGATTATTGAAAATGTTTCAGTAAAAGCATTTGGTATAAAAAATAAAGAACTTGCGAAAGCAATAATAAACAATTTCTAGCTAATATATTTGGAGGAACTAAATTGGTGAATACCACAAAAACTCAAGAACAAGGAAAAAATCAAGAAGACGCATTCAAGAAAATGCAAGGGTTGGCGCAAACAAATGCCCTAGGCGGTCTTAGTGCAAATTTAAAGAGAGCAAGAACTAAGCTTGACCAACTAACAGAAAGATTACAACAAAGAATCAAGCAAAGTGAAGAAAGAAAGGCTCAAGAAAAGAAAGATAAGCCAGAAGCAGTTAAGCCTGTTGAGGTGAAAAAGCCAGAGCCAAAAGTAGAGGTTCAACAAAGACCAGTAGAGCAAAAGAGAGTTGCTCCGTCTTCTCAAGCTCAAAATCAAACAAGAAGTTTTGCTGATAGAAGGCAAGGCGGTCAAAATTATCAACAGGGAGGATTTAGAGAAAGACCTCAACAAGGTAATTTTGGAGATAGGCAAAGACCTGCAGGTGCAAAACCTCAAGGTGGTTTTGGAGAAAGAAGACCACAAGGGGGTCAACAATTTGGCCAAAGAAATGGTCAATTTGGTCAAAAACCTGCATTTGGTGATAAGCCAAGACCTCAAGGTCCAAGACTTAGCCCAATGAGTAATGCAGATAAGATGGATGCAAGTACTCTTATTAAGCCAAATTCAGCAACAAATCATACATCTGCAAAGAAGAAATCATTTGATAAGGGTGGAGATGACAAGAAGTCTATGAATAAAAAGGCTCTTGTTATGCGTGGTTATGTTGAAGACGATTCATTATTTGATGATGGCGAGAGAATGGGTTCTAAGAAGCGTGGTAAAAAGCAGAAAGAGGTTGCTCCTGTTGTGGTAGCACCTAAGATTGACCATGCTGTTATTACTACTGACAACTTAACAGTAAAACTTCTTGCTGAAAAAATAGGTAGACCTGTTGCTGAAATTATGAGTAAATTCCTTCTTCTTGGAATGATGGTTAACATCAATAGTAATATTGACTATGATTCTGCTGAGCTTATTGCGTCAGAGCTTGGTGTAACTCTAGAAAAGAAAGTTGAAAAGTCTTATGAGGAAAAGCTTGCAGATATTCACAGTGCTGAAAGTGATGATGAGAAGAGTCTTCAAAAGCGTCCTCCAGTTGTTACAGTTATGGGTCATGTTGACCACGGTAAAACATCTCTTCTTGACTATATAAGAAAAACAAATGTTATTTCTGGAGAAGCTGGTGGTATCACTCAACATATCGGTGCATATCAAATTAAAGTTAACGGAGAAGTTGTTACATTTATTGATACCCCGGGACACGCTGCGTTTGATGCAATGCGTAAGCGTGGTGCTTCTTTAACAGATGTTGCAATTTTAGTTGTTGCTGCGGATGATGGTGTAATGCCTCAAACAAAAGAATCAATTAAGTTTATTCAAGAAGCAAAAGTTCCAATGATTGTTGCTATTAATAAAGTTGACCTTCCAACAGCAAATGTTGATAAGGTAAAAGAACAACTTGCTGCAGTTGGTGTAATGCCAGAAGAGTGGGGCGGAGAAACAATTATGGTTCCTATCTCAGCTAAGAAAGGTATGAATGTTGACAAACTTCTAGAGATGGTATTGTTTGTTGCAGAGTATCAAAACTTAAGAGCAAACCCTGACAGAAAGGCTTCTGGTAGTATTATTGAAGCCAGACTCGATAAGGGTATGGGTACAGTTGCAACAGTTCTTGTGCAAAATGGTACTCTTAACATAGGTGACACAGTTGTTGCGGGAACTGCTACTGGTAAAGTTAGAGCAATGATTAACGAAAATGGTGTTCACATTAAGAAAGCAACTCCGTCAACACCGGTTGCAATTCTTGGTTTAACTAGTGTTCCTAATGCCGGAGACCAATTATATGTTGTTGATGAGAAGTTCTCAAAGCAAATCTTAACTGAGAGAACAAACAAACAAAGAACATCAATGATTAAAGCTGAAGATTTATCTCTTGATAACCTTCTTAACAAAATTGCTGATAGTAACTTCAAAGATTACAATGTTATTATTAAAGGTGATGTTCAAGGTTCTATTGAGGCGTTAAAACAATCACTTGCGGTTGTTCAAAATGATGAAGTTAAAGTTAGACCAATTCACGGTGGTGTTGGTGCTATTAACGAAAATGATGTTATGCTTGCAGAAGCATCTAATGCTGTTATTATTGGATTCAATGTTAAGCCTGATGCAAAAGCAAAAGCTATGGCAGAAAAGAACAAGGTTGACATTAAATTCTTTAGAATTATCTATGAAGCAATTGATTTTGTTACAGAAGAAATCAATAAGATGTTAACTCCAAAATACAGAGAAGTTGTTACTGGACACGCTGAAGTTAGAGCGTTGTTTAAAGCAAGTAAAGTTGGAGTTATTGCTGGTTCTTATGTTCTTGATGGTAAGATTTCAAAGAATAGCAAAGCAAGACTTTTAAGAAAAGACAAGCAAGTATATGATGGTTCTATTGCAACTCTTCAAAGAGAAAAGAATGAAGTTAAAGATGTTAATGCAGGCTTTGAGTTTGGTGCAACACTTCAAGGATTTACAGATATTCAAGTTGGTGACATTATTGAAACTTACGCACTAGAAAGAATTTAGTGATAGGAGAGATTTATGGCTAATATTAGAATGAGTAGAATTAATGGAGAGATTCAAAAAGCGATTGCTGAAGTTGTATCAAAAATGAATAATCCAGAATTAGACGGTTTGATTATTTCAATTGTTGATGTTGATACAACTGCAGACCTAAGCTTAGCAAAGGTTGCTGTAAGTGTTCTTGCGACTGATGAGATAAAAGAGCATGTGGTTGCTTGTTTAAATAAAGCAAAGAACTTCATTAGAAGAGAAGTTATGCGTATGGTAAGACTAAGGACAATGCCTGAACTTGTTTTTAGTAAAGACGATTCGTATGAAAAAAGTCAAAAGCTTATGAACTTGATTGAGAAGGTGTCTAATGATGACAATGCTTAGTAAAGAAAACAATTCTTTAGAGCAGATTGCGAATGTGATAAAGGGAAACAAAAGTTTTTCCCTTTATATTCATGTTCATACCGATATTGATGCGATTGGTTCAAGTCTTGCTCTTAAGAGAGCAATAGAAAAGATGGGAAAGATTGCGAATGTGTTTGTGGATTCAACATTTCCAAACAATGCGTATATGTTTGAGGACACAAAGCTAATCAACAATCAATCTCAAAGAGAGTATGATGTAGCAATTATTCTTGATAGTAATGATGAGAACAGAATAGGAAGATTCAAATATAAGTACAGAAAGAATGTTAAGACTACTATGCTTCTTGACCATCATTTAGATAGCCCACGATTTGCAAAATATAATTATGTAGATACAAATGTGTCTTCTACTTGTGAGGTTGTATATAGGATAATCAAAGAGCTTGGTGTAGAGTTTGATAAGGAAATGTGCAGGCTTTTAATAAGTGGGATTTATACGGATACTGGTTGTTTAAAGTTTTCAAACTCTTATCCGTCAACATTTAAAATTATTACAGAGCTTCTTGAAAAAAGCGGGCTTGCTATGGATGAAATAACCGTTCCGCTTCTTAGTAGTTTAACTGTCGAGGCTTTCAACTTGAGAAAGCTTGCTCATAATAGAATTGAATTTTTTGAAGACAATCAAATTGCAGTTATGACGCTTGTGGCAAAAGATTTTAAAGAGATTGGAGTTGCTTTTGATGAAACTAAAGGAATTACAGATATAGCAATGCAAATAGGTTCTGTTAAAATAGTGGCTTTGGTATCGGAAGGCGACCAAGAACCTGGAGTTCATTACATTTCATTTAGAACAAAAGGTGATTACAACGCAAAGCGAATTGCTGAAACTTTTGGCGGTGGCGGTCATTTAAAGGCTTCTGGTTGTAAAATTGCAGAACCGCTAGAAGTTGCAAAAAAATATGTGCTTGACGCACTAAAAGAGGAACTACATAGGTGTTAGGATTTGTAAATATAATAAAACCAACAGGTGTTTCTTCTGGTTATATTGTAAATAAAATCAAAAGAATAACAAAAGAAAAAGTGGGGCATCTTGGGACGCTTGACCCTCTTGCAACTGGTGTTTTGCCAATTGCTGTAGGAAGAGCAACAAGATTTTTCGATTACTTTTTGCAAAAAGAAAAAAAGTATTTTGCTCTTGCAAAATTTGGTATAGAAACTGACACTCTCGATAGTGAAGGGAAAGTTGTTTCAAAATCAAATATTATTCCAACTTTAGAACAGGTTGAGAAAATTGCAAGCTCACTAGTTGGTAAGCAAATGCAAATGCCCCCAATTTTTAGTGCTAAGTCTGTGGGCGGTGTAAGGGCTTACGAAGCAGCTTTAAAAAATCAAGAAATTGAGCTTGAACCTAAAGAGGTAGACATTTATTCAATCGAGGTTGAGCCTTGGGTTGAAGAAGGTGTTTTTGCCTTAAAAATACATTGTTCAAGCGGAACTTATGTAAGAGCTATTGTTCGTGACATTGCAGAAAAGTTGGATTCAAAAGCAACCACTGTTGCAATAATAAGAACTAAAAGCGGAAAGTTTGATATTGAGAATGCAGTTACACTAGAAGAATTTGAAAACAATGTGGAATTGCTTACAAAAGTAAATGATGTATTGAATTTTCCTGTTATAAATTTAACTTTTGGGCAAGCTAAAGACTTGTTCTCGGGTAAAGAAATAAAATTAAATTGTGATGATGGCGAGTATATTACATACTTAGAAAATCAAGAATTTTCTGTAGTTGAAGCAAATAATGGAAAGATAAAAAACAAAATATATTTATATTATAAGGATAAAGTATAATGAGATTTGGTCCGTCTGGTTTTTGTGATAAGTTTTTAGAGAAATATTCAAAAAGTGAAGAAGTTCCTAGTTGGATAATTGAGCATAACTTAGATGCTTACGAGTATGCGTTCAATAAAGGTATTCACATTGGTGATGAAAAAGCGATAAAGCTTGGGCAGATTTTTAAAGAATATGGAGTTGAACTTAGTGTTCACGCACCATACTTTATAAATTTTGCAAATCCAGATGATATTATGGCAGACAAGTCAAAAGGTTATATAATTGATAGTCTAACAAAAATGAAGTTAATGGGTGCAAAAAGATTGGTTTTTCATCCGGGAAGCTTGACTAAAAATACAAGAGAAAAAGCCTTTGAACTTGTTATGAGAAGATTAAAAGAGTTGTCTGCTCTTTTAGACGAATATGATTTTGAAGGAATGTATATTTGTCCAGAGACAATGGGAAAACACGGTCAAATAGGAACGGTTGAAGAAGTTGCTCAAATGTGTGCAATAGACGAAAAGTTTATACCAACACTTGATTTTGGGCACATAAATTCATATACGCTTGGGGGCTTAAAAACTTATGACGATTATGTAAATGTTTTTAAAACGCTCGAAAAGTATATTGGAGAAAGATATAAAAAAGTGCATATACACTTTTCAAAAATTATGTATGGTTCAAAAGGAGAGCTTAAACACTTGACTTTTGAAGAAGATACAGAGTATGGGCCAGATTTTGAAATTTTGGCAAAGGTACTCAAAGATTTAGATATTGATGCAACTATAATTTGCGAATCAAGAGGCTCTCAAACAATAGATTCTGTCAAAATGAAAAATATTTTTGAGGAAACAATTGATTTGAAGTAAATATAGTGGTATACTACTTATGTTAGTAAATTATTGGAGGAAATTATGATTACTGCTGGAGATTTAAGAAAAGGCGTTACCTTTGAAATGGAAGGTAAAATTTATATCGTTGTAGACTTTTTACATGTTAAACCAGGTAAAGGTGCTGCATTCGTTAGAACTAAATTAAAAAATATTGTAACTGGTCAAGTTGTTGAAAAAACATTCAACCCAGTTGAAAAATTTGAAAAGGCTCATATTGAAAGAAAAGAAATGGTATATCTTTACAATGATTCAGGTCTTTACTACTTTATGGATAATGAAACTTATGAACAAGTTCCACTTAACCATGATCAAGTTGAAGATGCTTTAAGCTTTATTGTTGAGAATATGAATTGTACTATTCAATTCTATAAGGGTGAAGCTTTCAGTGTTGAACCACCAACATTTGTTGAACTTAACATTGTTGAATGTGAACCAGGTATCCAAGGCGATACTTCTAAGGCAAGCTATAAGCCAGCAACTCTTGAAACAGGTTATGTTATTCAAGTTCCACTATTTGTAAATAATGGTGATAGAATTAGAATTGATACTAGAACTGGAACATATATGTCAAGAGCTTAGTATTATAGAACAAAAGTTAATAATAAAATAGAAAATATGTCATTAAGTGGCATATTTTTTTTATGCAAAAAAACATATAAAATAAAGCCTGTTAATATCTTTTATAAACGGAGGTGTTGTTTAATGATTTATAGATTGTTGCCACAAGAAATAAACAACACATTGATAAATTACGATATGAAAAAAATACAAGAGATAAGGCTAAGAAGAAACGCACCCGTTGTTATAAATTACCAAGGAAAAAATTGTGTTTTGAAAAGGATGAGTGGTGGAGAGCCTGTTTTTGTAACAAAAGAAATGATAGAGTATGTTTTGAAAAGAGCGACAGAAAATTCATTGTATGCTTATAATAACCAAATTAAACAGGGGTTTATTACTGCAAGAGGAGGAATAAGACTGGGTATAGCAGGAGAAAGTGTTAACAGTGATAAGTTTATGCCCACAACAATAAAGAATATCAATTCAATTAACATAAGAGTACCGCACGAGGTTAAAGATTGTTCCGCATTTGTTTTTAATTATATTTATAGCAAAGATTATGGAATAAAAAACTCCTTGATAATTTCACCTCCAGGTGCAGGGAAGACAACATATCTAAGAGATATCGCAAGAAAAATATCAGGGATAGAGGATAAAGTTTTTAATACACTGCTTGTAGACGAACGGTTTGAATTGGCGTCAACTTTAGATGGAGAGCCAATGTTGGATGTAGGAATGTATACAGATATTGTTTCAGGGGCAAGTAAGGAGTTTGCGTTTAGTAATGGGATTAGGGTTTTAAGGCCAGATATCATAATTACAGACGAGCTTATGAGTGAGGCGGATGTAGACGCTTGTATAAATGCAGTAAATTCCGGGGTTAAAGTAATAGCCTCTATTCACGCAAATAGTATCAGTGAGTTAAAAGAAAGACAAGGGATAAATAAAATATTAACAGCAAGATGTTTTGAACGGTATTTCTTACTTTCTAACAAAAACAAAGTTGGTGAGTGTATAAGTGTCTATGATGAAAATCATAAGTGTATATATTTTTAGGTGTTTGCTATGGTTTATGTCGGTTGTGTTTTAATAATTGTTTTATCTTCAGTTGTTGGCAGAGGACTGGTAAAATTATTTATTACAAGAGATAAGTTTTATAAAGAATTAAAATTATTTGTTGGTTATGCAAAAACAGAAATTGAGTTTAGTCAAATAAAACTAACTGAATTGTTTGACAAATTTTTTGAAGAAAAACAAGTTGAGTTTTTGAAGGAGTTTCAAGAAATAAAAAATTATTTAATGCAAAATGAAAAGAAATGTCTGGACAATAAAATTCTCTATTTTTTGAAAAGAGAAGAAAGAAGAAATATTGAGGTATTTTTTAGAGGCTTTGGAACGAAAGGGGTTAGTGAAGAAATAGGACAGTTGGAAAAATATCAAGAAGAATTAAAGAGAAAAATTAATGAAGTTGAAAGTATTAGAAGAACAAATGAGGGGTTGATTTATAAACTTAGTTTAGCGGTGGGAGTGGTGGTTTGTATATTAATAGCATAGGTGAATAATGGATATAGATATTATTTTTAAAATAGCAGGTATTGGAATTTTAACTGCTGTTGTGGGGCAGATTTTACAACATCAAGGCAAAAGCGAAATCGCAACCTTGTCGACATTGGCTGGATTAGTGATGGTTTTAATAATGGTTTTGAATATGGTGAGTGGTTTGTTTGATACTGTAAAGAATTTATTTAATCTTTATTAAAGGGTGAAGTTATGCTAATAAAGATTTTGGGGATTGGGGTATGTACCCTTTTAATTAATATAGTATTGAAACAATATAAACCGGAATTCTCACTACTTGCAAATGTGTGTGGTGGTTTAATAATTTTTATGCTTGTGCTTAACGAGGGAAAACTGTTTATAGAAGAGATTGCTAATTTCGGTAATTATGCTGGTGTAAAAACAGATATAATTTCTCCAATTTTGAAAGTTATAGGGATTGGGTATATAACAGAATTTACTAGTGATTTGGCTGAGGATTGTGGTAATAAGTCAATTTCAAACAAGGTTGTTTTAGGGGGTAAAGTTGCTATATGTATATCTGCATTTCCAATAATAAAAAACCTAACAACTGCAATATTATCTATAATTTAAGCAAATTACTATTGTTTTTTACAATTGCGTCAATTTGTTTTGCATTTTTTAATTTTATGAATAATAAAAAAGAAAATTATGTAAATGCAGAAAACAATGAGGTCGTTGACTATGAAAAAGAATTGGAAAGTGCTACAGATAGTGTTTTAGAGGATATAGATTTTAGCGAGCTTGAAGAAGTTTTAGAAGCTGTTGATGTTGATTTTTCTCTATTTGGAGGAGAAACCTTTAAAGGTTATGTTTCAAAGATAATCAAAGGTGAAGAAACGGTTTCTTTGGGTGGTATGCTTAAAATTTTTGTCGGCGGGGCGGTTTCCTTACTTAAAGAAATGCTCTTTCCTCTGTTGGTAATTTTGGCTATTGTATTGCTTTTTGGTGTCTTTAATAATTTTAAGCCCTCGAGCATTTCTGGGGTTGGAGATATTATTAGATATATATGTCTGGCTGTTGTTTCTATTATTTTAGCAAAAATCTCATCCTCAGTAATAAGCGAAGCAAAGCAATCTTTAGTTGACTTACAAAAACAAATGAATGCTATATTTCCAGTATTGTTGTCACTTATGTCTATTATGGGAGGGGCTATTTCTGTTAAAGCATACTCTCCAATGTTTGCTTTTCTAACAAATTCTGTATCGACAGTATTTATTTATGTATTGTTTCCATTATTTGTTATTGGTTTTGTTTTATCAATAGTTGGCTGTTTTTCAAAAAATAATAGTTTTGAAAAAATTAATGGATTTATATCTTCACTTTTTAAATGGGTAATAGGTATAATCTTCACTGTTTATATGGCATTTATGACTTTAAATGGTTTAACGGCCGGGACGAGTGATGGGATAAGTATAAAAGCTACTAAGTATGCAATAAAAAATTATGTGCCAATGTTGGGTGGTTATATAAGTGATGGTTTTCAGGTTGTTAAGGCTGGTGGGCTTTTGGTAAAAAATGCAACAGGTTTTACTGGGATATTAATGCTTTTTGCTAGTATAATTTCTCCAATATTGTCTGTTGCGGTTATTGAACTTGGTTTGAAATTTGTTGCGGGTGTTATAGATATTGTTGGTGATAAAAAAAGTTCGTCTTTGCTTTATGGGGTTGCAAAAAGTTTTAAACTTTTAACGGTGGTTTTAGTGGGTGTTTCATTAATGTATTTTTTTACTATATTTTTAACAATGTGTTCTGTGTCTAGTTTTGTGTAGGTGTGAAGATGTTAAAAGGATTAGTTTCAAATTTGATTTTTTGTGTTTTTCTTGAAATTTTTGTTGGTGTAATAATCCCTGAAGGAGCTATGAAAAAGTTTTGTTTATGTGTTGTTGGGGTTTATTTATTTTCGGCTTTAGTGACACCAATATGTAATGCAATATTTGATTTTTTATTATAAAAAACTGCAAAAACTATAAAATTGCACTGAATAATAATATAAAAAACGAGGTTTTGGTTGTGTTAAGTAAAATATCTAGCTTTTTAAAAATGCCAATATTTAAAAATAAAAAACTGTTAAAAACGATATTTATTGTATTGTTGGCGGTCTGTATTGTTCTTATATTTGCAAGTTCTTTCACTTTTGAAAGTAATAAGAATAAAGTGACAAAAGTTGACAATAAAAACATATCTGCTATGGAATATTGTGAAGTGGTTGAGAATAGACTTATTAATGTACTAGCGGGAATAAAAGGTATCGGGAATGTTGATGTTTTTGTGATGGTAGATGCTAGCCCAACAATAAAGTATCTTGAAGAATCTCAAACAGAGTACTATGAAAAGTTGGATAGTGGTAAACCTACAGTAAAGTCAATAAAAACAGAGATAGTAATGTCTAAAAATGGAAGTGTGAGTACGCCAGTGGTTGTTGTAGAATTTCTACCAAAAATCACAGGAGTTTTAATTGTTGCTAGTGGTGCTAAAGATATAAAGTTTAAAGCAAATTTAATCAATGTTGTGTCTAGTGTATTATCTGTTGAGGTCTCTAAGGTTGAAGTGATGGAGGGAAAATAATATGAAAGTTTTGTATTTTAAGGAGGGTGGGTCTATGTTAAGCAAAAAGAAAAAAATATTTGTTTTAGTGTCAATGGTTGTATTGTTGGTTGTGACTGGGTATTTGAATATTGCTCTTAATAAAAGTGATAGTTCTTTAGATGTGACACAAACAACATCTGCAAATTTTTTTACATCTTGTAGAGAAGATAAGTTGGCATCACGAAATTATCAAATTGAGATTTATGATTCAATTATAGCGTCATCTACTGATGCTACTGAAGTTGCGAACGCTAAAGCCGAAAAAGCGAAGATTGCTTCTAAAATGGAAAGTGAGCTTGCGTTAGAAGGTTTGATTGCTGCGACTGGCTATGAAGATGTTATAGTTACTTCAACTGATGATAATATGAATGTGTTTGTAAAGACTTCTGCAGGGCTTAATAGTAATGAGGTTGCAAAAATTTTGTCTATTTTAGTAAGAGAAGCAAAAGTGCTTGCAACAAATGTTAAAATTATTCCTGTTGAATAAAAACGCAAAAACCAATAAAAATATGTTAAAAACCGCAAAAATATTGAAATTTTGCGGTTTTTTCTTTTGATTATTGAGTTTTATTGGTCGGTTTTAAAATTTTTTACTGAAAAAATAAAATCGTTGCATAACTTTTTTACTTGTGATATAATATAAATATATTATAGCACTGTGTGCAAAAAAGGAGTATGTATGGCTAATCGTAAACAAAAGCTAGTAGATACAGAAGAGGGGAGCGTTTCATATAAAAGAAATGTTGTTTTATCAATTGTAAAACTTGCCTCTCAAGAGATTAATGGAATTGCATCACTTAGTACTGATGCCTTTTCAATGTGGAAAAAAATGTTTAATAAAAACTACAACAGAGGAGTGCTTATTGAGTTTGGCGAAGATGATGATGTCTATGTTGATGTTTATGTAAATGTTCTTTTCGGATACTCAGTTAAAGATGTTGCTTTTAGAGTTCAAGAAAATATTAAAAGCAGTATTGAGTCAATGACAGATTTTAAAGTTGCTGCCATTAATGTTAATGTTACTGGTGTTGTGTTTGGTAACAATGAAGAAATGACGGTTGTGTAGCCCATTACCTTACTTAAGGAGAAAATTGATGGAAAAACAGAAGAAGATACTTTTAATATCTCTTTCAATTGTGGCTACTTTAAGTTTGCTCACAATTGTTTTATTTGCTACAAAGGTGTTTGGGCTTATTGCTTTCCTTTGTTCTTTTTGTCCCCTAGTAATATTACTTGGAGTTGTTATTTTCTTGTATGTAAAATTGCTCAAGAAGATGAAAAAGAAAAAAGCAGAACCTGTTAAAGTGGAAACTTCAGGGGACCCATTAATTGATATTTATGAAGCACTTGGAATACCTCTACAATATAATAAAGATGGTTCAATTAAGGACATCTACGAAGTTCTTGGTATAGAGCCTATTTATGATGAAGAGGGAAATAGAGTATTGACAATTTATGAACTTTTGGGGATTATGCCAAAGTTTGATAAAAATGGAAAAGAAATTCCTCAAGTGTTAGTTATAAAAAATAGAGTTAAAAGATTTGCAAAAGTCGATATTACAACAAGGGTGATGACTAGAAAACTTAGCGAGGCTGAAAAAGAAGAAAGATTTATTAAAGAGACATTGAAACAAAAAATTGATGAGGCAGAAAAGAATGGTGATATAGAAAAGGCTTCAGCAATTAAAAAAGTTTTAAAGAGTAAGGCCAAGTCTAAAGCTAAATCTAAACCAAAATCAAAACCAAGTAGTAAAAAACCTAGTGGTGGTGGAGCGGATAAACCTAAATATTCTATTGGAAAATCAAAAGGTGCTCTTAAAGCGGATAAACTTGATAAGTTTCCAACAATGTATAAAGGAAACTTAATTAACGAGTTGTTTTCGTTTGCTGCGGCAACATCAGGCAAAAAACCAAATAAGTCTGAAAAACCACAAGAAACAAAACCACCAGAGCCACCAAAGCCACCGGTTCAACCGCAAAAGCCACCAGTTCAACCAACGGTAAACAAACCAAGTGCGGTTAATATTTTTGCAAGCACACAACCTGGAGCAAGCAATGATGCAGGAGTGAGAATTACTGCATCTACAAATGAAAGAGAATTATAAGAATCCATTGGAGGAAAAATAATGAGTAGAAGTTCAGCAAGAGAACTTGTTTTTAAGCTTGTATTTGAATACCTTTTTAATAAAGAGAAAGATGTTGAGTTTCTTGAAGAAATAATAAGTGATGAAGAAAACAAAGCCGAAGTAGGATATATAAATGAAATCTATAATGGTGTAATTAATCATTGTGATGAACTTCTAAAAGATATAGAGGCTTTTTCTTCAGGTTTCAAACTTGATAGAATTTTTAAAGTTGATTTAGCGATTTTAGTTGTTGCTATTTATGAAATGAAATATGTAAATAGCATTCCAAAAGCTGTAAGTGTTAATGAAGCTCTTAATTTGGCTAAAATCTATTCAACAGAAAAAAGTAGTAAGTTTATTAACGGAATATTGTCTAATTTTATGGGTGAATAATGCAAAACTTAACTTTATCAATAACGCAACTAAATAATTACATAAAGAACATCTTTGATAATGAAGAGTTTTTAATCGGGGTAAGTGTGTACGGAGAGGTTACAAATTTTAAAATCTCAAACGGTATTGCTTATTTTGATATAAAAGAAGAAGGTGCTCAGCTTTCTTGTATAAAATTTTCAGCATTCACACCTTTTGCAAAAAATGGTGATAAGGTTTTAGTAACAGGCAAGCTTAATTATCATATAAAACTTGGAAGATTGTCATTTGTTGCAAGCAAAGTAGAGCCTTACGGAATGGGTGAACTTTATAAAAAATATCTTGAATTAAAAGCAAGGCTTGATGGGGAAGGTCTTTTTGCGGACTCTGCAAAAAAGCCGATTCCAAAGTATGCAAACAAAATTGGTGTTGTAACTAGTGAAACAGGGGCTGTTATAAGAGATATCTATCATGTAACAAGAGCAAAAAATCCAAATACAGATATTCTAGTTTATCCTGCAAAAGTTCAAGGACTAAATGCAGAGATGGAAATTGCTGAGGGGATAGAGTATTTTAATAAAGAAAAGAATGTAGATGTAATCATTGTTGCAAGAGGTGGAGGTTCTTTTGAAGACCTTGCTCCGTTTAATACAGAAATTGTAGCAAGGGCAGTCTATGCGTCAACCCTTCCTGTCATTTCTGCTGTTGGTCACGAAACAGATTTCACAATTATAGATTTTGTTGCGGATATGAGAGCTCCAACTCCATCAGTAGGTGCAGAACTTGCGGTCTTTGATTACTATGGAGAATTGCAGTATCTTGATAATATCAAGCAAAATGTTGAAAACAGAATGTTGAAACTTTTGCAATCTAATAAACAAACAGTATCAAGTTTGGTTCAGGTTATTGTTAAAACTATGGAATTAAAGCTTGGTGTAGAAGGGAAGAATTTAGAATTTAAAAACAATAAGATTGTGAATTTGATAAGCAAATATGTTGATGAAAGAAGGTCAAGGCTGGATAATTTGGTTACAAAACTAGAAAAATCAAACCCGCTAACCATTTTAAAATCAGGATATTCAAAAGTTTTAAAAGATGATAAAAGCGTAGGCATAAAAGACCTTGTAAAAGGCGATAAATTAAAAACCATTTTGCAAGGTGGGTATGTTGTGAGCATAGTTGAAGAAGTAAAGGAGAATAAAAATTAATGAGTTACGAAGAGGCTGTCAAAGAACTTGAAAATATACTTGAAGCGTTAGAACAAGGTGAAATTTCTTTAGATGAGGCTATTAAACTTTTTGAAAAAAGTGTTGAACTTTCTAAGACTTGTTTTGAAAAAATCAAGACGACAGAAGGCAAGGTTGAAATTATAAAGAAAGAACTTGAACAAATAACAATTAAACCATTTACTGATATAGAAAATAATTAATAAGGGAAAAAATAGTGCTAGAAAAATTAACGATTAACAATATTGCTTTGATACATTCTCAGTCCATTGAATTTACTGATGGGCTTAATGTTCTCACTGGCGAAACAGGTGCAGGTAAGTCTTTAATTATTGACTCACTATCTTTGCTGTTGGGGGAAAAGGCGGACAAATCGTTAATTTCTCGAGGTGAAAAATTTGCTAGTGTGGAGGCAGTGTTTACAGACATTCCTGATGCGGTTAAGTCTGTTATGGTAGAGCTTGGTCTTGAAGAAGATGATACTTTAATTATAACTAGAAAAATCAGTATGGAAGGAAAGAATGAGTGTAGGGTTAACGGGAACACTTTTACTCTTTCTATGCTTAAAAGATTGTCTTCATATTTGATGGATTTGCATGGTCAATTCGAGCATCAAAACCTATTAAAAATATCCAGTCATATTGGCATTCTTGACCTTTATGGTGGTAAAAAAGTTTTGGATTTAAAAAACAAATATGTTGATGTTTTGAATGAATATAAAACAGTTCTTGAGGAGTTAGACGGATTTACTGTTGATGACCAAGAAAGGGAAAGGCTTATTGAACTTTATGGTTATCAAATGCAAGAGATTGATGATGCAGGATTTTATGAGGGCGAAGAAGAGGAACTTAAAAATTACAGAAATCAAGTATTGCATCAAGAAAAAATTTTAGAGGCAATTAACGGCGCTATTAAGATTGCAAGTGGAGACAACTACGAGTATGCAGGAGTTCTTGATAGTGTTAAAAAAATTGGAGTCCTTTTAAACTCAATTATGCCATATCTCAATCAAATTAATGAAGTTGTTGATAGGGTTGAGTCTGTGAAAATTGAACTTGAAGATATATCAAATGAGTTAGAAAGCATTTTGGATAATGTGTATTTTGATGAGCAAAAAGCAAAAGAAAATGAAGATAGATTAGATTTGCTTTCAAGTTTTAAAAAGAAATACGGTTTTGATATTACTGCAATCAATGATTATAGAGAAAAGATTGGTAGAGAGTATGAAAAGCTAGTTAATTCTTATGAAAGAATCGCTGTGCTGAAAGCTCAAAAAGTTAAGATACAAGAGGCTTTAGTCAATAAAGCAAATGAACTTACTAAAGAAAGGCAAAAGGTTGCAAAAGAGTTTGAAAAAGCTATAAAACAAGAACTTGTTGAACTTGGAATGAAGAGTGCAAACTTTGTGGTCGATTTTAAGCCTTTGTCATTGGATTCTTTGTCTGTTTTTGGACTAGATAAAGTTGAGTTTATGTTCTCTGCAAACTTAGGGGAACTTGTTAAACCGCTCAAAGATGTGGCGAGTGGTGGAGAAATGAGTAGGTTTATGCTTGCAGTAAAAAACATAACTGCAAGAATTGAAGGAATTGGAACTCTTGTGTTTGATGAAGTTGATACAGGTGTTAGTGGACATATTGCATTGGTTCTTGCTGAAAAACTAGATAAAGTTTCACAAATGGCACAAGTAATTTGTGTTACGCATTTGGCTCAAATTTCTAGTTATGGTAAAACGCATTTCTTTATTGAAAAACACGAGGAGAATGGAAAGACAATTACTGAAGTAATGAACTTGAACGGAGAGGCGAGAGCTAAAGAGATTGCAAGGCTAATAAGTGGAAATATAACTGAAAGTTCTTTGAGGCACGCTAATGAAATGCTTGAAAGTGGTGAAAATTTTTATAAAAATCTAAAATAAATACATATATATTTGTAAATAACAAAAACTACTCTTATGAATAGAGTGGTTTTTTCTTTTGGAAGTAGGAATAAGTTTGTGAAAGCACTAGTAATAATAATTGTTGCTTTTTGCTGTTTTGTTCAAAGTTTATGTATATTAGGCTTTTTTAATAATGATGTAAAAATTATTGAGTGCAGTACAGTTCAAGCTCAAGTATCGGCACAAAAAATGCCAGAGTTAAAGGATTTAATTCGTGATTTTTTTGGTGGCCAGAAAAAGAAAAATGTTTCAAAAGATAATCGAAAGATTATGGTGTATCCGGGCGGTTATCCACTTGGGTTTACAATGGAATGTGATGGTGTTGTTATTGTTGCCATTGGTAAGGTTGTAACAGAGTGGGGGGAAGTAAAACCGACAGAGGGTAAAAACATAAAAGTTGGGGATATTTTATATAGTATCAATGGTGAGGTTATAAAAAGTGCAAATCATTTTAATGATTTAATCAATCCCGAAGCAAATCCAGGGGAAGAAATAACGGCAGTTATAAAAAGAGGTGGACAAGAAATAAATGAAAAGTTTATTCCCGTAAAAGAATCTGCAACAAAAACATATAGGCTTGGCTTATGGGTAAGAGATAATGCTGCGGGTGTAGGAACTTTAACATATGTAAGAGAAGATAACTTTAGGTTTGGAGCACTTGGACATCCAGTTTGTGATATAGATACAGGAAAGATAATGCCGGTTTCAAAAGGTAGTGTCTATAAATGTAATATTGTTGGTTATAATAAGGGGCTTAGGGGACAACCCGGTGAACTTAGAGGGTTGTTTTTAAGAAGTGGCGTTAAGGCTGGAACTCTTGATAATAATAACAATTATGGTGTTTACGGAAAAATGAATGAGGATTACATAAATAAACTAGGAGTTGAACCAATAGAAGTTGGTTTTAGAGATTCTGCTAAGACTGGAAAAGCTAAAATTTTATGTACGATAGATGGTGGTGTTCCTGAAGAGTATGATATCGAAATAATCAAGCTTTCTTATCAAACAAAAAGTAGCAATAAAAGTATGGTTATAAGGGTGACGGATGAAGAATTAATTTCTAAAACTGGTGGGATTGTTCAGGGAATGAGCGGTAGTCCTATTATTCAAAATGGTAAATTAATAGGTGCGGTTACTCATGTTTTTGTTGCGGACCCAACAAAAGGCTTTGGTGTTTATATTGATTGGATGATTGATAATTAAAATTATTAATAATATTGTAAAATATTGTAAAATATTGTAAAATTGTTTGATTTTTGTGGTGCATTGTGGTAAACTTTTCTTATGTTATTTAGAAAGGAAGAAATACAATGATAGTAAAATTAAAGGCTTGTGTGTATAGTCAAAACGAGGGTGTAGTTCCTAAAAATATAGATATGAAGCAACTTGAAATATTGGGTTATGAATGTTTGATGGTTTCTGGCGATATAGATGAATTGTTTAAACATTTTAATGAAAATATTGTAAATGTTTTAATACTTGAAGATGATGGAACTGATTTGATAAGGTTTGAAAGATTAGTTAATTTGATTTATGATAATTATTGTAAGAACATAATAGTTGTTGGGAATAAACAAATAGAGAAATCTAAAAAATATTATTTAATTGATAAAACAGAACTTTCTAATTTTGATTTAAAACTTGCAGAGCTGTTGCTTATGTTCAAGTCTAAGATAATGCAAAAGCCGGCATATAGTATTCAAAAAGTAAAAAGTGCTGTTCACGGGTTTTTAGTACTGCTAAAGTTTTCGCCTAAAAATAGCGGTTTTACTTATTTTGTAGATGCAATAACGATAACATTTTTTAATTACCCAAAGCATATTAATATAATGGATATTTATCAAGAGATTGGTGACTGCTATGGGATAAAATTGTGTGCAGTAGAAAGAGCAATGAGAACGGCTTTGGCAAATGCAATAAAAGAGGTGCAAAGACTTCCGGATACAAACCAAAATAAAAGTGTTAAAGAATTTGTCAAGTATGATTTGACAAACTCGATTTTAATCAAAATGATTCTAGGCAAGTTGCTTACGGATGCAGAGTTTGGGGAAGAGTTATATTCAAGAATTTAAAACAGTAAAAAAATATGACTATTTATCATATAATAATGTATGGTAAATAGTTTTTTTATTAAAGAAAGAATAATAGAGCATTTAAGAAAAAATGTAATATATTATATTATTTCTTGTATAAGTATTATTGTTGGAGTTGCTGTTGGTATATATTTGGCTTTAACAAACTATAAATACACTTCATTATTGACAGCCACTGACAATATAATGTTTGATTTTATTAATGGAACAGCAAGTTATACAGAAATATTTTATTCTAGACTGGCAGATATGCTACTTTGTCTTTTAATTATTTTTGTGTTTAGTCTTTCTGTATATTCTTCAATTATAAATTATATTTTTATTTGCTATCAAACGGTTTTATTTGTTTTGTCTTGTGGTGCTTTAGTTTCTTTATATGGAGTAATTGGAATAATAAATGTTATATTATTTATGATTCCAATAAACTTATTGAATATATTAATAATGGTTATTTTTAATATTTGTGGTATAGAGAGGGCGAATACTTGTAGGTCTTTTGGTCTTAATTTTTTTGGCAGTTTCAAAGAAAATGGGTATTTACTGAAAGTTTTGTTATGTGTTCTATTTGTTGTTGTTATTTGTGTTTTGCACAGCTTTATATTGCCACTAATTATTAAAAGTTTTATTGTTGTAAATTATTAAAAAGTGCATAATTTGTCAAATATTGGTAAAAAATATATGTAATAACGCTAAAAATGAGGGTTTTATATGAAAAAAATATTTTTTACTATTATATGTTCTGTATTATTAATTGTTTGTTCTTTTGGGGTATTTGTGCCCCAAAAAGCTAATGCAGAAGAGACTTTTAATATAACAAGTAAAAGTGCACTTTTATATGACGCAAAAAGTGGAACAGTTATTTATGAAAAGAACAGTGATAAAAGATTACCTATTGCAAGTATGACTAAGCTTGCTTCTCTTTTGATTATTTTTGAAGAAATGGAAAAAGGGAGTTTTAATGAAGAAACTTTAGTGAGAGTAAGTAAACACTCTGCGGAGACAGAGGGGTCTTCTGCTTTTTTAGACGAAGGGAGTGAATATAAAGTGGGCGACCTTATAATGACAATTATTGTTGCATCTGCCAATGATAGTACTGTTGCTATGGCTGAAAAGGTTGCAGGAAGTGAAGATGACTTTGTTAAGCTTATGAATAAAAAGGCAGAAGAATTAGAACTAGAAAATACTTCTTTTATAAACTCAACAGGATTGACAGCAATTGACCATTATTCATCTGCAAGAGACATTGCAAAAATTTATACTGAAATTTGCGATAATGCTATTTATAAAAAATACAGTAAAATTTGGATGACTCAACTAGTTCATCCGTCTGGAAGAAAGACAGACATTGTAAACACTAATAAATTAATTAGAAGTTTTGATGGTTGTGATAGTGGAAAAACAGGTTTTACTAATGATGCAGGGTATTGCCTAGCTTCTTCTGCAACAAGGGGAGGTATGAGATTGGTGAGCGTTGTGATTGGTGCAGTAGATAGCAAAACTAGATTTGAAGAGACTGCAAAAATGTTTAATTTTGGGTTTAACAATTATGAAAACAAACAGGTGTTTTCTAAATATAAGGAAGTTGGAAAGTATGATGTGGTGAATGGATTAAAAACTGAAGCTATAGTATATCCAGAAAATGATTTTGTTAAGTTTTTGAAAAAAGGTGAGAAATTTGATTACAAAATAGAGTGTAGAGTTGATGACATAAAAGCTCCTAAAAGGGCTGGTGATAGAGTTGGAAAACTTTATGTTTTAGACAACAACAATGTGGTAATTTATGAGGATTATTTGGTAGTCAATGAAAATTTACAAAAGATAACTATTGGAGATATTCTAAAAAAGATATATAAAGTTTTTAATTAATATAAAAGGCGACAATAATATTATAATGATTGTCGCCCTTTTGTTTGACAACAATGCATAAATAAAGTTATAATAATATAGTATATAAAGGGGAGAATATGATTGTTTCATTATTTGGGTTGATTGACAGTCCCTTAACTATGTTGGCTGTGCTTGTTGGGTTTATGTCTGCGCTTTTTATTTGTATGCCAGCACACGAATTTGCTCACGCTCATTCGGCATACAAAGAGGGAGATTTAACTGCGAAAGCGTTGGGAAGATATACTCTTGCTCCGTTCAAGCATATTGATGTTAAAGGTTTGTTATTGCTTTTGTTTTTCGGCATTGGATTTGCAAAACCCGTTCCAATAGATAAAAGAAACTTTAGAAGGGGTTGGAAAAGCGAAATAAGAGTTTCAATTGCTGGAGTTTTGACTAACTTAGTGATTGGAACAATTGCTTGTCTTCTTTATTGTATAATAATAAATTTCTGGCCAGCATTATTTACAGATTATGGTTTTGTAAGTTTGTTATATTATTATTTCTTTTTATACTTAATCAACTTGAACTTTATGTTTGCATTTTTCAATTTATTGCCAATATATCCTCTAGACGGATTTCGAGTTGTTGAGGCTGTATCTAAAACAGAGAATGGATTTATAAGATTTATGAAAATGTATAGTTTTTGGATAATTCTTATTCTTTTAATTTCTGGAGTTTTAGATCTTTATATTGATTTTTTTGCAGGCGGTCTTTTAGATTTAGTTATGAGAGGTTTTAATGCATTATTTGGATTAATTGCTTAGGAAAAGGATATGGAAAAAGAAACTAAAGATTTAGATATTAAAGTTGACGAGTTTTTGCAAGGCTCTGTTGTTTCTGGTGCGGGAAATTTGAGTGATGAAGAAAAGAAACAGGTTGAGTTAAAGCAGGCTATTGAAGCTTTTGATGAAGATGCTCCAATTCAAATTGAAGGGATGGAGACTGCTGAGGATATTGATAGTTCTTTAAAGTTTAAGCTCGACCAGTTTGAAGGACCTTTAGATTTATTGTATCATTTAGTAAAGGGTGCAAAAATTGATATTAGGGATATTTTCATTTCTCAAATAACAGAGCAATATCTTGAAATGATTAAAGACCTTGATGGACTAGATATGGAAAAGGCGGCAGACTTTACGCTTATGGCATCAACTCTTCTTGAGATTAAGTCAAAAAGGCTTCTTCCAAAGCCTGAAGTTTTATTAGATCAAGAAGAAGAGGATATTGAAGAAAAATTCTATAGACAATTTGAAGAATATAAGTTGTTTAAAGAAGCGAGCGAAAAATTAAAGACTTGTGAAGATGTTGGAAAATTTTATAAAGAGCCAGACCAATCAGCGGGAGAATATAGGTATGAGCTTCCAGAAATGCTGAATGTAGATGCTCTTATCAATGCGTTTTCATCTTTACTTCATAAGGTAAGTGTTAAAGCAGAAACAATTACAGAAAGGAAGATTGAAAAGGACAGATTTACTGTTGCTGAAAAAATAGCTCAAATTAAAGATAGTTTACTTATTAAAGATAGATTTAAGTTTAATGAACTTTTTGAAGAGGATTATTCAAAGAGTGAAATTATTAATACATTCTTAGCTCTTTTGGAACTTTTAAAAGGGCAACTAATAAAAGTCGAGCAAGCGTCTACCTTTGGCGATATTGATATTTTTAAGAAAGAGGAAAATAAATAATGGAAAATTTAGAAAGTATATTAGAAAGCATATTGTTTGTTAATGGTGACGCTGTAGATATTGCGGATATCACTTCTAAGTTAGATGTGAATAAAAATGATATAAAAAACGCAGTTAAAAATCTTCAAAACAAGTATAGTCAAGATTCAGGCATTGTGTTGCTTGAATTTAATAATAAACTTCAATTTGCTTCAAATTCAAAATATGCAGATACGGTTTCACTAGTGCTTAATCCTATAAGGCAAAGAAATTTGTCGAGAGCAACATTGGAAACTGCGTCAATAATTGCTTATAAGCAACCTGTAACAAGACTTGAGATTGAAGAAATAAGAGGTGTTAGTTCGGATTATGCTATAAATATTTTGCTAGAACATAATCTTATTGAAATTGTCGGTAGAAAAGAAGCTGTTGGTAAGCCTGCACTTTTTGGAACTACTGATGAGTTTTTAAAAAGGTTTAATATTTCAAGCATTGATGATTTGCCTGATTATAATGAACTTTTAGACAAGGTTAAAGTTATAAGAAGTGGTGATGATAGACTTTATAATCATTTTGAAGTAAAGCCTGAAGAGGAACAACAAAGTGATGTTGCGATGGCGGAAGCTCCAAAAGTTGAAGATTTAGAAGTTTTAGAATCTCCTGTGTTTGGCGAAAAAGAAGCAGATATGGTTGGTGATGACTTAGAAACTGCTGATGACTATTCTGGAATGGAAGAAATAGAAGAAGTAGGAGAGTTTGATGAAATTCTAGAAGAAGATGAAGAATCTTTTGAAGATGAACTTGATGATGATTTTGACGAAGATGATGATTTTGATGATGATGACGAGTGGTTATAGGATATAAATTATAAAGATATAAAAGGCATACTGAAAAGTATGTCTTTTTTTATGCTTGTGGTATTTTTTTTATTTTATAACACAACCTAAGAGTATGAAAGTTGCTGTTTTAATTTTAGTGATGGTGGTTTTTGTGATATTGGTCATCACATATCCTTTTAAGTTTAAAGGTGCGGTACATATAAACGCATTAGAAAATATAGGTTTTGCGGTTATAAAAGTGCTTAATATAAGACTTTTTAATGGGCGATTTAAAGTTAACACAGACGGCAAATTTTCATTTGAAAAAGAAAAAAATAAAAAAAAGAAAAAGAACAAGACCTTTAAAAATCACTATTTTTTGTCTTTATCAAAAAGAGTTGATGTCAAAAAAGCAGAACTGTTTTTTAACGGGGGACTAGAAGATGATGCCTGCTTAGTCTCAATGGCTTGTGGATATATAAATGTTTTTGTATTGTCAATTTTTGCTGTGTTTATGTCTAAGTATAAACAAATGAAGACTTTTGTTTTAGTTGAGCCAGAGTACGACAAAAACAGGCTGGAACTTACAGCTTCAGGTGTTATAACTTTTAGTTTACTTGATATGTTTTTGTCTGCGGTTAATGGTTTGTGTTTTATGTTAAAGGAAAGGGGGAAAGAATAAATGGATAATCAAATTAATGAATTAATCTCTTCTGCGATTGAAAGGATAAAAAGTATTGTTGATGTAAATACGGTTGTTGGGGTTCCGTTTGAAACAAAAGGGGGAATATTGGTTTTTCCTTTAACAAAATTATCGGTCGGTTTTGTTGCTGGCGGTGGTGAATACAATAGTGATGAAAAGTTGTTTAAGTCTACAGGAAAATATCCTTTTGCAGGCGGAAGTGGTGCTGGTGTAACAATGCATCCAGTTGGTCTTTTAACCATAAAAAATGACGAGTGTAAACTTATAAGAATTGATGAAAAAAGCCCTTATGAAAAGTTAATTGAGACTATTCCAGATGTTATTTCTGGCGTAAGTAAATTTTTTGATAAAGGTGATAAAAGTGGTGAAAAATAAGGGTTTTGTATGGTTTTTTGGTGTTTTAGTTTTGATTTTTGCGATTTTTTGTTGTTTTGGTGATAATCAAAAATTTGTAGCTTCTGCGGAAGAATTAAAGACAGAAGCAAAATCAATGATTGTTATTGAACAGTCTTCAGGAAGGGTTTTATATTCTTTTAACGAGCAAGAAAAATTACCTATGGCAAGCACAACAAAAATTATTACAGCTATCTATGCGATAGAGAAAAATAAAGACTTGGATAGGCCTATAGAAATACCAAAAAACGCAACTAAAATAGAGGGAACATCTATTGGTTTAAAAGAGGGAGAGCATTTAACAATTCGTGAACTTTTGTATGGGTTAATGCTAAGGTCTGGAAATGATTCGGCGGTGGCACTTGCAATAGCAACCTCAGGAAGTGAAGAAAAATTTGTTCAAGAAGTTAATGAGTTTTTAAAAGAAAAAGGTATAAATAACACTCAAATAAAAAATCCTCACGGACTTCCAGATGATGAGCATTACACAACCGCAAGTGACCTTGCAAAAATTACTTCATATGCACTTTCAAATCCAGAGTTTGCTGAAATTGTTTCTACAAAAAAGAAAAGTATTTCCAATGAGTTAAAATCAAAATTTAGCAGGGATTTAATAAACAAAAATAAGCTCTTGAAAAATTTTGAATATGCTGATGGCGTAAAAACAGGATATACAAGAAAAGCCGGCAGGTGTTTTGTTGGAAGTGCAACAAAAGAAGGAATGCAACTTGTGTGTGTTCTTCTTAATTGTGGTCCAATGTTTGAAGAGTGTGAAAAACTTTTGAAAAAAGGCTTTGAAGAATACAAAATGTACAAAGTGGTTTCAAAGGATGATAAGATAGGGGAAGTTAAAGTGTCTAAATCAAAGGTTAATAAAATTGAGCTTTATTCCGGGCAAGATTTTTATTATCCGTTAAAAAGAGAAGAGTTAAAGGATGTTAATTTTAGTGTAAAATACGAAAAAGAAAAGTCTGCTCCAATAAAAAAAGGTGAAGAACTTGCTGATGTTCAAGTAAAAATCAAAAATCAGTTGATTTTTTCTAAGAAAATATATAATATTAATTATATAGAACCTAATACATTTAATTCGAAATTTGAGCGGATTATTCAAAAGATGTAAAAGGCGAAAGAGGACATTTTGAGAATTAATAAATTTTTGGCGGGTGCGGGTCTTGGTTCTCGCCGTAAGTGTGAAGATTTAGTAAGAGAAGGCAGGGTTGTTTGCAATGGAATGGTTGTAAGTGACCTTGGCTTTTCTGTTGATGAGAAAAAAGATAAGGTTCTTGTTGATGGCAAACAAGTACTTTTTGCTGAAGAGTTTGATTATGTAATGCTTCATAAACCAAAAGGTGTTATAACATCAATGAGTGATGAACACGGAAGAAAGACAGTTGTGGACATTATGCCAGAGATGTATAAGAAGCTAAAACCTGTAGGTAGACTTGACTATGATAGTGAAGGTCTTTTAATTATGACAAATGATGGAGATTTGGCTTATGTACTTTCACACCCATCTAATGAAATAACTAAGACTTATGTTGTAAAGGTTGAGGGAGAAGTTAAAGAGAGTCAGCTTGCGGTTATGAGAGCTGGAGTGGTTATTGATGGAGTTAGGCTTTCTAAATGTAAAGTAAGGATGCTTGAAAAAGTTAATAATGGTACAAAACTTGAGGTTGTTATTAGTGAAGGTAAAAATCGTCAGGTAAGAAAAATGTTTGATGCAGTAGGTCTTAATGTGGTGTTTTTAAAAAGAACACAAATTGGTGAGTTAAGACTTGGAGGTCTTGCTCGTGGTAAGTGTAGGAGTTTAAGTCCTCAAGAAATATTGTATCTAAAATCACTTTAGGAGGAAATGATGAAAGTTTGTGTTGTTGGCGGTGGTGCTTCGGGCTTAGTAGCATCTCTTCTAATTGCTCAAAGAGGACACGAGGTTGTATTGCTTGAAAAAAATGAAAAATTGGGTAAAAAAATTTATATAACTGGTAAGGGTAGATGTAATTTAACAAATGCGGTAACAGGTAATGAATTTTTACAAAATATTGTAACAAATCCAAAGTTTGTTATGAGTAGTGAAGTTAGGTTTAATTCAAATGATACAATGGAGCTGTTTGAGGATTTAGGAGTTCCTTTAAAGGTAGAAAGAGGGGATAGGGTTTTCCCAAAGAGTGATAAAGCTAGCGATATAACAAAGGCACTTGAAAGAAGGCTAAAATTGTTTAATGTTGACATAAGATTAAATAGTGAAGTTAAAGAAATTTTGACAGAAGAAAATAAAGCTGTTGGTGTAAAATTAAGCAGTGGAGAAGTGATAAATAGTGATGCTGTAGTTGTTTCTACAGGTGGTGTAAGTTACCCTCTTACTGGTAGCACAGGTGATGGTTATAAGTTTGCAAGTGTTACGGGGCACCGAATTGTAGAGCCTGTTCCTGCATTAGTTGCTATACTTTTAAATGATAAGGATTTGAAAAATCTTAGTGGTTTGTCTTTAAAAAATGTTGTGTTAAAAGGATACGAAAAAAAGAAAGAAATCTATACAACGGAAGTTGGTGAAATGCTATTTACAGGAAATGGTGTTTCGGGTCCATTAGTTTTATCAATGTCTAGTAAAATTAATAGAATTGACCCTAAAAACATAAAATTATATATTGATTTTAAGCCGGGACTTGGTGATTTTGCACTTTTTCAACGATTGGAAAGAGACATTGTAGAGCTTAAAGCTAAACAATTTTCAAGCTTATTAGAACGGCTTTTGCCTAAAGCATTAGTTCCTATTTTTGCTCAAAGACTAGGTGTTTTAAGAAGCAAAAAGGTGAGTCAGTTGACTGCTGAAGAAAGGCAAAAACTTTGTGAGTTATTAAAAGGCTTTCCATTATCTGTTGATAGACTTGACGACATAGAAAGAGCGGTTGTAACTAGTGGTGGTGTTTCTGTTAAAGACATAAAACCAAAATCAATGGAAAGCAAACTTGTTAGTAAACTTTATTTTATTGGTGAGGTTTTAGACATTGATGCTTTTACTGGTGGTTTTAATTTGCAACTTGCATTTTCTACGGCTGCCGCATGTGCGAGTGATTTTTAAGGAGGAAAAATTATGCTATTTGTAATCTGTTTTATTTTGGCGTGGATACCTCTTAGATTGTTTTATCCAGTAAAAGTTATTGGGAAGAAAAATCTACCGAAGAAAAAAGGTTATGTCTTGACTTGTAACCATTTTACAAATATGGACCCTGTATTACTTGATGTTTATTTGAATAAAAAAATAAGGTTCTTGGCAAAAAAAGAATTATTTGAAAATAAATTTGTTGGATTTTTTCTAAAGAGGTTTGGCGGTTTCCCTGTTGATAGAGAAAAACCGGGTGTTTCATCTTTTAAGTTTGCACTTGAAGTTTTAAAGAAAAATAAAATTTTAGGTATATTTCCTGAGGGAACAAGGAATAAAAATATAGAGGAAGAAGGGCTTATGCAATTAAAAAATGGAGCAATAGTTTTTGCTTCAAAGGGAGAAAGTCAAATTGTTCCGGTTGTGATTTATAAAAAGCCAAAAGTTTTTAGAAGAAACTATATCTTAATTGGTGAACCAATTGATGTTGTTGGGGAAGATAAGAGAAGACTAACTCGTGAAGAGCAAGAACTAAATGTACAAAATTTAGTGAGAGCAATGTCTCAATTAAGGGAAGATATGGACGCAAAACTTGCTCAAAAAAAGAAAAAGAAAATGGAGAAAAAAGTTGGCTAAAAAAGATAAACAAATGTCTCATATAGAAGATGACAGCCTTGCAAAAAGCAAAAAGAGTAAGGTTGATTTTGATGATGAGGTTATAAGGGTTTTTGACTCCATCATTGATAGTGATGAAAAAATAGAAAAAGCCTATAAACCAGATAAAGTAAAAGTGTATTTTTCTAACATTTTATCTTTAGTTGTTCCTTTTTTGATTATGGCTTTATTTGTTGTTCTAGTTTTTTGTTTGCCAAGTGAAGAAAAGGCTTCAAGAGGTGAGATAATTTTAGCATCTGTGTTGCCGTCTTCTTTGTTTGTGTTATCTTTAGTTGGTGTTTTAGTGGTTAGTCACCTGTATTATAAAAACACATTTTTTGCGTATACAAACAAGAGATTGATAGTAAGAACGGGTATATTTGGTACTGATTATAGAAGTGTTGAATATGAAAACATTTTGTCAAATAACATAGTTGAAAGTGGTCTTGATAAGATGTTAAAACGAGGTACTGGAACCATACGATTTATGGTTAATGCAGAAGTTTTAAGTGCTGAAACTTATAAGTTTGCTTTCAATCATATAAAAGCTCCGTATGATGTAAGTAAGGAAATAAAAGCTAAAATTGATGCCGAAAAAAAACAATAAAATTTGTATAAAATTTACAAAAATTTCGCCAAAATTTGTTTGACGGAATTTTTTTATTTTGTTAATATGTGTAATACATAGTTATAAAACTATAATGAAAAATCAGGAGGGAATTATGAAAAGGTTTTTTAAAAGTTTATGTGCTTGCTTTGTAATGCTTGTGATATTCGCTGGTGCAATGTCGCTTGTTGGTTGTGGCAAAAAAGAAGAAGAAAGGCTTATGAATGTTTCTATGAATCCATCATTAGAGTTTGTACTAGATAAGAATGATAAAGTTGTAAGTGTAACAGCGACTAATGATGACGGAAACTACATTCTTACAAAAGTTGATTTTGAGGGCAAGACAGCAAAAGAGGCTGTTGAAGCGTTTTTAACTGTTGCAAAAGAGAATGGTTTTGCAATAGCTGGAGATGTTGATGCTACTGAAAATGAACTTAAAATTTCTATTTCAGGTGAAGATGCTAAGGCTTTATATAATGAAGTTAAGTCTTATGCAAAATCAAAACTAGAAGCTCTTGACCTAAATGCAAAAATTTCTTTTGAGGGTGTTATCTCTAAAGATGAACTTGCTACAAGAGTTAGTCAATTAATGCAAGAAATCCCTGTGGATTTAGCAAAAGAGATGACGAGGGAAGAACTTGTTGCTCTTATCCAAGAATCTCACGAGCAAACAGAGGAACTTCTTTCTCAAGAATTAAAAGAACTATATTACAAGACTAGAGCAGAAGAAATTGTTAAGGCAAAATTTGAAGCTGTAAAAGGTTTGATTGCATCGGGAATGGGTGTTTTTGGTGAGTTCCTTAACAATGTCAATACAAATTTAACAGCACTAGTAGAAAATATTGCTTCATATAAAGAAGCATATACAGAGCAGGTTTTGAGTGGTGTGTATGCTCAAGAAATGCAAGAATATATGCAGGCTAAGAAAAATTTATTAGAAGCACAAATGAAAACTGAAGTTGACCCTGTTGTTTTGGCTTCATTAGAAACAGCAGTTGCAGAAGCAGAGAACACTCTTGCTCAAGCAAAGACTAATGCAGAATCTCTTATGATGGAGATGACAAATGCAATTAACATTGCAATTTCTGGTCTTAATCAAGCTTTAAACGGTGCATTAAATATACTTGAAACAATCTTAAAAGATGGTGCAGAAACAATTAATCAAGCGGTTAATAATGTGAAAGATAGTTACAAAACTGCTTTTGAAACAGAGTTTGCTTCATATATTGCTCAAGCTGAAACTCTATGGCAAAATATGCAACCAAGCACTCCAAATGTAGAATAATAGAAAAAACAAACATTCAAAAAGAAGGCAAATTATTTTGTCTTCTTTTTTATGTAAAAAATTATTTCGTAACCTCCTCTTAAATCGCTTGACAAAAAGTTGGGGAGGGGTAGACTAGTGTTAAGAAGAGAGTAGGCAAAAAACAATTTGTTTTTCAATGATGAATCACAAAACAAAGTTTTGTCTTCCGTAGGAACCAAAAGCAAAGCTTTTCAAATATAATCTTTCTTAATGAGGGAAAGTTGCAAAGTGGAAAAAAAACTTAAAAAAATTAAAATAGTGTTTAATTTTGTTTGGAGTTTTTGAAATTATTATATATAATAATATGTGTAAAGGTGTAAACTAAAGAAAAAGGCGGAGAAAGAATGAAGAAACTAAAAACAATTTTAAGTTTTGTATTTACGCTAGGCATTATATGTCTGGGATTTTCTTTTGCATTTAATTTTGATGCTAAAATTACTGCAAGTGCGTTATCGCAAACAGAAATTGTTGAAAATATTATGAATGGTGAATGTGTAGAAAAAGGCGGTGCAATCTATTTATCTGCAGGCTCAACTTATAATATGAGCGGTGGAGAGATAAGCGGACACTTCGCAGAGAAAGGCGGAGCTTTATATATAAGTGATGGTGCAGTGTTCACAATGACTGGCGGAACAATCACAGGAAACTATGCAAAATATGGCGGAGCGATCTATGTTGCAAATGGTGGTGAGTGCTATATTAATGGCGGAACAATTACTGGCAACTTTGCAGACAATGCCCCAGCAATCTATGTTGAGAGTGGTGGTATATTAGAAATAAGTGATAATGCTTTAGTGGACGGAAATGAGTATATAAAAATGTCACCAACAAATATTAATATCTATGTTGATGGTGGATTATCTAAAACAATAACAGCTCCTGCTGGAGCAACAACATACCCTCTTCAAGAAAGTGAAATGCCACTTGATTATGAGCATTGTTGTGGATATTTTTATGACGAAATATTAATGACAACAATCAAAAATGGCACAATTGACTTGACTTCTGCAGGAGAAGAGATAACTTTTGTTCCAAGAACAGCAACGGCAGGCAGTGATGGTATTAATATTTATACAAGAACGGCGGATCCAAGTTTGTTTACATTTACAACGGATGGTGCTGACGGATATATTTTAACAAAAAATAGTGCAGTAACATATAGTGGAACAGAGTTTAATCTTGTAATGCCAAGAGAGTATGAAGACAAAACAGTGACAACAATTGCAAATTCTGCATTCAAAGGAAAATTTAATTCTTGTGGTTCGGTAAATATAACATTTTCAAGCGAGATAACAAAAGTTCCTATTTCTTGTTTTGATACGGATATGGGTTATTATAACTGTAATATCAAGAGTATAAATATTCATAACAATATAACAAGTATAGGTAATGCTGCATTCTATTCTTGCAGAGGATTAACAAGTGTAACAATAGGAAACAGCGTAACAAGTATAGGGAATTTTGCGTTCTATTCTTGCAGTGGATTAACCGGAGAATTAATAATACCAGATAGTGTAACAAGTATAGGAAATTATGCATTCTCTTCTTGCAGTGGATTAACAGAAGTAAAAGTATCAAGCGGTAACACTATATATGAAGACAGAGGGAAGAATGCAATAATAGAAAAAAGTACAAATACAATAATACAAGGATTTGATTGTACAGATTTAAGCGTGCTAGAAGAAGTGACAAGTATAGGAGATTATGCATTCTATGAGTGCAGTGGATTAACCGGAGAATTAATAATACCAGATAGTGTAACAAGTATAGGATATTCTGCATT
>JAFVWN010000040.1 GCA_017501645.1 Clostridia bacterium | reverse complement strand
TTATGCGGATTTACCGATATGGTGGATGGGACAATCGCAAGAAAGACAAATTCTGTCAGCGAATTCGGAGCAAGGCTCGATACCACCTCAGATTTTCTTTTCTTTGCAGTAGCACTTATTAAATTGTTGCCCGTCATTCATATTCCAAAATGGATATGGGTATGGATTATTATAATTGCAATTATTAAAATCTTTAATGTTATTTTAGGTTTTATTTATACGAAAAAGTTAATCTCTTTGCATACTGTGATGAACAAAATTACGGGATTGTTATTGTTTCTTATACCGCTTGCATTACAGTTTATTGAAATAAAGTACAGTTTAATTGCAGTATGCATTGTTGCAACAATATCTGCAATTCAAGAAGGATATTACATAAGAACAGGTCAGGAAGTATGATTATGGAATTTAATGAAAAATTACAAGAGTTAAGAAAGAATAAAGGACTTACTCAGGAAGAACTTGCAGAAGTGCTATTCGTGTCTCGAACAGCAATTTCTAAATGGGAATCAGGCAGAGGATATCCAAGCATAGATTCTCTGAAAGCGATAGCAAAATATTTTTCGGTGACAATAGATGAACTTCTTTCAAGTGGTGAAGTCTTAAATATCGCAGAAGAAGATAACAAACAAAAAGAAAAGCATTTGAAAAGCTTAGTCTTTGGTCTTTTAGATATAAGTGCTTTGATGTTCTTCTTCCTGCCATTTTTCGGACAAAAAGCAAACGGAATTGTACAAGAAGTTTCGCTATTGTCCTTAAACGGAATTTCAAGTTATTTAAGGATTGCGTATTATGCTGTTGTAATCGCAATTATAGTATATGGAATTTTAACCCTTACTTTTCAAAACTCTCAAAAGCTGTTTTGGGTACAAAACAGAGAAAAAATATCGCTTATATTAAATGCGGTAGCGGTATTTTTGTTTATTATAAGCTCGCAACCTTATGCAGGAACTTTCCTGTTCATATTCCTCATAATAAAGGCGTTAATGCTCGTAAAATGGCAATGACACGGAAAGTATCACCGATGTGACGACACAATTCTTGAGATTTTTAATACCTTTCTGTAAAGTGTATTCAGGCGAAAGCCAAATACACAAAAGGAAGGTTTAAAAAATGAAAAGAAAAAGTTTTTACAGTGGGTTGGGGTTACTTGCATTGTTCATTATATGGACAGTAGCTCTTGGGTTTGTTGATGTTGGAGAAATCGGACCGCAAGGTTCAAGTGTCGGTTTTGCAACACTTAATAAAATGATTCACAACATCACAGGAGTGCATATTTCACTCTACATCATTACGGATTGGCTTGGTCTTGTTCCGATATGTTTTATAATGGGGTTTGGCATACTCGGACTTTGTGAGTGGATCAAAAGAAAAAATCTTTTTAAGGTTGATTTCAGCATCCTCACGCTTGGAGGATTCTATATTATTGTGATGGCGGCGTACATCTTTTTTGAAATGTTCGTTGTAAATTACAGACCGATACTTATAAATGGAATTTTAGAAGCATCTTATCCGTCATCAACCACTATGCTCGTAATGTGTGTTATGCCAAC
>JAFVWN010000039.1 GCA_017501645.1 Clostridia bacterium | reverse complement strand
TTCCAGACTGTGTAACAAGTATAGGGTATGGAGCATTCTATTCTTGCAGTGGATTAACAAGTGTAATAATCCCAAATAGTGTAACAAGTATAGGGAATGAAGCATTCCGTTTATGCAGTGGATTAACAAGTGTATATATTCCAAGTAGTGTAACAACTATTTCTGCTTTAAATTATTCATATGCACCATTTTATAGTTGTTCAAGTAGTTTAGTAATATATACAGATGTTGCAAATGCTTCTAGCAAACCAAGTGGTTGGAGTACATATTGGAATTGGTATGGTGATGTTAAAAGATTAACAGTAAAGTATGGTTATAGTTTAGCACAATATAAGGCAGAAGTAGGGTTGACTTTTGCTCCAAATGGTGAAAAAGTAAACGGTGCAGAAATTGAGATTGTAAAAGAAAGTAAGGCTTATCAAGTTGATAATTCATATTTACAAGATGTGATAATTGATAAAAAAGAATATATTCTTTTACCAAAGGAGTTACAAATAGCATAAGACAAAAAGACAGGGAAACCTGTCTTTTTTTGTTGTGATTTTAAAGCTTGGGTTTGATTTGAAATATCAAATCTTATTTATTATGGTTGTTTTTTAATTAAAATGCTTGATTTTTGTGTGTATAAAATTTTTTAGGTTTTTCTATTTGCTTTACACTGGTAATAAAAATATGTTAATATGATATTATATAAAAGTATAAGGTGATACTATGGCTAAAAGAATTAGATTCTGTACTAGATGTATGAACATCATAAAAAAGAATGATGCAAAATGCTCTAAGTGTGGATATTCTGTGAAAAAGATGCAAGAAGAACTTGAAAAGAAAGAGGGGGTAGACTCTCAAATTTATACTGCATCAATGAAAAATGAAACAAAAGAACAAGAGCCTGTTGTTGAGGCAGTAAAAGAGGAAACTGCATTAACTGAAACTCAAGGGCAAACTCTTGAGGAAGAGGGAAAGACAGGGACTGCTCAAGAGTACGAAGAAATTGACGAACTTACTCAAGATAATATGGATATGAGAAAAGTTGGTACAGTTACTTTTGAAACTGAACCAAACAAGCCAAAACGCCATAAACACAAGAGTAAAGCTAAAAAGGAAGATAAGCCAAGATATACCGTTGATGCTGACGGAAGTTACAACATTGATACCAGTGATGTAACATATCTTGAAGGTATTGAAAAGCCAACCTCAAGTGTTAAGCAGGCTCGTGGTGATGTTAAGCAAGAAAAAATTGAATGGTGGGACATTTATAAATGGGCTGACCGTATGCTTGCAAAACGAAAAATTATGAAAGAGGTTAACAAGGCGTCACATAAGATTCCAGAGGGTATAAAAAGAGCCTCTATGATTGCTTGGTGTTTCTTCTTTGGTTGGCTTGGAATACATAATTTTTATGCAAGAAATTACAAAAAGGGCTGGACAGTGGTAATTTTTGATGTTATCATTGCCCCTGTTATATTTATTCCTGTACTTTATAAGTATATAGGTATCTCTATTGGTGGTGGTCTGGGCTTTATAGTTTTGGCTATGTGGATTATGGATTTGTTTGCATTATGTTTTAACAAATACAAATATCGTATTTCTAAAGAAGAATTTATTTCTAATCTTAATGTCAACACTCGTGCAAAAATTGGTAAGAAGTACATTGCGTTAGACAAAGCCACATTCAAAGCTCAAGAAAAAGCAAGACTTGAGAAACTATATAACAAAAAGAATAAAAAACAAAGAAAAACAGAACAGAAGCAAAACAAATAATTCTTTTTAAGAGGTTAAGAAGTGGAAAGCAATCAAAAAATTGTAGTTGTTGGTATGAGCGGGGGGGTTGACTCCTCTGTTTCTGCTTTGCTTCTTAAAAAACAAGGATACAAAGTTATTGGTCTTCATATGAAAGGTGAAAATCCTGAAACTAGAGAAGATGACGAAACTAGAGTTCGTAAACTTTGCTCTCAACTTGACATAGATTTAGAGGTTGTTGATTATTCTCAAAATATGCAACTTGTTAAAGATTATTTTGTTAATGAATATCTTGCGGGAAGAACGCCAAATCCTTGTGTTGTCTGCAATCGTGAGGTTAAGTTTAAGCCGTTTATTGAATTTGCCAATAAACTCGGTGCGGATTATTTTGCAACTGGGCATTATGCAAGAATAGAGCATAATAATGGTAAACATATATTAAAAAAGGCTATTGATACAGACAAAGACCAATCATACTTTTTATGTCAATTGTCTCAAAAACAACTTGAAAAAGCATTGTTTCCTCTTGGTGAGTTAACTAAACAGGAAGTAAGAAGAATAGCTGAAGAAAACAATTTGATTTCTTCTAAAACAAAAGATAGCTATGATGTATGTTTTATTGGTTCAAGTAAATTCAAAACATTTATGGAAAGCAATTATCCAGAGAAAGCAGGGGATATTGTTGATATAAAAACCGGTGGTACTGTTGGTAAACATACAGGTATTTCAAAATACACAATAGGTCAAAGAAAAGGTCTTGGTGTAGGCGGGAAAAGCGGTTCTAATGGTCAAAGCTGGTTTGTTGTTAAAAAGGATGTAAAAAACAATATCTTGTATGTGTCACAAGGTGAAGGTGATGCTCTTAACAGTAAAGCATTAATCTCAAACAATATGAACTGGCTCATAAAAGAGCCTGATGAAAATGTTATAAAAGCAAAAGCAAAATTTAGATATCGTCAAGAAGACCAAGAGGTTTTGGTTTACAAACTCGAAAAAAACAAGGTTCGTATAGAGTTTGAAAAACCTCAAAGAGCGGTAACCGTTGGGCAGTATGCAGTGTTATATAATGATGATGTGTGTATTGGCGGAGCTGTTATTGATGAAGTTATTAACTAATTTTGCGATAAATTGTGCAAAAGATATATAAAACAAATAAAAAATTACAAAATACTAGAAAAAGAAGGTACTAATTATGAATAAAATTTCGCTTACTGGCGTAAAACCTACTGGTACTCCACACATAGGAAACTATTTTGGAGCAATTAAGCCAGCTATTGAAATGAGCAATAATCCCGAACTTGATTCATTCTATTTTATTGCCGATTATCACGCACTTAATTTTATTAAGAAAAAAGAAGAGCTTGTACAGTTTACTAAAGAGATTGCTTGTACATGGCTTGCTTGTGGACTTGACCCAAATAAAATTGTTTTCTATAAACAAAGTCAAGTTCCTGAGGTGACTGAACTTAACTGGCTTTTATGTAATGTTACAAGCAAGGGGCTAATGAATAGAGCCCACGCTTATAAAGCATTGGTTGAAAAAAGCTTAGAAGCAGGTGATGACCCTGATGCTCTTGTTAATATGGGGCTTTATAACTATCCAATTTTGATGGCTGCAGATATTTTGTTGTTTAACACTAAGTTTGTTCCTGTTGGTGCAGACCAAAAACAACATGTTGAAATGGCTAGAGATATTGCAAAAGCTTTCAATAAAAGATATGGCAATACATTTGTTATTCCTACTGAAATCATTCAAGAAAGTGTTGCGACAATTACTGGTATTGATGGCAGAAAAATGAGTAAGAGTTATGGAAATCAAATCCCTTTATTCTGCACAGAGCAAGAACTCAAAAAACTTATTAGTGGCATAAAGACTGATAGTTCTTTACCAACAGAGCCTAAAAGTACTGATTGTGCGGTGTTCTCTCTTTACAAATTGTTTGCAAACAAAGAAGAACTTGAAGCAATGGCTGAACGATTTGCAAAAGGTATTTCTTGGGCTGATGCAAAGGCTGAACTTTATAGTGTCGCAAATAAATATCTAACCCCTATGAGAGAAAAATATAATTACTATATGACTCACTATGATGAGGTAGAGAAAATGCTTGATGCTGGTGCAACTAAAGCGAGAGCAATTGCAAAAGAAACGCTTGCAAGAGCAAGAGCCGTTATAGGTCTAGATTAATAAAAATAAAAAGAGCCAAAAAATGGCTCTTTATTTTTTTGCTTAATTATTGTATTATTATGGCTATTTTTGTGATGCTTTGGTATTGACTTTTGAAGAGAGTTGTTTTATACTTTAGTTCTAAAAAATTGAACAGGAGAAAGGTTATGGGAATAGCTGAAGGAAGAATTAATAGTTTAAAAGAAATTGAAGAAAAATCAAAAAAAATTAAAGAGCTTGAAGATGCTGCAGATGAAAATAGAGTGCTTTCTATTGTAAGAACTCTTAATGATGAGGAAAGAGCGTCTTATAATGAGCAACTAAAGGAAATTGCAAAACTAAGAGGAGATGTCCTTTCTAGTTTACAAGTTTTGCTTTCTTGTCAAACTGTTGGTGGACTTGAAGAGGGTGGAGCACTTTCTGTTGTTATTGAATCAATGCAAGATGAACTTTTAGATTTTGAAAATAAAATTGAAGAAGTTGAAGATGAAATTTATAAGACATATGAGTGCATTAAGCTTTTAAAAGATGTTAATCACACAGGATATAAGTATTTATGTGATAAGATTGATGCTTTATACAGTCAAAACACAGAAATTTGGAATCAAACAGCTCCTTTAAGCAAGAATATTTTATCTTTAGATGCTGAAGTTAATGCAATTAAAACAAAAGCGAAAGAAACTTCTTGTGAAGATAGCGAACCAAATGCATAATTTTTGGGCGGATTAATTCCGCTCTTTTTTTATCAAAAATGTCGAAAAATGGTGGGTATTGACTTTTTTTTATTGCTATGCTAAACTATAATCACATTTATGAGGATAATATTATGAATATTAAAGATTACGAGTATGATCAAGAAAATTTCAACAAGCAAGCACTTATAGCACTTCAAAAGAAAGAAGAGGCTGACAGCAAACTTATTGAAATTGAAGAAAAACAAAAAGCTTCTGGAAGTCTTTCAATGGATTACTACAATGCTTATCTTGATTATATGGCAACCGATAATGCACATATGAAAACCTGCCTTGACTATATTAAATATTACTATGATGCAATGAATTTTTATGGTGCTAACTCTATTAATCCAGCATACAAAGATTTGGCTGATGAAGCTGAAAAATTATTTGATAGATATGCTCGTTATTATGACAAACTTTCTAAAGCTGAAAATTCTTTTAGGCAAACTTTATCTCAAGCAGAAGCCTCAAGTGTGATGCTTAATGAAAATCAAAAATATGCATTTATTCATATGGGCTTGATGGAGAGTGATAGAGTGCATCTTGAAGTACATACTATTGTTGAAAATTTTAGAACTAAAAAAGTTTTTCCATTTTTTGAAAAATGTGAAATGTTAATGCCGGAAGCGTTTGATGATGAAAATAAAGAACCAAACGCATAAGACTAAAACCAAAAACTTTGGAGGTAACAACTATGATTAATTTCTATAATTTAGGCGGACAAATTTCTGGAGATGCTTATCTAGAGGAAGAGAAAAGACTAAAAGAAGTTTGTGAGAAAAAAAGAAATCTAATAGTTAAAAAAGATGGTGCTATTCGTGAGGGAAAGGGCGTTGTTGATACTGCATATCTTTTCTCTTATATTGAAAGTATTAATGCAGATATTGAACTTGCAAAACTTTATTTGGTTGGAATAAAGTCTGCAGAAGCAGAGGTGATGCACTCAGTAGGGGTTCACTATGTTTCTGGAACTGAAGATACGAAAAAAATCAAAGAAGATGCTGAAAAAGTTTTTGAGACATACAGTGAAATGTGTAGCAATCTTGAAGAAAACAGAGTTCAATTATTAAGAGATTTTACTGAGTATGTAAAAGATGTTGAAAGTGAAGAGTTAAGACTAAGAGCTTATAATACTTTAGTTGAAACATATAAGAATCACCAATCATTACTAGATGTTGCCAAAGAGTATCGTGAGGAAGAGGTAAAAAGATTTGCTCTTTCTTGTGAACAATATATTGAAGACTTAAAAATTTTAGACGAACTCGAAGAAGATAATGACGAAGATGATGAGCCGGAAGCTTAAAATATAAGAGGGATTTGAAAAAATCCTTCTTTTTTTATGTGAATTTTGATAATTTACTAAAAAACAGTGTGTTTTTATAAAAAAAATTAATATATGTGCTTATTTTGTTTGGAGATTTATAAAATATTATTTATAATAATATTGAAAGGAAAGCAAACTAATAAAGAGGGCGGAATGAAAAAAGAGTGAAGAAATTCAAATTTTTATTGAATTTGATATTTACGCTAGGCATTATGTGTCTAGGGTTTTCTTTTGGCGGTATTGTTTGTTTTAGTTCTAATGATGTTTATGCAATAGATGGTGGAGCTGTTTTTCTTAAAGAGGGTGCTTCGTACACAATGAACGGTGGCTCGATAAGAAATAAAACAGCAGATAATGGAGGAGCTGTTTATATAAGTTCTGGGGCAACCTTTACAATGAATGGTGGAACGATTTCAGGCAATACGGCTACAAAAGGAAGTGGTGTATATGCTGCTTCTGGTGGAACATTCAATATGAATGGCGGAACGATGGCTGACAGCGTGTACTCTGCGGGTACAATGGTTTATGGTGGAGGAACAGTAAGCGGAAATATAACGCTAGATGGAGCAGAGAAGTTAACCATCAATGAAACACCGGATTCACCTCTTAAAGTAACAGCACTAACAACCGCAGTTGGAACAAAGCTTGCAAAGGTAAATGCAAATGATTTTACAATAAGCGACATAACAGTAAGTGGTCTTCCAACGGGAAGAAGGGCAATACTTAGCGGTGGTTATGTTGTTGTTGATTATATTTATTATACAATTACAATAAATGTAAATAATTCAGCCTATGGAACTGTAAGTAAAACAAGTATATCAGTACCATATGGTTCAAGCATTTCAGCAAGTGGAGCAACCCTAACAGTTGGCTCTCAAACAATAACTGCAACACCAACAACAGATACAGCACAATATGATTATTCGTTTAGCAGTTGGACAGGAGCAAGTGGAACAGTTACAGGAAATAAAACAATTACTGCAAACTTTACAAGAACGACAAAACAATATACCGTAACGATAACATCAAACAATTCTTCTTATGGTGTAATAACTAATAATGATACAGCAAGTTCCAGTGGGACAATGACTGTTAAAGTTAATTATGGTTCAACATTGGTTCTAGATGGAGATGTTTTGCTTGTTGCAGATTCTTATAGCTATACAGCAACACCATCAGCGAGAACTGCAGAGTATACATATGCCTTTAGTAGTTGGGTTGTTGGTTTTACAACCGTAACTAGTGACACAACGGTAACAGCATCTTTTACAAGAACGACAAATCAGTATACAGTAACATTAGGAAGTTCATCATATGGTTCTTGGAACACAGCAACAGCAATAACAGTAAACTATGGAACTTCAATATCTGTAAGTTCTAATAAGTTAACCGTAGGTTCAACAACAAGAACCTTTACAGCAAGTGCAGATACGGACCAATATGACTATACCTTTAATTCACTAACTGGAGTACCAAGTGGTGGAAAAGTAATAGAAAATGTAACAATTACACCAAGTGTTTCAAGGGCAACTAAGCAATATACAGTAACTCTTGGCACAGGTTATGGTAGTTGGGATACATCAACAGCAATAACAGTAAATTATGGAACTTCAATATCTGTAAGCTCTAATAAGTTAACCGTAGGTTCAACAACAAGAACATTTACAGCAAGTGCAGATACTGATCAATATGACTATACCTTTAATTCATTAACTGGTGTACCAAGTGGTGGAAAAGTAATAGCGAATGTAACAATTACGCCAAATGTTTCAAGAACAACCAAATCTTATACTGTAACAATATCTACTAGTCCTAGTGGATATGGAACAGTTTCTAAGACAAGTGTAACAGTACCATATGGTACAAGCATATCTGCAAGTGGAGCAACATTAACTGTTGGTTCAAATACAATAACTGCCACTGCAACCACAGCAACAGCACAATACACATATTCGTTCAGCAGTTGGACAGGGGCAAGTGGAACGGTTACGGGAAACAAGACAATTACTGCAAACTTTACAAGAACGACTAATCAGTATACAGTAACATTAGGAAGTTCATCATATGGTTCTTGGAACACAGCAACAGCAATAACAGTAAACTATGGAACTTCAATATCTGTAAGTTCCAATAAGTTAACCGTAGGTTCAACAACAAGAACCTTTACAGCAAGTGCAGATACGGACCAATATGACTATACATTTAATTCACTAACTGGTGTACCAAGTGGTGGAAAAGTAATAGAAAATGTAACAATTACGCCAAGTGTTTCAAGGGCAACTAAGCAATATACAGTAACTCTTGGCACAGGTTATGGTAGTTGGAACACAGCAACAGCAATAACAGTAAATTATGGAACTTCAATATCTGTAAGCTCTAATAAGTTAACCGTAGGTTCAACAACAAGAACATTTACAGCAAGTGCGGATACCGCACAATATGATTACACATTTAACTCATTAAGTGGTGTACCAAGTGGTGGAAAAGTAATAGCGAATGTAACAATTACGCCAAATGTTTCAAGAACAACCAAATCTTATACTGTAACAATTTCTGCTAGTCCTAGTGGATATGGAACAGTTTCTAAGACAAGTGTAACAGTGCCATATGGTACAAGCATATCTACAAGTGGTGCAACTCTTACAATCGGTTCAACTACAATAACCGCCACCGCAACAACACAAACTGCCCAATATTCATATGCATTCAGTAGTTGGAGTAATGCAGGTACAAGCGTAACAGGTACAAAGACAATAACTGCAAACTTCACAAGGACAACAAGAAATTATGGAGTTGTTATTTCCTCAGGTGCGGAGGGGTATATTGTTAAAAATGGTACAAATCTTGGAACGGGTTGTGATATTAGTGTCGCGTATGGTACAGTGTGGAGTATAGATGGTGACACATTAACTATTGGTGGTGATAGTTATCAGGCTGTTGCGAATAGTGGTTATGTGTTTGATAGTTGGACTTGGACAGGAAGTGGAACAATTACATGTGATGACACAATAACTGCGAATTTTACAGAGGAAGCTTCAGGAAATGCTTATATAAAAATCGAATCAGATATTGAAGCTTTTGATGGTGAAACTGTGTGGTATAATGATTATGAAGATTGTTATTTGAGGCTATACAGGAACGGGGTTGCAACAATTTATAACCATACAACATATGAAGAAGTTGATATATTCTATGCAGGAGCAAATACACCATGGTTTGCGTATGTCGATGGAGAGGCTCATAGTGTTGAATATTATCAATCAACAGACTATCTTCAGGAAGCAATACCTATTACAGGAAATTTAGAAATTGGACTTTATACATTAGAAATGTATTATATTTCTGTTGATGGGGAATATACGGATACATATTCTGCATATGCCGGAGCTGAATTGTATATTGATAATGGTGGAAATGTTTATTTTAGCGACATATATACAGAAGACACATTCTATATTATTGAGCAGGATTTCTTTAATACAGAATCTTGGTATGTTGAGGTTATTGACACATTGTCCGGTGATATTATAGAAATTATTGACTCGGTCGTTGTTGAGGGGGAAAGTGAATTACTTTATTATACGAAGATAAAGAAGTCAATAACCATAAGAATAGTTTATAATTAATAAAAGGTGGGGGAAATCCTCACCTTTTGTTTTTTATGAAGTTTAGCTTCTGTTTTAAAGCTGTAAAAGTCCTAATTTTTAGGTTTTTTGTGAGTAAAATTTGCTTTTTTCTTGCAATATCGGGTTCTTTTATTTATAATAATGAATATATTAATGGCTTTTGCCTTATTTATGGAGAATAATTATGAGATTTAGTAAGTTTTTGCTTAAAACACAAAAAGAACAACCAAGTGATGTTGATAGCACTGCTATGAGCTATATGGTTAGAGCTGGTATGGTTAAAAAGGTATCTGCTGGACTTTTCCACTATATGCCTTATTTTAATATGATTTTAAGAAAAGTTAGTTATCAAATCCGCAGAGCTATGGATAATGTTAACTGCAATGAAATGAAGTTTCCTATTCTTGTATCTAAAGAAACTTTAGAAAAGAGTGGAAGATGGAATGCTTTCGGTAAAGAAATGTTTAAGCTTGTTGATAGAAACAATGCTGAATTTGCATTAAGCCCAACAAATGAAGAATATGCAACTTTAGTTGCTGGTGCTTATGTTAAGTCTTACAACGATTTACCATTTAGCATTTATCAAATTCAACAAAAGCATCGTGACGAAATTCGTCCTCGTAATGGTCTTGTTAGAGCAAGAGAGTTCACTATGAAAGATGCTTATTCTTTCCACGCAAACAAAGAGGATTTGAATGAATATTATCAAAAAATGGCGACAGAATATACTGCACTCTTCAATCGTTTAGGAATTAAAACAGTTCCTGTTCTTGCAGATACTGGTGCTATGGGCGGTTCTTACTGTCACGAGTATATGGCTATCGCTGATGAAGGCGAGGCTGATATTGCTTTCTGTGATTGTTGTGATTATGGTGCAAACCTTGAAACTGTTGAATGTGCGGATAAGTATGACGAAATTATGAAATATAAAGGCACATACAAAGAAGTTGTTACTCCAGACACAAAAAGAGTAATCGACCTAGTGAAAATGCTTCAAAGAGAACCAAAAGATTTTGTCAAGAGTATGGTTTACAATGCTGATGGCAATCTTGTTATGGTCCTTGTTCGTGGTGATAGGGAAGTTAACGAGTCTAAACTTGCTAAACTTTTAAAAGCTACTGAACTTGAACTTGCAAGCGAAAAAGAAATCAAGTCAATTGGTTCAGTTATGGGTTATGTTGGCCCTGTTGGTGACCTTAAGAATGTTCGTGTTATTGGTGACTATGAAATTAAGGGTATGACTAACTTTATTGTTGGTGGCAACAAAAAAGAGGTTCACCTTATGGATGTTAATAACGCAGACTTTAAGTGCGAGTGGGCTGATCTTAGATTTGCTGATTGCAATGATGTTTGTCCTAAGTGTGGCGGTAAACTTAACATTTCTAAGGGTAACGAACTTGGTCATATTTTTGCACTTGGAACTCGTTATACAGACAAGTATCAAACAACTTACACTGATAAAGATGGTAAAGACAAAATAATGGAAATGGGTTGTTATGGAATTGGTCTAGAAAGAACAGTTGCTTCTATTATTGACCAACATCATGACGAAAAAGGTATCATTCTTCCAATGTGTGTTGCGCCATTCAAAGTTGATATTGTTGTTGTAGATATGAAGAAAGAAAGTCAAGTTGCATTTGCTGAAAATCTATACAATAATCTTGAAGACAGAGAAGTTGCTGTGCTTCTTGATGATAGAGACGAGCGTGCAGGCGTTAAGTTTAATGATAGTGAACTTATTGGTGTTCCTATCCGTGTTACAGTAGGTCGTGGTCTTGATAACGGTGAGGTAGAAGTAACCGTTCGTAAGACTGGCGATAAGTTTGTAGTTAAAGCAGACGAGGTTGAAGAGTTTGTGTACAACCTTGTAAAATCTAAAAACCTATAAAAAGAGCGAATTTTGCGCATCTAACTTTGTTATTAAAAAAAATCCCAAACACTCATTTATGTCTAATAAAATCGAGCTTGGGATTTTTTTAATGCCTCGTTATATACGCAAACTTCGCTCTTTTTTCTTGGAGAATGGGTTCTAGTTGCAAAAGGGTGCTTTACCTTTCACATTCATTTATGTCTAATAAAATCGTGCGAAAGGTTACCTGCCAAGCCTTGCGGAGTGTGCAAACTAGGCTCTTTTTTAGTTTATAATATGGGGGAAGAAAATTACATAGTTAATTTTCTTTTTTTCTTATAGAAACGAACTTTGCTCTTTAGTCCCAATTGGGCTTGGGATTTTTTTAATGCCTCGTTATATACGCAAACTTCGTTTTTTTATTTGGTAAATGTGTATGAGTTATTTTTTTAGGGAAAAATTTATAAAAGAGGATTAAAATCGTTTTGAGAAAAATTTAGAGTGTGTTATAATAGTTATATATTATAAGAGAAAATTTTGCCCCTTTGTTAAAATAAATTGGAGGAAAGCAGTTATAGTAAAATCAAAAAAACACATAATCAGTCTTTTTGTAAGCATTATTGCAGTATGCTTATGTTTTTTATGTGTTCAATTTTGTGTCGCATATACAAATGATGTTTATGCAATAGATGGCGGTGCTGTTTTTCTTAAAGAGGGTGCTTCATATACAATGAATGGTGGTTCAATAAAAAACAAGACTGCAGAAAACGGCGGAGCTGTTTATATAAGTTCTGGGGCAACCTTTACAATGAATGGTGGAACGATTTCAGGCAATACGGCTACAAAAGGAAGTGGTGTATATGTTGCTTCTGGTGGAACATTCAATATGAATGGTGGAACTATGGCCAATGATGTATATGCCTTAGGCGGTATGGTATATGGTGGAGGAACGGTAAGCGGAAACATAACGCTAGATGGAGCAGAGAGGTTAACAATCAATAAAACACCGGATTCACCTCTTAAAGTAACAGCACTAACAACAGCAGTTGGAACAAAGCTTGCAAAGGTAAACGCAAGTGATTTTGAAATAAGTGACATTACAGTCAGCGGTCTACCAACAGGAAGAAGAGCTGTTGTAAGTGGTGATTATGTAGTAGTAGATTACACATATCATACAATTACAATAAATGTAAATAATTCAGCATATGGAACTGTAAGTAAAACAAGTATATCAGTTCCATATGGTTCAAGCATTTCAGCAAGTGGAGCAACCCTAACAGTTGGCTCTCAAACAATAACTGCAACACCAACAACAGATACAGCACAATATGATTATTCATTTAGCAGTTGGACAGGAGCAAGTGGAACAGTTACAGAAAACAAGACAATAACTGCAAATTTTACTAGAACAGTAAATAAATATACAGTAACATTAGGAAGTTCATCATATGGTTCTTGGGATACAGCGACAGCAATAACGGTTGATTATGGAACATCAATATCTGTAAGTTCTAATAAGTTAACCGTAGGTTCAACAACAAGAACATTTACAGCAAGTGCGGATACTGCACAATATGATTACACATTTAACTCATTAAGTGGTGTACCAAGTGGTGGAAAAGTAATAGCAAATGTAACAATTACGCCAAGCGTTACAAGAACGACAAAGAGTTATACGCTAAGCTATAGTAATGGTTACTATTATGCAAATACAGCAACAGATGTTACAGTAACTGTAAGTGGAGGAACATTAAGTAAAAGTACTATCAACAATACAAACACTACATTTACATTAACAGCAGAATATAGCACATCTCCAATAACAATAACATTTACAAGGAAGAATACAAACAGAAATTATATGGTTTGGTGGAGTGGATCTCAAGGTGCAGAAAACACAGTTTCAAGAACTTGGACACCAACAGCAAACGAGAGTAATTCTTGGTATTTGAGAGAGTACTTTACAGTAACAGCAAGAGCAGGAACAGGTATATCAGGAGCAAGCTTTAGTGGAACTGGATGTTGGGGAGAAACAATAAGTGCTACAACATCAGCGAAACTACTTTATGGTGCAAGCCTAAAGTTTAGCGCAACAGTTTCTACAGGTTATACTTGGAGTAAATGGAGTGATGGCAATACAACTCAAACAAACTATGCAGTAACAACATCATTAAATAAAGATATTGATTTAACAGCTAGTGCAACAATTAATAAATATACAGTTACTTGGAAAAATTATGATGGAACAACGCTAGAAACAGATACAAATGTTACACACGGAACCACACCAACATACAACGGAAGTACCCCAACAAAACCTGCGGATGACAACTACCATTATACATTCAAGGGTTGGAGTCCGGCAGTTGCAGGAATAACTGGTAATACAACATATACAGCAGAGTTTAATAGTGTGGGACACACATGGGAAACAATAGAAAGGTATACAGGTGATACTTGTCAAGAAGATGGTGGATGTAAACAAAAATGTTCAGTATGTTCAAGAACAAGAACATTATCTACTGGCGGATATTACGGCGAACATGTATATGAATACTATAGAGAAAGTGAAAGCTATGCTCCAACTTGTGAAGAATGGGGTCTTGATTACTGGGAATGTAACTGGTGTTCTGAGTATATTACTGAAGACCTTGAACCTATTGGGCATAATTATAATCAAACAGATAGTTGGTCTGGTTCAGATTGCGTGACTGAAGGTCAAAATGAATACACATGTGACAATTGTGGTGACTCATATACCGAAGGCAATGGTGATTATGGTGAACACGATTACGAGCTAACAGATAGTTCGTCTGGTGCGGATTGCGAAACGGAAGGAGAAAGCGAGTATACTTGTAGTTTGTGTGGAGATTCATTTGTTGTCGGCAACGGAGTTTACGGCGACCACGATTACGAGTGTGTAGAGAGTACTACTGGTGACGATTGTCAAACTGCAGGTACAGATACTTATCAATGTTCTATTTGTGGTGATGAATATAGCGAAGATAATGATAATTATGGAGACCACGATTACGAGTGTATTGAACGATACACAGGTGATACTTGTCAAGAAGAGGGTGGTAGTGTTGAAGAATGTACAATTTGCTCTGACACTGTTGAATTAGAAACTGGCGGATACTACGGTGATCATGTCTATGATTATTATAGAGAAAGCGAAAGCTATGCTCCAACTTGTGAAGAATGGGGTCTTGATTATTGGGAATGTAACTGGTGTTACGATTATGTGACATATGATTTAGAACCTACTGGGCATGATTATGAATTGAGAAATAGTTCTGCGGGAACAGACTGTCAAACTTCTGGTGTAGACGAATATGAATGTAATAATTGCGGGGCTACATATAATGAAGATAATGATTGGTATGGATCATGTGATTATGAATATGATAGTTCTATCGATGGAACTTGTATTCAAGAGGGTCGAGATGTTTTTGTGTGTACGGTATGTGGAGATTCATTTACTGTCGGTAATGGAGAATACGGCGAGTGTAATTTCTCGAGAGTTTCAGATCATCAAGATGCGACATGTGAAGAATGGGGGTATACTGTGTGGTATTGTGAGTATTGTGGTACTGAAGACACTTCAGATTATCCTCCTATAGGGCATGATTACGAGTGTGAAAGTACTGAGGGTATTGATTGCTTGTCGACAGGTGTTGACACTTATACCTGTACGATTTGTGGAGATAGTTATTGGGAGAAGAATAACGACTTTGGCCCATGTGATATGGAGTTAGTTGGTAATACATATATTTGTAGTGTGTGCGGAAGAGGTTATATAGCATTTGCTCCAGGCAGTAATTCGATCTTTAGTAATGATGGTGAAATTCAAATAAAATCATCAATGCCAGTACTATATAAAAAAGAAACTGCTTATATTGATGAATCTCAAAAAGATAAAAATCCGTCAAAAGAATAATTTGAAAGGAAGGGAGGAAAGCTCTCTTCCTTTTTTGTGTTTACACAGACGGAAATATATATTATTATAAAGATATAAAATAGGGTCTTGAAAAAAAACAAAAGCTATGATATTATCTTTATGAGAGGGGTAAAAATGAAAGAAAGATTTGATGATTTAAAAAACAAACAAAGAATTTTGGGATATTATATTCAAGTTATGGATAGGTTTATCGACATTGCAAATGCGTCAATTTCTGTTAGTGGTGTTATTTCTAGAGATGAACTAAACATAAAAACTAGAGAACTTGAGGATTTAAAAACAGAAATGGATTCTGCTCGTCAAGAAGCGTGGGAGAGTTGGTATGCATATGGTGATAGTTTGCAAAATATGGAAAACTATATGTACGCAGGAGACATTGAATCTTTTGAAAAAGAAGAGGATGTTTTAAGTCAAAGAATTAGTGATGCTGAAAAAGCTTGGGTTGATATTTCTGTAATGAGTAAAAAGTTAGGTTCTGTTTATAGCGGAGAAAAAAAGGAAAGCTGTACTTTAGAACCGGACAAAGAATAATAAAAAGGAAAAATAGACATATGGATATGTTTCAAATAGATTGGTGGCACCAAGAAGTTGATAAGATGCAACAAGGATTAAACCAAGGGAATGTTGAATATATTACTACATTTTATAAAAATGTTTCAACTGCAATAAGTAAAGTGACTTATGGTATGGAACTTAAAGCAAATTCTGCAAAAAAGAAACTTGAAGAAGCAAAAAGAAATGGTGCTAGTGAAAAAGTTTTGAAGATGATTGAAAGAAGTGGGAAACCGGGGCAAGAAAACATTGATAGGCTTGCAGGGTTAGAAGAGCTTATGACAAGGTTTGTTTCTGTGCAAGCAAAAAGCCTTTTAGTTCCTATTAAAGAAAAAAGAAAAGAAATTGCAAATTGCAAAGTAAATGAGCAGACTATTATTGAGTTGGATGCTCTTTCAAGATTAAGAGAAGAATTAATGAGTTCTCCATATTATAAAGAAGAACAAGAAGAAAAAAGTGAAAAAGATGTAGAGCCAGGTCAGGAATAGGGGGTAATATGGGAAAAGTTGTTAGCGAGCAAGTTGAGTATCTAATCGAACAAATGAAGAAACTTACTGCAGAAGGTTTAAGAGTTGAGGAGTGTTATTATTACTCTAAAATTTTTAAAGATGTACAAGAAGTTGTTTTAGGACTTGAAAAAAGTGTTCAGTATGACACTATTTTATCTCGTGATGATTGGAAAATTCCGGGAGTGAATGAGTATGATGAAAACAAACCTAATGTGGCATTGAGACAAGTTGCTTGTATGGATTCAAGAAATATGGCAAAAATCGAGGTTTTAAATGACTTCAAAAGAATAATCAAAAAGTTTGTTGATACAATGACAGAGGATATAAATGGTTATGAGGTGACTTTTAGAAGAGAGTCAAAACCGTTGTTTTCAAGAAAGCCAAGTGCTTACTCTTCTCAAGAAAGATTAGAGGCAGATGAAGCTATCGTTAATCTTAGAGATATTCTTAGATTTAAAGAAGAGTTGATAGTTTCTCCTTTCTATATTGAAAAAGAGGAAAAAAAGAAAAAAGAAGCTGAAATGGGTGAGGAAGAATAACCATTTCGATATTTATCGACAATAGTTTTGTGTTGTCTACAAGAAAGTTATTACTTTTTAAAAATTTTACTTGAAATTATCTATATTATGTGGTATAAACTATTTCCGCCTTGTGTAGATAATTTTTTTTAGGGGGTTTTAATGGCAGAAAAAAATGTGTCTACACTCAAGGAAGAATTTGAAACCGCATTGAATCAATCAAATTCTAAGGATAGAGCTGTGAAGATTTATCAAGCATTTAGAGATGCTCAAAGGTGTGTTGGGGCTCTTATGTATGATTATGAAAGAGCTATTGAGTGGATAAGAATTAATGAGGGCGATTATGAATATAATTATCAGGGCTCTCAAGATAATTTTTATTATAACGAAAAAGAAGAAAGGAAGAAGAAAATCATCTCTGTACAAGAAGAAGTTTTTACTTTTGTTCAAAAGGCAATTGGTGTTTTAGAAAAAGATAAGAAAGCTGTGGATTTAGAAGTTAAATCATTTAAGGTGGCGGATGGGATTTTGGTAAATGAGCAATTGTCTGCATTTGACAGGTCTAAAGTCACAAACGCATTTGTGTCTATTCAAAACACAAAAGACTTAATTTGCGAAGTTTTGGATGTTTTACAAGTTTCTCCTTATGCAGTGGCTATTTCAAAAGATAAAGAAGCAAAAACAGGCTTGAATATTAGTGGTGATGAACCAAAAGCTTAAGATTGAAATATTATATTAAAATGGAGATAGATAGACTATGATAGATTTAACAATTAACAAAGATTTACAAAGAATACCACTTGGTTATTTTAATGATACTGTTGATAGGGTGTTTTTGGAATATCTTGATTTAGAAAAAAGCCATAGTGACCTTATAACAAGAAAACAAAAAATAGATTTAGGTGCTAAGGAAAATATGATAATAAGCAAAAGAATGGCCATTGATTCTGCTATTGCAAGAAAAAAGAAGGCTAGTGAAGACAAACTTGTAATCCTTAACGGTTTTATTGGTGTAACAGCTAGTATGTGTGAGAGTAGAATTAAAGAGATTTTGTACATAACAAAAACTCATCCGGAACTTATTGCTGATGAGGCAGAAGAAAAGCTTTTAATAAGTGAAAGAGATGGAATTTTTGATTATTTAGCAAAGATAGAACAAATTAAAGGTTGTTTACCATCTTATGAAAACAAAGAAGAAGATGGAAACGAGCCAAACGCATAAATATAAAAAGGTGGGGATGCCCATCTTTTTTTTGTGTAAGATAAAAAAGGTTGATTGAGTAAACAAAAAAAGAGGGAGAGGGTCATATATATAAGATAAAATATTAATAGTATTATTATATATATTATATAGATAAGAAAAAAAATAAAAAATTTTCAAAAAGCACTTGATTTTTATTTTTAAAAGTGTATAATGTAATTCGCGTGCAAGAAGGGAAGCAAATCTCACTTGTGCCGAAAGATAGCTTATTTTAAATGATAATTACTATTTTTAGAAAAGAATTGAAGATTTTAAAACTTTTTTAAAGCTTCAAATGCCGATAAAACAGGCATTACAGAGGTTTTAAGAAAAAAACTTGAAAATTTTTTAATTTTTTTTAAAAAAAGTGTTGACTTTATTGTTTGAAAGTGCTATCATATAACCGTTGTCACCCACCAGGGCGAACAACAACTGAACTTTGACAAGTGAATATGTAAGAAAGTGTACAAGGTTTTTTAAATGAATTTAAACAACTTCTTGTTAATTTCTAAATGTGTATATTCAACACATAAATTAGTTTATAACTAACAATACGTCAGTATTTAGTTAGTCTTAGTTAGATTTGAACTTAAGAGTTTGATTCTGGCTCAGGACGAACGCTGGCGGCGTGCTTAAGACATGCAAGTCGAGCGGAGTATTTTGGAGCTTGCTTCGAGATACTTAGCGGCGGACGGGTGAGTAACGCGTGAGCAACCTGCCTTATACATCGGGATAACAGTTGGAAACAACTGCTAATACCGAATATGACCACAACCCCGCATGGGGAAGAGGTGAAAGGGTTTACTGGTATAAGATGGGCTCGCGTCTG